>NZ_SCNE01000010.1:0-135499 GCF_005503595.1 Enterobacter sp. 2VL
GCTTTCCTCTTTCAGAGTCAACCCTGAATCTCAGGATTTTTTCTCTTCAACCGAACCGGTTGTTGTGTGAAGTGATTCACATCTGCCGTGTCGATGGAGGCGCATTATAGGGATCCCATTTTTTAGCACAAGTATTTTTTGGATCTTTTTTACTGACTGCTGATTTTCCGCGCTTTTCGCTGAAATCCCATCCGATCTGACTAAATATTGACGCATTTTGTCTTGCCTCGACCCTACAATGCGATCAAAGTCTTCTTATATAACGCTCATCTGTCGAGGTAGATATGTCTACAGCATTACGTCCCTATAAAGATCTGGTCCCTCAAACAGGCGATCGCGTGATGATCGATCCCAGCAGCGTGGTCATTGGCGATGTTCGAATGGCAGACGATGTCAGTGTGTGGCCGCTCGTCGCGATCAGGGGGGACGTCAACTATGTAGCAATTGGCGCACGGACCAATATTCAGGACGGCAGCGTCCTGCATGTCACTCACAAATCGTCCTACAACCCGCAGGGCAATCCGCTTATTATCGGCGAGGATGTTACCGTGGGTCATAAAGTCATGCTTCACGGCTGCACGATTGGAAACCGGGTTCTGGTAGGGATGGGGTCGATTTTGCTCGATGGCGTCATCGTAGAAGATGACGTAATGATCGGCGCCGGGAGTCTTGTTCCGCAAAATAAACGCCTGGAAAGCGGCTATCTCTATTTAGGCAGCCCGGTAAAACAGATCCGTCCCTTAAAAGAGGCGGAAATTGAAGGGCTGAAGTACTCGGCCAACAACTACGTTAAATGGAAAAATGACTATCTGGATCAGGACAACCAAATCCAGCCCTGATCGTCTTCCATCTGATCGCGAATTAAATCGCTGGCTTCTTCTTCAAGGTCCCAGCGATTTTCGCAGAATATCTCAAGCGGCGCGGAGCCACCAAAGCGACGACGTAGCGTTTCCTCACTAATAGCACAGGTAAGCTGCATGCCGTGTACCAGCACCGGGAAACATACCGCCTGCTTCTCTTCATCCCAAATTTCCCGGTCCGGAAAGTGGATCGCCTGGTTCACGCCATCAGTTCCCGTTTCAACGTTTCAATCACCGGCTCAACCTCAGGCAACACGCCATGCCAGAGAAGTACAGCATGCGCAGCTTGTGCCACCAGCATACCCAGACCATCCGCCATATGTTTTGCGCCATGTTTTTCGCACCACGCCAGGAAAGGCGTTTTCCCCTTCTGATAGTACATGTCATAAAAATAGAGATGACTGCTTATCAGCGACGCCGGGATCGCGGGGACTTCACCGCCAATGCCGCTGGACGTCGCATTAATGACGAGATCGAACTCCCGATCGGCAAGATCGTTAAGGTCTACCGCACTCACGCTGCCGGTGTGTGCAAACAACACTGCCAGCGCTTCCGCTCTGGAGAAGGTTCTGTTGGTAATGGTTACAGCACAATCCAGCGAAAGCAGAGGAAGCAGCACGCCCCGTGAGGCCCCACCCGCGCCAATCAGCAGAACCCGAAAGCCGGGTTTGATAAATGACAGTCTTTCGAGATCGCTGAGTAAGCCGATCCCGTCCGTGTTATCACCCAGAAGGCGTCCATCCTCAAGCCGTTTGAGGGTATTCACCGCGCCCGCAAGAGAGGCTCGCTCGGTGAGTTCATCCGCGCGTTCGAACGCCTCTTCCTTAAAAGGCACGGTCACATTCGCACCTTTACCGCCCGCCGTGAAAAAGGCGTCCAAAGCAGGCACAAATGCACCTACGGGAGCCAACACACGGCCATAGGGATGATCTATCTGAAGTTGCTCAGCAAATTGCTGATGGATCAACGGTGATTTACTGTGCGCAATCGGATTACCAAAAACAGCGTAGGTTTCCATCATGTTACCCCTGGCGAAAACGTTCGCCGGTTAAGGCATCGCGAATTTCAGACGGATTCAGGCGACCGCCCGTTTCGCCGATCGCGACCGGAAAATCATTCCCGAACTGAGCCAGCACTTCTTCGGTTGTGCGACAAGGAGGCAATCCCGTCAGGTTGGCGCTGGTAGAGACCAGGGGCTTACCAAACGCCAGACACAGTTCCACCACCAGCGGATGGTCAGTTACGCGAACGGCGAGGGAATCAAAGCGCCCGGTCAACCAGCGCGGCGTGGTTGGCTGTGCCGGGAAAACGAAGGTCACTGGCCCAGGCCAGGCCGAGAAGATCGTCTCACGCTGCGCCGGTGTCAGCATGGCATCATCTATATAAGGTTTAAGCTGCTCGTAGTTAGCAGCAATTAAAATCAGCCCTTTTTCAACGGGTCTCTGCTTGAGTGCAAGTAAACGACTGACGGCCTTTTCACTGTCGGGGTCACAACCGACACCAAAGACAGCCTCTGTCGGATAAGCGATGACTTCTTCATTTTTCAGGACGTCCACCGCATGCGCAATGGAGCCTGTTGGCAGGTTATTATTCACTGGTTTGATCCGCCGAAACCGGCTTTCCACATTGTTTACTGGCGCAGAAGTGTTTCAAGCCTTGCGCCGTTTTCTTCTCTATAAGTAGCGGATAATTGCAATGAGGGCAGACCCCCGCTACCGGTTTGAAATTGATAACGAACTGGCATTCAGGATAGCGATCGCATGAATGGAAGGTCTTACCGAAACGAGAACGACGCTGCACCAGCTGCCCGCGTTGACACTGTGGGCAGGCAATCGCCGTTTCATCGGGCTTATCAATTTGTTCTGTATGTCCACATTCAGGGTATCGGCTGCATCCGATAAACATCCCGAAACGCCCCTGCCTCAGCGCCAATTCGCTGCCGCAAAGCGGGCACAATTGCCCCTCCAGAACTTTGACGATATGTCCGTCCGCCTGGCTTTTCAGGGGACGGACATAATCACATTCCGGATAGTGTGAACAACCGAGAAACGGACCGTGTTTCCCGGACCGAATGACAAGTTCAGCCCCACACTGTGGACAGGGCTCATTTTTATGCACCGTGAATAGTGCTGATTTGGCCATAACAACTCTTGGTGCTGCACATAGAATTTAGTGCAGCATACCTTCATTCACTTCAAAGAGTAATTCTTCCATTTGCTGATAGGCATTTTCACAACCCGGAATATTGAACAGAACCATCAGGATGACCCACTTGAGATCGTCCAGCTCGAATTCTGCCGTATCCAGCGCCATCACGCGCTCTATCACCATTTCTCGCGTTTCGAGGTTTAGCACCTGAATCTGCTCAAGGAACAAAATGAATCCCCGGCAGCTGGCATCCAGCCTTTCACACTCTTCAGCTGTATAGATGCGTACAGAAAGTGGGTCCGAAGCCAACTGCATCGGCTCGGCCAGACCTTCCTGATAATCAGCCAGTTTCTCCAGCCACATCAACGCATTATAAATATCTTCCCGCTCAAATCCTGCATCGGTAAGATCCCGTGTCAATTTGTCCTGATCCACTCGCATTTCTGCTTCGTTATGGATGTAAGTCTCAAACAAATACATCAGTACGTCGAACATGGCTTGCCCTCCTTAATCGGACATAGCCGCCGGGTACAGCTGCGATCCATCCTGCTAACTCCAGTTCGAGTAGCTGTGCTACCGTAACTGGCACAGGTTGGCCGGCACGTTCAGCGACAACGTCAACAGGTGTTACCTCATCTCCTACGTTAGCCAGGAGCTTGGGAAATGGCAATGCCACCGCCTGCTGATCTGATGAATTATGTCTCTTTTCGGGTTCCTCTGGCAGCCACTGCAATCCGTGTTGCACATTTTGCAGAATGTCTTCAATACAGGTAACAGGCGTTGCGCCTTGCTTGATGAGCCAGTGTGGGCCTTCGCAACCAAGATTACCAACAGGGCCAGGTAGCGCAAACACTTCGCGCCCCTGCTCCAGAGCGCACCTTGCCGTGACAAGCGAGCCACTGCGTATTGCCGCTTCGACGACCAGGACGCCCTGGCTCAACCCGCTGATAATCCGATTACGGCGAGGAAAATTACCGGGCCTGGGCTGCGTCGATAAAGAGAACTCCGACACTATCGCCCCTCCCGACTCAACCAGCCGCTCAGCCAGATGATGATGCCGTCGCGGGTACACGCTAAAGAGCCCGTTGCCTAACACCGCCACGCTGCGGCCACCTGCTGCAAGTGCTGCGTGATGAGCAACGCCATCGATACCGCACGCCAACCCGCTGGTTATCGTAAAACCGCACTGCGCCAGCGACTCGCACAAGATTTTTCCCCATCGCTCGCCATACCATGAGGGGGCACGACTCCCGACAACCGCCAGTTGAAGGGTTGTGAGCACATCCAGGCTTCCTTTCACAAACAGCGCGCCGGGATAATCAGGGAGGGTTCGCAACAAAGGGGGATAGAGAGGATGATGGGCAGTCAGCAAATAATGCCCCGGCTGCTCTAACCAGTTAAGGCTTGATTCCAGCTCGCATTCACTCAGCGCAACGAATTTTTCGGCGCGCTTTGCTGACAGCCCCGCCTCCCTTGCTGAGCCAGTATCGATAACGGTCTGGCGCGAGAGTTTTTCTGCGACATCCAGCATCTCTTCGCCACCCAATGAACCGATGCTGATAAGCCGTAACCATATCTCTGTAGATGTCATCCTTTCCCCTGCCACACGCCGTCTCCGCAATCATTGCGATTGGTCACAGATGCTGTCAATCGAAGGGGGATTTGTCTAGAATAGAGTTATTAATCTTATCAACTCCTGAACACGACTCTGGAAATTTATGGCAGTTTTGCAAGTGTTACATATTCCGGACGAGCGCCTTCGCATCGTCGCTGAACCGGTTAAAGAAGTGAATGCAGAAATTCAGCGTATCGTCGATGATATGTTCGATACCATGTACGCTGAAGAGGGTATTGGCCTTGCGGCAACGCAGGTAGACATTCACAAGCGTATTATCGTGATTGACGTTTCTGAAAATCGCGACGGCCGCTTGGTGCTGATTAACCCTGAGCTGCTGAAAAAGAGCGGCGAAACGGGCATTGAGGAAGGCTGCCTGTCTATTCCAGAACAACGCGCTTTGGTCCCACGCGCCGAGAAAGTGAAAATTCGCGCACTCGATCGTGAAGGCAAGCCGTTCGAGCTGGAAGCAGACGACCTGCTGGCAATTTGTATTCAGCACGAGATGGATCATCTGGTCGGTAAACTGTTTATCGATTACCTCTCCCCACTGAAACAGCAGCGTATTCGTCAGAAAGTCGAGAAACTGGATCGTATGCGCTCTCGCGCATAATATCCCCCCGGATACAAGGATCAACGTGTCTAAAACACTACGCATTATCTTCGCGGGAACGCCTGATTTTGCAGCGCGTCATCTGGACGCGCTGTTATCTTCTGGTCACAACGTTGTTGGCGTCTTCACCCAACCGGATCGTCCGGCAGGTCGTGGTAAAAAGCTCATGCCAGGCCCGGTGAAAGCCCTTGCCGAAGAACATGGCCTCCCGGTTTTCCAGCCCGCCTCTTTACGCCCTGAAGAGAACCAGCAACTGGTCGCTGACCTGAATGCCGATGTGATGGTCGTCGTGGCTTACGGTTTAATTCTGCCGAAAGCTGTGCTTGATATGCCGCGTTTCGGGTGCATCAACGTTCACGGTTCACTGCTGCCACGCTGGCGCGGTGCGGCGCCGATTCAGCGTTCGCTATGGGCGGGTGATGCAGAAACCGGTGTGACCATCATGAAGATGGACGTAGGTTTAGACACCGGTGACATGTTGTATAAACTGTCGTGCCCTATTACCCCAGAGGATACCAGCGCCACGCTGTACGATAAGCTGGCAGAGTTGGGTCCACAGGGCCTCATCAAGACCCTGGAGCAGCTTGCTGAAGGCACCGCAAAGCCTGAAGTTCAGGATGAAGCGCTGGTGACTTACGCCGAAAAACTCAGTAAAGATGAAGCTCTGCTTGACTGGACGCTTCCTGCGGCTCAGCTAGAGCGTTGCATACGCGCCTTCAACCCCTGGCCAGTGAGCTGGATGGTCATTGACGATCAGCCGGTGAAAGTCTGGAAGGCCTCGGTGATAGAGAGCCATGTGCAGGCCGCTCCGGGGACGATCGTTGAGGCAAATAAACAGGGTATCCAGGTCGCCACGGCAGACGGCATTTTGAATCTTGAGTCACTGCAGCCGGCTGGCAAGAAAGCGATGAGTGTTCAGGATCTGTTAAATTCCCGGCGTGAATGGTTTATCCCTGGCAATCGTCTTGCCTGAGCAAATTAATTCTTAAAGCCCGGAGTTTCCGGGCATTTTTATTTCTACGGTTATGAAAAAACAAAATTTACGCAGTATGGCGGCACAGGCCGTTGAAAAAGTTATTGAGCAGGGCCAGTCACTGAGCAATGTCCTGCCACCGCTGCAACAAAAAGTCTCTGATAAAGATAAGGCGCTGCTGCAGGAGCTGTGCTTTGGTGTGCTTCGCACGTTGTCTCAGCTTGAATGGATGATTAGCCGGCTGATGGCACGCCCCATGACCGGCAAACAGCGTAGCGTGCATTATTTGATTATGGTGGGATTCTATCAGCTCCTGCATACCCGCATTCCCCCTCATGCTGCGCTTGCCGAAACGGTGGAAGGCGCCATTGCGATTAAGCGTCCTCAGCTTAAAGGATTGATTAACGGGGTGTTGCGCCAGTTCCAGCGACAGCAGGAGGAACTTTTAGCTGAGTTCGCCCAGACTGAGAAGCGTTTCCTTCATCCTGACTGGCTGCTGAACCGCCTGAAAAAAGCCTATCCAACGCAGTGGCAAGCCATTGCAGAGGCCAATAATCAACGTCCTCCGATGTGGCTTCGCGTGAACAGCACTCATCATAAGC
This sequence comes from Enterobacter sp. 2VL, assembly GCF_005503595.1. NCBI lineage: Bacteria > Pseudomonadati > Pseudomonadota > Gammaproteobacteria > Enterobacterales > Enterobacteriaceae > Enterobacter > Enterobacter sp. 2VL. Next base: position 6,812 of record NZ_SCNE01000010.1, read on the forward strand.
GCGATGAGTGGCTGGCGTTGCTGGAAGAGTCAGGAATGAGCGGATTCATCCACGAAGCTTACCCGGATGCCGTGCGTTTAGCCTCCCCTGCCCCGGTACACGCGTTGCCTGGGTTTGAAGAGGGCTGGGTGACCGTACAGGATGCTTCTGCACAAGGCTGCATGACCTGGCTTGAACCGAAAAACGGTGAGAAGATCCTCGATCTCTGTGCTGCACCCGGCGGCAAAACAACGCATATTCTGGAAGTTGCGCCGCAGGCCGATGTTCTCGCCGTTGACGTCGATGAGCAGCGCCTGTCACGCGTCTATGACAACCTGAAGCGTTTAGGCATGAAGGCGCAGGTTAAGCAAGGCGACGGCAGAACACCTGCAGACTGGTGTGGCAACACGCAGTTCGATCGCATTTTGCTTGATGCTCCCTGCTCTGCAACGGGCGTCATCCGTCGTCATCCCGATATTAAATGGCTGCGCCGCGATCGTGACATCAAGGAACTGGCTCAACTGCAGTCCGACATCCTCGATGCTATCTGGCCGCACCTGAAAGCTGGCGGAACCCTGGTATATGCAACCTGCTCCGTACTTCCCGAGGAAAACAGTCAGCAGATTGCCGCCTTCCTTAAACGTACGCCTGACGCAGCGCTGCATGATACGGGCACGCCTGAACAGCCGGGACAGCAGAACCTGCCTGGCGCTGAAGAGGGTGATGGCTTCTTTTACGCTAAGCTAATCAAAGAGTGATGTTGAGAACAGGTCACGAAATATGAAGATTATCATTCTGGGTGCAGGACAGGTTGGCGGGACGCTGGCGGAAAATCTTGTCGGCGAAAATAACGACATCACCATTGTCGATACAAACGGCGAACGCCTGCGGGTTTTACAGGACAAATTTGACCTGCGCGTTGTGCAAGGACACGGTTCACATCCCCGCGTCCTGCGTGAGGCGGGTGCTGACGATGCCGACATGCTGGTTGCCGTAACCAGTTCTGACGAAACCAATATGGTTGCATGCCAGGTGGCCTATTCGCTTTTCAACACGCCAAACCGAATCGCCCGCATACGTTCTCCGGACTATGTGCGGGATGCAGAAAAGCTGTTTAATTCAGAAGCGGTACCTATCGATCATCTTATCGCGCCGGAACAGCTGGTTATCGACAGCATTTATCGCCTGATCGAATACCCGGGCGCTTTGCAGGTGGTCAACTTTGCCGAAGGTAAAGTCAGTCTTGCCGTTGTGAAGGCCTATTACGGTGGCCCGCTGATAGGCAATGCGCTGTCCACGATGCGCGAGCACATGCCACATATTGATACGCGTGTCGCCGCCATTTTCCGTCACGACCGGCCAATCCGTCCGCAAGGCTCGACGATTGTTGAAGCGGGCGATGAAGTCTTCTTTATTGCGGCATCACAACATATCCGCGCGGTGATGAGTGAGCTTCAGCGTCTTGAAAAACCCTATAAGCGCATCATGCTGGTCGGCGGTGGTAACATCGGTGCGGGTCTTGCCCGACGCCTTGAGAAAGATTACAGCGTAAAACTGATCGAGCGCGATCAACAGCGCGCCTCTGAACTCGCGGAAAAATTACAAAATACGATCGTATTTTTCGGGGATGCATCGGATCAGGAGCTGCTGGCGGAAGAGCATATCGATCAAGTTGATCTGTTCATTGCGGTGACCAACGACGATGAAGCGAACATTATGTCCGCCATGCTCGCAAAACGTATGGGGGCCAAAAAGGTGATGGTGCTTATTCAGCGCCGTGCCTACGTTGATCTTGTTCAGGGCAGCGTCATTGATATCGCGATTTCTCCGCAGCAGGCGACGATTTCCGCCCTGCTGAGCCATGTACGTAAAGCTGATATCGTGGGTGTTTCATCACTTCGTCGTGGGGTGGCTGAAGCCATTGAGGCCGTCGCGCATGGCGATGAAACTACCTCACGCGTTGTCGGTCGTTCCATCGATGAAATCAAGCTCCCACCGGGAACAATCATCGGCGCCGTAGTTCGTGGAAATGACGTCATGATCGCCAATGATAATTTACGTATCGAACAAGGCGACCATGTAATTATGTTCCTTACGGATAAGAAATTTATTACCGACGTTGAACGGTTATTCCAGCCAAGCCCATTCTTCCTTTGATATCTGGGGGTTCATTATTGAGCCCCTCATTTAACCCTCTCATCTCTATGCCTTTTATTTTTCATAGCGAATATTTATCACCAATGGCAAATGGCTAATCATTTGTTAAACTTATAGGCGTCAGGTGGTCCAAGGAGAAAATAATGAGTTTTATTAAAGAATTTCGCGAATTTGCGATGCGCGGGAATGTGGTGGATTTGGCAGTGGGTGTCATTATTGGTGCAGCGTTCGGTAAGATCGTTTCATCTTTAGTTGCCGACATTATTATGCCACCTTTAGGGTTGCTGATCGGCGGCATCGATTTTAAACAGTTTGCCGTTACGCTTCGCGAGGCTCAGGGAGATATTCCTGCCGTCGTAATGCATTACGGCGTGTTCATCCAGAATGTGTTTGATTTTGTGATTGTGGCGTTCGCCATTTTTATGGCCATCAAGCTCATCAACAGGCTTAACCGTAAAAAAGAAGAACCAGCAGCTGCGCCTGCAGCACCGTCCAAAGAAGAAGTGTTGCTGAGTGAAATCCGTGATTTGTTAAAAGAGCAGAATAACCGCTCTTAATCAGCACCAAAAAGCCGGAAGGCCAGTGGTAAATAAGCGAATCGCTTGCTTGCCACTGGCCTCCCAGTTACCCCGTTTTGCATGTTTATCTTTACGCAGATAGCTCCCTTTTCCTTTTTTACTCTTCTCAACACGCTGCCTGAAAAGCGGATCGTGAAGCAGTGCCTCAATGGCGTTATCCTTAATTTGTCCTTTGGTATGCTGGTAGCGGCTCATAATCTCTCCTGAGCATGGTAAATGACGACGGGAGTCTAGTCCCGGACTGGCTAAAAATCAACATCCCTGCGGCTTGCCCCTTGCTCGAGCGTTTCCAGAATGGAACAATACACGCTGCTGTGCGCGGTACCGCAGCACGCGTCATTCAGCCGTTGCAGTGAACGCTGCATGGTCTGCAGCTCCTGAATACGTGCTTCGACCTCATCCAGCCTTGCCTGGACAATGCTTTTAGATTCCTGACAGGTGTGATGTTCAGGATCGATGCGGATCGATAACAGTTCGCGGATCGATTCCAGCGAAAATCCGAGCTGACGCGCGTACCGAATAAAGCGCAAACGCTGGAGATCGTTATCCGTATAGAGACGGAACCCCCCCTCAGTTCGCACTTCATGATCTATCATCTGCTGCTTCTCGTAATAGCGGACAGTGTCCGGCGTTACGTTTGCGAGCCTGGCAAGTTCACCAATACGATACATGCTTATTCCTCGTCTAATCTTTGCCTGATATTTTCGTAATAGTCACCCTGCAAAAAGTCGGTGCTCATTCCCACCTGCCGTAGTCTGAGCTCGATTACTCTCAATCGGCGACTTATTTCCTGATGCCGCGGATCGTCCTTACGAATACCCTTGAGCAGGTCAGTCAATTCGACAGCTTCTTTGCGCTGTTCCAGTTCGGGAGGTAAACAGCCTGCGTTTTTCAGTAATCGGTATCCGGCTCGCAGATCGGCAGGAATGTGCGAATCATCATCCAGCACTAAGGGCGCGCCGCTACCCGGGAGATTATCGAATTCACCTTTTCGTTGGGCATCGCAGATATGGCGTTCTGCCCATTGGTCCAGCAACCACATGTTGAACTCCACGCAGTGGACATAAAAGATACAGTTATTGTAGAGAAGTGGGGATCCTGCGGATATAAAAAAACCCGCCGAGGCGGGTTTTTTTACGTTACTACAGATTACTCTGCAGCAGCTTCTGCTTTAGATTCTGAACGATCAACCAGCTCGATGTAAGCCATCGGCGCGTTGTCGCCTGCACGGAAGCCACACTTCAGAATACGAGTGTAACCACCGGCACGGCTCGCGAAACGCGGGCCCAGTTCGTTAAACAGTTTTGCCACGATCTCGTTATCACGAGTACGGGCGAATGCCAGACGACGATTAGCAACGCTGTCAGTCTTGGCAAGAGTAATCAGCGGCTCAACTACGCGACGCAGCTCTTTCGCTTTAGGCAGGGTCGTCTTGATGATCTCATGACGAACCAGTGAACCTGCCATGTTGCGGAACATAGCCTGGCGATGGCTGCTGTTGCGGTTCAGTTGACGACCACTCTTACGATGGCGCATGACCTTATCCTTCTCAGTAAAACCTTAACCTGTGATCCGGTTACTCGTCAGCAATGCTTGCCGGTGGCCAGTTTTCCAGGCGCATGCCCAGAGACAGACCACGTGAAGCCAGCACGTCTTTAATCTCGGTAAGAGATTTTTTACCCAGGTTAGGCGTTTTCAGCAACTCAACCTCGGTACGCTGTACCAGATCACCGATATAGTGGATAGCTTCTGCCTTGAGGCAGTTAGCAGAGCGGACAGTCAACTCGAGATCGTCAACAGGGCGCAGCAGGATCGGATCGAATTCTGGTTTCTCTTCTTTCACTTCCGGCTGACGTACATCACGTAAATCAACGAAAGCTTCCAGTTGTTCTGCCAGGATGGTTGCCGCACGACGAATCGCCTCTTCAGGATCGATTGTGCCGTTGGTTTCCATTTCGATGACCAGCTTGTCCAGGTCGGTACGCTGTTCTACACGCGCTGCTTCAACATTGTAGGCAATACGCTCTACAGGGCTGTAGCATGCGTCGACCAGCAGACGGCCGATTGGGCGCTCATCTTCTTCCGAATGAATTCGGGCAGAAGCCGGCACATAACCACGACCGCGCTGAACTTTGATACGCATGCTAATCGCTGCGTTCTCATCGGTCAGGTGGCAGATCACGTGCTGCGGCTTGACGATTTCAACATCACCGTCGTGGGTGATGTCGGCTGCAGTCACAGGGCCAATGCCAGATTTATTCAGAGTAAGAATAACTTCATCTTTACCCTGAACTCTCACCGCCAGCCCTTTCAGGTTGAGCAGGATTTCAAGGATATCTTCCTGAACGCCTTCTTTGGTGCTGTACTCATGAAGTACACCATCAATCTCAACCTCGGTCACCGCGCAACCCGGCATCGATGAGAGCAGAATACGGCGCAGTGCGTTACCCAGAGTATGGCCAAAGCCACGCTCTAAAGGCTCAAGGGTCACCTTGGCGTGCGTCGAACTCACTTGCTCGATATCTACCAGGCGCGGTTTTAGAAACTCTGTCACAGAACCCTGCATTGTGTCCTCTCTTTGGTACTAAGCTTTACTTGGAGTAAAGCTCGACGATCAGGTGTTCGTTAATGTCCGCAGACAGATCAGAACGTTCCGGCTGACGCTTGAACGTACCTTCCATCTTGCCAGCATCAACTTCCAGCCAGGTTGGCTTTTCACGCTGCTCAGCCAGCTCCAGAGCGGCCTTCACGCGAGATTGCTTTTTCGCTTTCTCACGAATGCTAACAACGTCATTCGCTTTAACCTGATAAGAAGCGATGTTAACAACACGACCGTTTACCATGATTGCTTTATGGCTAACCAGCTGGCGTGATTCAGCACGAGTCGCGCCGAAGCCCATACGGTATACAACGTTGTCCAGACGACCTTCCAGCAGGGCCAGCAGGTTTTCACCTGTGTTGCCTTTCAGACGTGCTGCTTCTTTATAGTAGTTACGGAACTGACGCTCCAGCACACCGTACATACGGCGAACTTTTTGCTTTTCACGCAACTGCACACCATAGTCAGACAGACGCGGTTTACGCGCACCGTGCTGGCCAGGAGCTTGTTCAATTTTACACTTGGTATCGATCGCGCGAACGCCAGACTTAAGGAATAAGTCGGTGCCCTCACGACGGCTCAGCTTGAGCTTAGGACCCAAATATCTTGCCATTTTCTATCTCCAACTAACCTAAAAAACGAGCGTTATACGCGACGTTTTTTCGGCGGACGACAACCGTTATGAGGGATCGGAGTCACATCAGTAATATTCGTGATGCGGAAACCAGCGGCGTTCAGAGCGCGAACAGTAGATTCACGACCCGGACCCGGACCTTTAACCATAACTTCCAGATTCTTGATGCCGTATTCTTTTACGGCTTCAGCGCAACGCTCTGCTGCAACCTGAGCTGCGAACGGAGTGGATTTGCGAGAACCACGGAAACCGGAACCACCGGCTGTTGCCCAACCCAATGCGTTACCCTGACGATCAGTAATAGTAACGATGGTGTTGTTGAAAGAAGCATGGATATGAGCCACGCCGTCAGAGACTTGTTTTCTTACACGTTTACGTGCACGAACTGGTGCCTTTGCCATTATTCAATCACCCCGATTATTTCTTGATCGGTTTGCGCGGACCCTTACGGGTACGTGCGTTGGTCTTAGTACGCTGACCGCGCACTGGCAGACCACGACGATGACGCAAACCGCGATAGCAACCAAGATCCATCAGGCGCTTGATGCTCATGCTGATTTCACGGCGCAGATCACCTTCAACGACAAATTTGGCAACTTCGTCACGCAGCGTGTCGATTTGTTCTTCAGACAGCTCACTGATCTTAACATCTTCAGCGATACCCGCTGCAGCCAGAATGGCTTTGGAACGGGTCTTGCCGACGCCGTAGATCGAAGTTAATGCGATCACAGCATGTTTCTGATCAGGAATGTTAATGCCTGCTATACGGGCCACTATGCACTCCTACTATTTAATATGTACGCACCATGCTGAAAAGCCCGTTTTCAGGATACTCAAATGGAAACGTACAGACATACAAAAGATTGGCTGGCTAATCTAGCCAGCTCAACCCAACTTTGCAAGAAAAATATGCGAAATAATCAGCCTTGGCGCTGTTTATGCTTCGGCTCGGCACTGCAAATCACACGGATGACACCATCACGCTTAACGATTTTGCAGTTACGGCATAATTTCTTGACGGAAGCACGAACTTTCATTTTTACTCTCCGTAACTTCTCAGGCGACCAATTAGCGGCCGTAGCCTTTCAGGTTCGCCTTCTTCAATGCAGACTCATACTGACTGGACATCATCAGAGTTTGCACTTGAGCCATAAAGTCCATAATCACGACAACAACGATAAGCAACGAGGTCCCACCGAAGTAGAACGGCACTTTCATTGCATCACGCATGAACTCCGGGATCAGGCAGATAAAAGTAATATAAAGCGCACCAACCAAAGTCAGGCGAGTCATTACTTTATCGATATACTTCGCCGTTTGCTCTCCCGGACGAATTCCTGGTACAAATGCACCGGACTTCTTCAGGTTATCTGCTGTTTCACGCGGGTTGAAGACCAACGCCGTGTAGAAGAAACAGAAGAAGATGATCGCAGACGCATAGAGTAACACATAAAGTGGTTGCCCAGGCTGCAAATACAGCGAAATTGTTGTCAGCCAGTTCCAACCAGTACCGCCCCCGAACCATGACGCGATGGTCGCTGGGAACAGAATAATACTGGAAGCGAAGATAGCCGGGATAACCCCCGCCATATTCACTTTCAGCGGTAAATGTGTGCTCTGTGCAGCATAGACACGACGACCCTGCTGACGTTTAGCGTAGTTCACCACAATGCGGCGTTGACCACGTTCCACGAAGACAACAAAGAACGTCACTGCAAATACTAATACTGCAACCAACAGCAACAGGAGGAAGTGCAGGTCGCCTTGACGCGCTTGCTCGATAGTGTGGGCGATGGCCGGCGGGAGACCCGCAACGATACCGGCAAAGATAATGATCGAGATACCGTTACCGATACCACGTTCAGTAATCTGTTCGCCGAGCCACATCAGGAACATCGTTCCTGTGACCAGACTTACAACAGCGGTGAAATAGAATGCAAAGCCTGGGTTTAACACCAGACCCTGCATACCAGGCATATTCGGAAGACCGGTAGCAATACCGATCGACTGGAATATTGCCAGCACCAGAGTACCGTAGCGGGTGTACTGACTAATCTTACGACGTCCAGACTCCCCTTCTTTCTTCAACTCTGCCAGGGCCGGATGAACGACCGTCAGCAGCTGGATAATAATCGATGCCGAAATATACGGCATGATACCCAGAGCAAAGATAGAAGCACGGCTGAGAGCACCACCAGAGAACATGTTAAACATTTCAATGATGGTGCCTCGCTGTTGCTCAAGCAGTTTGGCAAGTACAGCGGCATCGATACCAGGGATCGGAATAAAAGAGCCAATACGGAACACAATCAGCGCGCCGATAACAAACAGCAGTCTGCGTTTCAGCTCGCCAAATCCACCTTTGGCACTTTGAAAATCTAATCCCGGTTGCTTAGCCATCTGCTACTTATTCCTCAATTTTACCGCCAGCAGCTTCGATAGCAGCACGAGCACCTTTAGTAACACGCAGGCCACGAACAGTTACCGGAGTAGAAACTTCACCAGCCAGGATCACTTTCGCGAACTCGATCTGGATACCGATAATGTTTGCTGCTTTCAGCGTGTTCAGGTCTACAACGCCGCCTTCAACTTTCGCCAGGTCAGACAGACGGATTTCCGCTGTGATCGCTGCTTTGCGAGAGGTGAAGCCGAACTTCGGCAGACGACGGTACAGTGGCATCTGACCACCCTCGAAACCGCGACGTACGCCACCGCCAGAACGAGAGTTCTGACCTTTGTGACCACGACCACCGGTTTTACCGAGGCCAGAACCGATACCACGACCCAGGCGTTTACCCGCCTTTTTAGAGCCTTCGGCCGGAGACAGAGTATTTAAACGCATCTCTTACTCCTCAACTTTAACCATGAAGTAAACCGCGTTGACCATACCACGAACAGCGGGAGTATCCTCGCGCTCAACGGTATGTCCAATACGACGCAGACCCAGGCCAAGCAGCGTTGCCTTGTGTTTCGGCAGACGACCGATTGCACTGCGGGTTTGAGTGATTTTAATAGTCTTTGCCATGGTCAATTACCCCAGAATTTCTTCAACGGATTTACCACGCTTGGCAGCGACCATTTCTGGAGAATTCATATTTTCCAGGCCATCAATAGTTGCACGAACCACGTTGATCGGGTTGGTGGAACCATATGCTTTAGCCAGAACGTTATGAACTCCAGCAACTTCCAGAACGGCGCGCATTGCACCACCGGCGATGATACCGGTACCTTCTGAAGCTGGCTGCATGAATACACGAGAACCCGTGTGAACACCTTTAACCGGGTGTTGCAGGGTGCCGTTGTTCAGCGCGACGTTAATCATATTGCGACGGGCTTTTTCCATCGCTTTCTGGATCGCTGCTGGAACTTCACGCGCTTTACCGTAACCAAAACCAACGCGACCGTTACCATCACCAACTACAGTCAGAGCTGTGAAGGAGAAAATACGACCACCTTTAACGGTTTTAGATACGCGGTTAACCGCGATCAGCTTTTCCTGCAGTTCGCCAGCCTGTTTTTCGATGTGAGCCATCTTACACCTCTACCTTAGAACTGAAGGCCAGCTTCACGGGCAGCATCTGCCAGTGCCTGGACACGACCATGATATTGGAACCCGGAACGGTCAAAGGAAACATTGCTGATACCTTTTTCCAGAGCGCGTTCTGCAACAGCTTTACCTACAGCTGCAGCGGCGTCTTTGTTACCGGTGTACTTCAATTGTTCTGAGATAGCTTTTTCTACAGTAGAAGCAGCTACCAGAACTTCAGAACCGTTCGGTGCAATTACCTGTGCGTAAATATGACGCGGGGTACGATGTACCACCAGGCGAGTTGCACCCAGCTCTTTGAGCTTGCGGCGTGCGCGGGTCGCACGACGGATACGAGCAGATTTCTTATCCATAGTGTTACCTTACTTCTTCTTAGCCTCTTTGGTACGCACGACTTCGTCGGCGTAACGAACACCCTTGCCTTTATAAGGCTCAGGACGACGGTAGGCGCGCAGATCTGCTGCAACCTGACCGATCAGCTGTTTATCAGCGCCTTTCAGCACGATTTCAGTTTGAGTCGGACATTCTGCAGTGATACCGGCCGGCAGCGGATGCTCAACAGGGTGTGAGAAGCCCAGAGACAGGCCTACTGCATTCCCTTTGATCGCTGCACGATAACCTACACCAACCAGCTGAAGCTTTTTAGTGAAGCCTTCGGTAACACCAACAACCATTGAGTTCAGCAGGGCACGCGCGGTACCAGCCTGAGCCCATCCATCCACGAAACCATCACGTGGACCGAAGGTCAGAGCGTTATCTGCATGTTTAACTTCAACAGCATTGTTGAGGGTACGAGTCAGCTCGCCGTTTTTACCTTTGATCGTAATAACCTGACCGTCGATTTTTACATCAACGCCGGCAGGAATAACGACCGGTGCTTTAGCAACACGAGACATTCTTTCCTCCGATTAGGCTACGTAGCAGATAATTTCGCCACCAAGACCAGCTTGGCGCGCTGCACGATCAGTCATAACACCTTTAGAGGTAGAAACAACCGCGATACCCAGACCAGCCATAACTTTAGGCAGCTCATCTTTTTTCTTATAGATGCGCAGGCCTGGGCGGCTGACACGCTGAATGCTTTCTACAACAGCTTTACCCTGGAAATACTTAAGAGTAAGTTCCAGTTCCGGCTTGGTGTCGCCTTCAACTTTAAAATCTTCGATAAAACCTTCTTCCTTCAGCACGTTGGCAATTGCCACTTTCAGCTTGGCGGAAGGCATGGTGACCGCAACTTTGTTCGCGGCCTGACCGTTACGGATACGGGTCAGCATATCCGCGATCGGATCTTGCATGCTCATCTGTCTTTACTCCCGTGATTCAATTGGTAATTACCAGCTAGCCTTTTTCAAGCCTGGTACTTCACCGCGCATGGCGGCTTCACGCAGTTTGATACGGCTCAACCCAAACTTGCCCACATAACCATGTGGACGACCTGTTTGACGACAGCGGTTACGCTGACGAGACGGGCTGGAATCACGCGGCAGAGACTGCAGCTTGAGAACCGCATTCCAACGATCTTCGTCGGAAGCGTTCACATCAGAAATGATCGCTTTCAGTTCAGCGCGTTTAGCGAAGAATTTATCAGCTAAAGCTACGCGTTTTACTTCGCGTGCTTTCATTGATTGCTTAGCCATTCAGTAACCCTACCTTACTTGCGGAACGGGAAGTCAAAGGCAGCCAGCAGAGCACGGCCTTCTTCATCAGATTTCGCAGTAGTGGTAATGGTAATATCCAAACCACGCACGCGGTCGACTTTATCGTAGTCGATTTCTGGGAAGATGATCTGCTCACGGACACCCATGCTGTAGTTACCACGACCGTCGAAAGACTTAGCGGACAAGCCACGGAAGTCACGGATACGTGGAACAGCAATAGTGATCAGGCGCTCAAAGAACTCCCACATGCGTTCGCCACGCAGAGTTACTTTACAGCCGATCGGATAGCCCTGACGGATTTTGAAGCCTGCAACAGATTTGCGTGCTTTGGTGATCAGCGGTTTTTGACCGGAGATTGCTGTCAGGTCAGCTGCTGCGTTATCCAGCAGTTTCTTGTCAGCGATCGCTTCACCAACACCCATGTTCAGGGTGATCTTCTCGACCCGAGGGACTTGCATGACAGAATTGTAGTTAAACTCAGTCATGAGTTTGTTAACTACTTCGTCTTTGTAGTAATCATGCAGTTTCGCCATCGTACTACTCCAAATTACTTGATAGTTTCACTTGTAGATTTGAAGAAACGGACTTTTTTGCCGTCTTCGAATCTAAAGCCTACACGGTCAGCCTTGCCGGTAGCCGCATTGAAGAGAGCAACGTTAGAAACCTGAATAGCAGCTTCTTTTTCAACGATGCCACCTGGTTGGTTCAGGGCCGGAACCGGCTTCTGATGTTTCTTAACCAGGTTGATACCTTCAACGACGAGTTTGCCGGAAGACAGAACATTTTTTACTTTACCGCGTTTACCTTTATCTTTACCGGTTAACACGATAACTTCGTCATCACGACGGATTTTCGCTGCCATGATTCGCTCCTTAGAGTACTTCTGGTGCCAGAGAGATAATTTTCATGAACTTTTCAGTACGAAGTTCACGAGTTACCGGCCCAAAGATACGCGTGCCGATAGGCTGCTCGCTGTTATTGTTCAAAATAACGCATGCATTACCATCGAAGCGAATGACAGAACCGTCAGGGCGACGAACACCCTTCTTGGTGCGCACCACTACCGCCTTCAGCACATCACCTTTTTTGACCTTACCACGTGGAATTGCTTCCTTGATGGTGATCTTGATGATGTCGCCTACGCCTGCGTAGCGACGGTGCGAGCCACCCAGAACCTTGATACACATTACGCGACGTGCACCGGAGTTGTCGGCGACGGTCAGCATAGTCTGTTCTTGGATCATTTTAGTGCTCCGCTAATGTCAACTACTACCTGAGACTCTAAAATCAGAGCCGTTAAAAAGCCCCATATCGAGGGCGCGGCATTATAACACCGCTTCTGCAATATGGGTAGAAAAAATAAACGGCTCATCGCTGAGCCGTTTATTCGTATTGAGAATGCGTACTCTATTACAGAACCGCTTTCTCTACAACGCGAACCAGCGTCCAGGACTTAGTCTTGGACAGTGGACGGCATTCACGGATTTCAACCTTGTCGCCGATACCACATTCGTTGTTCTCGTCATGTACGTGCAGTTTGGTCGTACGTTTGATGAATTTACCGTAGATCGGGTGTTTCACGAAACGTTCGATAGCAACAACCATGGATTTCTCCATTTTGTCGCTAACAACACGACCTTGCAGAGTACGGATTTTATCGGTCATTACGCACCCGCCTTCTGAGTCAGTAAAGTCTTAACGCGTGCAACATTGCGACGCACTTGCTTCAGCAGGTGAGTCTGTTGCAGCTGGCCACTTGCAGCCTGCATACGCAGGTTGAACTGCTCACGCAGCAGGTTCAGCAGCTCAGCGTTCAGCTCTTCAACGCTTTTTTCACGCAGCTCTTTTGCTTTCATTACATCACCGTCTTAGTTACAAAGGTGGTTTTGATAGGCAGTTTCGCTGCTGCCAGGCCGAAGGCTTCACGGGCCAGCTCTTCCGGAACACCGTCCATTTCATAAAGGACTTTGCCCGGTTGGATCAAGGCAACCCAGTACTCCACGTTACCTTTACCTTTACCCATACGAACTTCCAGTGGCTTCTCGGTGATCGGTTTGTCCGGGAATACACGGATCCAGATCTTACCTTGACGCTTAACTGCACGGGTCATTGCACGACGTGCTGCTTCGATCTGACGTGCAGTCAGACGACCACGGCCAACAGCTTTCAGACCGAAAGTGCCGAAGCTAACATCCGTACCCTGCGCCAGACCACGGTTGCGGCCTTTGTGCACTTTACGGAATTTTGTACGCTTTGGTTGTAACATCAGCGACGCTCCTTATTTACGGCCTTTACGCTGCTGCTTTTTAGGTTGAGCAGCCGGTTTTTCCGGTTGTTCAACAGCAGCCATACCACCCAGGATCTCACCTTTGAAGATCCATACCTTAACGCCGATTACACCGTAAGTGGTGTGCGCTTCAGAGGTGTTGTAGTCAATGTCAGCACGCAGAGTGTGCAGCGGTACGCGACCTTCGCGGTACCATTCGGTACGTGCGATTTCCGCGCCGCCCAGACGGCCGCTAACTTCAACTTTGATACCTTTAGCGCCCAGACGCATTGCGTTCTGTACAGCACGCTTCATAGCACGACGGAACATAACACGACGTTCCAGCTGTGAAGTGATGCTGTCAGCAACCAATTTAGCGTCCAGTTCAGGCTTACGAACTTCAGCGATATTGATCTGTGCAGGAACGCCAGCGATATCCGCTACGACCTTGCGCAGTTTTTCTACGTCTTCGCCTTTCTTACCGATTACGATGCCAGGGCGAGCAGTGTGAATAGTCACACGGATGCTCTTAGCTGGACGCTCGATAACGATACGAGATACAGACGCTTTAGCCAGTTCCTTAGTCAGGTACTGACGTACTTTAAAATCGCTGTCCAGGTTGTCAGCGAATTCTTTGGTGTTCGCAAACCAGGTAGAGTTCCATGGTTTTACAATACCCAGGCGAATACCATTAGGATGTACTTTCTGACCCATTGCTAGTCTCCAGAGTCTCAGCGATCGGACACAACCACAGTAATGTGGCTGGTGCGCTTCAGGATGCGATCTGCACGACCTTTCGCACGCGGCATAATGCGCTTCATGCTTGGGCCTTCATCTACGAAAATTTTCGCGACTTTCAGATCGTCGATGTCAGCGCCATCGTTGTGTTCAGCGTTAGCAATGGCAGATTCCAGTACTTTCTTGACCAATACCGCAGCTTTCTTGTTGGTATAAGTCAGGATGTCCAGGGCCTGCGACACTTTCTTACCGCGAATCAGGTCAGCAACAAGGCGAACCTTCTGTGCAGAAGAACGAGCATGGCGATGTTGAGCTAAAGTTTCCATCTCTTCCTCCTACCTTATTTCTTCTTCGCTTTTTTATCAGCAGCGTGGCCGCGATAAGTACGAGTCGGTGCGAATTCACCCAGTTTGTGACCAACCATTTCGTCGGTAACAAAGACTGGAACGTGCTGACGACCATTATGGACAGCGATGGTCAAACCGATCATGTTAGGAAAGATCGTTGAACGACGGGACCAAGTGCGCAGGGGCTTCTTGTCTCCGCTTTCCACCGCTTTCTCTACCTTCTTCAGCAAGTGCAGGTCAATAAAAGGACCTTTCTTGAGAGAACGTGGCATGGCTTATCCTCTAAAATTATTTGCTACGGCGACGTACGATAAATTTATCAGTACGCTTGTTGCTGCGGGTCTTCTTACCTTTGGTCTGAACGCCCCACGGAGATACCGGGTGCTTACCAAAGTTACGACCTTCACCACCACCATGTGGGTGATCGACTGGGTTCATCGCAGTACCGCGAACGGTAGGACGAACACCACGCCAGCGTGCAGCACCTGCTTTACCCAGAACGCGCAGCATATGCTCAGCATTGCCAACTTCGCCCAGAGTAGCGCGGCAGTCTGCTTCGACTTTACGCATTTCACCAGAACGCAGACGCAGGGTGACATAAGCACCATCACGCGCAACGATCTGAACGTAAGTACCAGCGGAACGTGCCAGCTGACCGCCTTTACCTGGTTTCATTTCTACGTTATGAACGGTAGAACCAACCGGGATATTGCGCATCGGCAGGGTGTTACCTGCTTTGATTGCAGCATCAACGCCAGACTGAATCTGGTCGCCAGCTTTCAGGCCTTTAGGGGCCAGGATGTAACGGCGTTCGCCATCTTTGTACAGAACCAGCGCGATGTTCGCGGAACGGTTCGGATCGTACTCAAGACGCTCAACAACTGCTGGGATACCGTCTTTGTTGCGTTTAAAGTCAACAATACGATAAGCCTGCTTGTGGCCACCACCGATGTGACGAGTGGTGATACGGCCATTGTTGTTACGACCACCGGATTTGCTGTTTTTTTCCAGCAACGGAGCAAAAGGCTTGCCCTTGTGCAGCTCAGGGTTAACCACTTTAACTACGTGGCGACGACCCGGAGATGTCGGTTTACATTTAACAACTGCCATTGTATTACTCCTCCGACTTACTCAGCGCCGCCAACGAAGTCCAGGTTCTGGCCTTCCTTCAGGGTGACGTAAGCTTTTTTCCAGTCGCTACGACGACCGATACGCTGTCCGTGACGTTTAACTTTCCCTTTAACAACCAGGGTGTTAACGACTTCGACTTCGACTTCAAACAGTTTCTGCACAGCAGCTTTGATCTCTGCTTTGGTCGCGTCTTTAGCAACTTTGAGAACGATGGTGTTAGTTTTTTCCATCGCAGTAGACGCTTTTTCAGAAACGTGCGGTGCGCGAAGCACCTTCAGCAGACGTTCTTCACGAATCATGCCAGCATCTCCTCAACTTGCTTAACAGCATCAGCAGTCATTACGACTTTGTCGAAGGCGATCAGGCTAACCGGGTCGATACCAGTTGCATCGCGTACGTCAACCTTGTGCAGGTTGCGCGCAGCCAGGAACAGGTTCTCGTCCAGCTCACCGGTGATGATCAGCACATCTTCCAGAGCCATGTCTTTCAGTTTCTGTGCCAGCAGCTTAGTTTTAGGCGCTTCAACAGAGAATGATTCGACAACGATCAGACGATCCTGACGTACCAGTTCGGACAGAATGCTTTTCAGCGCGCCGCGGTACATCTTTTTGTTAACTTTTTGACTGTGGTCCTGAGGACGCGCAGCGAAGGTCACGCCACCTGAACGCCAGATCGGGCTCTTGATAGAACCTGAACGCGCACGGCCGGTACCTTTCTGGCGCCACGGCTTTTTGCCGGAACCAGTTACTTCAGCACGAGTCTTCTGAGCACGAGTACCCTGACGAGCACCAGCTGCATAAGCAACTACAACCTGGTGAACCAGCGCTTCGTTGAAATCACGACCGAAGGTAGTTTCGGAAACAGTCAGCGCGCTCTGCGCGTCTTTCAATACTAATTCCATTGCTATCCCCTTACGCCTTCACAGCTGGTTTAACGATCAGGTCGCTACCGGTTGCACCCGGAACTGCACCTTTAACCAGCAGCAGGTTGCGCTCAGCGTCAACACGTACTACGTCCAGGCTCTGAACGGTTACACGTTCGTTACCCAGCTGACCTGCCATTTTCTTGCCTTTGAACACTTTGCCCGGAGTCTGGTTCTGACCGATAGAACCCGGAACGCGGTGAGACAAGGAGTTACCGTGAGTAGCGTCCTGGGTACGGAAGTTCCAGCGCTTAACGGTACCAGCAAAACCTTTACCTTTAGAGGTACCGGTTACGTCAACTTTTTTAACGTCAGCAAACAGCTCAACGCTAATATCCTGACCTACGGTGAACTCTTCGCCTTCAGCAAGACGGAATTCCCACAGACCACGGCCAGCTTCAACGCCAGCTTTAGCGAAGTGACCCGCTTCTGGTTTGGTTACACGGTTAGCTTTTTTAGCACCAGTGGTCACCTGAACAGCGCGGTAGCCATCGTTAGCCAGATCTTTAACCTGAGTAACGCGGTTTGCTTCAACTTCGATTACGGTTACTGGGATTGAAACGCCATCTTCAGTGAAGATGCGGGTCATGCCCACTTTTTTACCGACTAAACCAATCATTGTATCAACCTCTCAATCGCTCGATGACCTGATTAACCCAGGCTGATCTGCACGTCTACACCGGCAGCCAGATCCAGACGCATCAGAGCATCAACGGTTTTCTCAGTTGGCTCAACGATGTCAACCAGACGCTTGTGAGTGCGGATTTCGTACTGATCACGCGCGTCTTTGTTGACGTGCGGGGAGATCAGAACGGTAAAGCGCTCTTTGCGGGTCGGCAGCGGGATCGGACCACGGACTTGCGCACCAGTGCGCTTAGCAGTCTCGACGATTTCCGCGGTTGATTGATCGATCAGACGATGATCAAACGCTTTAAGGCGGATACGGATTCTTTGGTTCTGCATGAGACCAGAGCTCCAATTATTTTATAAACGAAAATGATTACTCCTCAAACCCATTACGATTGATGGGAGAGTGTAACCGTTCTTACGTAGCTCCCCAATTGGGAGCATTGTTGAGCAACAAAATGAGTCACTCCGGTTCTGATTGAACCCGCCGTCAATTACGACAAGCCCGCGCATTATACGTAAATCTGCGCGAGACGCAAGTGTCGTTTAGAAAATAAGCGCCAGAGAGTCATGATGCGCAGCCCCTCGCAAACTCTCTGGCTACACCTGGCCTTTCAACTCTTTCCTGGAAGGCGCCACGCAAAGTCCCATTTTTCAATTTGTCGGTCGTCAACATTGTGAGGAAGATGCGCAAAACCTCTTTTCAAGGATGATGACATGCTGACCACCCTGCCCTTTTTGCTCGTCTATTTAGCGCTTTCGGCTTTACTGATACGTGAAGATGTTCGCTCGGGGTTACTGCCGGACCGCTACGTATGCCCGCTACTCTGGACAGGACTGCTTTTCCAGCTTTGCCTTCATCCGCAGTTTCTCCCCAGCGCAGTGGTTGGAGCAATGGCAGGCTATCTGGGTTTTGCGGCAATCTATTGGGGGTACCGGCTGGTTTGTCATCGCGAGGGGTTGGGCTATGGCGATGTAAAATACCTGGCTGCGCTTGGAGCATGGCATGGCTGGTGCATTTTGCCCGTTCTGGTACTCGTTGCAGCGCTGATGGCGCTCCTTTATCTTCTCATTCTCTCTTTATGGCATCCTGAAAAAGAGCCATTAAAAAACCCACTGCCTTTTGGGCCATTTCTGGCAGCAGCGGGTTTATGCGTCGGCTGGGAAAGTCTGATTAACTTTCCACTTTGATCTGCGACTGAAGATAATTCGGCAGGCCAATTTTACCGATCAGATCCAACTCGGTTTCAAGCCAGTCGATGTGGCCCTCTTCATCGGCCAGAATCTGAATCATCATATCGCGGCTAACGTAGTCATGGACACTATCCGCGTAGGCGATAGCCTCACGCAGATCTTTCGCCCCTTCAAGTTCCAGATTCAGATCGGAACGGAGCATCTCCTCGACATCTTCGCCGATGCCAAGTTTGCCGAGATCCTGCAGATTAGGAATGCCTTCAAGGAATAAAATACGCTCGATATACTTATCGGCGTGTTTCATCTCATCGATGGATTCGTGGTATTCAACATCGTTGAGGCGCGTCAGGCCCCAGTTTTTGAACATTCTTGCATGAAGAAAATACTGGTTGATTGCGACAAGCTCATTTCCCAATAATTTATTGAGATAACTTATGATTTTAACATCACCTTTCATTATATAGTCCCTCCGCTTCCACTCATTGAAGCGTAGAACGGGCTACAGGGATGTCAAAAAAAAGAGAGGCGCTCAGGCAATCTCTTTGAATTCTGGGATCTGCATCAGTTCATCCTGCATGATCTCACGGGCAGCACGGACGCACTTACCGCATTGATTTCCGACTGGAACAAACTTGCGCAGTTGCTGGAAGGATTGTGGCTGAAATTGACGAACGGCCTGACGAATTTTTTTATCACTCACACCATTACAAAGACAAACGTACATACACACTCCCGTTCAAAATATGCGCAAAGTGTAAGTGAGAATGGTTATGATTACAATAGCACAAGCCGCAGGATACGCGTCGGTAGCGTGCAAAAAATGCGAAAATTTATGACAGACACTAAACTGCAGAAAACAAAAAAGGACGCCGAAGCGTCCTTTTTAATTCAGGGGTAATTAATTAGCCCAGAACTTTAGCAACAACGCCCGCGCCAACGGTACGGCCGCCTTCACGGATTGCGAAACGCAGACCGTCGTCCATCGCGATTGGGTGGATCAGCGTCACAACCATCTTGATGTTGTCGCCTGGCATTACCATCTCTACGCCTTCTGGCAGTTCGATGGTACCGGTCACGTCAGTTGTACGGAAGTAGAACTGTGGACGGTAGCCTTTGAAGAACGGAGTATGACGGCCGCCTTCGTCTTTGGACAGAATGTACACTTCAGATTCGAACTTGGTGTGTGGCTTGATTGAGCCTGGCTTCGCCAGAACCTGACCACGTTCGATTTCTTCACGTTTGATACCACGCAGCAGAACACCAACGTTCTCACCAGCACGGCCTTCGTCCAGCAGTTTGCGGAACATTTCAACGCCAGTACAGGTAGACTTAACAGTCTCCTTGATACCAACGATTTCAACTTCTTCGCCAACTTTAACGATACCGCGCTCTACACGACCGGTAACAACGGTACCACGACCGGAGATGGAGAATACGTCTTCGATTGGCAGCAGGAATGGCTTGTCAATCGCACGCTCTGGTTCTGGGATGTAAGAATCCAGGAAGCCTGCCAGCTCAACAATCTTCGCTTCCCACTCTGCTTCGCCTTCCAGCGCTTTCAGCGCGGAACCACGAACGATTGGGGTGTCGTCGCCCGGGAAATCGTACTGAGACAGCAGTTCACGAACTTCCATCTCTACCAGTTCCAGCAGCTCTTCGTCATCAACCATGTCGCATTTGTTCAGGAACACGATGATGTAAGGAACGCCTACCTGACGACCCAGCAGGATGTGCTCACGGGTCTGAGGCATTGGGCCGTCAGTCGCAGCAACAACCAGGATCGCGCCGTCCATCTGCGCAGCACCGGTGATCATGTTTTTAACATAGTCGGCGTGGCCTGGGCAGTCTACGTGTGCGTAGTGGCGAGTCGGGGTGTCATACTCAACGTGGGACGTGTTGATGGTGATACCACGCGCTTTTTCTTCTGGTGCGTTATCGATCTGGTCGAAAGCACGAGCAGAACCACCGTAGGTTTTAGCCAGAACGGTAGTGATTGCAGCGGTCAGAGTAGTTTTACCATGGTCAACGTGGCCGATAGTACCAACGTTGACGTGCGGTTTTGTACGTTCAAATTTTTCTTTAGACACGGCTATATTCCTTACTATAGTGCTCTCCCCTTCGGAGAGAGCACGGGACTTAGGTTTTAATCCTGTGGATTACTTACCACGGGCTTCGATAACGGCCTGAGCAACGTTGTTAGGCGCATCATCATACTTCAGGAATTCCATAGTGTATGATGCACGACCTTTGGTCAGAGAACGCAGCTGAGTTGCATATCCGAACATTTCAGACAGCGGAACTTCAGCATGGATCTTAACGCCAGTTACTTCGGATTCCTGACCGCGCAGCATACCGCGACGACGGCTCAAGTCACCGATAACGTCACCGGTGTTCTCTTCAGGAGTCTCTACTTCAACCTTCATGATTGGCTCAAGCAGAACTGGTTTCGCTTTCTTAAAGCCTTCTTTAAAGGCAATAGACGCAGCCAGTTTAAACGCCAGTTCAGAGGAGTCAACGTCGTGGTAAGAACCGAAGTGCAGACGAACACCCATGTCAACAACCGGGTAACCAGCCAGAGGACCAGCTTTCAGCTGCTCCTGGATGCCTTTGTCAACGGCAGGGATGTATTCACCAGGAATTACACCACCTTTGATGTCGTTGATGAACTCGTAACCTTTAGGGTTAGAGCCCGGCTCCAGTGGGTACATGTCGATCACAACGTGACCGTACTGACCGCGACCACCAGACTGCTTAGCGTGTTTACCTTCAACATCGGTAACTTTCGTGCGAATCGCTTCGCGGTAAGCTACCTGAGGTTTACCCACGTTCGCTTCAACGTTGAATTCACGCTTCATACGGTCAACGATGATGTCCAGGTGCAGTTCACCCATACCAGCGATGATGGTCTGGTTAGATTCTTCATCAGTCCATACGCGGAATGATGGGTCTTCTTTAGCCAGACGGCCCAGAGCCAGACCCATTTTTTCCTGGTCAGCTTTGGTTTTTGGTTCAACGGCGATAGAGATTACCGGCTCTGGGAATTCCATACGCTCCAGAATGATCGGGTGATCTGGGTTACACAGAGTGTCACCAGTAGTCACGTCTTTCAGACCGATTGCTGCAGCGATGTCGCCCGCACGAACTTCTTTGATCTCTTCACGTTTGTTAGCGTGCATCTGTACGATACGGCCAAAACGTTCACGCGCCGCTTTCACGGAGTTCAGGATGGTGTCACCGGAGTTAACCACACCAGAGTAAACGCGGAAGAAGGTCAGGTTACCCACGAATGGGTCGGTAGCAATTTTGAACGCCAGTGCAGAGAACGGCTCGTCATCACTTGCGTGACGCTCAGCCGGAGTATCTTTACCGTCGTCCAGGATGCCGTTGATCGCAGGAACGTCAACCGGGGATGGCAGGTAATCGATTACCGCATCCAGCATCGCCTGAACACCTTTGTTCTTGAACGCAGAACCACAGGTTACCAGGATGATTTCGTTGTTCAGAACGCGCTGACGCAGAGCTTTCTTGATCTCTTCTTCAGTCAGTTCTTCACCACCCAGGTATTTTTCCATCAGCTCTTCAGAAGCTTCCGCTGCGGACTCGATCAGGTTCTGGTGCCATTCGTCAGCCAGGTCCTGCATGTCTGCTGGGATATCTTCGTAAGTGAAGGTAACGCCTGCGTCTTCTTCGTTCCAGTTGATGGCTTTCATTTTCACCAGGTCGATAACGCCGGTGAAAGCTTCTTCAGCACCAATTGCCAACTGCAGCGGAACAGGGTTCGCGCCCAGACGGGTTTTGATCTGACCAACAACTTTCAGGAAGTTAGCACCCATACGGTCCATTTTGTTAACGAACGCGATGCGTGGAACTTTATATTTGTTCGCCTGACGCCATACGGTTTCAGACTGTGGCTGAACACCACCAACTGCGCAATAAACCATTACCGCGCCGTCAAGAACACGCATGGAACGTTCTACTTCGATGGTGAAGTCAACGTGCCCTGGGGTGTCGATGATGTTTACGCGATGCGGTTCGTACTGCTTAGCCATACCTGACCAGAATGCAGTAGTCGCTGCGGAGGTGATAGTAATACCACGCTCCTGCTCCTGTTCCATCCAGTCCATGGTGGCTGCGCCGTCATGAACTTCACCGATTTTATGGTTTACACCGGTGTAGAACAGAATACGTTCGGTAGTAGTGGTTTTACCGGCGTCGATGTGCGCACTGATACCGATGTTACGGTAGCGTGCGATGGGTGTTGTACGAGCCATTTGATTCCTCGTTTATATCTTTAGGCGTTCAGTTAAGTAACCCAGAGCGGGCGGCTTCTCTGAAGCGCCCGCCTGGTGACTATGACTCCGAAGGGATTACCAACGGTAGTGTGCGAACGCCTTGTTGGCTTCTGCCATACGGTGAACGTCTTCACGTTTCTTAACTGCAGTACCTTTGTTGTCTGCAGCATCAGAAAGTTCGTTCGCCAGACGCAGAGCCATGGATTTATCACCGCGTTTACGAGCAGCTTCAACGATCCAACGCATTGCCAGAGCATTACGACGAACCGGACGAACTTCAACTGGAACCTGGTAAGTAGAACCACCAACGCGGCGAGACTTAACTTCTACAGTCGGGCGCACGTTGTCGAGAGCGACTTCGAAAGCTTCCAGTTCATTTTTACCAGAACGCTGAGCCAGGGTCTCAAGCGCGCTGTATACGATTGCTTCTGCAGTAGATTTTTTACCATCTACCATCAGGATATTTACAAATTTTGCCAGCAGCTCTGATCCGAACTTCGGATCTGGAAGAATTTTACGCTGACCAATGACGCGACGACGTGGCATGGGAATACTCCGTTGTTAATTCAGGATTGTCCAAAACTCTACGAGTTTAGTTTGACATTAAGATAAATCAGTTTGGCCTTACTTAACGGAGAACCATTAAGCCTTAGGACGCTTCACGCCGTACTTGGAGCGAGCCTGCTTACGGTCTTTAACACCAGAGCAGTCAAGCGCACCACGAACGGTGTGGTAACGAACACCCGGAAGGTCTTTAACACGACCGCCACGGATCAGGATCACGGAGTGCTCCTGCAGGTTGTGACCTTCACCACCGATGTAGGAAGTCACTTCAAAACCGTTAGTCAAACGCACACGGCATACTTTACGCAGTGCGGAGTTTGGTTTCTTAGGAGTGGTGGTATATACACGAGTACATACGCCACGTTTCTGCGGGCAGGCTTCCAGCGCAGGCACGTTGCTTTTTGCAACTTTGCGAGCGCGTGGTTTGCGTACCAGCTGGTTAACTGTTGCCATTAAATAGCTCCTGGTTTTAGCTTTTGCTTCGTAAACACGTAATAAATCGACCTCATACAATATGAGGACGCGAAATTTTAGGGCCACGTCGAAAAGGTGTCAAGAAATATACAGCGATCTCAAATCACCAGTTCATTTGACTGGCATGCTTCACAGTAAGATTGACGAAATCAGTATAGCCAACCACGTCAATTTTGGCTGAAATTTGACCAGTAAGACCTCGCGCATCCAGATCGTCTTTAAGCGCAGAGAGGGATATGGGGGCATTGCTGAGAATTTCAACGAAGCGACTGCCGTCGAGCGCTGCGATGACCCCATCCTGTATCAGCAGGAGATCATCACCTTCGCGCAGCATGCTCAGTAGCGCGTCGATATCACATTGCCAGGGTGAATGACTCAGGGTATGGAGCATGACGGCCTCAGAAAGTCAGAACAGTATCATAGTGAGAAAGGTGGTCGCGCAGCGCACCGGATGGCAGGATCGTCGCATCCAGCACGAAAGGCGTCTTGTCATTGAGTCCGCGAGCGGCTAATGAATCCGCGCACACATAATATGTATCAATGTCATAGAGCGGCAGCACTTTAAAGGTCGCGATATAATCGCGCGCGAGGATAGCCTGCGGGTGTTGACCTGCAAGCAGCTGAAAAACCCCGTCGCCCAAAAAGAACACGCCGATATCTTCCGTTAAGGCTGACGTCGCCAGTAACGCATCCAGCCCTTCTCTGCCTGACGTGCTCCCGTGGGGTGCAGAGGTAAATACAAAAGCGACACGTTTCATCAGAATTGCACCACTCTGTCGCAGGTCAGCGCAGCCTGCGCCAACGCGCCCAGGCCACTGAGAGAAAATCCAGGCTGCAGGTTCGCGCCAGGCAACCCAAGACGTTCGGCTTCTGCGGCATCGGTAATGCCGCGGCGCAGCGCGGCGGCCACGCAGATGTGCAGCTCAACGCCCTGCGTTTCATTTAACGCCTGCCAGGCACGCACCAGGTCAAACTCATCGTTCGCTGGCGACGTAAACCGGTTGGCGTTATAGACCCCTTCCCGATAGAAAAAGACGCTCGCCAGCTCGTGCCCGGCTTCAATGAGCGCATGGGCGAACTGCAACGCGCTGCTGGCCTGCTGGGTGCCGTATGCCGGGCCTGTCACCATTAACGCAAAACGCATTACTTATCTTGCCCTGCGAAATCACCGCTTTTGAACTGACGGATGTACAGATAAACGGTGTGCTTAGAGATATTCAGACGGTCGGCCACCTGGTTAATGGCATCTTTGATATCAAAAATCCCTTTCTCGTAGAGATTCAGCACGATCTGACGATTCTTGGCGTTGTTGGAGACGTTGCGATCGGCATTCACTTCTTCGATAGTGAACTCCAGCGTCTGGGTCACAAGATCTTCAACCGATGAGGCAAAGTTCACGGACGAGCCAACGTCTGGTGTCTCCGGCGGAACGAAGGTGCTCATAATTTGCGAGAACGGCACATCAAGGTTCATGTTGATGCACAGCAGCCCGATAACGCGGTGCTCGCGGTTGCGAATGGCGATGGTTTCAGATTTCATCAACACGCCGCTTTTGGCGCGGGTGAAATAGCATTTAGAGACGCTGCTGTCCGCGCCGGTCATATCATGCAGCATACGCAAAGCAAGGTCGGTGATGGGCGAACCAATTTTACGGCCGGTATGTTCACCGTTCGCAATACGGATGGCGGAACACTTCAAATCTTGCAAGGAGTGCAAAACGATTTCGCAGTGGGACCCAATGAGCATCGCTAACCCGTCCACCACCGCTTCGTAGGATTTCAGAATATCGAAGTCGGTCTGATCGAAAGGACGTTGATCCAGCAAATCAAGCTCACTGGTTTCGTTGGTTAAAAGCGACCTGGACATGAAAAAAACACTCCTTTTCAGGAGCCTGTCGTTACGTTGTCAGGGCAGGCTCATTATCTACACGGACAACTAAATTAATACAGCGTGTATAACGCTTTCCAGTGTTAATTATCTCTGCCCCACAATAAAAAAACCGCCGCCTTAAAGGCGGCGGCGTTTATCGCATTACTTCTTCGCGTCTGCTGCTGCTTTTTGGTCAGCTGCAGCGTCTGGTTTCGCATCCGCTTTCGGAGCCGGTTTGATGTCCAGCAGCTCTACATCAAAGACCAGCGTAGAGTTGGCAGGGATACCCGGAACGCCCGTTTTGCCGTAAGCCAGATCCGGTGGAATGACCAGCTTGATTTTACCGCCTTTCTTGATGTTCTTCAGGCCTTCAGTCCAGCCAGGGATAACACCATCCAGACGGAAGGAGAGCGGTTCACCACGGGTATAGGAGTTATCGAACTCTTTACCATCGGTCAGCGTACCTTTGTAGTTAACCACTACGGTATCGCTGTCTTTCGGAGACGCGCCGGTACCTTCTTTCTCTACTTTATAGACCAGGCCGGTAGAGGAGGTTTTTACGCCTTTTTCTTTAGCAAAGGCATCGCGGTAGGCTTTACCTTTTGCTTCGTTATCTTTCGCATCTGCTTCCATTTTGGTCTGAGCTGCGCCTTTCACGCGTGCTTCAAACGCCTGCAGAGTTTGCTCGATTTCCTGGTCAGACAGTTTGCTCTTGTTGGCAAACGCATCCTGAACACCCGCGATCAGCTGAGTTTTGTCCAGTTTGATGCCCAGTTTTTCTTGCTCTTTCAGAGAGTTTTCCATGTAACGACCCAGAGACGCGCCGAGTGCATAGGCGGATTTCTGGTCGTCATTTTTAAACGCCGCTTTGCTGTCTGCAGTCGCAGCAGGCTTCGCAGCAGTATCAGCAGCGAAAGACAGCGGTGCGTTCAGCGCAACTGCCATCGTGGTCGCCAGCAGCGTAACTTTAAACAGTGATTTCATCCATATCTCCAGGGCCTGGGGACTCTCACCCCAGCATTAAACGTAAATGAGTGACGTACTATAAATCGTTGCGGAAGAAATCTACAGACAGACACTTCCAATTCTCGCCTCTTTTCAGACTATTTTTGTTTAAATAAGTTTCTTGCCAAGGGGATGGATACTGTACTTAAGGATAAACTCAGTTAAACTTCGCCGCCGCTGGCCCACGAAAGCGTTAGATATAAACGAGGTGAATGATGAAGGACACAATGATTGAAGCGAGACTGGCTGAACTGGAAAGCCGCCTGGCTTTTCAGGACATCACCATCGAAGAGCTTAACCAGACGGTGACTGCGCACGAACTGGAAATGGCAAAACTCAGGGACCTGATGCGACTGCTCACTGAAAAAGTGAAGGCCACGCAGTCATCGCACATTGCCTCTCAGTCTGAAGAGACGCCCCCACCTCATTATTGAGGCGTAAAAAAAGCGGGATAACAATCCCGCTTTTTTATTTTCCGCGTATCGGAATTAATGGCAGCCGCAGCCACCATTGCCGCCGCAACCACCTTTACCGTGGTCGTGACCATGGTCGTGATCGTGGCCGTGACCACCGCAGCAGCCGTCATGACCGTGATCGTGGTCATGGTCGTGACCGTTCGCACCGTGAACGTGGCCATGAGCCAGTTCTTCTTCGGTTGCTTCACGGATCGCAACAACTTCAACGTTGAACTTCAGGTTCTGGCCAGCCAGCATGTGGTTGCCGTCAACCACAACGTGGTCGTCTTCAACTTCAGTGATCTCAACCGGTACTGGACCCTGGTCAGTTTCAGCCAGGAAGCGCATGCCAACCTGCAGCTCGTCAACGCCCATGAACACGTCTTTAGGAACGCGCTGAACCAGATTGTCGTCGTACTGGCCGTAAGCGTCGTTTGCGCCAACAGCAACGTCAAATTTATCGCCAACTTCATGACCTTCCAGCGCGGTTTCCAGGCCGGAGATCAGGGAACCGTGACCATGCAGGTAGTCCAGCGGCGCACTCACCGGAGACTCATCAACCAACACACCGTCTTCTGTACGTACCTGATAGGCCAGGCTGACCACCAGGTCTTTTGCTACTTTCATGATATCTCCTGAGCGTGGGAAAATTACTGGCGCAGATTGTAGCGGAAATCTGCACCCGTGTACCCTTTAGCTTAAAAAAACTCAGGGCATATCGCTAGTCCGGATGAAAAATGCCGATCACTTGCTCTTCTTTGCGAACGTGATCGCGGGCCTCTTTGTCAGCCTCGCGCATCTGATGACCGCACTTAACACACTCAACAATATCGATATTATTTTCACGCCACATGGCCAGCGTATCTTGCGCCTGGCAGGATGGGCATTTTGCGCCCGCGATAAAGCGTTTACGTACAGCCATCTTTCGTTACCCTTTATTCAAATTCATCCCAGCCGTCGAGCTGGCGTCGTTCCTGCTGCATCTCGCGCTGAAAAATTTCTTCCAGCTCGCGACGCGCTTCCCGCACGCGGGAGATCTGCGCCGTATCTGAATGCACCGGCATCAGCTCGCGCAGCATGCGCATATCAAGCCTGCGGAAGTGCATCTGTGCGCGCTGGGCCTGGTGAGGATGCATCCCCAGCGACACCAGCGCTTTACGCCCCAACTCCAGAGCGCTTGAGAAGGTTTCGCGGGAGAAGTGTTTCACACCCGCCTGCAAAAGTTCGTGAGCTTCCACACGTCCGCGCGCACGCGCCAGAATGTGCAGGTGCGGGAAATGCTGCTGGCACAGTTCCACCAGCTTCATCGTGTCTTCCGGATCGTTACAGGTGATAACGATCGATTCCGCCGCTTCCGCACCGGCGGAGCGCAGCAGTTCAAGCTGCGTGGCATCGCCGTAGTAAACCTTATAGCCATATTTTCGCATCAGGTTCACCGCGCTGATATCCCGCTCCAGTACGGTGATACGCTTTTTGTTGGCCATTAACAGGCGGCCAATCACCTGCCCGAAGCGACCAAAACCCACGATAATCACCTGCGGTTTATCGTCCTCCACCCACGGGGTTTCCGCTTCGTCGTCCACCGGGTTCAGGCGGTGCGACAGCAGTTTATCCACCAGCTTCATCAGCAGCGGCGTGGTCATCATCGACAGCGTCACCGTCACCAGCAGCAGCGCCATCTGGTCGTCTTTAAACAGCTTCTGCGACGATGCCGTCGAGAACAGCACAAACGCGAATTCACCGCCCTGGCTCAGCACACTGGCGAACTGCATTCTCTCCGAACTGCGCAGCCCGTAAATGCGCGCCAGCACATACAGCACCAGCGTTTTCACCACCACCAGCACGGCCACGCTCATTATCACCCACAGCAGATGGGTATAGAGCACGCCAAGGTTGAGCGCCATGCCCACCGAAATAAAGAACAGCCCTAACAGCAGGCCTTTGAATGGATCGATGGCCGTTTCCAGTTCGTGGCGGTACTCACTTTCCGCAAGAAGTACGCCTGCGATAAACGTCCCGAGCGCCATCGACAGCCCCAGCGCATCCATAAACAGCGCCGAGCCAAGTACCAGCAGCAGCGTCGCGGCGGTAAACACCTCGCGCACGCCGGAGGCGGCAATAAACCGAAACACCGGGCGTAATAAAAAGCGTCCACCAATCAACATGCCCGCAAAGGCGAGCACCTTCATGGAGATTTTCACCCAGTCGAAACTGTCGTCACCCGATCCCGCAAGCAGCGGCACCAGCGCCAGTGCCGGGATAACCGCCAAGTCCTGGAACAGCAGCACCGAAAAGCCCAGCTGGCCTGCTTCGTTGCGGTTCATGCCTTTATCGCGCATCAGCTGCAGCGCCATCGCGGTGGAGGACATCGCCAGCCCGATCCCGCCAATGACGGCGGCCTGCCACGAAAAGTCCGTCAGCATCAGCAGCACGGCAAGTATCGCGGCGCTACATAACACCTGCGCGGCCCCCACGCCGAAGATCGAGCGCCGAAGCTGCCACAGCTTGGACGGGTTCAGCTCAAGGCCGATGATGAACATCAGGAACACCACGCCCAGCTCGGAGAAGTGGAGGATTTCATCCACATCGCTGATGAATCCCAGCCCCCAGGGGCCGATGGCGATACCCGCCAGCAGATAGCCCAGCACCGCACCGATGCCGATCCGGGCCGCCAGCGGCACGGCAACGACCGCCGCAAATAAAAAGAGCACGCCGGCTAATAGTAAATTGGAACCTTCCATCAGCGTCCTCCCGCCTGAATCGGCGATGCCAGCCAGTCGCCATACGCTTTGGCATGGCTCGCCAGCGCCTTCGGATCCTGACGTCGCGCCCAGTAGACAATAATTGGACTCAGCCAGTGCATACGGCACATCGCCGCCGTCAGCTCAAACGGGCGCAGGATATCGCTCATCGGATAGCGGTTGAGACCATCGTGACGGTAGGCGCTTTCCGGCTCCCCGGTGGTAATCACGCTACGCCAGTACTTTCCCGCGAGCTGGTTGCCCCCTACCCCACTGGAAAAGCCCCGGCTGAGCACGCGGTCCAGCCACTCTTTCAGCAGCGCCGGGCAGCTATAGGTATAAAGCGGATGCTGGAACACGATAACGTCATGCTGACGCAACAGTTCCTGCTCGTGGGGAATATCAATAAAGAAATCAGGATAGTGCGCGTAGAGATCGTGCACTGTTACGTTGCTGAGCTGTGTCGCCGGCTTAAGCAGCACCCGGTTCGCCACCGAGTCCTGAGATTCCGGATGGGCATACAGCAGCAGCACTTTGGCTGTCTGAGACATCATTCCCCTCCCGGTCCTGTTTCTGTTTTTGTGTATCGTTGTTGTTTTGGGCTACCATGGCGGCCCGGTGCGGCGGCAAATGGTCCACACCTTACATTATCATAATGACAAATTAACATAGTCGGAACATACGGCGCTTCTATGATTGTTTTCTCCTCGTTACAAATTCGTCGCGGCGTGCGCGTCCTGCTGGACAACGCCACTGCCACCATTAACCCTGGCCAGAAGGTCGGGCTGGTCGGCAAAAACGGCTGCGGTAAATCCACCCTGCTGGCGCTGCTGAAAAACGAGATTAGCGCTGACGGCGGGAACTTTACCTACCCCGGAAACTGGCAGCTCGCCTGGGTTAACCAGGAGACGCCCGCGCTGAGCGAACCGGCGCTCGACTATGTGATTGACGGCGACCGCGAATACCGCAAGCTGGAAGCGGAGCTCAATGCCGCAAACGAGCGCAACGACGGCCACGCCATCGCCACCGTTCACGGCAAGCTGGACGCCATCGACGCGTGGACCATCCGCTCCCGCGCCTCCAGCCTGCTGCACGGCCTCGGCTTTAGCAACGACCAGCTCGAACGCCCGGTGAGCGACTTCTCCGGCGGCTGGCGTATGCGCCTTAACCTGGCGCAGGCGCTGATTTGCCGTTCTGATTTACTGCTGCTTGATGAACCGACCAACCACCTCGATCTCGATGCGGTTATTTGGCTGGAGAAGTGGCTCAAGAGCTATCAGGGCACTCTGATTCTGATTTCCCACGACCGCGACTTCCTCGATCCGGTGGTGGATAAAATTATCCATATCGAACAGCAAACGATGTTCGAATACACCGGCAACTACAGCTCCTTCGAGCGCCAGCGCGCAACGCGTCTTGCCCAGCAACAATCGATGTATGAAAGCCAGCAGCAGCGCGTGGCGCACCTGCAGAGCTTTGTCGATCGTTTCAAAGCGAAAGCTTCGAAGGCCAAGCAGGCACAAAGCCGCATTAAGATGCTGGAACGCATGGAGATGATTGCGCCTGCGCACGTCGATAACCCGTTCCACTTCAGCTTCCGCGCGCCGGAGAGCCTGCCGAACCCGCTGCTGAAGATGGAAAAGGTCAGCGCTGGCTATGGCGAGCGTACGATTCTCGACTCTATCAAGCTCAACCTGGTGCCGGGTTCACGTATTGGTCTGCTGGGGCGTAACGGTGCCGGTAAATCAACGCTGATCAAACTGCTGGCGGGCGAGCTTAACCCGGTCAGCGGCGAAATCGGTCTGGCGAAAGGAATTAAGCTTGGCTACTTCGCCCAGCACCAGCTGGAATTTTTACGCGCGGATGAATCGCCGATTCAGCACCTGGCGCGGCTGGCACCGCAGGAGATGGAGCAGAAGCTGCGCGACTACCTCGGCGGGTTTGGTTTCCAGGGTGATAAAGTCACCGAGAATACCGAGCGCTTCTCCGGGGGTGAAAAAGCCCGTCTGGTGCTGGCGCTGATCGTCTGGCAGCGTCCGAACCTGCTGCTGCTCGATGAACCGACCAACCACCTCGATCTCGACATGCGTCAGGCGCTGACCGAAGCGCTGATTGAGTTCGAAGGCGCGCTGGTGGTTGTCTCGCACGATCGCCACCTGATCCGCTCCACCACGGACGATCTCTACCTGGTGCACGACGGCAAAGTTGAACCGTTCGACGGCGACCTGGAAGACTATCAGCAGTGGCTGACGGACGTGCAGAAGCAGGAAAACCAGCCGGACGAGTCGGCAAAAGACAACGCCAACAGCGCGCAGGCGCGTAAAGACCAGAAGCGCCGGGAAGCGGAACTGCGCACCCAGACGCAACCGCTGCGTAAAGAGATCGCGCGCCTGGAAAAAGAGATGGAAAAGCTCAACGCCACGCTTGCGGCCGTTGAAGAGAAGCTGGGCGACAGCGAGCTGTACGATCAGAGCCGCAAGGCCGAGCTGACGGACTGCCTGCAAACCCAGGCCAAAACCAAATCCAGCCTCGAAGAGTGTGAGATGGCGTGGCTGGACGCCCAGGAACAGCTGGAAGCGATGCTACAGGCCGACTAAACCGCCGGGAGGAGTATGAGTTTCGATACCACGAGCGACATTACATTTCGCAAGCTCAGCATCTTCATGACGTTCATGGAGAAGGGCAATATCGCGCGTACCGCCGAAACTCTGGGCCTCAGCGGCGTCAGCGTGCACCGCGCGCTGCACACCCTGGAAGAGAACGTGCGCTGCCCGCTCTTCACCCATAAGGGGCGCAACCTGATTGCGCTCCCCTCCGCCTGGACGCTGCTGGAGTATTGCCAGGAGGTGATGCAGGTCATGGCGCGCGGCGTGGAAGAGTCCCGTAAAATTGCCGGTATAGGTCAGGGGCGGCTGCGCGTCGGCACGCTTTACTCGCTAACGCTGGAGACCGTACCGCGCCTGATCATGGGCATGAAGCTGCGCCGTCCGGACCTGGAGATGGACCTGACGATGGGCTCCAACGAAACGTTGCTGCATATGCTGGACGAGGGTTCGCTGGACGCGATTTTAATCTCCATTTCCGAAAGCGATATCGATCGTAACAGTCTTGAAGTGCTTCCCCTGTTCCATGACGACATTTTCCTTGCCGCACCTGCGTCTGCGTCCC
Organism: Enterobacter sp. 2VL; assembly: GCF_005503595.1. Lineage (NCBI taxonomy): Bacteria > Pseudomonadati > Pseudomonadota > Gammaproteobacteria > Enterobacterales > Enterobacteriaceae > Enterobacter > Enterobacter sp. 2VL. The sequence goes on from NZ_SCNE01000010.1 coordinate 39,757, forward strand.
TCAACACCGGCGAGCTGGCCGACCTGCGTGATTATAAAGATCAGAAATTCGTCGCGCTGGCAGAAGGGTTCGCCACCTACGCCGGGTTCCAGGAAGCGTTCCACATCGCCGGATTCGAGCCGGAAATCGTCACGCGCGTGAACGACATTTTCTCTATGTTGAGCCTGGTGCAGGCGGGGGTCGGTTTTACGCTGATGCCGGGCAGGATGAAGAAAGTGTATGAGAACTCGGTGCAGCTACTGAAGCTGGCGCAGCCGTATCAGATGCAGCAGTTGATCGCCATCGTCTTTGCCCGCAACCGCGAGCAGGATCCCAGCCTGCGCGCACTGGCCGCCGAAGGGCGGATGTATGCGCGAAGCCTCACGGCAGATACCTCGGCCCCGTAAGCCTGGTGCTTTCTCCCTGTTCCAGGGTTCACTAAAGCTGAACGCCACGCGATGCACTGAAATGGCGAGTGTATTTTACGAACTGGATTACCTGGAATATGACCCGCGCCCCCGTTATCAACATCTCCCCCTCCCGAGAAACGGAACGGCGTTTAGTTGGGTATGAACCAGATGCCATCGTTCCACGCATGACGACGATTTTTGTTAAGTGAGTACAGCCGATGAGAAGAGAAGAGTTTGAGGTGGTTGTGTTAGCGGAAGATTTGCCGGAGGAAGGGTTAACCAAAGGTATGTTGGGTGCCATAGTATTAGTACATGAAAAACCCCATCTGGCTTATATGGTTGAATTTGTTGATGATGATGGGCGAACTATTGCAATGCCTTCACTGTTACCCCGCCAGGTGGCAGATTATATCCAACCGAAGTGAGAGGCAGGAACTATTGGGGAAGTGCTCAACAGAAACTGAACGCCACGTTTGACTTATCATCCGTTATCTCTGAATATCCACAAAAATAACATGGCTTAAAGCAGGAACAGGATGTTTACACTCAACAGGAATTGGGATGCTGAATATCATTTGGCGGCGGGTAGTATTGACAACCGCAACATTTAAGGTTCAGACAAACAGTAAAAAGATTAAAGGGCTATATGGGAAAATAAAAAACAATCTTGATGACGCAGGAGCAAATACTTTTGAGTACCTAACGCTGATACAAAGTTCGCCCTATCATTACACGCTTTCAAAGGCCCAGGGCACGATAACTAAAGTTCTTCCCTATAATGAAAGCGCAAAAGTGTTATGGCCTGCTCCAAAAGATGTAATTTATCCCGCTGGCATTAAGGAGAAGAAATGAAGGATACCGATGAATTGTTAGGCATATTCAAGACTCTAATGACTGCTGATAACTACCCGATAGCCAATCCTGTCAATCCTGCCGTGATGGCAGATCTCATGCGCAATGCTCCACCCGCCGAATGGGGTCGTCAGAAAAGAACGGTTTACGAGGATATACAGCGCCTGATGGTTACCCGATCTGACTACCTGAATATGTTCAACATTATGGATGGTCTGGAGTATAACGGACTGACTTTATATAACGTAGTTCAGGCAGAAAATGGTGTGCCATTATGGTCAAATATCTACATCCGCAACGTTGATACACGCACTGATGAAATCTATCTTGATCAGAATCTCACTGATAAAGTGCTCATTGGTGAGGATGGTATATCCGTTATTGTCTACAGTTTCGCTGATGATTGTTTTCAGATCCGTGATAAAGTTTCAACGGATTATGTAATAGAATCACATAACCAATTTAACGGATTGTTATCCGCACTAATTGATACGGTGAATTAATATGCGTCAAATCTCAACCTGGCAGTTTACACAAAAAACGACAAGTAGTCGTGCGTGAACCGTGGAGAATACCTGGTGTTAGAATACTGAAATAGTGTGAGTTTGAAATGATAAATGAAATAAAGAAAACGTTAACCAATATTATTAGCGTACTGCGCTCAAACAATGAGAATGCATGGGCCAAAACCTTTGAGACACTTGGTAGTGAACTTGACGTCGACTGTGAAACTACAATATTCGCATTAAAAAAAGTTTACGGTGGAATGGGATCTTTTAACGATATTGTTCTTCACAAAAATGGGCTACCGCTTCGTAAAGAGAATGAAGAACTGGAAGATTTGCGTCATAGGCTTTACCAGCAACTTGAGCAGGCAATCGATTTAATAAAAAAAGGGTGTTTACCCTAACACTCATCATCAGCGTCGCTGACGCATGCTCAGGGAGATTTCCACCCTGAGCTATAAGTGCCTATCGTACCTTACGTTTTTCGAAAGCGCCGCCGGGCAAAACTCACCGCTGGAGCCGCCCCGCCAAATGTACCGCTACCTCAACCCCGCTGCGTTCCAGCGATATAGACTCCCCTTCCCACGCCGCCTGGCGCGTTAAGCAGGTCAAAATGCCGCCGGGCGGCATCTCAATAGCCAGTCGCGCGTCGCGTTCGTTGGCGGAAATGACTGCCTCCTGCCAGCGCACGGTGCGGGCCATATTCATCGCCAGATCGTCGGCGATCTTCTCCGGCTGCCACAGCACGCGGCCGGTGCTGCCGCTAAGATACGCTAAGCGTGGGCGAGAGAGCGTCACTTTTTCAAACGCCGCCACCAGCTTCTGCGCCGGCTCCGCCAGCAGCGCGCAGTGCGATGGTACGCTGACCGCCAGTCGTTTGGCCTTGCTCGCCCCTTTCGCCAGCGCGCGCTCGGCTACCTGCGCCATCCCGTCATCGCGTCCGGCGATCACAATCTGCGTTTCGGCGTTCAGGTTCGCAATATAGGTTCCGGTGCCTTCGATAAGCTGTTCCACCTGCGGCAGGGTCAAGCCCATAATCGCCGTCAGGCCATAGCCGTGCGGATACGCCTGCTCCATTAAATCGCCACGCAGCGCGACCAGCCTAAGCGCGTCGGTGAAATCCAGCGCGCCCGCGATAACCGCCGCCGGGTATGCGCCAATGGACAGCCCGCTGACGATATCCGGCGTTACGCCGCGTCGCTCAAGCTCGCGCGCCCAGGCGACACCGGCTATCAGCAGCGAAAGCTGCACCGCGCGGGTATGGGATAACGAAGCAGCGCTATCCAGCGTATCAACCTCCGCCCCCAACACCTCGCGCGCCTGAGCCAGCTCGGTACCCGGCAGGTTTTGCAGCATGCCTTCATGCTGCGTGCCCTGCCCCGGAAAAGTAAACAGTATTTTCATCACGCCTCCCTGTGCCACGGGTCCGTCACCAGACGCGGCCCGCGGCGGGTTTTCAGCAGCGTTTTGCCGTCGCGCAGCCACTCCGCCAGCGCAAAGCCGCCCTCAGGCGTATCCACCTGCGTATCTGCCCGGCACAGCGCGCGGCTAAGCTGGGCTTGCCAGGCGGCAAACGCATCGGGGGAGAGAGGCTGCGGAGCGCGGATCAGCAGGTCGAGATCGCTGTCGGCATGGATAACCGGAATGCCGGTTGCCAGCGCGTAGCCGGTGCTGCCGGTAATGCCCCACGACCACGGCCACGGCTGCTGGGAAAGTTGCAGCGCCACCTGAACCGGCGGCTGCGTCACAAAGGGCGAGCGCAGCAGATCGGCCGTTACGCTCAGTGATTCGGGCGTAACCACGCGCGTCACGCGTTCTGGCTTCACCCATCCGGCCGCCCGCTGGTCGCGGCGCAATCCGCGCACGCCAACGGGAATACGGCCTTCGCTATCAACATCACGCCGCACCACTACCGGCAGGCCGGTATGCCAGGCCGCCTCCACCCAAGATTCGGTGATGCCTTCCAGCGCGTCACGCGCGGTAAGCCAGATGAGGTCGTGGGGGCGTAATGTTGTGGTCATGATTACATTCCTGAAGTCAGCGAGATAAACAGCGGCAGCGACAGGATACACAGTACGGAGCTTAACAGCAGCACGGCTTCCGCATCCGGTGACTGCACGCCAAAGCGGTTACCGAACACCACGCCGAAGAAGCCAGCTGACAGCGCAATCATCAGGATAGCGGTGATCGCCACAGAACCGTGCAGGCCGAAGATCAAGACGATACCCCAGGCAATCGCAGGCTGGATCAGCAGCTTGGCGATGGTAGAGGTGATCACCATGGTGTTGATCTGCAGCTTACGAGCAGAGAGGATCACCCCGGTCAGGAACAGCGCAGCTGCGGTGGCGGACAGCCCCAGCGGTTTAATCGCCGCGAGAACCAGTTCCGGCATTTTGATGCCGATAGCGGAGAGGATCACCCCCAGCAGTGGACCCATAACGATCGGTTTTTTAATCGAGCGCCACATCAGCACCGGCAGCATGGAGAGGGTTGAGCCGGAGTTATTCCCTTCGGCGCGCGCTTTTTCACGCTCAAGGATCAGCAGGCAGAACGGCGTCATCAGTACGGAGCCGCAGGCGATGGAGACCGCCACGGAGAGCGAGGTAGAAGAACTTTCACCCAGCACGCTGCCCAGGATTGGCAGGCCGAGCGCCGCATAGTTCGGCAGGGCGACGGTCAGCGTCAGCACGGCCGCATCCTGCGGAGATTTTTTAAAGACTTTGGTGGCGAGGAAGTAGATGGCCGCATAGGTTATCCACATCGCCAGAGTCAGCACCAGAATCAGCGGCGACTGGGCCACGATGCCGGTCCATGGCGTTTGCACGGTGGCGCTAAACAGCGCGGCAGGCAGTGCAAAATCCATGACGAAAATATTAAGCAGGGAAACATTTTTGTTATCGACCATCTTTGCCTTACCGGCCCAGAATCCCAGTAGCATGATGACGAAAATCGGTGCAAGAGCATGAACAATTACGTAAGTCATAAATCACCTGTAGTAAAAAAGTTATAGCACTGGCGCGATGTTTATTATTTTCAGGATGCAGCCTCCCGCGTGGGCGCAACGTACGCCCACGGGGTTGTGCATCTGGCAGGTCTCTTTTTACTTACCAGCTGGCCCGCATGCGTTCGCGAACGAGTGCCGAGCTGCGGCGGTTGTCAGCGCCTAAGCGGTTTTTCAGGGTGGCGTCCTGACGCGCGTCGTTGATGGCCTGTTGCAGCGTGGTTTTCACCTGCGCCAGATCGTTATCGGTTGGGGCATCCGGGTTGCTGATGTCCAGCAGGCTGGAAAGCAGCCCCAGCGTGGCGTAGTTGCTGATGTCATACGCCATCGGCGGAATGGTGGCCGCCAGTTTTTCCAGCGCCTCCACGGTACGCAGGGTGATACGCGCCGCAGATTCTTTACCCATCGCGTGGATCAGTACGCCTTTGTCGTTGAAGGCGATCAGGCGGTTAGCCTGGTAGCCGTGCGCCAGAAACGCGCCGGACATCGCTTTGCCGACAATCAGGCCAATCACCGGATGACCGGCCAGACGCGCGTTAGCGTAGGCCGCAGCGGCACCGGCCAGCGCCTGGTGAATACCAAACGCCTCTTCACGACGACCATAGGCCTGACTTGGGACGTCAATCACCGCCACAATCGGGCGTTTAACGGCTTTATCGGCATCGGCGGCAACGGTTTCACTGACCACTTTTGCCAGCGTCCAGCCTTCAAGCAGGCCCACTTCGCCCTGCGCGGCACGCGGATAGTGGTTGTTGGCATCCGGGACGACGGCGACAAAACGCACCGTTTCACCGTTAAGCTCACCGTCTGCGGCCTGCACGGACGGGCAGAGCCCTTCCAGACGTTTGGCGTTCGGGGCGAGGGTTTCCAGCCAGAGTTCGCCACGGCTCATTGAATTACTCATCATTTCACCTCCCGGGCAAAAAGCGCTTTAATCTGTTCGGCATCGGCCTGTTTGCGGGTGTCGAAATTCGTCAGACGGTTCAGGTAATCGTCGTAGTTATCGGTACGGTGTTTCGCCGGCACGCCTTTCGCAATCGCGTCGTTCATTGCCGCTTTCACCGCGTTCACGCCGTCACCCACCAGCGCATCCACCAGGCCGCTTTCATAGCGCACTTCGCCGCCGGTCATGCTCCAGATAAACGGACGGTCCCGGGAGTCGTACTCTTCAATCCCCGCTTCCTGTTCGATAACCTGCGGGCCGTTCAGGCCAAGACGCGCTTCGCGGGTCACAATCAGGTAGCTGCACAGCGCTGCGGCGATGGACATCCCGCCGAAGCAGCCCACGGTCCCGGCCACAATGCCGATCACCGGCGTGTAGCGACGCAGATCGACAATCGCGGCGTGGATATCGGCAATCGCCGCCAGGCCCAGGTTGGCTTCCTGCAAGCGCACGCCGCCGGTTTCGAGGCACAGCACCGCCTGAGTCGGGATACCGTTGCGGTTATCTTCCGCCGCCAACTCCAGCGCCGCCGCCATTTTGGCACCGGACACTTCGCCCATACTGCCGCCCTGGAACGCGCCTTCGATGGCAACTACCACGGCAGGCTGACCGTTGATGGTCCCTTTCGCTACCACCATGCCGTCGTCGGCCTGCGGCACAATCCCCTGCGGCCCCAGCCACGGAGAAATAATGCCTTCAAACGGATCCAGCAGTTCGCGGTAGCTGCCCTCATCCAGCAGCGCCTGCGCACGCTGGCGTGCTTTTAGTTCGATAAAGCTGCTGTCATCACGCATGGCTCACCCCCTCAAAAACCTGTTCGATACGAATGCGCGCCACGCCCGGCGTCGCGCCGAAGTCGTGGATGGTCAGTTTGCCTGCGGGCAGGCTGCTGACGGTTTGCAGGCGGGTAAACAGAGCTTCCCAGCGACCGCGGCTGTTGTCGACGGAAGTGGTGATATCAATGGTTAACGTCTGGCCCGGTTCGGCGGCGAAAAGCACCTCCATATCCCCGGAACCGACAACCCCAGCCAGCGCTTTACCGCTTAACGCGCGGCTGGCGGGCATGGTTAATGTGATTTTTTCCATAACATCCTCTTAATGCTTTGAATAAGGCGTTTCGACGCGGTCGAGAAACAGCGTGGCGGCAAGCAGGTCGGCAGCGCCGCCCGGTGAGGCGTTGAGTGCCAGCATCTGACGATCTAACGTTGCCAGCGCCAGTTGGCCTGCGGGTGTGGCACATCCTCCGGCGTTCAGCACGGCGCGGGCGCCGTCCTGCATGGCGTCCAGCCCCTCCATTCCGGCGCGCGACAGCACGCAGGTATCGGTAAGCGACGTCATGATGGCCATCAGCGCGTCGAGCCTCGCCTGCGCTTCGCTACTGCCGTTAAGTCGGCTCAGACGAAGCTGCGGCAGCGCACGCTGCATGATGTGCGGAAACGCCTGCTGCGCCTCTTCACGCGCGCCCGGCACGCGATAGCGATGCGTGGCGCGTAGCCCTTTGCTGAACACTTTCGGTGCGGCGTCATCCGGCAGTTTTGCCAGCCGGGCGGCGGTGTCTGCGACGGTTTGCGCAGAGGCGTCGCCGCCCTGCATCCCCACCGCGCTGACCAGTAATCCCAGCGCCCAAATCGCACCCCGGTGGGTATTGACCCCGCCGGTCGCATTCATCATCTGCTGCTCGCCTTCGCGGCCAAGCCGCCCGACAGTTTGCCTGAGCGCAACGTCAGCCGGACGCTGCCAGCTTTGCTGCGCCAGCGCCTGAAACGTAGGGGTCAGGCTGTGCGCGGAGCGCTCCATCAGCGCCAGCGTAAGATCGTGGTGCGCGCCGTTCCCCCGACTGTCCACCAGACCGGGTTTCGGGCTTAATCGTGCTTCGTCAATCAGACACTGCGTGGCGGTTCGCGCCAGCCATTCGGCACCGCCTTCAACCTGAATCTGGGGCAGAAGTTTCATTACCAGCTCCGGAATTTCGCAGGTGGGTTATACAGACCGCCGGACCACTCAACGAGGTCAGACACGCTGCCCGCCGCCAGCAGTGAGCGGGTGGCATCAGTGCGGCGAATGCCCATATCTTCCGGGTAAACCACTTTTCCGCTCTGGCGAAGTTCTGCGACGCGTTTGGCGTCTACGCCCAGACCGATATCGGTGATCCCCGCCACGGCGGCAACCATCGCCCGACGCTCTTCCAGATCTTTGGCGCGATAGAGGTAAGCAATCCCCTCTTCGGTCAGGACGTGGGTCACGTCATCGCCGTAAATCATTACCGGTGCCAGCGGCATCCCGGAGGCTTTCGCCACGTCGACGGCATCCAGTTTCTCCACAAAGGTCGGCTTCACGCCTGCCTGGAAGGTTTCCACCATCTGCACGACCAGTTTTTTACCGCGCTGCAGTGGGTCAGGCTCGGTGATCATGTTCAGCCAGGCCGGTGTGGCGTGGCGACGACCGTGCGGATCGTGGCCCATGTTTGGCGCGCCGCCGAAGCCGGAGAGACGCCCGCGGGTCACGGTTGAGGAGTTAGCGTAGCCGTCCACCTGGAGGGTGGAGCCAATAAACATATCCACCGCATACTGGCCTGCCAGCTGGCAGAAGGCGCGGTTGGAACGCATGGAGCCGTCGGCACCGGTAAAGAAGATGTCCGGGCGGGCGCGGATGTACTCTTCCATCCCCAGCTCGCCGCCGAAGCAGTGCACGCTTTCCACCCAGCCGCTTTCAATCGCCGGGATCAACGTTGGATGCGGGTTCAGGGTCCAGTGCTTACAGATTTTGCCCTTCAGGCCGAGCTGTTCGCCGTAGGTCGGCAGCAGCAGCTCAATCGCTGCGGTGTTAAAGCCGATCCCGTGGTTGAGGGACTGCACCTGATGTTCCGCGTAGATGCCCTTAATCGCCATCATCGCCATCAGGATGTGTTCCTGTTTGATCAGGCGCGGGTCGCGGGTGAACAGCGGTTCAATAAAGAACGGCTTGTCGGCCACTACCACGTAGTCGATCCAGGAGCCTGGAATATCCACGCGCGGCAGATCGCATTCGTCGTCCACCAGTTCGTTCACCTGTGCGATGACGATCCCGTCGTGGAACGCGGCGGCTTCAACCAGCGCCGGGGTATCTTCGGTGCTCGCCCCGGTATACAGGTTGCCTTTACGGTCCGCTTTGAAACCGGCGATGAGCGCAACGTTCGGAGAAAGATCGACATACAGGCGTGAATAGAGCTCGATGTAGGTGTGGATGGCGCCGATTTCGAGCTGGCCGTCTTCCAGCAACTGCGAAATACGCAGGCTCTGGGTGCCGGAGAAAGAGAAGTCCAGCTTGCGGGCGATGCCTTTTTCAAAGATATCCAGATGCTCGCTGCGACCGACGCTTGGCATGATCATATGCAGGTCATGCACCGTTTGCGGGTTGACGTCGGCGAGGGAGCGGGAAAGGAAATCGGCCTGTTTCTGGTTGTTACCTTCCAGAACGACTTTGTCGCCAGGCGCGATCAGTTTTTCCAGCATGGCGACGATATCGCCGGTGGGTAGTACCTTGCCCTGCACCGGTACGGATGCCAGACGGCGCGCTTTTTCCGTGCGTCGTGTGTTCCATTGCCGGGTAGGTGTTTGCCCAGATAACATTATTAACCTCCTGATTCAGCACATCATTCTGATTGCTTAACGTTGAGTAAAGTGTGCGCTCTGGTGATAAAGGCATCAATTAAGCGTAGAGCGTAATCATTAGCCTGAGAGTAATAATCTCAGTAAAGAAATGTGATCGGGATCAGTTCATGTTTCGGAAAAACGGGCTAAACGGGGTACAATTCGGAAGATATCGTAAATAACAGACAATAATTAGCATCGCCGTTATGACCCAAATAATCCCGTCCGACTTTGAGATAGCCGCTGAAGAGCGCGCCGAATTCGTGCCTATGCGCGGCGTGGCGAACCCTCATCTGCAAACCATGCTGCCGCGCCTGATCCGTCGCAAGGTGCAGTTCACCCCGCACTGGCAACGGCTCGATTTGCCGGACGGCGACTTTCTGGATCTGGCCTGGAGCGAAGATCCCGATCAGGCGCGCCACAAGCCGCGCCTGGTGGTATTTCATGGTCTGGAAGGCAGCCTGCACAGCCCTTACGCGCACGGGTTAATCCAGGCGGCAAAAGCACGCGGCTGGCTCGGTGTGGTGATGCACTTTCGCGGATGCAGCGGCGAGCCAAACCGTCAGAAACGCATTTATCACTCCGGTGAGACCGAAGACGGCACCTGGTTTTTGCACTGGCTGCGCGACAGTTTCGGCACCGTGCCGACGGCCGCCGTCGGGTATTCGCTGGGCGGTAACATGCTGGCCTGCCTGCTGGCGAAAGAGAGCGACGCGGTTCCGCTGGACGCCGCCGTCATCGTCTCCGCGCCGTTTATGCTGGAGCAGTGCAGCTACCATATGGAAAAAGGCTTTTCCCGGGTCTATCAGCGCTATCTGCTTAACCTGCTGAAGGCCAACGCCGCCCGTAAGCTGAAGGCCTACCCGGACACGCTGCCTATCAGCCTGCAGCAGCTCAAGCGCGTGAAGCGTCTGCGGGAGTTTGATGATCTGATTACCTCAAAAATTCACGGCTTTGCCGACGCGATTGACTATTATCGTCAGTGCAGCGCCATGCCGCTGCTGAATCAAATTACAAAGCCGACGCTGATTATTCACGCGAAGGACGATCCGTTTATGGATCACCACTCCATTCCGTCGCCCGGGCATTTACCGGCAAACGTGCAGTATCAGCTCACCGAGTACGGCGGGCACGTCGGCTTTGTCGGCGGCACGCTGCGTCGGCCCAAAATGTGGCTTGAGACGCGCATTCCTGACTGGTTAACGACTTATCTGGACGGTATAAAATGATTATTCCCTGGCAGGATCTCTCTCCCGAAACGCTCGATAATCTGATTGAAAGCTTTGTATTGCGGGAAGGCACCGATTATGGTGAACATGAACGTTCGCTTGAACAAAAGGTCAGCGATGTAAAACGCCAGCTGAAAAGCGGCGACGTGGTGCTGGTGTGGTCCGAACTGCATGAGACGGTCAATATCATGCCCCGCAACGCGTTTCACGGCTGACCGCTAAACCTTTTCAGTCAGGGAGTTGCTATGTCTGCCAGACATCCGGTTATTGCCGTCACGGGTTCGAGCGGTGCGGGAACCACCACCACCAGCCTCGCCTTTCGCAAGATTTTCGCCCAGCTCAATCTCCGGGCTGCTGAGGTAGAGGGCGACAGCTTTCACCGCTATACGCGTCCGGAAATGGACATGGCCATCCGCAAGGCGCGCGATTTGGGGAAACACATTAGCTACTTCGGCCCCGAGGCGAATGACTTCGGCCTGCTGGAGCAGACCTTTGCGGAATATGGCCTGAGCGGTAAAGGGCAATCCCGTAAATATCTTCATACCTATGACGAAGCCGTACCCTGGAACCAGGTGCCGGGCACCTTTACGCCCTGGCAGCCGCTGCCGGAACCCACCGACGTGTTGTTTTATGAAGGGCTGCATGGCGGCGTGGTCACGCCACAGCACGACGTGGCGCGCCATGTTGACCTGCTGGTGGGCGTGGTGCCGATTGTTAACCTGGAGTGGATCCAGAAGCTGACGCGCGACATCAGCGAACGCGGTCATTCGCGCGAGGCGGTGATGGACTCGGTGGTGCGCTCGATGGAAGATTACATTAACTTCCTGACGCCGCAGTTCTCCCGCACCCATATCAACTTCCAGCGCGTGCCGACGGTAGACACCTCCAACCCGTTCGCCGCCAAAACCATTCCGTCGCTGGACGAGAGCTTTGTGGTCATCCATTTCCGCAATCTGGACGGGATCGACTACCCGTGGCTGCTGGCGATGCTGCAGGGGTCGTTTATTTCACATATCAATACGTTGGTGGTGCCGGGCGGAAAAATGGGGCTGGCGATGGAGTTAATCATGACGCCGCTGGTGCAGCGGTTGATGGAAGGCAAGCAGATCGCGTGAGTTGTTTTGCCCGGTGGCGCTGCGCTTACCTGGCCTACGGTCGTGCTTTTGTAGGGCGGGTCAGCGAAGCGCCACCCGCCAAAAGATTAGGCCTCAATCACTTCATACGAATGGGTAATATTCACCGCTTTCTCAAGCATTAACGCCACAGAGCAGTACTTCTCCGCAGACAGGTCAACCGCGCGCGACACCGCCGCGTCTTTCAGGTCTTTACCTGTAACAATAAAGTGCAGATTGATATGCGTGAACAGGCGTGGCGCCTCTTCGCGGCGTTCAGACGTGAGCTTCACTTCGCAATCGGTCACGTCGTGACGGCCTTTTTGCAGGATCGACACCACGTCGATAGCGCTGCATCCCCCCGCCGCCATCAGCACCATCTCCATAGGGCTTGGGGCTTTATCGCCGGAGTTACCGTCCATCAAAATTTGGTGGCCTGACGCAGACTCGCCCAGGAACGTCAGCCCTTCTACCCACTTTACACGCGCTTGCATATTCATTAACTCCAACGTTGCATTTTTGGTGACAGAGTACGCGCGCGTTACATTTCACGCAACGGAAGGCGACCTGCATCATGCTGAAGCGAGACACCAGGAGACACGCGTCAAAAGCTATGCTAAAACACTCAGGATGCTACAGTAATACATTGACGTTACACATGTATGCAGAGGACATCAAACTTTACTGGCTGCGAAACGTTACGACAGCCGACTTCCCAGGGTATGGGTAAGAATTCGATTGCAACCCCAGAGTCAGGATGCGATTTATGGCTCTGGTGACAGCTTATAACAGAGGATAACAGCGCATGGTGCTTGGCAAACCGCAAACAGACCCGACTCTCGAATGGTTCTTGTCTCATTGCCACATTCATAAGTACCCATCGAAGAGCACGCTGATTCACCAGGGTGAAAAAGCGGAAACGTTGTATTACATCGTCAAAGGCTCGGTGGCAGTGCTGATCAAAGATGAAGAAGGGAAAGAGATGATCCTTTCTTATCTGAACCAGGGCGATTTCATCGGTGAACTGGGCCTGTTTGAAGAGGGCCAGGAACGTAGCGCCTGGGTTCGTGCGAAAACCGCATGTGAAGTGGCTGAAATTTCTTACAAGAAGTTCCGTCAGTTGATTCAGGTAAACCCTGACATCCTGATGCGTCTCTCTTCCCAGATGGCTCGCCGTCTGCAGGTGACGTCTGAGAAAGTGGGCAACCTTGCCTTCCTCGACGTTACCGGCCGTATCGCGCAGACCCTGCTGAACCTGGCTAAACAGCCGGACGCGATGACCCACCCTGACGGCATGCAAATTAAAATTACCCGCCAGGAAATTGGTCAGATCGTCGGTTGCTCCCGTGAAACAGTGGGCCGTATCCTGAAAATGCTGGAAGACCAGAACCTGATCTCTGCCCACGGTAAAACCATCGTGGTCTACGGAACCCGTTAATTACGGTCAAACGGCGTGCCACCGCAAGGTGACACGCCGTTTTTGTCTCTACTCCCCATGTGGCGCAGGCTGATCTATCACCCGGAAGTTAACTACGCACTGCGGCAAACGCTGGTGTTGTGCCTTCCTGTGGCCGTGGGCCTGATCCTTGGTCATCTCCAGCAGGGTCTGCTGTTTTCCCTTGTGCCTGCCTGCTGCAACATTGCGGGCCTCGACACGCCGCATAAGCGCTTTTTCAAACGCCTGATCGTTGGCGGCTGCCTGTTTGCAGGCTGTAGCCTGGCGGTGCAGCTTCTGCTGGCCCGGGATATTCCGCTGCCGCTCATTCTGACCGTGCTGGCAATGACGCTCGGCGTGACTGCTGAAATCAGCTCGCTGCACGCCCGACTGCTGCCCGCCTCGCTGATTGCCGCCATCTTTACGCTGAGCCTGGCGGGCAATATGCCGGTGTGGGAGCCGCTGCTAATCTACGCCCTCGGCACGCTGTGGTACGGCGTATTCAACTGGTTTTGGTTCTGGCTGTGGCGGGAACAGCCGCTGCGCGAATCCCTGAGCCTGCTCTACGTGCAGCTGGCGGAGTACTGCGAGGCCAAATACACCCTGCTGACCCAGCACACCGATCCGGAAAAATCACTGCCGCCGCTGCTGACGCGACAGCAAAAGGTGGTGGATCTGATTGGCCAGTGTTACCAGCAGCTGCATATGCTTGCCGCCAATAAAAACCATGATTACAAGCGGCTGCTGCGCATCTTCCAGGTGGGGCTGGATCTGCAGGAGCACATCTCGGTCAGCCTGCATCACCCGCAAGAGGTGCAAAAGCTGGTCGAGCGTAGCCACGCCGAAGCGGTGATCCGCTGGAACGCTCAGACAGTATCCGCGCGCCTGCGGGTGCTGGCGGACGACATTCTTTATCACCGCTACCCCACGCGCTTTAACATGGATAAGCCCCTCGGCGCGCTGGAGAAGATTGCCCGCCAGCACCCGGATAACCCGGTCGGGCAGTTCGCCGCCTGGCACTTCAGCCGCATCGCGCGCGTCCTGCGCACCCAGCGTCCGCTCTACCCACGCGACCTGATGGCCGATAAACAAAAACGGCTCCCGCTGCTGCCCGCCCTTAAAAGCTACCTGTCGCTGAAATCCCCGGCGCTGCGTAACGCCGCGCGCATCAGCGTGATGCTGAGCATCGCCAGCCTGATGGGGATGGCGCTGCACCTGCCGAAGCCATACTGGATCTTAATGACCGTGCTGTTTGTCACTCAAAACGGCTACGGCGCCACGCGGGTGCGCATCCTGCACCGGGCGGGCGGCACGATTGCCGGGCTGGTCATTGCCGGGGTCACCCTGCACTTCCACGTGCCGGAGGGATATACGCTGGCGGGAATGCTGGCAATTACGCTGGTGAGCTACCTGATTATCCGCAAAAGCTACGGCTGGGCGATGGTTGGCTTTACGGTCACGGCGGTATATACCCTGCAGTTGCTTACGCTCAACGGCGAGCAGTTCATCATCGCCCGGCTGGTTGATACGCTGATTGGCTGCCTGATTGCGTTTGGCGGCATGGTCTGGCTGTGGCCGCAGTGGCAGAGCGGGCTGCTCAGGCAAAACGCCCACGACGCGCTGGAGGCAGACCAGGAGGCTATCAGGCTGATCCTTAGCGACGACCCGCAGCCCTCGCCGCTGGCCTATCAGCGCATGAAGGTCAACCAGGCGCACAACGCCCTGTTTAACTCGCTCAACCAGGCGATGCAGGAGCCAGGCTTTAACTCGCACTATCTGGCAGACATGAAATTGTGGGTGACGCACAGCCAGTTTATCGTCGAGCACATCAATGCGATGACGACCCTCGCGCGCGAGCACACGATGCTGACCCCGGATCTGGCGCAGCGCTATTTGCAGTCGTGCGAGATTGCGCTGCAGCGGTGCCAGCAGCGTCTGGAGTATGACTCACCGGGTGAGTCGGGGGATTCAAACATTCTGGAAGCGCCGGAAACGCTAACCCACGGGCCGATGAGCACCCTGGAGCAGCATTTGCAGCGCGTGTTAGGGCATCTGAACACCATGCACACCATTTCGTCGGTGGCATGGCGTCAGCGACCGCATCATGGGATCTGGTTAACGCGCGTACTGAAACGCACGCCGTACTGATTATGTCGGGTGGCGCTACGCTTACCCGACCTACAAGACCTGAACTCCGTGCCTGCCGTTTTGTCGGGTGGCGCTACGCTTACCCGACCTACGGTTTTGTAGGCCCGTGCAAGCGCAGCGCCGCCGGGCAATGAGGTTATCCCCGGACTATCTTACCGACCGCCGCGGCAAACCGGGTTAACCCGTCTTCAATATCCTTATCTTCCACCACCAGCGACGGCGCAAAGCGCATCACGTCCGGCCCGGCGTTGAGCACCATCACCCCTTCGTGCGCGGCGGCGTGCAGGAAATCACGGGCGCGGCCTTTGTACTGCGGCTTCAGCTCGGCGCCAATCAACAGCCCCATCCCGCGGATCTCGCTGAAGACATCAAACTGTTCGTCAATCTGCTGAAGGTGCTTCACAAACTGCTCGCGTTTCGCGTTCACGCCGTTGAGAACCGTCGGCGTGTTGATGATATCAAACGCCGCACCGGCAATCGCGCAGGCCAGCGGGTTGCCGCCGTAGGTGGAACCGTGGGAGCCGACGTGGAACGCGGAAGCGATATCCTGGGTGGTCAGCACCGCGCTGATCGGGAAGCCGCCGCCGAGCGCCTTGGCGCTGGTCAGGATATCCGGCGTGACGCCGTAGTGCATGTAGGCAAACAGATCCCCGGTGCGTCCCATGCCGCATTGCACCTCATCAAACACCAGCAGCGCCTTGTGCTCGTCGCACAGCGCGCGCAGCCCTTTCAGGAATTCCGGCGTGGCCGCCGTCACGCCGCCTTCGCCCTGAATCGGCTCCACCACCACCGCGCAGGTGTGGTCGTCCATCACCGCCTTCACCGCATGCAGATCGTTGAACGGCACGTGGATGATGTCGGCAGGTTTCGGGCCGAAGCCGTCGGAATACTTCGGCTGGCCGCCAACGGACACGGTAAACAGCGAGCGACCGTGAAAGGCATTATGGAAGGCGATGATTTTGGTTTTATACGGGCTGTGGCGGGTTGATGCGTAATAGCGCGCCAGCTTGAACGCGGTTTCGTTGGCTTCAGTGCCGGAGTTCATGAACAGCACGCGCTCGGCAAAGGTGGCGTCGATGATCTTGCGCCCCAGGCGCAGCGCAGGCTCGTTGGTGAAGACGTTGCTGGTGTGCCACAGGGTTTCGCCCTGAGTTTTCAGGGCGTCTACCAGCGCAGGATGGCAATGACCCAGCGCCGTCACCGCAATCCCGCCCGCGAAATCCACATACTCTTTGCCCTGCTGATCCCACACGCGGCTGCCTTTCCCTTTTACCGGGATAAACTCGGCCGGTGCATAAACCGGCAGGATCACTTCGTCGAATGTTGCGCGGGTAATTGCGGATTGTTCAGTTGCCATGTCATGCCCATCCATTTTATGTCACAGTGATTGTGAAAATATAATCACAAAATATGCATAAAAAATCACAACAAGGCAATAGATAATCAGCGATGGAGGAAATTGCCCAGCAGCGGGTGTCCCTGTTCGCTGAGAATGCTCTCGGGGTGGAACTGCACGCCTTCGAGATCCCATTCGCGATGGCGGATCCCCATTATTTCCTGCGTCTCGCTCCAGGCGGTGACCTCAAAGCAGTCGGGCAGCGTCGGCGGATCAATTACTAAAGAGTGATAGCGGGTAACGGTTAACGGGTTATTCAGCCCGGAAAACACGCCAGCGCCTGCGTGGGTGACGGGCGAGGTTTTGCCGTGCATCACTTTTGCGGCACGCACGATGGTTGCCCCAAAGGCCTGGGCGATCGCCTGATGGCCGAGACAAACGCCCAGAATTGGCAGTTTGCCCGCGTAGTGGCGGATCGCGTCCAGAGAGATGCCGGACTCCGACGGCGTGCACGGCCCCGGCGAGATCACTATTTTCTGCGGGGCCAACACGTCAATCTCAGCCAGGGTGATGTCGTCGTTGCGGCGGACAACCACCTCCGCCCCCAGTTCGCAAAAATACTGGTAAAGGTTCCATGTGAAGGAATCGTAGTTATCAATCAGCAGGATCATGGCGGCTCCGGAAAAAAATGCCGCCCTATTCTACTCAGTTTCCCGCGCTTCGCTCACTACTTTGGCAAAGATGGCGTTAAGCGCCGTGAGATCGCCCATCGCGCCGTTCTGGTTGGCGGTGGCCCAGTCGTCCGGGTCGATGCCTTCCCAGCTCAGCTGATAGCCCGCGTGGAGCGCCAGCTGCTCAAAGAAGATGCGCTGCGCGATGCCGTTACCGATGCGGAACGGATGCAGAACGTTAATCTCGCAGTAGTAATGGCTGAGACGAGCGATAAATTCGTCTTTCTCCAGCCCCGCCAGATAGCCCTCCTCTTCGAGATCCTGCATCAGTGCGTTGCCCTCTTTCTCGATATAGGCAAAGTGGCAGAAGCGGGTATCGCCCTGATAAATATCGACTTCGCGGATATCCCCCGCCCACTCGAAAATATCCTGGTAAAGATGGCGATGAATAGCGCACAGGTGCGGAAGCCCCGGCGCGGACGGCCCCAACGGTAGCGTGGCAGCACGCAGCGCGGTAATTTCGTACGCCGCCTGCGCCAGCCGGTCCGCCTGGCGCACGTTAAGACGGTTGCGCATGACGTTCAGGCCGGGGTAGAGATACGGGTCGCGGTCGTCACCGATTTTATCGCTCATAGTGCCTCCTGAGTTCATCAAGGCGGCGCTGGGCATCCTCGGCGTTTAGCGTGACAAGGGGACTTTCGACGCCTTCAAGGCGGCGGCTGGCCTGAAAATTAACGTTGCGCTGCTGTTCCCAGAGTCGGGACTTTTGCCTGTCGGTGAGTTTTTTCACTTAACGCCTCCCTGAATATGTCCGTTTGCCACAAGTATAAGCAGCAAAACGCGCTTTCGCAGGGAGGGCTAAACAACACGGGCAGAGATGCCCGTGTTAAAGAGGATTACGGCAGAACTTTTGCGGAGAGGATAACAACCGGCTTGGTCGGCACATTCTGGTACGGACCGACGTCATGGGTTGGCACCTGAGAAATCTTGTCGGCCACGTCCATGCCTTTCACAATTTTACCAAACACGGCGTACCCGAAGTCGCGCTGGCCGTGGTCGAGGAAGGCGTTATCGGCGACGTTCAGGAAGAACTGGCTGGTCGCGCTGTCTTTATCCGCGGTACGCGCCATCGAGATAGTGCCGCGCTTGTTCAGCAGGCCGTTGTCCGCTTCGTTCTTGATGGGCGGATTAGGTTTCTTTTGCTGCATCTGCTCGTTAAAGCCACCGCCCTGCACCATAAAGCCCGGGATCACGCGGTGGAACGTGGTGTTGTTATAGAAACCGCTGTTCACGTAGTCGAGGAAGTTTTTCACAGAGACGGGAGCTTTCTGACTGTTCAGTTCCAGCTCAATATTGCCGGCGGAGGTGGTCAGCAGGACGTGAGGGTCTCCTTTGGCTGCCAGCGCAGCAGGGGAAACGGCAGAAAGAGCAAACACAGCTGCAACAGCCGCCAGTGTTGATTTGAGCATGAGAATTCCTTAACAAAGCGCAGTAGAGAAAGCGAATGGCTTGATTCTAAAGAGCAGTATGAACGGAGACCAGCCTTTTACCTAATTTTACGAATTTGAAACAGTTGTAACCGCGCAAACGATTGGCTTTCACGGCCGTTAACGTGACTTAGATCACATTAAATCGTGCAATAACCTGCAAATTAATCCTTAAAGATAGGAATAGATCACTTTCGCGACTAAAATCTGCCCGCTCAAACGCAGTCAATGCGTTTTACTTTACTTTGAACAGGCCAGACATGACTAACAGCAATCGCATCAAGCTCACATGGATCAGCTTCTTCTCCTACGCCCTGACCGGCGCGTTGGTGATCGTCACCGGGATGGTGATGGGAAATATCGCAGACTATTTCCAGTTGCCCGTTTCCAGCATGAGTAACACCTTCACCTTCCTCAACGCGGGGATCCTGATCTCCATCTTCCTTAACGCCTGGCTGATGGAAATCGTGCCGCTGAAAACGCAGCTGCGCTTTGGCTTTGTGCTGATGGTCGCCGCCGTGGCTGGCCTGATGCTTAGCCACAGCATTGCCCTGTTCTCTGCCGCCATGTTCGTGCTGGGGCTGGTGAGCGGTATTACCATGTCCATCGGTACGTTCCTGATTACCCATATGTATGAAGGCCGCCAGCGCGGCGCGCGTCTGCTGTTCACCGACTCCTTCTTCAGCATGGCCGGGATGATTTTCCCGATGGTTGCCGCCTGGCTGCTGGCCCGCAGCATTGAATGGTACTGGGTGTACGCCTGTATCGGTCTGGTCTACGTGGCGATCTTTATCCTGACCTTCGGCTGTGAATTCCCGGTTCTGGGCAAAAAGTCGCAAGATACCGCTGAGCCGGTTGCGAAAGAGAAATGGGGGATCGGCGTGCTGTTCCTCTCTATCGCCGCGCTGTGCTACATCCTCGGCCAGCTGGGCTTTATCTCCTGGGTGCCGGAATACGCCAAAGGCCTGGGCATGAGCCTGAACGACGCGGGCAAACTGGTGAGCGATTTCTGGATGTCTTACATGTTTGGCATGTGGGCGTTTAGCTTCATTCTGCGCTTCTTCGATCTGCAGCGCATTTTAACCGTGCTGGCTGGCCTGGCTACCGTGCTGATGTATCTGTTCATCAACGGCTCGCCTGAGCATATGCCGTGGTTCATCCTGACACTCGGCTTCTTCTCCAGCGCCATTTACACCTCAATCATCACGCTGGGATCGCTGCAGACCAAAGTGGCCTCGCCGAAGCTGGTTAACTTTGTGCTGACCTGCGGCACCATCGGTACCATGCTGACCTTCGTGGTCACCGGCCCGATTGTGGCCCACAGCGGCCCACTGGCGGCGCTGCACACCGCAAACGGTCTGTATGCCGTGGTGTTCATCATGTGCTTTGTTCTGGGCTTCGTGACCCGCCACCGCCAGCATAATACGGCGGCAGCGTAACAGGTTTCCCTACGCCCCTTTGCGCCCGGCAAAGGGGCTATTCTTCGTAAAGAACAGCTCCTCTCCTCCGTTATCCATCTGGATCCACGTCTGCGCCAGCTGCGTTGACGCAATCACCCTGCCCTGACGAATCGACCAGCGCACCGGCACCTGGCAGCGCACCGCCTCAAACCCGCTCTCTGCGGGCAGAATAATCAGATTCGCCGGATTCCCCTTCTCAATACCGTAGTCGTTCAGCCCAAAGGTTCGGGCGCTATTGTGGGTGATCAGATTCAGGCCGCTGTCGATTTGTGAATATCCCATCATCTGACACACGTGCAGCCCCATATGCAACACCTGGAGCATATTACCGGTGCCGAGCGGGTACCACGGGTCAAAGACATCGTCATGGCCGAAGCAGACGTTGATCCCCGCTTCCTGTAGCTCTTTCACGCGCGTAATGCCGCGTCGTTTCGGGTAGTCGTCAAAACGCCCCTGCAAATGGATGTTCACCAGCGGGTTAGCCACAAAGTTTATGCCTGACATCTTCAGCAGGCGGAACAGCCTTGACGTGTATGCGCCGTTGTAGGAGTGCATGGCCGTGGTATGGCTGGCCGTCACGCGCGGGCCAATGCCGGCCTCATAGGCCAGGGTTGCCACCGTCTCCACAAACCGGGACTGCTCATCGTCGATCTCGTCGCAGTGGATATCGAGCGGACGGTCATATTTCTTTGCCAACTCAAAGGCGATGTGCAGCGACTTTACGCCGTACTCGCGGGTGAATTCGAAATGGGGAATGGCCCCGACCACATCAGCCCCGAGCCTTAACGCCTCTTCCAGGAGTGCCACACCGTTCGGGTAAGAGAGTATGCCTTCCTGCGGAAACGCGACTATTTGCAGCGTGATCCACGGCGCGACTTCCTGCCTGACCTCCAGCATCGCCCTGAGGGCCGTCAGCGACGGGTCGGAGACATCGACGTGGGTACGCACAAACTGAATACCGTTGGCGATCTGCCATTTAAGCGTTTTCCACGCCCGCGCTTTGACATCCTCATGGCTGAGCAGCGCTTTACGTTCGGCCCAGCGCTCTATTCCCTCAAACAGCGTGCCGGACTCATTCCAGGCAGGCTCCCCCGCCGTCTGGGTGGTATCAAGGTGGATATGCGGCTCAATAAAGGGAGGTATGGCCAGGCCGCCGCGCCCGTTTAATATCTCATGGCTTTCATCATGGGAGACGTCCATCGGCGTGATGTCACCGAACCGACCTTCTTCGATGGCGATTTGCCACAGCCCTTCCCGACCCGGTAAACGGACATTCTGAACCAGCCATAGTGGTGTCGTTGACATACCTTTCCCCCGAAAAACGCTGCTGAAATTTAGGAGTACAAAAATTTACGGAATAGTACCCATTTTTGTACATAAAACCGACGACCGTGAAAAGCCTGCGATTTCCATAACTTATAAAAAACCTGACAAATCAGCGACCTACCCCCTAGGGGGTAGGTTAAGGCGTATTTGATTTGCATCAATAAGTGCCCCTGCTGAATCGTTAAGGTAGGCAGTAATAGAAAAGAAATCGAGGCAAAAATGAGCAAAGTCAGACTCGCTATCATCGGTAACGGCATGGTCGGTCACCGCTTTATTGAGGATCTACTCGATAAAGCTGACGCTGACCGTTTCGACATTACCGTGTTCTGTGAAGAACCCCGCAAGGCGTACGACCGTGTGCACTTGTCTTCCTACTTCTCCCATCATACCGCCGAAGAGCTCTCTCTGGTGCGTGAAGGTTTCTACGAGAAGCATGGCGTGAAAGTGCTGGTGGGCGAACGCGCTATCACCATCAACCGTCAGGAAAAAGTGATCCACTCCAGCGCCGGACGCACGGTTTTTTACGACAAGCTGATTATGGCGACTGGCTCATATCCATGGATCCCGCCAATCAAAGGCTCGGAAACGCAGGATTGCTTCGTTTATCGTACCATTGAAGACCTCAAGGCTATCGAAGCCTGCGCGCGTCGCAGCAAACGCGGTGCGGTCGTTGGCGGCGGTCTGCTCGGCCTTGAAGCCGCGGGCGCGCTGAAAAATCTCGGCGTTGAAACCCACGTCATCGAATTTGCCCCGATGCTGATGGCAGAACAGCTGGACCACATGGGTGGTGACCAGCTGCGCCGTAAAATCGAAAGTATGGGTGTGAAGGTTCACACCAGCAAAAACACCAAAGAGATCGTTCAGGAAGGGACCGAAGCGCGCAAAACCATGCGCTTTGCCGACGGCAGCGAGCTGGAAGTGGACTTTATCGTCTTCTCCACCGGTATTCGCCCGCGCGACAAAATGGCGACCCAGTGTGGTCTGGCCGTGGCACAGCGCGGCGGGATCATGATCAACGACTCCTGCCAGACCTCTGACCCGGATATTTACGCCATCGGCGAATGCGCCAGCTGGAATAACCGCGTGTACGGCCTGGTCGCACCTGGCTACAAAATGGCGCAGGTCGCCGTTGACCATATCCTCGGTAATGAAAATGCCTTCGAAGGCGCAGACATGAGCGCCAAGCTGAAGCTGCTGGGCGTGGATGTGGGCGGTATCGGCGATGCGCACGGCCGCACCCCGAACTCCCGCAGCTATGTGTACCTCGACGAAAGCAAAGAGGTCTACAAACGCCTGATCGTAAGCCAGGACAACAAAACCCTGCTCGGCGCGGTGCTGGTGGGTGACACCAGCGATTACGGCAACCTGCTGCAGCTGGTGCTGAACGCCATTGAGCTACCGGAAAACCCGGACGCGCTGATCCTCCCGGCTCACGCCTCCAGCGGTAAGCCGTCCATCGGCGTGGATAAACTCCCGGACAGCGCGCAGATTTGCTCCTGCTTCGACGTCACCAAAGGCATGCTGGTTGCAGCCATCAACAAGGGCTGCCACACCGTCGCCGCGCTGAAAGCTGAAACCAAAGCCGGTACCGGCTGCGGCGGCTGTATTCCACTGGTGACGCAGGTTCTGAACGCAGAGCTGGCGAAACAGGGTATCGAAGTGAATAACAACCTGTGCGAGCACTTCGCTTACTCTCGCCAGGAGATTTATCACCTGATCCGCGTGGAAGGCATTAAGTCCTTCGACGAGCTGCTGGCAAAACACGGCCAGGGTTACGGCTGTGAAGTGTGTAAACCGACCGTCGGTTCCCTGCTGGCCTCCTGCTGGAACGAATACGTTCTGAAGCCGGAACATACTCCGCTGCAGGACACCAACGACAACTTCCTGGCGAACATCCAGAAAGACGGCACCTACTCGGTGATCCCACGTTCAGCCGGGGGCGAAATTACGCCGGAAGGGCTGGTCGCCGTGGGTCGTATCGCCCGCGAATTCAACCTCTACACCAAAATCACCGGATCTCAGCGTATTGGCCTGTTCGGTGCGCAGAAAGACGATCTGCCGGAAATCTGGCGTCAGCTGATTGAAGCGGGCTTCGAAACCGGTCACGCGTATGCTAAAGCGCTGCGTATGGCGAAAACCTGCGTGGGCAGCACCTGGTGCCGCTACGGCGTGGGCGACAGCGTGGGCTTCGGCGTAGAACTGGAAAACCGCTATAAAGGTATTCGTACCCCGCACAAAATGAAATTCGGCGTCTCCGGCTGTACCCGTGAATGTGCGGAAGCGCAGGGTAAAGACGTAGGTATTATCGCCACAGAGAAAGGCTGGAACCTGTACGTCTGCGGTAACGGCGGGATGAAACCTCGTCATGCGGACCTGCTGGCAGCGGATCTCGACCACGACACGCTGATTAAGTACCTCGATCGCTTCATGATGTTCTACATCCGCACTGCCGACAAGCTGACCCGTACCGCCTCCTGGCTGGACAATCTGGAAGGTGGCATCGACTACCTGAAGTCGGTCATTATCGACGACAAGCTGGGCCTGAACGACCATCTGGAAGAAGAGATGGCGCGCCTGCGCGAAGCGGTGATCTGCGAGTGGACCGAAACCGTGAATACCCCGGCGGCGCAGACGCGCTTCAGACACTTTATCAACAGCACCCAGCGCGATCCGAACGTACAGATCGTTCCTGAGCGTGAACAGCATCGTCCGGCAACGCCGTACGAACGTATTCCGGTGACTCTGGTGGAGGAAAACGCATGAGCCAGTGGGTAAATATCTGCAGCATTAACGACATTCTGCCAGCAACCGGCGTCTGTGCGCTGTTAGGTCACGAGCAGGTCGCCATTTTCCGTCCTCGCCACGATGAACAGGTTTTTGCCATCAGCAATATTGACCCGTTCTTTGAGGCCAGCGTCCTGTCCCGCGGCATCATCGCGGAACATCAGGGCGAACTGTGGGTCGCCAGCCCGTTGAAAAAGCAGCGTTTCAACTTAAAAGATGGACGCTGCATGGAAGATGAGAGCCATTCCGTGAAGCACTACGACGCCCGCGTGAAGGACGGCATGGTGCAGCTAAGAGCCTAACCTCCAGTCTTTTCAATAGGAAAGGCTTATGACCCCTTATGGGTAACGGCAGGAAAAACCGTATGTTCTGTACGATCCCTGCTGTTATCCTGACCTCAAATTCTCCTCCTCCCCTGAATGCTGCGAGGTAATGTCGTGGATCACCTGCCGATTTTCTGTCAATTACGCCATCGCGACTGCCTGCTTGTCGGCGGCGGTGACGTGGCCGAGCGCAAAGCGCGCCTGCTGTTAGAGGCCGGTGCCCGGCTGACCGTCAACGCCCTCGCCTTTGCGCCGCAGTTCGACGTCTGGGCGCAGGAAGGCATGCTCACCCTTGTCGAGGGCGAGTTCGACGAATCCCTGCTTGATACCTGCTGGCTCACCATTGCCGCAACCGACGATGACGCCGTTAACCAGCGCGTCAGTGATGCCTGCGAAACGCGTCGAATTTTCTGTAACGTGGTGGATGCACCGAAAGAAGCCAGCTTTATCATGCCGTCGATCATTGACCGTTCCCCGCTGATGGTGGCCGTGTCGTCCGGCGGCACCTCCCCGGTTTTAGCGCGTCTGCTGCGTGAAAAGCTCGAGTCGATTCTGCCCCAGCATCTGGGCCAGGTGGCGCAGTATGCAGGCCAACTGCGCGCCCGCGTGAAGAAAACCTTCGCGACCGTAGGCGAGCGCCGCCGTTTCTGGGAAAAGTTCTTTGTGAATGACAGGCTCGCGCAGTCGCTGGCTAATCAGGATCGCCAGGCCGTTGAAGAGACCACAGAAACGCTGCTTGCCGAGCCGCTGGATCATCGCGGTGAAGTGGTGCTGGTAGGCGCAGGGCCGGGCGATGCAGGCTTGCTGACGCTCAAGGGGTTGCAGCAGATCCAGCAGGCGGACATCGTGGTGTACGACCGTCTGGTCTCGGATGACATCATGAACCTGGTGCGCCGCGACGCCGATCGCGTGTTTGTCGGCAAACGCGCGGGCTACCACTGCGTACCTCAGGAAGAGATTAACCAGATCCTGCTGCGCGAGGCGCAAAAAGGCAAACGCGTGGTGCGCCTTAAGGGCGGCGATCCGTTTATCTTTGGCCGCGGCGGCGAGGAGCTGGAAACGTTGTGCAACGCGGGCATTCCGTTCTCCGTGGTGCCGGGCATTACGGCAGCATCGGGCTGTTCGGCCTATTCCGGTATTCCCCTGACCCACCGTGACTACGCCCAAAGCGTGCGGCTGGTGACAGGCCACCTGAAGACCGGCAGCGAGCTGGACTGGCACAACCTGGCCGCAGAGAAACAGACGCTGGTGTTCTATATGGGCCTGAATCAGGCCGCGACCATTCAGGCCAAACTGCTGGAGCATGGCATGGATGAAGACATGTCCGTGGCGCTGGTGGAAAACGGTACCTCCACGAAGCAGCGCGTGGTGAATGGCGTCCTGACGCAGCTCGGCGAGCTGGCGCAGCAGGTTGAAAGCCCGGCGCTGATTATCGTTGGTCGGGTGGTTGAGCTACGCGACAAGCTGAACTGGTTCTCAAATCACTGACGCACACTCCCCCTTTACTGAGTAGTCCTTAACCGGACTACTCCCCTCTTACCGCTATCGATAACATACCGCCCGCAAAATGGAACTTTTCCATTTATTCCCTCGTTTCACTTCAATTTATCGTTTTTGAGTACAAGGAATAAGTATGTTTAAGCTGGCAAAGGCCGCCGTTCTGGTAGGCATGTTATCGACGCTGACCGCCTGCACAGGTCACGTTCAAAATACCAAAAATAACTGCAGCTATGATTACCTGCTGCACCCGGCGATCTCTATTTCCAAGATCATCGGTGGCTGTGGCCCGGCGGCACAGCAGTAAGCATTTTTCAGGCGTAAAAAAACCGGGAATTTCCCGGTTTTTTTGTTTGGATCCCGGCACGACAGGATTAAGGCTTACCTACAAATCCAATCGCCTGATACACCGCTTTCAGCGTCTCTGACGCGCGCGCGCTGGCTTTTTCTGCGCCATCCTTCATCACCTTCTGCAGGAAGGCTTCATCGTTGCGGTAGCGGTTATAGCGCTCCTGCAGCTCGGTCAACATGCCGGAGACCGCGTCCGCCACTTCGCCTTTCAGGTGGCCGTACATCTTGCCTTCGAAGTGCTTCTCCAGTTCAGGGATGCTTTGACCGGTCACGCCGGAGAGAATATCCAGCAGGTTAGACACGCCCGCTTTGTTCTGCACGTCGTAGCGCACAACAGGTGGCTCGTCGGAGTCGGTCACCGCACGCTTGAGCTTTTTCACCACCGATTTTGGATCTTCCAGCAGGCCGATAACGTTGTTGCGGTTATCGTCAGACTTGGACATCTTCTTGGTTGGCTCCAGCAGCGACATCACGCGCGCGCCGGATTTCGGAATAAACGGCTCAGGCACTTTGAACACGTCGCCATAAAGCGCGTTGAAGCGCTGGGCGATATCGCGGCTCAGCTCCAGGTGCTGCTTCTGGTCTTCGCCTACCGGAACCTGATTGGTCTGATACAGCAGAATGTCGGCCGCCATCAGTACCGGATAGTCAAAAAGACCGGCGTTGATGTTTTCAGAATAGCGGGCAGATTTGTCCTTGAACTGCGTCATACGGCTCAGTTCGCCGAAATAGGTGTAGCAGTTCAGCGCCCAGCCCAGTTGCGCGTGCTCCGGCACGTGAGACTGCACGAAGATGGTGCTTTTCTCCGGATCGATACCGCATGCCAGATAGAGTGCCAGCGTATCCAGCGTGGCTTTGCGCAGCTTCTCAGGATCCTGACGCGCCGTGATGGCATGGAGATCCACGATGCAATAGATGCAATGGTAGTCGTCCTGCATGCTCACCCACTGACGTAACGCACCCATGTAGTTACCAATGGTCAATTCACCGGACGGCTGTGCGCCGCTAAAAACGATGGGCTTAGTCATTTTTCAATTCCTGATGTTCACTGTGCGAAAGCCCGAGTGCGGGCAATAAATCTTTGAAACGATCGAATACAACGTCCGGCTCACTCAGCGTAATCGCCTCACCGTAGTTGTAGCCATAGGTTAATCCGACGCACGGACAGCCTGCCGTTTTGGCGGCCAGAATATCATTGCGCGAATCACCGACAAAGAGCAGCTCCGCAGGTGTTAAGGATAATTTTCCTGCCACCAGCAAAAGCGGTTCCGGATGCGGTTTTTTGTTCTGCACGTCATCGCCGCCGACAATTACCGAGAAATACTTCGCGATATCCAGCGCCTCAAGCAGAGGTGCGACAAACGGCGTAGGCTTGTTGGTTACCAGCCCCAGCGGAATGCCTTTAGCATGCAGAACACTCAGCGTCTCCGCGACGTCCGGGAACAGGAAGCTGCCCTCTTCGACGGTCTCTTCGTAGAAACGATCGAACAGTTTGCGCAGAATACGCTGCTGCTCTTCCTGCGGAATATCAGTGTGATCGACGCTCGGTTTACCCTGTGCGGAACGCTGTGACGCACGCTCCTGGCGCGCCCAGGTCAGGGCGCGTTCCATCAGCACGTCCGCGCCGTTGCCAATCCACGTCACAACGCGATCTTCGCCCGCAACGGGTAATTCAAGGGCATACAGCGCCCGATCAACCGCGCTGCTTAAGCCCGGCGCGCTGTCGACCAGCGTGCCGTCGAGGTCAAATGCTACACCCCGGGTTGCCTGCAATTTATCCATGACTTACCTTCGCCAGTTCACTGCGCATTTCATCAATGACTTTTTTGTAATCCGGCTGGTCGAAGATGGCCGAGCCTGCAACGAACATATCTGCACCCGCCGCCGCGATTTCACCGATATTGTTCACCTTCACACCACCGTCCACTTCCAGGCGAATGTCATAGCCCGACTCATCAATACGGCGGCGCACTTCACGCAGCTTGTCGAGCGTGTGCGGAATGAACGACTGACCGCCGAAACCCGGGTTAACGGACATCAGCAAAATCACGTCCAGCTTTTCCATCACATGGTCGAGATAGCTCAGCGGCGTGGCCGGGTTAAACACCAGACCGGCTTTACAGCCGTTCTCTTTAATGAGCTGGAGCGTGCGGTCAACGTGTTCAGAGGCTTCAGGGTGGAACGTAATGATGCTGGCACCCGCGGCCGCGAAATCAGGCACGATGCGGTCGACCGGCTTTACCATCAGATGCACGTCAATCGGCGCGGTAATGCCGTAGTTGCGCAGCGCCTTAAGCACCATCGGGCCGATGGTCAGATTGGGAACGTAGTGGTTATCCATAACGTCGAAATGGACGACATCCGCGCCGGCCGCAAGGGCGCTGGCGGTATCTTCACCCAGGCGGGCAAAATCGGCCGACAGAATTGAGGGAGCAATCAAAAACTGTTTCATCCGCTTCTCCTTGAAATGTGTTTACCGGCGGGCAAAACGGCTCAGGGTCGATACAGAGCCAGGAGTTCGTCCACCTTTTTACGCGTGCCGCCATTGCTGCTAATGCTGCGCCGCACCTTAACCTGAAAATGTTTCGCGGCTTTGTACCATTCGCGCGTATCAGGCGTGTCGTGATTCGAAATTAACACCGGAATTCTTTTGCTGACCAGTTTTTCCGCCATCTCCGCCAGACGAGCCTGTTCAGCCGGGCTGAAGCTGTTGGTGTGATAGGCGGTGAAGTTTGCGGTGGCAGACAGCGGCGCATAAGGCGGATCGCAATAGACCACCGAATTGACGTCAGCGCGATCCATACACTCCTCATAAGAGAGGCAGTGGAACTCCGCGTTCTGCGCTTTTTCAGCAAAGTGGTACAACTCAGCCTGCGGGAAATAAGGACGCTTATAGCGGCCAAACGGCACGTTGAATTCACCACGAAGATTATACCGACACAGCCCGTTGTAGCCATGACGGTTGAGATAGAGGAACAACAGGGCGCGACGGAACGGCTCCTGGCACTGGTTAAACTCAGCGCGGAACTGGTAGTAGACATCCGGGTTGTTGTTTTCAGGCGTAAACAGTTTACGCGCCTCATCCACGTACTCGTCGGTACGCAGTTTTACGATGTTATAGAGACTGATCAGGTCGCTGTTGATATCCGCCAGGATATAACGCGAAAAATCGGTATTCAGGAACACCGATCCCGCCCCCACAAAGGGCTCGATAAGACACTCGCCTTTTGGCAGGTGTTTTTTGATATCGTCGAGCAGGGGGTATTTCCCCCCTGCCCATTTCAGAAAAGCGCGATTTTTTTTCATGCTGACTAACTGGTTACACCTTCTCCGGCTGTGGAGAAAGCTCCGACAGCATCCTGCGCTTTAAACATTACTTCAGATCGGCCTGGACCTGATGAATCGGCTTCGCCCATGGGTTTTTCGCCTGAACATCGGCTGGCAGTGATGCAACGGCACGTTTCGCTTCATCTTTCGATGCGTAAACACCGCTCACCAGGACATACCAAGGCTGGCCATTACGGGTCGTCTGATAAACCACGTAGTTTTTCAGATTTGATTTTTTCGCCCAGCCGTTGAGGTTATCGTAGTTCGACGAGCTGCTCAGCTGCAGGGTGTAATTGCTGGAAGGCGCAGATTTCAGAGAACCCACATTACCCGCCGTTTTACCCGATGCACCCGTAGACGCTGTCGCAGCCGGTGCGGCTGTCGCCGCAGGTGCCGTGGTCGTCGCCGTCGCTTTCGGTGCAGTCTGCGTCACTGGCGCTTTGGCCGGTTCGCTTGCCGCTGCCGTTTCTGTGCGTTTTGGCTGAGCCGGTGCCTTCACTTCAGGCGCTTTTGCAACGGTCTGAGGCTTAGTTTCACGTTTTGGCTCAATCACCGCCTGCTTACGTTCCTGACGCGGCGCGGTCTGCGTTTGCGTATGCGTCTGGCGCGGTTTGGTTTCCGTCGCCGCAGTCTGCTGCTGAGCATTACCGCCGCGAACAGGTGCTACGGTCGCAGGCTCGGTTGGCAACGTAGAGTTAACCACTACGTTGTTCACCTGCTCCTGATTCTGAGGTTGCGTCAGCGCATTATTCAGGTCGCCCTGAACCTCAACACGCTGCTGGCCTTCCGGCGCAATGACCGTCTGGCCCTGAGTCGGCGTAGAAGAGACCGGCGGCAGAGAAACATCCTGCGGATTACCCGCAGTCTGCTCGGCAGACGTCGTGCCCGGAGCAGGCTGCGCGCCATTGGCCTGATCGGCAGCATCGTTGCCTGAAAGGTTGATGCTCTTCTCAGTGGACGCGGTTTGCTCGCCTGAGTGGGTAGACGGTGATTTTAGCGCGGAGCCGATGCCGATAATCAGCAGCAAGAG
The DNA here is from genome assembly GCF_005503595.1 of Enterobacter sp. 2VL. Lineage (NCBI taxonomy): Bacteria > Pseudomonadati > Pseudomonadota > Gammaproteobacteria > Enterobacterales > Enterobacteriaceae > Enterobacter > Enterobacter sp. 2VL. The sequence goes on from NZ_SCNE01000010.1 coordinate 70,593, forward strand.
CACCAGTACGCCAAGTCCCATCATGATGTACTGACGGGAAGCGGGTTTTGCCGCCGCCGCTTTTTTACGTTTACGCGGGCGACGCTCTACAGGCTCTTCGTCCATTGAATCTTCTTCAGACTCGTAATCTTCTTCTTGCTCATCGCGTGCGTTGCGGCTGCGCGAAGGACGACGATCGTCTGCATCCAGATCGACATCGTCAAAATTGATCTGCGGCTCGTTATCACGTTCTGAAGATTGACGAGAACGACCAGTACGACGATCGCTGGGATCGGGTTTCAGCTCGTCTTCTGGTTTGAATTCATCCATTTAACACCCCACTCAAAGGCTTATGCCAACGTCTTTGCATTTCACCTGAAGCTAAACGACCACCTGTTACGGCGGCCTGACCTTTCTAGTTGTTAGGCCTGCTGGCAATCAGCCACAGCGCCAAGAACCACGTCGTGCGACACTCCGCCGCGTACTTCACTCTTCCCTATTGCAAGCGGGAGTACAAGACGCATCTCGCCTGCCAATACTTTTTTATCGCGCATCATGTGGGGTAAATACGCCTGTGCAGACATCTCCTGCGGACCGGTTACCGGTAAGCCTGCGCGTTCAAGCAGTGCGATGATACGCGCCGTCTCTTCCGGTTTGAACTGGCCCAGACGTTCAGATGCCCGCGCGGCCATCACCATTCCGGCAGCCACCGCTTCGCCGTGAAGCCAGTTGCCATAGCCCATTTCGGCTTCAATGGCGTGACCAAACGTATGCCCCAGATTCAGTAAAGCACGTAAGCCGGTTTCACGCTCGTCTGCTGCCACCACTTCTGCTTTCAGCTCACAACAACGGCGGATACAGTACGCCAGTGCCTGCCCGTCAAGGCGTAGCAAAGCGTCCATATTCTCTTCCAGCCAGTTAAAGAACTCGCCATCAAGAATAATGCCGTATTTGATCACTTCTGCAAGGCCAGACGCCAGTTCGCGTGCAGGCAGCGTTTTCAGACAGTCGAGATCCACCACCACCGAGGCCGGCTGGTAGAACGCACCGATCATGTTTTTGCCGAGCGGATGGTTAACGGCCGTTTTGCCGCCAACGGAGGAGTCGACCTGAGACAATAACGTGGTGGGGATCTGAATAAAGCGCACGCCACGCTGATAGCTGGCGGCCGCAAACCCCGTAAGATCGCCGACAACACCGCCGCCCAGGGCAAGCAGTGTGGTGTCGCGACCGTGCGGTTTTTGCAGTAATGCGGTAAAGACGATATCGAGCACCGCCAGGCTTTTATACTGCTCGCCATCGGGCAGAATCACACTGTCGACCTTTACGCCCGCCTGCTCAAGCAGGTGACGCACACGGTCGAGATAAAGCGGAGCCAGCGTCTCATTGGTGACCAGCATCGCCTGATCACCCGCTTTCAGTGGCAAGAAGGAAGCTGGGTCGTTAAACAAACCAGCCGCGATGGTGATAGGGTAACTACGTTCCCCGAGAGTAACTGTAATCCTCTCCATGACGCGACATCCACCTTAAATGCTTTTACCCGCAGGCGAGTGTATATAAAGCCAGAATCAGTTGCTTTCCAGCATATTAATAATCTGGTTTGCAACCACTTTAGCGCTCTGATCGTCAGTACGAATGGTAACATCCGCAATCTCTTCGTACAGAGGATTGCGCTCACCGGCCAGGGCTTCCAGAACTTCGCGTGGCGGCGTTTCAACCTGCAGCAACGGGCGCTTTTTATCGCGCTGCGTACGTGCCAGCTGTTTTTCGATGGTCGTCTCAAGATAGACCACAACGCCACGGGCGGAGAGACGGTTACGGGTTTCGCGAGATTTCACAGAGCCGCCGCCAGTCGCCAGCACAATGCCCTGTTTTTCCGTGAGTTCGTTGATCACTTTTTCTTCTCGGTCACGGAAACCTTCTTCGCCTTCTACATCGAAGACCCAGCCCACATCCGCTCCGGTTCGTTTCTCAATCTCTTGATCAGAATCGTAGAATTCCATATTGAGTTGTTGAGCTAACTGACGCCCAATAGTGCTTTTGCCGGCACCCATAGGCCCAACCAGAAAGATATTGCGTTTCTCTGCCATTTTTTCGGTACTACTAAGACTATTCGTTAATGGTAATCCCCGCTTCGAAGACACCCAGCGTAGCGGGACATGAACTGAAACCTCATATGCAATAGAGCGAGAGTCAGACTAAAAATTATCTCAATACTCCGGCTTGTTTGGCAACTGATTAAATCACCGTTCCAAACGCATAAGGTAATAAGACGTAAGTCCGATTCAAATCGGTACTCCTTGTATGCTAATTCATGCCCCACGTCAAACATCTGCAACAATCTGTATGCAAAATCATTGCGGGGATCGTCGCCCATCAGTGAATGCCAACCAGCCGTGGCGTAATAAACACTACCAGCTCCCGCCGCTCGTTATCCTTCCCGTCATGGCGAAAAAGTTGTCCAAGCCAGGGGATGCGCCCCAGCCCCGGCACGCTATCGCTGCCGGTTTTATTTTTTTGCGAGAAAATGCCGCCCAGCGCCAGGGTTTCACCGCTTTTGACCTCAACCTGAGTTTCAATCTCCTGTTTATCGATAGCCAGCGTTTCGCCATCAGCCTGCTGCAGCACTTGCCCTGGCATATTTTCGCTGATGTGTAATTTCAGCCGCACGCGTCCTCCCGGCAGCACCACCGGCGTCACCTCCATACCGAGCACCGCCTCTTTAAACTCCACCGACGTTGCCCCGCTTTCACCGCTGGAAACCTGATAGGGGATCTCACTGCCCTGCTTGATGCTGGCTGGCTGCATGTGCGACGCGAGCAGGCGTGGGCTGGCGATAATATCGACCTGCTGTTTCTGCTCGAGGGCCGACAGCTCCAGATCCAAAAGCCTGCCGTCGATGCGCCCGATATTAAACCCCACGTGCGTCGTGGCGTTGGTAACCGACAGGTCCGCGCCCAGCGCAGTCACCTCCCCGACCCGCCCCGCCTCTGACGCCTCAGCAAGGTTCCACTTCACGCCCAGCTCGCGAAGGCTTTTTTCATTGATGGTCACAATGTGTGCCGCCAGCTCCACCTGGTCGATCGGCAGGTCCATCTGCTCGGCCCAGCGCGCGAGCGTATCCAGTACCGTTTGGTTATCCCTTACCAGCAAGCGGTTGGTTCGCTTGTCCACGGAAAGGCTGCCCTTCGGGCTGAGCAGCTTTTCCGCGGCTTTCTGTAGCTCCCCGGCATCCGCATAGGAAAAAGAGATGCCGTGAGAGACCAGCGGCGCGTCGAGCTGTCTCTGGGCCTGCTCTTGCGCCTTACGCGTTTGCTGTGCCTGCTGCCAGGCTGCCGTATGGACATAAAAAATCCCGCCCTCCTCCCGCAGGACAAGCCCGGCGCTATTCACCACGGTTTGCAGCGCCTTGCGCCAGGGGACGCGCGTTAAGCTGAGCGAAAGCGAGCCATTTACATCAGGCGACACCACCAGATTGCGGTTCTCCTGCGTCGCCAGCGCCTGCAGCACCTGAACCACAGGCACCTCATCCACCACCAGCGTGACCGGTTTTGGCTCAGCGGCCCACAGCGACGCGCTGAGGGCCATTAACAGCAGGGCTGTCCTTATCTTCATGCTTTTTCGTTCCTTCTCGTTGCCATATCCATTGCCGAGGGTCACACGTTTCGCCAACGTCAACAGTCAGCTGTTGTTCATCCATTGCCATCACGCGCCATCCGGTAAGCAAGCGCTGATCCTGCTTCACACGATGCCAGCGCTGTTGTCCGTCCTGCATAAAACCCACGTCGTTCACCTTTCCCTGATAGCGCCATTGCGGCAGTTGCCCGGTAAGACAGGTGTCTGCCGGGGGCTGGAACGGATCGCGCATGCCCGTGAGACACACCAGCGAGGCAACAATCATTAACCGCATGCTATGCCCCATGTTGCAGCTCCATCCGCAGGCGCAACCGGCCTGTTTCGGCCGTTATCACGAAGGTGCCGATCCTGACGTTGCACTGTTCCAGCTGCGCAAAGATGCCGGGGATCGCCGCCCAGTCGGCGTCAAGCTCCAGCTCCCCGCCGCGCGAAAGGGGCTTCCAGTGGACCAGCCGGGTGCCGTTGGCCTGAAAATCCAGCGGTGAAAATGGCCTCACCGCAGGGGCAACCGGCTCCTCTGTTTCGGTCGGGATTTTTCTCACAGCAGCCCACAGCGAGGCGTTGGTACGCCCCTCGACACTCACCTGATGTTGTGCTTCGGCGATCTGTTCCGCCACTGGCCGCAGCAGCGCGGCCCAGCCGATCGCCACAAGCGCAGTACTGCACAGCGCCCAGCAGAGCACCCGCAACCACGGAGGGCTTGTACACCAGCGTTCAACCAGCCTCTCCACGCGCTACCCCTGATGTTTCAGCTGAAAGGTAAACGCCCAGCGGCCCTGCTTATCCTGCTGCAACGCCCCCACGGTGCCGGGACTAAACCCGTCCACGCGCCCGAGCGCATCCCGCATCGCCGTCAGGGCCGGAGCCGTAGTGGCATAACCGGTCAGCACCAGCCCCGGCGGCTGATAGCGCAGCTCCGTGAGCCACGCCTGCTCCGGAATCAGCGCCGACAGCGAGGTCAGTGCCGGTCGCCACGCCACCCGGGGCGCGGCTTCCGGTACCGCCGCGCGTTTTTGCGCAGCCTGCCACGCCAGCTGGCGGGCTTTCAGCGTCTGCTCAACCGCGTGTACACCCGCCCATTCACTTTGCCACGCGCGCAGGGCCAGGAGCTTATCCACCCGCAGGGCTGACAATGTCGTCAGGATCATCACCAGCGAGCCCGTAAACATCACGCCCCATAAGCGCAGGCAGCGCGTCCGGCGATACTGTCGCCAGGGTAAAAGGTTTGCCGGGATCATGCGGGCACCTCACTCATCGCCAGCGCCAGGGCGACGGTAAAATCCGCACCGTTTTCGGGTAAGGGGGGCTGGCAGCGCGTTAGCGTTTCCCAGGGATCGCGCGTCGCATCAAAGAGCGCGATATCCGATGCAGAAAGCGCCAGCAGCGCGGCCAGCCCGGAGATGTCGGCCGCGTCATCAATCGGACGTCGTCCCCACTGGTGACGCATCGCCCACAGCCACTGGCTTTCATCCCGCCAGGCCACGCACGAGGCGGGGGCCACCGCCGGGAGAAAGTTTGCCAGCGCGCCCGCATCGGGCGTAATGGCCACCAGGCGCAGCTGTAGCGCCTTCGCCAGCGCCAGGAGCGTTGCCACCTCTTTGTTTTGTGCCGCCGTGACATGCCAGGTGCTGCTGAAAGTGTCCTGAGAATAATCGAAGCACAGCGCGTCGGCTGGCATCTCCAGCTCGCGCGACAGGGCAGAGCTGACCCAGGAGACCTGCTCGCTGTCGCAAAGCGTCAGGGTGGGCCGGGGAAACGACCGTTGCAGCGTTCGCGCTGCGGGAAAGGCGAGGAAAACCCGGTGGTAATGCGGCAACGTTCGCCGCCAGTCGCGCAGCGCGTCAATCAACTGGTCAGGCTTGTGAATTTTGCCCTCGCTGATGATGCCTTGCGCCAGTGGAACGGCCCACCAGCGCCGTAAACGCCAGGCCGTTTTCTCGCGAACCAGTGCAACAATCATCACCTTATCTTGTTGAATATGAACGCCCGTTTGCCATGTATTGAAAGCCATGCTTCACGATCTCCTTATCGTCCGTCAGGTTGACGGCTATATCAATGAATCAGGCTTGCCTTTATACTACCGCGCGATTGTTTAGAAACTGCCCAAGTGAAACCAAATGGGAAATCTCCGGTGAAGTTCGTAAAGTATTTATTGATCCTTGCAGTCTGTTGCATTCTGCTGGGAGCAGGCTCGATTTATGGTTTGTACAAATTTATTGAGCCGCAGCTGCCTGATGTCGCCACGCTTCGCGATGTGCGTCTCCAGATCCCAATGCAGGTCTATAGCGCCGATGGCGAGCTCATGGCGCAATATGGCGAAAAACGCCGTATCCCGCTGACCTTAAACCAAATTCCGCCCGTCATGGTGAAGGCCTTTATCGCCACCGAGGACAGCCGTTTCTACGAGCACCACGGTGTCGATCCGGTGGGGATTTTCCGCGCCGCCAGCGTCGCACTGTTCTCCGGCCATGCGTCGCAGGGGGCGAGTACCATTACGCAGCAACTGGCGCGTAACTTCTTCCTCAGCCCTGAAAAGACGCTGATGCGTAAGATTAAAGAGGTGTTCCTCGCCATCCGCATTGAGCAACTGCTGAGCAAAGATGAGATCCTTGAGCTTTATCTCAACAAGATCTATCTGGGCTACCGCGCCTATGGCGTGGGGGCGGCGGCGCAGGTCTATTTCGGTAAGCCTATCGAGCAGCTTACCTTAAGCGAAATGGCGACTATCGCGGGCCTGCCGAAAGCGCCTTCAACGTTTAACCCGCTGTACTCGCTGGAACGTGCCACGGCGCGTCGTAACGTTGTGTTGTCGCGTATGTTAAGCGAAGGCTATATCAGCCAGAACGAGTATGACCAGGCGCGCAGCGATGCTATCGATGCCAACTACCATGCCCCGGAGATCGCGTTTTCCGCGCCGTATCTCACGGAAATGGTTCGCCAGGAAATGGTCAGGCGTTACGGTGAGAAAGCCTATGAAGATGGCTATCGCGTTTACACCACGGTGACCCGCAAAGGTCAGCAGGCAGGGCAGCAGGCGGTGCGTAACAACGTGATGGATTACGACATGCGCCACGGCTATCGCGGTCCGTCGAACGTGCTGTGGAAAGTGGGCGAAAGCGCATGGGACAGCAAAAAAATCACCGACTCGCTGAAATCGCTGCCGACCTACGGCCCGCTGCTGCCTGCGGTTGTTACCCAGGCCGATCCGCAGGAAGCGGTGGCCATGCTGGCCGACGGTACCTCGGTATCGCTGCGCATGGAGGGCATTCGCTGGGCACGACCGTACCGGTCTGACACCCTGCAGGGGCCAACGCCACGTAAAGTGACCGACGCCGTCCAGACGGGTCAGCAGGTCTGGGTTCGCCAGGTGGGAGATGCCTGGTGGCTGGCGCAGGTGCCGGACGTGAACTCTGCGCTGGTGTCGATCAATCCTCAAAACGGTGCGGTGATCGCCCTGGTGGGCGGGTTTGATTTCAACCAGAGCAAGTTTAACCGTGCCACCCAGGCACTGCGTCAGGTTGGCTCGAACATCAAGCCGTTCCTCTACACCGCGGCGATGGATAAAGGCCTGACGCTCGCCAGCATCCTCAACGACGTGCCGATTTCCCGCTGGGATGCCGGGGCCGGTTCCGACTGGCAGCCGAAAAACTCGCCAGCGCAGTATGCAGGCCCTATTCGCCTGCGTCAGGGGCTGGGACAGTCGAAAAACGTGGTGATGGTACGCGCGATGCGCGCGATGGGCGTTGATTATGCCGCAGAGTATCTGCAGCGTTTCGGCTTCCCGGCGCAGAACATCGTTCACACTGAATCGCTGGCGCTGGGTTCAGCCTCGTTTACCCCGCTGCAGGTTGCGCGCGGGTACTCGGTGATGGCAAACGGCGGGTTCCTGATCGATCCGTATTTCATCAGTAAAATTGAGAACGACCAGGGCGGCATTCTGTTCGAAGCCAAACCGAAAATCGCCTGTGCCGAGTGCGATATTCCGGTGATTTACGGCGATACGCCGAAGTCGAACGTGCTTGAGAACAAGGATATGGAAGATGTGGCTATCTCTCAGGAGCAGCAGAATTCAACCGTACCGCAGCCGCAGCTGGAGCAGGCCAACCAGGCGCTGGTCGCGCAAACCGGCGCGCCTGAGTATGCGCCGCACGTGATCAACACTCCGCTCTCATTCCTGATTAAGAGCGCGCTGAACACCAACATCTTCGGTGAGCCAGGCTGGCAGGGCACCGGCTGGCGTGCAGGGCGCGATTTGCAGCGCCACGACATCGGCGGGAAAACGGGGACCACCAACAGCTCGAAAGACGCGTGGTTCTCCGGTTACGGCCCGGGCGTGGTGACTTCCGTCTGGATCGGCTTTGACGATCACCGTCGCGATTTGGGCCGCACCACCGCTTCCGGCGCGATCAAAGATCAGATCTCCGGTTATGAGGGCGGCGCGAAAAGCGCTCAGCCAGCCTGGGATGCGTTCATGAAAACCGTTCTGGAAGGGGTGCCGGAGCAGCCGCTGACGCCACCACCTGGCATAGTGACGGTTAATATTGACCGCAGCACCGGGCAACTGGCGAACGGCGGCAACAGTCGTGCAGAGTATTTCATCGAAGGCACCCAGCCAACCACGCAGGCGGTGCATGAGGTGGGTACAGAGCTGATTGATAACGGCGAGACGCACGAGCTGTTTTAAAAAATAAAATGCCCGATGAAAATCGGGCATAACATCGCAGGCCGGGTAAGGCGACGCCGCCACCCGGCTTTTTTATGGGCTAAAGCCGCCCCTGTCCTTTTAGCCATTCCCGCACCAGGAACAGCGCGCTCACGTTACGCGCTTCGGTAAAGTCCGGCTCTTCCAGCAGATCCATCAGATGCGCCAGTGGCCAGCGAACCTGCGGCAACGGCTCAGGCTCGTCCCCTTCCAGCCATTCCGGGTAGAGGTCTTCCGCCACCACAATGTTCATTTTGCTGGAAAAGTAGGATGGTGCCATGCTCAGTTTTTTGAGGAACGACAGCGCGTTTGCGCCAAAACCCGCCTCTTCTTTTAGCTCGCGGTTTGCCGCTTCAAATACCGACTCGCCCGGGTCAATCAGCCCTTTCGGGAACCCAAGCTCATAGGATTCCGTTCCCACAGCGTATTCGTGGATCAAAATCAGATGATCGTCAACGATGGGAATGATCATCACCGCTTCGCGCGATGACGGGCGCATACGTTCATAAACGCGACGCACACCGTTGCTGAACTCCAGGTCCACGCTTTCGACATTAAACAGACGCGATTTCGCGACCGTTTCAACGTGCAGAATGGTGGGTTTTTGTAGTGGTTTGCTCATCTTGATGGGTCTTTGCTGTGTGATCTGGCTTTATTGTGCGATATGCCGCACGGTTTCGGCAATGTCAATTGTTCTTTATTTACATTCTTGCAACGTAAAAGGATGTAGTTCTCAATTCAAAAGAAAAGTCAAGAGGTTGAAATGTTTCCAGGAATTTGCTGATATCGCGCCATGGCAGGCTTTGCTATCATCATCGATCACTGGGATGCGCTTCAAAATGCTCAAGTTCGACTCCTTACTTGCCGATAGCCAACCACAGACTCTGTTTCATTTTTAAAGGTGCAACTGACTACACCTGTAAGAAAATTAAGTAAGATGGGGAAAGCATGAGCACCATTTTGATTTTTCTCGCTGCTATGCTGGCCGGCGCAATGATTGCAGGGTGGCTATACAGGCGTCGCGTACATCGCCGATATCGGCTGCCCTTCCTGAACGCTTTTGCTGGCGCGACCACGCGCAAGCTGTCGCCAGAAGAACGCAGCGCAGTTGAACAATACCTTGAAACGCTTAATCGCTCTCAGCAATCGCCCGGGCCGACGGGGGCGACTGCCGCGCCGGTATCGCTCAACCTGAACGCGCAAAGCGACACGGTGCTGTGCGTGACGCGTTCCATTACCCGCTATGGCATCACTACCGACGATCCCAATAAATGGCGCTACTACCTCGACTCGGTTGAGGTGCATCTGCCGCCTTTCTGGGAGCAGTACATCAACGATGAGAACAGCGTAGAGCTGATCCATACCGATGCCCTTCCGCTGGTGATTACGCTTAACGGCCACACCCTGAGCGAATACGTTCAGGAAGCGCCGCGCTTTGCGCTGGAGCGCGCAAGCTCCACGCAGGCCTCGATTCGGGGTGAAGAGACCGAGCAGATTGAGCTGCTGAACATCCGTCAGGAGACGCATGAAGAGTACGCTCTGAGCCGCCCGGATGGCATCCGCGAAGCGGTGCTGATCGTGGTCGCGTTCCTGCTGTTTTTCTTCTGCCTGCTCACGCCCGACGTGTTCGTGCCGTGGCTCGCCGGTGGGGCTATTCTGCTGCTGGCCGCCGGGCTATGGGGCCTGTATGCCCCTCCCGCGAAAACTTCGCTGCGTGAAATCCACTGCCTGCGCGGAACGCCAAAGCGCTGGGGGTTGTTCGGCGAGAACGATCAGGAACATCTCAACAATATCTCGCTTGGCATTATCGATCTGATCTACCCGCGCCACTGGCAACCGTGGATCGTCCAGGATTTAGGCCATAAAACGGATATTGATATCTACCTCGACCGCCACGTTGTGCGCCAGGGGCGGTATCTCTCCCTGCATGATGAAGTGAAAAACTTCCCGCTTCAGCACTGGTTGCGCAGCACGGTGATCGCCGGGGGGGCCGCACTGGTCTTCGCGATGCTGCTGCTTTTCGTTCCGCTGGATATGCCGATCAAATTCACCCTGTCGTGGTTTAAAGGGGCGCAAACCGTCGAAGCCACCAGCGTTAAACAGCTGGACGACGCGGGCGTGCGCGTCGGCGATACGCTGCGTCTGAAGGGAACCGGGATGTGTAATATCCATGCGCCGGGCGCGTGGAACACCCGTCAGAATTCACCGTTTATGCCGTTCGACTGTTCGCAAATTATCTGGAACGACGCGCCTCCCCTGCCGTTACCGGAATCGGATATCGTCACCAAAGCCAATGCGCTCACCCAGACGGTCAACCGCCAGCTTCACCCCAAACCGGATGATGATTCTCGCGTCAGCCCGGCGCTGCGCTCGGCAATTCAAAAATCCGGCATGGTACTGCTCGATGACTTCGGTGAAATCGTGCTGAAGACAGAGGATTTGTGTTCCGCTCAGGACGAGTGCGTGCGCCTTAAAAACGCCCTGGTGAACCTGGGTAACAGCAAAGACTGGGATGCTTTGGTGAAACGCGCCGAAGCGGGACGACTGGATGGCGTCAACGTGCTGCTGCGCCCGGTCAGCGCCGAGTCGCTGGACAACCTGGTGGCAACGTCCACCGCGCCGTTCGTGATGCGCGAAACCACCCGTGCGGCGCAGGCGCTAAACAGCCCGGCACCGGGCGGCTTTGTTATCGCCAGCGATGAGGGCAGCGACCTGGTCGACCAGCCTTATCCTCAGGTCTCTCTTTACGACTACCCTGCTCAGGAGCAGTGGGGTGAATTCCAGCGGCTGGCGCAGATGCTGATGCAAACGCCGTTCACCGCAGAAGGGATCGTAACGGGAATTTATACCGATGCCAACGGCACACGTCATATCGGCCTGCACCGCATGCCGGATAGCGCCGGGTTATGGCGTTACATTGGCACCTCCCTGCTGATGCTCACGATGCTGGTGTGCATTATTTGCAACGGCTATCTGGCGGTACGCCGCTATCAGCGCTCGCGTTCGCGTCTGGCCGACATCCAGCAATATTATGAAAACTGCCTTAATCCTCAGCTTATCTCCGCCCCCGAGAGCCTGATCGGATAACGTCACCGCGCGACAAGTTGTGCTACCCTGTCGCGCACGTTTCTTCTGGCTGGAGTTTCCCTTATGCATCTTGATATCGCCTGGCAGGACGTCGATACCGTCCTGCTGGATATGGACGGCACGCTGCTCGATCTCGCCTTTGATAACTACTTCTGGCAAAAGCTGGTGCCGGAAACCTATGGCGAGCAGCAGGGTATCTCCGCCGCAGAAGCACAGGAATTCATTCGTTCGCAATATAGCGCGGTGCAGCATACGCTAAACTGGTACTGTCTTGATTACTGGAGCGAGCGCCTCGGCCTGGATATTTGTGCCATGACGACGACGCAGGGGCCGCGCGCCGTCTTGCGTGAAGACACGGTGCCGTTCCTGGATGCCCTGAAAGCAAGCGGCAAGCGCCGTATTTTGCTGACCAACGCGCATCCTCATAACCTGGCCGTGAAGCTGGAACACACCGGTCTTGCTGCGCACCTTGATTTATTACTTTCCACCCACACATTTGGTTATCCGAAAGAGGATCAGCGTTTGTGGCATGCGGTTGCGGAAGAGACCGGTTTACAGCCGGAGCGAACCCTGTTCATTGATGACAGCGAGCCGATTCTGGATGCGGCCGCCACGTTCGGGATCCGCTACTGCCTGGGCGTGACCAATCCTGATTCTGGCCTGGCCGAGAAAAGCTACGTGCGGCATCCGGGGCTGAACGATTATCGCCGGATGATCCCCTCACTCACCGTGAAGGAGACGCCATGAAAGAAAAGCCCGTTGATGGGGTAAGACTGGATAAATGGCTGTGGGCTGCCCGTTTTTATAAAACGCGTGCCCTTGCCCGTGAAATGGTTGACGGCGGCAAAGTGCATTACAACGGCCAGCGCAGCAAACCGAGCAAGCTGGTTGAACTGAATGCCACCCTGACGCTTCGCCAGGGCAACGATGAAAAAACGGTGGTGGTAAAAGCCATCACCGAGCAGCGGCGCCCCGCAACCGAAGCCGTTTTGCTTTATGAAGAGACGGCAGAAAGCATTGAGAAGCGCGAGAAAACCGCGCTGGCGCGCAAAATGAACGCGCTGACGATGCCACACCCGGACCGGCGACCGGATAAGAAAGAGCGCCGCGATCTGATGAAATTTAAACACGGTGAGAGCGAATAACCTCACCTGCACGAGAGATGAAAATGGCCCAACACGACCAATTACACCGCTATCTGTTTGAACAATTCGCCGTGCGCGGCGAGCTGGTCACCGTATCCGAAACCTGGAAACAGATTCTGGAAAACCACAACTACCCGCTGCCGGTGAAAAACCTGTTGGGCGAACTGCTGGTTGCCACCAGCCTGTTGACCGCCACGCTGAAATTCGCAGGCGATATCACCGTGCAGCTGCAGGGCGATGGCCCGATGACGCTGGCAGTGATCAATGGCAACAACCAGCAGCAGATGCGCGGCGTGGCGCGCGTTCAGGGCGACGTACCTGAAAACGCAGACCTCAAAACGCTGGTGGGTAATGGCTACCTGGTCATCACCATTTCACCAGAAGAAGGCGAGCGCTATCAGGGCGTTGTCGGCCTGGAAGGCGATACCCTGGCCGCCTGTCTGGAAGATTACTTCATGCGTTCTGAACAGCTGCCTACCCGTCTGTTCATCCGCACCGGTGAAGTGGACGGCCAGCCGGCGGCTGGCGGTATGCTGCTGCAGGTTCTGCCTGCTCAGGACGCGCAGACCAACGATTTCGAGCACCTGGCGACGCTGACGGAAACCATCAAAGCGGAAGAGCTGTTCACCCTGTCAGCGACCGACGTGCTGTGGCGTCTGTATCACGAAGAAGAAGTGACGGTTTACGATCCGCAGGCGGTTGAGTTTAAGTGCACCTGCTCCCGCGAACGTTGTGCGGGCGCGCTGAAAACCCTGCCAGATGAAGAGATCGACAGCATCATGGCGGAAGACGGCGAAATCGACATGCACTGTGACTACTGCGGCACGCATTACGTGTTCAATTCGATGGATATTGCGGAAATCCGCAATAACGCCTCCCCGGCGGATCCGCAGGTTCACTAAGCTCTGAGCCTGTTGCCCGGCGGCGCTATGCTTGCACGGGCCTACAAAAATTGTGCAGTCTCTTGATATGATTGCTCATTGTAGGCCGGGTAAGCGTAGCGCCACCCGGCAGGACCCGGCAAGAAAGTGCGCTAGCGCTACTGCGCGTTGTTGTAACTGTCGTAACTCATGTCGACACGCTCCCCGAAAATCTCAATATCCGCCCAGGGTTTCACGATAGATTTCACCCTCCCCTGCCGTAATGCGCGGTCGAGTTCTTCTCTGGTCAATGCCTCCGGCATTTTCCACGCGTCTCCGGCTATCCTCCAGCCTGTGTCTGTTTGTGTGTAAGCCACGATCGTGCGATCGGTGAATTGATACAGTACCGCTTCCGGTTTGCCGTCTCCGTTGAGATCGAGCGACATGAGCAAACAGTTACCCTGGGCGCTATCACAGCTCTCAAAGCGATACTGATTGCTAAGCATGGCTTGCCATAATCCTTTGTCAGGACGGGCCATTCCCGGCGCGAGCTGGACCTGCTTTTCCAGCATCGCGGCGGTCATTTTCTCCGCCCCGCCACGGTTTCCAGAGAGAAGACCATTAAGCTCGCGCTGGCGCTTAGGGTTTGAAATAAACTGCGGATCGTTTTGCAGCATTTCCAGCGCCTCTCGTCCCTTACGCCCGCTGTGGCTGAGCATATACAGGCTTAACTGATCTGCCGCGAGCCGCCCTTCCTTGTAGCGCGCCATATGGCTGTTCACGCTAATGCGCCACGGGTCGAGCACGGGGGTGTGGATCAACATCAGAAAGAGCAGTGAGAGCAACCCTGTCGCTGGCGTGACGTACGCCTGGAGCTTTTGCGATTCACGACGGTAGAAAAGGACGCTGACGCAAAAACCGACCGCCCACACCAGCGCCACCATAGTGACCAACGTGCCGTACAGGCGATCGGGCGACCAGCCGTACTGTGAAATGCGCAGCCACAGTGCCCATGCGGCCAGAACGGGATAAACCGGCACAACGATCACCGCCAGGCGAACCAAAGCGTTCAGCGCAGAGTAGTAAGGCAAGGTGCGGCGCTGCGGATGCCAGACGACCGTCACCAGAAGCAGCAACAGTAACGCCAGCGTCGTGAGCAGGCCCGCTGCGGAGATGCGTGTTGAAATGGTATCCAGGCCCACGAAAGGCAATGCGCCGATAAAGAGCAACGCCAGCGCCGCCGTCAACGGCAGCAGGCCGGTGGCGATAAGCGTGAGCAGATGCTGCAATGCGGCGATGAGCCGCACCTGCACGCATAGTCGATGTACCAGGTCACCGCGTAGCACAGCGCTCCCTGCAATGCGCCGGCAAGTACCACGGCACCACGCGCCGGGAGCGACAGCGTCTCACTGTTTTCCATTTCTCATCCCTTTTTCACGAAAAGCGTATTGTTTCAGGACAGGCACCCTCAACATAGTCAGAAATCTGCACTGCCGCAGGCGATGTGAATCGTTTTTAGCACTGTAACTCTTACGTAATTTTCCAACATGTATGCGATTACATTCACATTCTCTCCGTTAAAATCACCAGCATTTAACCTTTTAGGAACATTTTCCCCACCCAAAAAGCGATTCCTGCGATAATCCGCCTGCCCTGTGACTGGAGTCGCAGCGTTTTCCGTTAGCAAGGGTTTTGTCCAGATACGTAAATCTATGAGCCCCGTCGCGGTTAACAACCCCAGAAAAACCCTACAATTTCAGGCAGTACATATTGGCTAAGGAGCAGTGATATGCGTGTTACTGGTTTAACCCCGCAAGATCTCAAGGCTTATGGTATTCACGACGTCCAGGAAGTCGTCTACAACCCCGATTACGATACGCTGTATCAGGAAGAGCTCAATCCAGCACTGGAAGGATACGAGCGAGGTGTGTTGACGAACCTTGGTGCTATCGCCGTCGATACCGGTATTTTTACCGGTCGTTCGCCGAAAGATAAGTATATCGTCCGAGACGAAACCACCCGCGATACGCTGTGGTGGGCTGATAAAGGCAAAGGGAAGAACGATAACAAACCGCTCTCCCCGGAAACCTGGCAGCATCTGAAAGGGCTCGTCACCCATCAACTTTCCGGCAAGCGTCTGTTTATTGTCGATGCTTTCTGCGGCGCGAACGCCGACACTCGTCTCTCCGTGCGTTTTATCACCGAAGTGGCCTGGCAGGCGCATTTCGTGAAGAACATGTTTATTCGCCCAACCGACGAAGAGCTGCACGATTTCACCCCTGACTTCATCGTGATGAACGGCGCGAAATGCACTAACCCACAGTGGAAAGAGCAGGGCCTGAACTCCGAAAACTTCATCGCCTTCAACCTGACCGAGCGCATCCAGCTGATCGGCGGGACCTGGTACGGCGGCGAAATGAAGAAAGGGATGTTCTCGGTGATGAACTATCTGCTGCCGCTGCGCGGTATTGCCTCGATGCACTGCTCGGCAAACGTCGGCGAGAAAGGCGATGTGGCGGTATTCTTCGGCCTGTCCGGCACCGGTAAAACCACCCTCTCCACCGATCCGAAACGCCGCCTGATTGGCGACGACGAACACGGTTGGGATGATGACGGCGTGTTTAACTTTGAAGGCGGCTGCTACGCGAAGACCATTCGCCTGTCTGAAGAGGCGGAGCCAGATATTTACCACGCCATCCGTCGCGATGCGCTGCTGGAAAACGTCACCGTGCGTGCCGATGGCTCCATCGACTTCGACGACGCCTCGAAAACCGAGAACACCCGCGTCTCTTACCCGATCTATCACATCGACAATATCGTTAAGCCGGTGTCAAAAGCGGGTCACGCGACGAAGGTGATTTTCCTGACGGCTGATGCGTTCGGCGTGTTGCCGCCGGTTTCTCGCCTGACGGCCAGCCAGACGCAGTACCACTTCCTCTCCGGCTTTACCGCTAAACTGGCGGGGACCGAGCGTGGCGTAACGGAGCCAACGCCAACCTTCTCCGCCTGCTTCGGCGCGGCGTTCCTGTCGCTGCACCCGACGCAGTACGCCGAAGTGCTGGTGAAACGCATGCAGGCCGTCGGCGCGCAGGCGTATCTGGTGAACACCGGCTGGAACGGCACCGGCAAACGTATCTCTATCAAAGATACCCGCGCCATTATCGACGCCATTCTGGATGGTTCACTGGATAACGCCGAAACCTTCACGCTGCCGATGTTTGATCTGGCGATCCCGACGGAGCTGCCGGGCGTGGAGACGCGTATTCTCGACCCGCGCAATACCTACGGCTCACCGGAGCAGTGGCGTGAGAAGGCGGAATCGCTGGCGAAGCTGTTTATTGAGAACTTTGAGAAGTATACCGACACCCCGGCGGGCGTTGCGCTGGTGAGTGCGGGACCAAAGCTGTAACCCATCTCCCTCTCCCCGTGGGAGAGGGCCGGGGTGAGGGCATCAGACCGCAGAGGTCGTATTTTTGTCGGGTGGCGGCATCGCCTTACCCGACCTACAAAAAAGGGTGGCAGATGCCACCCTTTTTTAACTCTCTTTCACCTGCCCGCGCGTCACCGGCACCGGTAACCAGGCGCGAATGCTCAAACCGCCCCGCTCGCTGGTGCCAATCTCCAGCAGCCCGTTATGGTTATCGACAATACGCTGCACAATCGCCAGGCCTAAGCCCGTTCCGCTGGTACTGCGTGCACTGTCGCCGCGTACAAACGGCTGGAACAGGTGTTTACGCTGCTCAGGCTTAATGCCCGGACCATCGTCTTCCACCTGGAACCACGCGCGGTTAAGTTCTGAGCCGCTGCTGACCTTGATCCACCCGTTGCCGTATCGCGCCGCGTTAACCACCATATTGGCGACCGCACGCTTGATAGAGAGAGGATGCATACGCACCTGAATCTCGCCCGCCTGAAGGTCGGTATCAATTTCACGCTCGTAACCGCTCTCGGCGGCCACCACTTCACCCAGTACCGCGTTCAGGTCGGCCATTTCCATTGGCATCTCCTGCCCGGTGCGCAGGTAGTCAATGAACTGCTCGATTATGGCATTACACTCTTCGATGTCCTTGTTGATGGACTCGGCGAGATACCCGTCCTGCTCGCCCATCATCTCGGTTGCCAGACGAATACGCGTCAGCGGAGTACGCAGGTCATGGCTCACCCCCGCCATCAGCAGCGTGCGGTCGTCCGCCAGCTGCTTCACGCCTGCCGCCATGTGGTTAAAGGCGCGCGTCACCGAACGCACCTCCGACGCACCATACTCGCGCAGCGGCGGTGGAATAATCCCTTTACCGACCTGCAGCGCCGCGTGCTCCAGGTCGACCAGCGGTCGGTTCTGTATACGGATAAACAGCCACGCGCCCCCTATCGCCAGCAGCATGATCGCAAGGGTATAGCGGAACAGCGGAGAGAAGTCGCCCTGATGGATTTCAGTCAGCGGGACGCGCACCCAGATGTTGGGTGACAGCCAGGTTTTCAGCCAGACGACGGGCGAGCTTTTGTTGACCTCAACGCGCACTTCGGTTGGGCCACCCAACTGCTGCGCCATTTGCTGGCTGAGGAATTCATAGTGCTGCGCCCAGCGCAGACCCGCGTCTTCCGCCGCCTCATTCGAGTAAAGCGAAATGCCCAGTTCACGGTAGATTTCACGGCGAAACGCCGGGGGGACAACTAACTGCGTGCCGTCCTCCAGCTGCAGTTTATCGGTCATCAGCATACGGACTTCGTACGCCAGAACCTTATTAAACTGCTGGAGGCTCGGCAGGATCGCAAAGTTCAGCACCACCAGGTAGGTTGTCACCAGGCTGACAAACAGCAAGGTGACAATCAGGAGCAGAGTGCGGGCAAACGAGCTTCGCGGTGAGAAGCGCATTCGCCTCATGCTTTAGCGCCGTCCGGGACAAAGACGTAGCCCAGACCCCATACGGTCTGAATGTAACGAGGATGCGCCGGATCTTCTTCCACCATGCGGCGCAGACGGGAGATCTGCACGTCGATGGAACGTTCCATTGCGGAGTATTCGCGGCCACGCGCCAGGTTCATCAGCTTATCGCGGGAGAGCGGCTCACGCGGGTGGCTCACCAGCGCTTTCAGGACGGCAAACTCACCGCTGGTCAGCGGCATTGGCTCGTCTTCACGGAACATCTCGCGCGTGCCGAGGTTCAGCTTAAACTTGCCGAAGGCGATAACCGCCTCTTCCTGCGACGGTGCGCCAGGCAGTTCGTTCGCCTGGCGGCGCAGCACGGCGCGGATACGGGCCAGCAGCTCGCGCGGGTTGAACGGTTTTGGAATGTAGTCGTCAGCGCCGATCTCCAGGCCCACGATACGGTCAACTTCTTCGCCCTTCGCCGTCACCATGATGATCGGCATCGGGTTGCTCTGGCTACGCAGGCGGCGGCAAATAGAGAGGCCGTCTTCGCCCGGCAGCATCAGGTCGAGGACCATCAGGTGGAACGATTCGCGAGTCAGCAGACGGTCCATCTGCTCGGCGTTCGCCACGCTACGAACCTGGAAGCCCTGCTCGGTCAGATAACGTTCGAGCAGCGCGCGCAGGCGCATGTCGTCATCCACGACCAGAATTTTATAGTTCTCTTGCATTATGTGTACTCCCAAAGGTTCGGATCGTTTAATAACAGCGTATTCTAAAAAAGTGCACGTATTCGACCAGCGAATTCTGGTATAAATTCTAGTCGAAATTGTTACAAAGCATATTTAACAGCAGCTTATCTGCACACATCATCACATAAACCCTTATTTACACTGTCTGTTATTTTATGTGATACGTAATGTGCGAAAGGTTTGCAACGATGTCGAGTCAGAAGGTCACACCATGAAAACGCCCCTGATCACCCGCGAAGGGTACGAGAAGCTCAAAAAAGAGATGGATTACCTGTGGCGCGAAGAGCGTCCGGAAGTGACCAAAAAAGTCACCTGGGCTGCGAGCCTGGGCGATCGCAGCGAAAATGCTGACTACCAGTACAACAAAAAGCGGCTGCGCGAAATCGACCGCCGCGTACGCTACCTGACGAAATGCCTCGAACACCTCAAAATCGTCGATTACTCTCCGCAGCAGGAGGGCAAAGTGTTCTTTGGCGCGTGGGTGGAAATAGAGAATGACGACGGCGACACCCTGCGTTTTCGGATTGTCGGCTACGATGAAATTTTTGGTCGTAAGGATTACATCTCCATCGATTCCCCCATGGCCCGCGCCCTGCTGAAAAAGGAAGTGGGCGATTTAGCCGTTGTCCAGACCCCTGGCGGGGAAGCGAGCTGGTACGTGAACGAAATCGAGTACGTTAAATAGTCCGAGAGCGCCCTCCACGGCTGGCATTTTGCCGTGTCAGCCCGTATAACTATCCCCTGATTTTTCGACCCAACAGATGATAAAGCCATGATGAAAGAGTCGCTCTGCCGCATTATTGCGGGTGATATTCAGGCCAGAGCCGAACAGGTAGAAGCTGCCGTTCGCCTGCTTGATGAAGGGAACACCGTGCCGTTTATTGCACGTTATCGTAAGGAAGTCACCGGTGGTCTGGATGACACACAGCTGCGTAATCTGGAGACCCGCCTGGGCTACCTGCGCGAGCTGGAAGACCGACGTCAGGCCATCCTGAAATCCATCGGCGAGCAGGGCAAACTGACCAGCGATCTGGAAAAAGCCATTAACGGCACCCTCAGCAAAACCGAATTAGAAGATCTCTATCTGCCGTACAAACCAAAGCGTCGCACGCGCGGGCAGATTGCGATCGAAGCAGGTCTTGAGCCGCTGGCCGAGCTGCTGTGGAACGACCCCTCTCACGATCCAGACACCGAAGCCGCGAAATTTATCGACGCCGATAAAGGCGTGGCGGACACCAAGGCTGCGCTCGATGGCGCACGCTATATTCTGATGGAGCGCTTCTCTGAAGATGCGGCGCTGCTCGCCAAAGTGCGTGATTACCTGTGGAAGAATGCCCATATCGTCTCGACCGTTGTCAGCGGTAAAGAGGAAGAAGGCGCGAAGTTCCGCGACTATTTCGACCATCACGAACCCATTTCTACCGCGCCGTCGCACCGCGCGCTGGCCATGTTCCGCGGCCGCAACGAAGGCGTATTGCAGCTCTCCCTGAATGCCGACCCTCAGTTCGACGAGCCGCCAAAAGAGAGCCACTGCGAGCAGATCATCATCGATCACCTCGGCCTGCGCCTGAACAACGCCCCGGCAGATGCCTGGCGTAAAGGCGTAGTGAGCTGGACGTGGCGCATTAAGGTGCTGATGCACCTCGAAACCGAGCTGATGGGTACCGTGCGCGAGCGTGCGGAAGACGAGGCGATCAACGTCTTTGCCCGTAACCTGCACGACCTGCTGATGGCCGCGCCGGCGGGCCTGCGCGCGACCATGGGCCTCGATCCGGGCCTGCGTACCGGCGTGAAAGTGGCGGTGGTTGACGGGACCGGCAAGCTGGTCGCGACCGACACCATCTATCCGCATACCGGCCAGGCAGCCAAAGCGGCTGTTGCGGTAGCGGCGCTGTGCGAGAAGTACAACGTTGAGCTGGTTGCCATCGGTAACGGCACCGCGTCACGCGAAACCGAGCGTTTCTACCTGGATGTACAGAAGCAATTCCCGAAAGTCACGGCGCAGAAGGTCATCGTCAGCGAAGCGGGCGCGTCCGTTTATTCCGCGTCCGAACTGGCGGCGCAGGAGTTCCCGGATCTCGACGTTTCACTGCGCGGTGCCGTCTCAATTGCCCGCCGTCTGCAGGATCCGCTGGCGGAGCTGGTGAAGATAGACCCGAAATCCATCGGCGTGGGCCAGTATCAACACGACGTGAGCCAGACGCAGCTGGCACGCAAGCTGGATGCGGTAGTAGAAGACTGTGTTAACGCCGTCGGCGTAGATCTCAACACCGCTTCCGTTCCCCTGCTGACGCGCGTAGCGGGCTTAACCCGCATGATGGCGCAGAACATTGTGGCCTGGCGCGACGAGAACGGTCAGTTCAAGAACCGCCAGCAGCTCCTGAAGGTGAGCCGTCTGGGGCCGAAAGCCTTTGAGCAGTGCGCGGGCTTCCTGCGTATCAACCATGGCGACAACCCGCTGGATGCGTCCACCGTTCACCCGGAAGCCTATCCTGTCGTGGAACGTATTCTGGCGGCCACCCAGCAGGCGCTGAAAGATCTGATGGGCGATAACAGCGCGCTGCGTAATCTGAAAGCGGTCGATTTCACCGACGAACAGTTCGGCGTACCAACCGTGACGGACATCATCAAAGAGCTGGAAAAGCCGGGCCGCGATCCGCGTCCTGAGTTTAAAACCGCCACCTTTGCTGACGGCGTCGAAACCATGAACGACCTGCTGCCGGGCATGGTGCTGGAAGGCGCAGTGACCAACGTCACCAACTTTGGTGCGTTTGTCGATATCGGCGTGCATCAGGATGGCCTGGTCCACATCTCCTCCCTCGCCGACAAGTTCGTGGAAGATCCGCACACCGTGGTCAAAGCGGGCGACATCGTGAAGGTGAAGGTGCTGGAAGTGGATCTGCAGCGCAAGCGTATCGCCCTGACCATGCGTCTGGACGAGCAGCCTGGCGAAACCAACGCGCGCCGTGGCAGCAACGGCGGTGGCCGCGAACAGCAGCGCCCGGCGGCCAAAGCGGCAAAACCACGCGGTCGCGAGGCACAACCGGCTGGCAATAGCGCGATGATGGATGCGCTGGCGGCGGCAATGGGTAAAAAACGCTAAGTGGCTAAACGCCCGGTGGCGCTGCGCTTACCGGGTCTACGATTTTTGTAGGCCCGGCATACAGATCGCAGAAAATTAAATAATTAAGTCCTCACTCATTTATCAAAAATATGAAACCGGTTGTATATCCGTATATACACCACTATTTATCACATCTTTAACAAATAACCCTTTTGCGCTTCATTTCTTAAAATCACTAATATTGAGCAAGGTCAAACTGGCGCGAAATTAATTGCGCCGACAACATCCCGTCACATTTTTATTATTGCTGATAAAAACTATTCTCATTATCATCCTGTAGTAGATTATTTAACCTTCCGTGGAATCAGGCATTATGCAATTTACACCAGACAGTGCATGGAAAATTACCGGTTTTACCCGTGAAATTAGCCCGGCCTATCGGCAGAAGCTGCTGTCGTTGGGCATGCTCCCCGGCTCGTCATTCCAGGTCGTACGCGTTGCGCCCCTGGGCGATCCCGTTCATATCGAAACCCGACGCGTCAATCTGGTATTGCGTAAAAAAGACCTCGCATTAATTGAAGTCGAATCCTTATCCCGATAACACGCCAGCGGTTTCAGTGAGTCTATTACAATGAAAAAATTAACTATTGGCTTAATTGGCAATCCTAATTCCGGCAAGACAACCTTATTTAACCAGCTTACCGGCGCACGTCAGCGCGTGGGGAACTGGGCAGGCGTAACGGTAGAACGAAAAGAGGGTCAATTCACGACCACGGATAATCAGGTAACGTTAGTTGACCTGCCCGGCACCTATTCGTTAACCACCATCTCTTCGCAAACCTCGCTTGATGAGCAGATCGCCTGCCACTATATTTTGAGCGGCGATGCAGACTTACTGATTAACGTCGTGGACGCCTCCAACCTGGAGCGTAACCTCTACCTGACGCTGCAGCTGCTTGAGCTGGGCATTCCCTGCATCGTCGCGCTCAACATGCTCGACATTGCGGAAAAGCAGAACCTGCGTATTGATATCGATGCGCTCTCTGCCCGTCTGGGCTGCCCGGTGGTGCCGCTGGTTTCGACCCGCGCTCGCGGCATTGATGCCCTGAAGCTGGCGATTGACCGTCACACCGGAAACAGCGACGTTGAGCTGGTGCATTACGCCCGGCCGCTGCTGCGCGAAGCCAGCGCCCTGGCCCAGGCAATGGACGGCACCCTGCCCGCCCGCCAGCGCCAGTGGCTCGGCCTGCAGATGCTGGAAGGCGATATTTACAGCCGCGCCTATGCAGGCAACGCGGCGGATAAGCTGGACGTTGCGCTGGCGCGTCTCAATGACGAACTCGACGACCCGGCTCTGCATATCGCGGATGCGCGCTATCAGGCCATCGCGGCCATTTGCGACGTGGTCAGCAACGCGTTAACGGCAGAACCGAGCCGCTTTACCGCCGCGATTGATAAAATTGTCCTCAATCGTTTCCTCGGCCTGCCCGTTTTCCTGCTCGTGATGTACCTCATGTTCCTGCTCGCCATTAACATCGGCGGTGCGTTACAGCCTATTTTCGACGCCGGATCGGTTGCGATCTTTGTGCACGGCATTCAGTGGCTGGGTTACACCCTGCACTTCCCGGAATGGCTGACCATCTTCCTCGCACAGGGCCTGGGCGGCGGTATCAATACCGTTCTGCCGCTGGTGCCGCAGATCGGCATGATGTACCTGTTCCTCTCCTTCCTCGAGGACTCCGGCTACATGGCCCGCGCCGCGTTCGTGATGGACCGTCTGATGCAGGCGCTGGGCCTGCCGGGTAAATCTTTCGTACCGCTGATTGTCGGCTTCGGCTGCAACGTCCCGTCGGTGATGGGCGCCCGCACGCTCGATGCCCCACGTGAACGTCTGATGACCATCATGATGGCACCGTTTATGTCCTGCGGCGCGCGACTGGCTATTTTCGCGGTCTTTGCGGCGGCCTTTTTTGGCCAGCAGGGTGCGCTGGCGGTCTTCTCGCTGTACGTGCTGGGCATCGTGATGGCGATCCTGACCGGCCTGATGCTCAAATACACCATCATGCGCGGGGAAGCGTCGCCGTTTGTGATGGAGCTGCCGGTTTACCACGTGCCGCATCTTAAGAGCCTGGTGATCCAGACCTGGCAGCGCCTGAAAGGCTTCGTACTGCGCGCCGGTAAAGTTATCGTGATTGTCAGTATTTTCCTGAGCGCGTTGAACAGCTTCACCCTGAGCGGGCAAGCGGCAGATAACATCAACGACTCCGCGCTGGCCTCAGTCAGCCGCGTCATCACGCCGGTGTTCAAACCGATTGGCGTGCATGAAGATAACTGGCAGGCGACCGTGGGCCTGTTCACCGGGGCGATGGCAAAAGAGGTGGTTGTGGGTACGCTCAACACCCTCTACACCGCTGAAAACATTCAGGAGCAGGAGTTTAACCCGGCAGAGTTTCACCTCGGTGACGAGTTGCTCGGCGCGGTGGATGAGACCTGGCAGAGCCTGAAAGACACCTTTAGCCTGAGCGTTCTGGCAAACCCCATCGAAGCCAGTAAAGGCGACGGCGAAATGGCCACCGGTGCCATGGGCGTGATGAGCGAGAAGTTTGGCAGCGCGTCAGCGGCCTACAGCTACCTGATCTTCGTGCTGCTGTACATTCCGTGCATCTCGGTGATGGGGGCGATTGCCCGTGAATCCAGCCGCGGCTGGATGGGCTTCTCCGTACTGTGGGGGCTTAACATCGCCTACTCGCTGTCGACGGTGTTTTATCAGGCGGCTAACTTCAGCCAGCATCCGCGCTACAGCCTGGTCTGCATTCTGGCGGTGATCCTGTTCAACGTGGTTGTGATCGGCCTGCTGCGTCGGGCGCGTAGCCGCGTTGACGTTAACCTGCTGGCGACCCGTAAAACCCCCGCCACCTGCTGCAACAGCCCGGCTGGCGACTGTCATTAAGAGGTGAACACCATGGCATCGTTAATTCAGGTTCGGGATTTACTGGCATTACAGGGACGGATGGAGGCAAAACAGATGAGCATCAACCTGCATACGCCGCAACCGATGATCGATGCCATGCTGGAAAGGCTGGAAGCCATGGGAAAAGCCGTGCGTATTCAGGAAGAGCCGAACGATTGCCTGTCGGGCAGCTGCAAAAGCTGTCCTGAAGGAAAGGCCTGCCTCAGGGAGTGGTGGGCGCTGCGTTAAGCGAGAGCCGGGCGTAACTGCCCGGCTCTTTTGTATTACTTAAAGACTTCAGCCGTAGCATGCACGTTTTTGGTGTCTTTCTGCGCGCTGGTAATCACGTAGTATTTTCCGCCCAGCTCATCCGCTTTTTTGGACAGCTCGCGCTTCGCATCCATCGGTGCTGTGGTGTCAGACGTGGTGATCTCCCCCACCTTGGTCAGATTCATCTCTTTGACCTTATCTTTTTGCAGCTCTTCTGCCGCAAACACGCCAAATGACAGAGACCCAATAACCAGAGAAGTGACAATACCTGTAACAAGTTTCATAACCCGACTCTCCTTAGGATTGTTGTTTTGATTATCGTAGGCAGAACAACCGCAACGACACCTTGAGTATTGTTGCGGTGCGGCATTTTTGCCAGGCGGGTGAGAAATCAATCAGGCCACACGTTGACGTAGCGCAACGAGCGCAGAAACGATCTCCTCAGGATGAGAGATGAACGGCGCATGGGCGGCTTTCGCCACCACCAGCGATTCACTTTCCGGCCAAAGGGTATCAAGCAGAGGAACGACTTTGCGCGGCACCAGGCCATCAAGATAGCCGTAGATCCTAAGGTGCGGCATCGCCAGCGAGGCAAGCGGTTCACGCAGATCGACCGTTCTCAGGATTTCCAGCCCGCCGTTGAGGACCGCCACGTCCGGCATCGGCAGAGCGAGCACGGTCTGTTTCAGCGTACGCGCATCCTGACGCGCCGTTTCCGTGCCCATCGTCTGTAGCGCCAGAAAACGCTCCACCGTGCGCTGGAAATCAGCGCTTAACTGCTGCTGGAACCCGGCCAACACCTCCGGTTTGATCCCCGGCCATGCATCATGCGCGCTGAAACAGGGCGACGAGGCCACGGTGACCAGCGCCTGCACGCGTTCGGGATGGGTAAGCGCAATCTGGCTCGCCACCAGCCCGCCCAGGCTCCAGCCCAGCCAGATGGCGTTTTGCGGCGCCGCGTCCAGGACCTCGTTTGCCATCTCAGCAAGCGTCATCGCACCATAGCCGCTGCTGCGGCCATAGCCGGGCAGGTCCACAAGATGCAGTGTAAAATGCGAGGCCAGTTCCTCACTTACGCAACGCCATACTTCAGCGTTCAGTCCCCATCCGTGCAGCAGCACAAGATGACAATTTCCCGTCCCAACGGTCTGCCACCACAGCGTCTTCATCAGCTATCGTTCTCTTTTTGACATGGAGGTTGTCTATGCTAACAGCGCCCGGCTTGTGCTGGCTATGCCGAATGCCGCTTACGCTGAGCGGATGGGGCATCTGTTCTGTCTGTACGCGCTCGCTGCAAGGGGGTATCAGCGGCTGCCCGCAATGTGGTTTACCGGCGACTAGCCCGCAGCTCCCGTGCGGCCGCTGCCTGAAAAAACCGCCGCCGTGGTGTGCCCTGGTGGCAGTAGACCACTACGTTCCGCCCCTGAGCGGTCTGATTCATTCCCTGAAGTTTTCCAGTCAGAGTTCGCTGGCGCGCCCCCTCGCCCGTCTGCTGCTGCTGGCGCTTTTACAGGCGCGACGCACGCGCCAGCTACCGGGCGTGGACATGATCATGAACGTGCCCCTGTATCGCCGTCGCCACTGGCGGCGAGGCTACAACCAAAGCGACCTGCTTTGCCGTCCGCTCGCCCACTGGCTCGGGTGTCGTTACCCTGCCTCAGCATTAACGCGCGTTCAGGCCACCGCGACCCAGCACCGGCTCAACGCGCGGCTGCGCAAACGAAACCTGAAAAATGCCTTTCGCCTTGAATTGCCGGTCAACGGCCTCCATATCGCGCTGGTGGATGATGTCGTCACCACGGGCAGCACCGTCGCCGAACTTTCACGGCTGCTTTTGCAAAGCGGCGCCGCGTCGGTTCAGGTATGGTGTCTGTGCCGTACCTTGTAGCCCTTCTTCAATGGGCGTATGATTATACCCAGGTAATTTAGTCAACTATTAGGCCAAAGCTATGATCCGTATTTCCGATTCTGCACAAGCGCACTTTGCCAAACTGCTGGCAAATCAGGAAGAAGGGACGCAGATCCGCGTGTTTGTGATCAATCCAGGCACTCCGAATGCAGAATGTGGTGTCTCTTATTGTCCACCGGACGCCGTGGAAGCAACCGACACTGCCCTTAAATTTGAGCAGCTCACGGCCTATGTCGATGAGCTGAGCGCGCCGTATCTTGAGGATGCGGAGATTGATTTTGTCACAGACCAGCTGGGTTCCCAGCTGACCCTGAAAGCACCGAACGCGAAAATGCGTAAAGTGTCTGACGATGCTCCGCTGATGGAACGCGTGGAGTACATGTTGCAGTCCCAGATTAACCCACAGCTGGCCGGCCACGGTGGTCGCGTCACCCTGATGGAAATCACCGAAGATGGCCTGGCTATTCTTCAGTTCGGCGGCGGCTGTAACGGCTGTTCCATGGTTGACGTGACGCTGAAAGAAGGGATCGAGAAGCAGCTGCTGAACGAGTTCCCTGAGCTGAAAGGCGTGCGTGACCTGACCGAACACCAGCGCGGCGAGCACTCTTACTACTAAGCCGCCAGCCTTTGCCCGGTGGCGCTGCGCTTACCGGGCCTACAGTGACGCTGCACATTTTGATTCGTAAGCCGGGTAAGGCGAAGCCGCCGCCCGGCTTTTGTTTGCCCGCCTCTCCCCTCTGTATATGTTGACCTGCGTCTCATTATTTAAATTTTGCCTGCCTGGGTGATTCTCAATCACGTCATGTTACCCGTATCATTCCTGCGGACACTAAACATACCCATAACAGCCGACTAAACTTAATCGTTTCACAGGCGACCGTATTAGTGCCGTTAACGCTCTGTTCCCAGTTGGGACAATCGGAACTTGTCGTTGAAACAATGACGTTACCCATAACAATTCAAAGGCCAGGTAAATCATGCCATTAGTCATCGTCGCTATCGGTGTTGTGTTATTACTGCTCTTGATGATCCGTTTCAAACTGAACGGATTTATCGCTCTGGTTCTGGTGGCACTTGCAGTCGGTCTGATGCAAGGCATGCCGCTGGTAAAAGTTATCAGCTCAATTAAAGCCGGCGTCGGCGGCACGCTCGGCAGCCTGGCGTTGATCATGGGCTTTGGTGCCATGCTCGGCAAAATGCTGGCGGACTGCGGTGGCGCGCAGCGTATTGCCACCACGCTGATTGCCAAATTCGGCAAACAGCACATTCAGTGGGCGGTGGTATTAACCGGTTTTACCGTCGGTTTCGCACTGTTCTATGAGGTGGGCTTCGTCCTGATGTTGCCATTGGTGTTCACCATCGCGGCGGCGGCCAACATCCCATTACTGTTCGTCGGTGTGCCAATGGCGGCTGCGCTGTCCGTGACCCACGGCTTCCTGCCTCCGCACCCGGGCCCAACCGCTATCGCGACCATCTTCCACGCCGATATGGGTAAAACCCTGCTGTTCGGTACCATCCTGGCGATCCCGACCGTGATTCTGGCCGGTCCGGTATTTGCCCGCTTCCTGAAAGGCATTGATAAGCCGATCCCGGAAGGTCTCTACAGCGCCAAAACCTTCACCGAAGAGGAGATGCCTGGCTTTGGCGTCAGCGTCTGGACCTCGCTGGTGCCGGTGATCCTGATGGCGATGCGCGCCGTTGCCGAGATGGTTCTGCCGAAAGGTCACGCGTTCCTGAGCGTGGCAGAGTTCCTGGGCGACCCGGTCATGGCGACGCTGATTGCCGTTCTGATTGCGATGTTCACCTTCGGCCTGAACCGTGGCCGTTCAATGGACCAGATCAACGACACGCTGACCTCGTCCATCAAAATCATCGCCATGATGCTGCTGATCATCGGCGGTGGCGGTGCGTTCAAGCAGGTTCTGGTCGACAGCGGCGTGGACAAATACATTGCGTCCATGATGCATGCCACCAACCTGTCCCCACTGTTTATGGCATGGTTTATCGCAGCCGTTCTGCGTATCGCGCTGGGTTCCGCAACCGTTGCGGCCATCACGGCCGGTGGCATCGTGGCACCGCTGATCGCCACCACGGGCGTCAGCCCGGAGCTGATGGTTATCGCGGTAGGTTCCGGCAGCGTGATTTTCTCCCACGTCAACGATCCGGGCTTCTGGCTGTTCAAGGAGTACTTCAACCTGACGATCGGTGAAACCATCAAATCCTGGTCCATGCTGGAAACCATTATCTCCGTGTGCGGCCTGGTCGGGGTTCTGCTGCTGAATATGGCTATCTGATGTAAAAAAGCCGGGTGGCGCTAACGCTTACCCGGCTTACATTCTATTCCCTCTCCCTTTGGGAGAGGGTTAGGGTGAGGGAAAAATCACCGCTTCTTAGTTAACGCTCTTCTGCGCTTATCCAGATCTTTAATCAGCCTGTTCACCCCGTCATCAGTAAACATCGCTTCCAGACCCACAGAAAGCTTGCGTCGCCAGTTCTTGTACTGATAGCTGGTCCCCGGGATGTTCACCGGCTCCGCCATATCAATCCAGTCCTCCGGCTGTAGACCCAGCAACGCGCTGTTGCTGTCGGCAATATAGCGCTGTAATCCGCGGTTGAGCGTGGACGTCATCGCCATCAGCGATGCCTTATGCCCGGCGCGTTTCGGCAGACAGCCGTGCTTGTGCAGCGCATCCAGCAGCCCTTGTTTCGCCAGCTCGCGATCCTGGTACAGACCGCGTAAAACCACCTCATCCGGATACAGCCCCAGCGTTTTGCCGAGCGTCAGGTCGCCGCTTTCCCAGTAGCCACGAAGCGTAGGAAGGTCATGCGTCGTCGCGACTGCCATTGATTGTTCCGGGTACGCTTTCGGCGCGCGGAAGGTTTTCTCATGGTCGCTCTCAAAATAAAGCACTTTGTAGGAATACACGCCGCTGTCGCGCAGCTTGCTGACGATTTCCACCGGCACGGTACCGAGATCTTCGCCGATCACCATACACTGATGACGTTTACTCTCCAGCGCCAGGATCGACAGCAGATCGTCCACCGGGTACTGCACATATGCCCCGTGATCGGCCGTTTCACCGTACGGGATCCACCACAGGCGCAGCACCGACATAACATGGTCAATGCGCAGCGCGCCGCAGTTCTGCATATTCGCGCGCAGCAGATCGATGAACGGCTGGTAGGCGCGAGCGGCCATGACGTGCGGATCCATCGGCGGCAGGCCCCAGTTCTGGCCCAGCGGGCCGAGGATGTCCGGCGGCGCGCCCACGGAGGCTTTCAGGCAGTAAAGCTCGCGGTCGCACCAGGTTTCCGCCCCGCCCTCTGCCACGCCAACCGCCAGATCACGGTACAGGCCAATCGGCATGTTATAGCCCTGGCTCACCTGCCAGCAGACGGCAAACTGGCTGTACGCCAGCCACTGCAGCCAGAGATAAAAATCCACCTCGTCGGCATATTTTTTACAGAAGGCTTTTACTTCCGGGGTATCCACCCGTTGATACGCCTTCGGCCATACCGGCCAGCCCCAGCGCATCTCGTCTTCCTTCACCTGGTAGGCGTGCAGCGCATCGAACGCCGCCTGCCAGTAAAGGCTCTCGCCCTCCCGGTCTACAAACTGACGGAAAGCGGCCATCTGCTCGTCATCGCGCTTCGCAAACCCCTTCCACGCCAGGCGCAGCGCGGCCATTTTCAGCGAGGTGACGGCAGAGTAGTCCACCCACTCGGCGTCGCGTGCCTGCTTCAGCATCTGCTGCGTGGTCTCCAGCCTCCACCACGCCTGCGCCTCTTTGCTGTTTTTGAAATCATCCAGCGCGTTAACGTCGATATAAATGACGTTTAACCAGCGACGCGAAGACGGGCTGTACGGGCTGGCGCTTTCCGGGTTCGCCGGATAGAGCGCGTGGATTGGGTTGAGGCCGATAAACGCCCCGCCGCGCTCACCCACTGACGAGAGCATCTTTTTCAAATCGCCGAAGTCGCCGATGCCCCAGTTACTGTCGGAGCGCAGCGTGTAGAGCTGTACGCAGGCACCCCACAGCTTTTTGCCCTCCACCAGCGCCTGCGGCTCATAGCAGCGCTTCGGCGCAACGATCACCCGGCAGGCGAACGGCTTGGCATTCTGGGTGAGCGTTAACGTGTGGTAGCCCTCCGGCAGTTTTGCCGGAAGGGTAAAGCGTTTGCCGCCGGTGGCGTGGCCTGTGTGCGCCTGCCCCGCTTCGGTAGTGAGCTGCCAGCTAAACTCGCCGCGCCCCTCCACCGTCAGCGACATTTTTTTGCCCGCGGTAAAGACCTTGACGTTCGGCACCGGGGAGGCCGACGCTTTCGCGCCGGTGTTGTGCATGGCATCCAGCAAACGTCTTTTGGTTTCAGCGCCAATAGACTGTGGTTTGCCGTGAGCATTAATGTAACTGAGGCTTATCCCCGCCGCCTGCGCGGCGCTATCCAGACGTTTACTCTCCATCGCGCTTCCTTAGCGTTTTGCCTGCCAGATACGAGCCTGATAGTCACGGATTGAGCGGTCAGAGCTGAACATGCCGCAGCGGGCGGTATTCAGGATACACGCGCGGGTCCAGGCCTCCTGGTCGCGGTACAGCACATCGACCTGCTTTTGCGCATCCACGTAGGCCGTGAAGTCCGCCATCACCAGGTACGGGTCGCCGCCCTGTTTGCCCATGCTGTGCAGCATCTGGTCGAACGCGTGCTTGTCGCCGTCGCTGTATTTACCGCTCTCCAGCTCTTTCAGTACTGCATCCAGCACTTTGTCTTTTTTACGCCACTTCACCGGGTCGTAGCCTTTGGCTTTGATGGCTTTCACTTCTTCAACAGTATGGCCGAAGATATAGATGTTCTCTTCCCCAACCTTCTCGGCGATTTCGACGTTCGCACCGTCCAGGGTGCCGACGGTCAGCGCGCCGTTCAGCGCGAGCTTCATGTTGCCCGTACCGGAGGCTTCTTTACCCGCCGTTGAGATCTGCTCAGAGATATCCGCCGCCGGGATCAGCATTTCCGCCGCCGAGACGCAGTAGTCCGGCAGGAACACCACCTTCAGCTTGTCGCCCACCTTCGGATCGTTGTTGATCGCCGCCGCAACCTTATTAATGGCGAGGATGATGTTTTTCGCCAGATAGTAGCCCGGCGCGGCTTTCGCACCGAACAGGAACACGCGCGGCACGCGGTCGGCCTGCGGGTTCTCGCGGATCTCCTTGTACAGCGCCAGAATGTGCAGCAGGTTCAGGTGCTGGCGCTTGTACTCGTGCAGGCGCTTAATCTGGATATCAAAAATAGCGTTCGGGTTGATCTCAATTCCGGTGCGCATCTTCACAAACGCCGCCAGGCGAACTTTGTTCTCCCGCTTGATGGCGCGGTACTGCTCGCGGAATTTGGCGTTGTCGGCCTGTTTTTCCAGACTGATGAGCTGGTCCAGATCGTTGGCCCACTCTTTCTTCAGCGTCTTGTCCAGCAGGCCCGCCAGCAGCGGGTTGCACTGCTTGATCCAGCGGCGCGGCGTGATGCCGTTGGTCACGTTGTGGAATTTGGTCGGCCACAGCTGGTGATATTCCGGGAACAGATCTTTCACCACCAGGTCGGAGTGCAGCGCCGCCACGCCGTTGACCGCAAAGCCGCTCACCACGCACATGTTCGCCATGCGCACCTGTTTGTCATACACCACGGCCAGCTTCGCCCAGACGGCGTTATCACCCGGCCAGGTTTTCTCCACCAGCGTTTTAAACTGGTCGTTAATCGTGTTGATGATCTGCATGTGGCGCGGCAGCAGGGTTTTCACCAGCTTCTCATCCCAGCACTCCAGCGCTTCCGGCATCAGGGTGTGGTTGGTGTAGGCAAAGGTGCGGCTGGTAATCGCCCAGGCGTCATCCCAGCTCAGCTGATGCTCGTCGATCAGCACGCGCAGCAGCTCAGGGATCGCAATCGTCGGGTGCGTGTCGTTGAGCTGAATCACTTCGAAGTCCGGCAACTGTGCCAGTTTACGGCCCGCCAGATGATGACGGCGCAGAATATCCGCCACGGAGCAGGCGCACTGGAAGTACTGCTGCATCAGGCGCAGCTTTTTACCCGCCAGATGGTTGTCGTTCGGGTAGAGCACTTTAGTCAGTTTTTCGGCGTCGATGCCCTGCTGCTCGGCACGCAGGAAATCGCCGTCGTTGAATTTGGTCAGGTTGAACGGATGCGCGTGCTTCGCCTGCCACAGGCGCAGCGGCTGAGAGACGCCGTTACGGTAGCCGAGCACCGGCAGGTCCCAGGCTTCACCGGTAAGAGTAAACGCTGGCTCCCAGAGGCCTTGCTTCGAGACTTTCCCGCCAATGCCCACCTGCACATCCAGCTGCGCGTTGTGGCGGAACCACGGGTAGGTGTTGCGATGCCAGTCGTCCGGTGCTTCCATCTGATGCCCGTCGGCGAACGACTGACGGAACAGGCCGTACTGATAGTTCAGGCCATAACCGATGGCCGACTGGCCGACGGTCGCCATGGAGTCGAGGAAGCAGGCCGCCAGACGCCCTAAACCACCGTTGCCCAGCGCCGGGTCGGTCTCTTCTTCCAGCAGGTCGGTCAGGTTAACGTCGTGCTCTTTCAGCACATCGCCCACCTCCTGATACCAGCCGAGATTAAGAAGGTTGTTGCCGGTGAGGCGCCCAATCAGGAATTCCATCGAAATATAGTTCACGTGACGCTGGCCCTTAACGGGCTTCGCCACCGGCTGAGCATCCAGTTGCTCTGCGAGCGCACCGCTCACCGCCTGCCACCACTGGTGGGGCGTCATTTCGTTTGCAGCATGAAGGCCAAAACGCTGCCACTGACGCGTCAGGGCAGCCTGAAATTGAGCTTTGTTGAAGGTAGGCTGTGACATAGGGAATCGGCATCCTGTAAAAAGAAAATTAACCACTGGCGCTAGTGTGCCTGGCTCATTACGCCACTTCCTCCTCCCGTAAAGGATTAGCCAGGGAGGAGTAGCGGGGATGAGCAGAAAAGTGTGATCGAGGCCACTTTGAGAGCCAGGCGGCAGTGTGCGTTGAAGGCGAGAAGATAACCGGGAAGAGTGTCAAAAAAATGAAATGCCGTTTCGTAAGAAATTAATACACGTTGAAATGATTACTGACAGAGAATACGCTTTTTGCAAATAAGAGGTTTCTCAGAGAAGTATTACGCCTGCTGAACATTACCCAAACTTTATTAACGCGGGCGTGATTATCCCGTTATGAAACCCGTTTCAGCGTAAGCGCATGTCATGCAAACAATCCAGTATCCATGCGGCATGAGGGCCATTTTTAAAAAGTTCCGCCGCCTGCTGGAATGTTTTGTGACACAGTGCAAATTCAGAGGCACAAAACCCAGACATAACTTGCAATAGTTCTTCTATTCACCGACCTTATATCTATTAATTACGAAGCGCAAAAAAAATAAATTTCTCGTTCCCCACAGTGAAGTGAAAACTATGTTGATTCCGTCCAAATTAAGTCGCCCGGTTCGCCTCGACCACACGGTGGTTCGCGAGCGTCTGCTGGCTAAACTTTCCGGCGCGCATAATTTCCGACTGGCGCTGGTGACGAGCCCTGCAGGTTATGGAAAGACAACGCTCATTTCACAGTGGGCGGCGGGCAAAAGCGATCTCGGCTGGTACTCCCTTGATGAGGGCGATAACCAGCAGGAGCGTTTTGCCAGTTATTTAATTGCTGCCCTTCAGCAGGCCACCAACGGCCACTGCGTAGCCAGCGAAGTGATGGTGCAAAAACGCCAGTACGCCAGCCTGTCTTCCCTTTTCTCACAGCTCTTTATTGAACTGGCCGAATGGCATCGTCCGCTGTACGTGGTGATTGATGATTACCATCTGATCACCAACCCGGTTATTCATGAGTCGATGCGCTTTTTCCTGCGCCATCAGCCGGAAAATCTCACCCTGGTGGTGCTGTCGCGCAATTTACCGCAGCTCGGCATCGCAAACCTGCGCGTGCGCGATCAGCTTCTCGAGGTGGGCAGCCAGCAGCTGGCCTTTACCCATCAGGAAGCCAAACAGTTCTTTGACTGCCGCCTGACCTCCCCGATTGAAGCCTCCGAGAGCAGCCGTCTGTGCGATGACGTTGCCGGCTGGGCGACCGCCCTGCAGCTCATTGCCCTCTCTGCGCGACAAAATAACAGCCCGACGCATCAGTCCGCGCGTCGTCTGGCAGGCATCAATGCCAGCCATCTGTCGGATTATCTGGTGGACGAGGTGCTGGACAGCGTTGATCCCTCTACCCGTAACTTCCTGCTCAAAAGCTCCCTGCTGCGCTCCATGAACGACGCGCTGATTATGCGCGTCACCGGCACGGAAAACGGCCAGCTTCAGCTCGAAGAGATTGAACGTCAGGGACTCTTTCTGACGCGGATGGACGATCCCGGCGAATGGTTCAGCTATCACCCGCTGTTTGGCAGCTTCCTGCGCCAGCGCTGCCAGTGGGAGCTGGCCGCCGAACTGCCGCAGATCCACCGCGCCGCCGCCGAGAGCTGGATGGCTCAGGGCTTCCCAAGCGAGGCGATCCACCATGCGCTGGCCGCCGGTGATGCCAACATGCTGCGCGATATTCTGCTCAACCATGCGTGGGGGCTGTTTAACCACAGCGAACTGACGCTGCTTGAAGAGTCCTTAAAAGCGCTGCCGTGGGAAAGCCTGCTGGAAAACCCGCGTCTGGTGCTGCTGCAGGCCTGGCTGATGCAGAGCCAGCATCGCTACAGCGAAGTGAATACGCTGCTGGCGCGCGCCGAGCAGGAGATGGAAAGCGAGATGGACGCCACCCTGCACGGCGAGTTCAACGCGCTGCGCGCTCAGGTGGCTATCAACGATGGCGACCCGGAAGAGGCCGAACGTCTGGCGATGGTCGCGCTGGACGAGCTGCCGCTGGCGAACTTCTACAGCCGCATTGTGGCGACCTCGGTACACGGGGAAGTGCTGCACTGCAAAGGCGACCTGACGCGCTCGCTGTCGCTGATGCAGCAAACCGAACAGATGGCGCGCCGCCATGACGTGTGGCATTACGCGCTGTGGAGCCTGATCCAGCAAAGCGAGATTTTATTCGCGCAGGGGTTCCTGCAGGCCGCCTGGGAGAACCAGGAAAAAGCCTTCCAGCTTATTCGTGAGCAGCATCTGGAACAGCTGCCGATGCACGAGTTCCTGCTGCGCATTCGCGCTCAGCTGCTGTGGGCGTGGTCGCGTCTGGACGAGGCGGAAAGCGCCGCGCGTCAGGGCGTGAACGTGCTCTCCAGCTTCCAGCCGCAGCAGCAGCTGCAATGCCTGGCGCTGCTGGTGCAATGCTCGCTGGCGCGCGGGGATTTGGACAATGCGCGCAACCATCTTAACCGCCTGGAAAACCTGCTCGGCAACGGCCAGTACCACAGCGACTGGGTTTCCAACGCCGATAAGGTCCGGGTGATTTACTGGCAGATGACCGGCGACAAAAAATCCGCCGCCAACTGGCTGCGCCACACGCCGAAACCTGAATTTGCTAATAACCACTTCCTGCAAAGCCAGTGGCGAAACATTGCCCGCGTGCAGATCCTGCTCGGTGAATTTGAGCCTGCCGAAATTGTGCTGGAAGAGTTGAACGAAAACGCCCGCAGCCTGCGCCTGATGAGCGATCTGAACCGCAACCTGCTGCTGCTCAACCAGCTTTACTGGCAGGCGGGTCGCAAAAACGACGCGCAGCGCGTGCTGCTGGAAGCGCTGCAGCTGGCTAACCGTACCGGGTTTATCAGCCACTTTGTGATTGAGGGTGAAGTGATGGCGCAACAGCTGCGCCAGCTGATTCAGCTCAACACGCTGCCAGAGCTGGACCAGCACCGCGCCCAGCGCATTCTGCGTGAGATTAATCAGCACCATCGGCACAAGTTCGCCCATTTTGACGAGAATTTCGTCGAACGTTTGCTGAACCATCCTGAAGTGCCGGAACTTATCCGCACCAGTCCGCTCACCCAGCGTGAATGGCAGGTGCTGGGGCTGATCTATTCAGGGTACAGCAATGAGCAGATTGCCGGTGAGCTGGCCGTCGCGGCGACGACCATTAAGACGCACATCCGTAATCTGTATCAGAAGCTCGGCGTGGCGCATCGTCAGGATGCGGTGCAGCATGCGCAGCAGCTGCTGAAGATGATGGGGTATGGCGTGTAGGTTTTGTGCGGCCTGATGCCCTCACCCGGCCCTCTCCCACAGGGAGAGGGAGAAAGACCGATCAACACAACTCTAACTGCAAATTATTATCTTTAATCACCTGCAACACGCCCGCCGGGGGCATCACGTCAGTGTAAAGCGCGTTGACCATGCTGATGCTGCCCATATTCACCATCGCGTTTCGGCCAAACTTGGAGTGGTCCGCCACCAGCATCACGTGGCGTGAATTCTCAATGATCGCACGCTTGGTGCGAACTTCATGGTAATCAAACTCCAGCAGCGAGCCGTCGCTGTCGATACCGCTGATCCCCAGAATGCCGAAATCGAGGCGGAACTGAGAGATGAAATCGAGCGTCGCTTCGCCGATGATCCCGCCGTCGCGGCTGCGCAGTTCGCCACCCGCGAGAATGATGCGGAAATCATCTTTCTGCATCAGGGTATTGGCGACGTTCAGGTTGTTGGTGACCACGCGCAGGTTCTCGTGTTGCAGCAGCGCGTGCGCAACCGCCTCTGGCGTGGTACCGATATCAATAAACAGCGTCGCGCCGTTGGGGATCTGGCTGGCGACCTTACGCGCAATGCGCTCTTTCTCCGCCGTTTGTGTCGCCTTACGGTCGTGCCAGGAGGTGTTCACCGAGCTGGACGGCAGCGCCGCCCCACCGTGATGGCGCAGAATACGGCTTTGATCGGCCAGGTCGTTTAAATCGCGACGAATGGTTTGCGGGCTGACGGCAAACTGCTCCACCAGCTCTTCGGTACTGACGTATCCCTGTTTTTTTACCAGTTCGATAATGGCGTCATGACGCTGCGTTTGTTTCATGAAATATCCCTGGAATTATGTTCGTTTTCGCGCATGGAGCGTGTCGGCGAAGGCCATCGCCAGCCCGACGGCCAGACCGGTGACGTGGGCACCGTTGGCAATGGACATACCAAACAGATCAAACCATCCGGCAATAAGCCATATTAACGCAAAGGCGATTAATCCGCGCTGCAGATAGATGCCGCTCTCCGGGTCGCGCTCGCCCCTGAGCCAGACGTACCCCATCAGGGCGTAGACCACACCGGACAGGCCGCCGAACCATGGCCCGCTGAATTTATGCTGCACATAGCCGCTCAGCAGGGCGCTAATCACGGTAAGCACAATCAGCTTGCCGCTGCCCAGTCGCTTCTCAACGATACCGCCGAGGTACCACCACCACAGCAGGTTGAAGAGAATATGCATCACCGAGAAGTGCATCAGCGTATGGGTGAAGTAACGCCAGACGTCAAACTGCAGGGAGGGATCGTACGGCCACGCCAGCGCAAGCATCACGGGCTGATCGCCGACCACGTTCATAATGATAAAGACCAGAATACAGGCCGCCATCAGCAGCAGCGTAAACGGCCCGGCGCGTTCGCGCAGCGTGGCGATAAAAGGAAAACGACGGTATTGCAGCCCGCTTCCCGTCTGGCCGGACTGCCAGCTCGCGGCGAGGTAGCGCGGGTCGGCGGGATTCTCAAGGAAACGCGCCAGCTCCTCGTTGACGCGCGCGGCCTGGCTTTCGTCGGCGAGCCAGACGTCGGTTTGCGTATGTTGCTGAAGGGTAAGGATAACGCCCTGCGTCGCCATATAGTCGACAAACGCCTGGGCGACGCGCGGGTTGGTAAAGGAGGTGATCATCAACATGGGCGGCGGTCGCTTATTTCCACACAAAAGAGGACAGTATAGCGAGATCAGCGCTCAAACGCGTACTCAACTTCTGCCGGGAAATGGCGATGCCAGGCATCGAAGCCGCCATCAACGCTGTACACCGCATCGTAACCCTGCTGAAGCAGGTACTGCGCCGCGCCTTTGCTGCTGTTGCCGTGGTAGCACATCACCATCACCGGCGTTTCGAAGTCATTATCGCGCATAAACGCGCCCAGTGTGTCGTTGGTGAGATGGAACGCGCCCGGCGTATGGCCCATCGCAAAGCTCTGCGGATCGCGGATGTCCACCAGCACCGCTTTTCCCTGGTGCATCTTCTGGTGGGCTTCTTCTACGTTAATACATTCAAACTGATCCATGGTGTTCTCTTTCTGTTGTTCAGGTTGGGTGCGCTCTGATGCCCTCACCCCAGCCCTCTCCCACAGGGAGAGGGAGAAAAGTTGGCCGCACTATTTTACCCTGTAGTGTACGTCCTGGCGGCGGGTAAACGCCATTATGTTATCCATATCACTCTAAATTGTTTTTTTGATGTTACCAAAGGCGCGTTCCTTTGCTATTATGAGCGATATCGAACATTTCTGAGCTTTAACGAAAGTGCATGAGGGTGTTATGGAAACCAAAGATCTGATTGTGATAGGCGGGGGCATCAACGGTGCCGGTATTGCGGTTGATGCCGCAGGACGCGGTTTATCCGTGCTGATGCTGGAAGCTAACGATCTCGCCTGCGCGACGTCGTCCGCCAGTTCCAAACTGATTCATGGCGGCCTGCGCTACCTGGAACACTACGAATTCCGTCTGGTCAGTGAAGCCTTAGCTGAACGCGAAGTGCTGCTGAAGATGGCGCCTCATCTGGCGATCCCGATGCGCTTTCGTCTGCCGCATCGCCCGCATCTGCGCCCGGCGTGGATGATCCGTATCGGCCTGTTTATGTACGATCATCTCGGCAAACGCACCAGCCTGCCGGGATCGAACGGCTTGCGTTTTGGCTCAGAATCGGTCCTGAAACCTGAAATCGTGCGCGGATTCGAATATTCCGACTGCTGGGTGGACGATGCGCGTCTGGTGCTGGCCAATGCGCAAATGGTCGAGAAGAAAGGCGGCGAGGTGAAAACCCGCACCCGCGCTACCGCGGCCCGCCGTGAAAACGGCCTGTGGATTGTGGAAGCGGAAGACGTGGATACCGGCGAGAAATTCAGCTGGAAAGCGCGCGGCCTGGTGAACGCCACTGGTCCGTGGGTGAAACAGTTCTTTGATGACGGTATGCACCTGCCTTCGCCTTACGGTATCCGCCTGATTAAAGGCAGCCACATCGTTGTGCCGCGCGTCCATACGCAGAAGCAGGCGTATATCCTGCAGAACGAAGACAAGCGCATCGTGTTTGTGATCCCGTGGATGGATGAGTTCTCCATCATCGGCACCACCGACGTGGAGTACAAAGGCGATCCGAAACACGTCGAGATCGACGAGAGCGAAGTGAACTACCTGCTGAAGGTCTATAACGCGCACTTTAAGAAACAGCTGGCGCGTGATGACGTGGTCTGGACCTACTCCGGCGTGCGTCCGCTGTGCGATGAC
Source organism: Enterobacter sp. 2VL (assembly GCF_005503595.1). Lineage (NCBI taxonomy): Bacteria > Pseudomonadati > Pseudomonadota > Gammaproteobacteria > Enterobacterales > Enterobacteriaceae > Enterobacter > Enterobacter sp. 2VL. The sequence continues at coordinate 111,232 of NZ_SCNE01000010.1, forward strand.
GAATCCGATTCGCCGCAGGCCATCACCCGCGATTACACGCTCGATATTCATGACGTGGACGGCCAGGCTCCGCTGCTGTCGGTCTTTGGCGGCAAGCTCACCACCTACCGCAAGCTGGCCGAGCACGCGCTGGAAAAACTGGCCCCGTACTATAAAGGCATCGGCCCGGCATGGACCAAAGAGGCAGTACTGCCCGGCGGTGATATTGGCGATAACCGCGATGATTTCGCGGCGAAGCTGCGTCGTCGCTATCCGTTCATTACCGAAGACATGGCGCGCCACTACGCCCGTACGTATGGCAGCAATACCGACCTGATCCTCGGTGAGGCGAAAACGCTGGCGGATCTGGGCGAGCATTTCGGCCATGAGCTGTACGAAGCCGAGCTGCGCTATCTGGTGGAGCACGAATGGGTGCGCCGTCTGGAAGATGCCATCTGGCGTCGTACCAAAGAAGGGATGTGGCTTAACGCCGAGGAGCAGTCGCGCGTGGCGCAGTGGCTGGCACAACATGCGGGAAAGCGTGAGTTGTCACTCGCGTCCTGAGGGTGAAAAAAATGCCCGGTGGCGCTGCGCTTACCGGGCCTACAGGATCGAGTAGGCCGGGTAAGGCGGAGCCGCCACCCGGCTTTGTTTTACAACCGCACCGGATCAATATGCCAGATGGTGTCGGCATACTCCTTGATGGTTCTGTCCGACGAGAAATACCCCATATTGGCGATGTTATGCATCGCGGCGCTGGTCCACTTCTCCTGCTGGCGATACAGATCGTCCACTTTATCCTGGCAATCCACGTAGCTGCGGTAATCCGCCAGCACCTGATAGTGGTCGCCGAAGTTAATCAGCGAATCCACGAGGTCACGGTAGCGGCCCGGCTCGTCAGGGTTAAAGAGACCGGTCGCGATTTGCGTCAGCACCTGGCGCAGCTCCTCGTCCTGCTCGTAATACTCACGCGGCTGGTAGCCCTTCCTGCGCAGCGCCTCCACCTCTTCCGTGGTGTTACCGAAGATAAAGATATTCTCCGCGCCCACATGCTCCAGCATCTCGACGTTGGCACCGTCCAGCGTGCCGATGGTCAGCGCACCGTTCAGGGCAAACTTCATGTTACTGGTCCCGGAAGCCTCCGTTCCCGCCGTGGAAATCTGCTCGGAGAGATCCGCCGCCGGAATGATCATCTGCGCCAGGCTCACGCTGTAGTTGGGGATAAAGACTACCTTCAGCTTGTCGCCAATGACCGGATCGGTGTTGATCACCTTCGCCACATCATTGATAAGATGAATAATGTGCTTCGCCATGTAATACGCCGACGCCGCTTTACCGGCGAAGATTTTCACGCGCGGCACCCAGTCGGCGGTAGGATCCGCCTTGATGCGGTTGTAGTGGGTGATGACGTGCAGCACGTTCATCAGCTGACGTTTGTATTCATGGATACGCTTGATTTGAACGTCGAACAGCGCCTTCGGATTAGCCACAACGTTCAGGTGCATAGCCAGCCAGACCGACAGACGCTTCTTGTTCAGCAGCTTCGCTTCGCGCACCGCTTTGTTCACCGTCGGAAAATCGATGTGCTGCTCTAACTCGCTCAGCTGGCTCAAATCGGTGCGCCAGGTGCGGCCAATGTTCTGGTCCAGCACGCCGGATAACGGATGGTTCGCCAGCGCCAGCCAGCGCCGCGGCGTTACGCCGTTGGTCACGTTGCAGAAGCGCGTCGGGAAGATTTTGGCAAAATCAGCAAACAGCGACTGCACCATCAGGTTCGAGTGCAGCTCGGACACCCCGTTGACCTTGTGGCTGATCACCACCGCCAGCCAGGCCATGCGCACGCGGCGACCGTTGGACTCATCGATGATCGACGCGCGGCTCAGCAGGCCGGTGTCGTTCGGATACTGCTCCTGCAACGTCTTCAGGAAGTAGTCGTTGATCTCGAAGATGATCTGCAGATGGCGCGGCAGGATTTTACCGAGCATATCCACCGGCCAGGTCTCCAGCGCTTCGCTCATCAGCGTATGGTTGGTGTAGGAGAACACCTGGCAGGTCACCTCGAACGCCTCGTCCCAGCTGAACTTATGTTCGTCAATCAGCAGACGCATCAGCTCAGGAATCGACAGCACCGGATGGGTGTCGTTGAGGTGAATCGCGATTTTATCCGCAAGGTTGGCGTAGGTTTTGTGCAGCTGATGGTGACGGCTGAGGATGTCCTGGATCGTCGAAGAAACGAGGAAATATTCCTGACGCAGGCGCAGCTCACGCCCCGAGTAGGTTGAGTCGTCCGGATAGAGCACGCGGGACACGTTCTCGGAGTGGTTTTTATCTTCCACCGCTGCGAAGTAGTCGCCCTGGTTGAACTTACCGAGGTTGATCTCGCTACTCGCCTGGGCGCTCCACAGGCGCAGCGTGTTGGTGGCATCGGTATCGTAGCCGGGGATGATCTGGTCATAGGCCACGGCGAGGATCTCTTCGGTTTCGACCCAGCGGGAGCGTTTACCCTCCTGCTGAATACGTCCGCCGAAGCGCACCTTGTAGCGCGTGTTGTGGCGTTTGAACTCCCACGGGTTGCCGTACTCCAGCCAGTAGTCCGGGGACTCCTTCTGACGCCCGTCAACGATGTTCTGTTTGAACATCCCGTAGTCATAGCGAATGCCGTAGCCGCGCCCCGGCAGCGCCAGGGTCGCCAGCGAGTCGAGGAAGCAGGCGGCAAGACGCCCCAGGCCGCCGTTGCCGAGGCCGGGGTCGTTCTCTTCGTCGATCAGCTCTTCCAGGTCCAGCCCCATCTCTTCGAGCGCGTTTTTCACGTCTTCATAGATACCGAGCGACAGTAGCGCGTTAGACAGGGTACGGCCAATCAAAAATTCCATCGACAGGTAGTAAACCTGCCGCGTTTCCTGCGAAAGCTGAGCGCGGTTGGAGCGCAGCCAGCGTTCGACCATGCGGTCACGCACGGCAAACAGCGTGGCGTTCAGCCACTCGTGTTTGTTGGCGATAACCGGATCTTTCCCGATGGTGAACATCAGCTTATAGGCGATGGAGTGCTTTAACGCCTCAACGCTGAGTGTCGGTGAAGAGTAGCTAAAAGGAGCGTTCATATCTGTCACTTCGCCTCGTTACATCAAGCGTTTATAAAGGTCGCGGTATGACTGCGCCGCCACGTGCCAGCTAAAGTCCATGGACATCGCCTGACGTTGCACATAGCGCCACAGGGATGGCCGGGACCACAAGACGAACGCACGCCGAATGGCGCGCAGCAGCGACCAGGCATTACTGTCTTCAAACACAAACCCGCTGGCGATGCCGTCCGCCAGGTTCTCCAGAGAGCTGTCGGAAACCGTGTCCGCTAGCCCGCCGGTGCGCCGCACCAGCGGCAGCGTGCCGTATTTCAGGCCATAAAGCTGCGTCAGGCCGCAAGGCTCGAAGCGGCTCGGCACCAGAATAACGTCCGCGCCGCCCATGATGCGGTGTGAGAACGCTTCGTGATAGCCAATCTGCACGCCCACCTGACCGGGGTGTTCCGCCGCAGCGGCCAGGAAGCCCTCCTGCAGAACCGGATCGCCCGCGCCGAGCAGCGCCAGCTGGCCGCCCTGCTCCAGCAGCCCCGGTAGGGCTTCCAGCACCAGATCCAGCCCTTTCTGGCTGGTCAGGCGGCTTACCACCGCAAACAGCGGCACTTTGTCGTTAACCTTCAGCCCCATCGCGATTTGCAGCTGGCGCTTGTTCTCCGCCTTGTCTTCCACCGAATCGCGGTTGTAGCGGGACGTCAGCAGCAGGTCGGTTTCCGGGCTCCAGATCTTCTCATCAACGCCGTTGAGAATGCCCGAAAGACGGCCCTCACGGTGGCGCTGGCTCAGCAAGCCTTCCAGGCCATAGCCAAACTGCGGCTCGGTGATTTCTCGGGCATAGGTGGGGCTTACCGCCGTAATGTGGTCGGCGTAGTACACGCCCGCCTTCAGGAAGGAGATCTGCCCGTTAAACTCCAGACCGTGCATGTTATAGAACGACCATGGCAGATCGATGTCATTCATATGATGGGCATAGTACATGCCCTGATACGCCAGGTTATGGACGGTAAACACCGATTTCGCCGGATGACCGCGCGCCGCCAGATATGCAGGCGTGAGACCGGCATGCCAGTCGTGGGCGTGAACCACGTCCGGACGCCAGAACGGATCCAGCCCCGTCGCCATCTCCGCCCCGACCCAGCCGAGCAGCGCAAAGCGCAGTACGTTGTCGGTATAGGCGAACAGGTTAGTGTCGTGATACGGGCTACCCGGTCTGTCATACAGATGCGGGGCGTCAATCATGTAGATCCCGACGCCGTTGTAGTGACCGAAGAGCAACGTGATGCGCCCGGCGAAGGTGTCGCGTCGCGTCACCACCTGAGCATCAGGGATCCCCCGTCGAATATCCGGGAAGGCAGGCAACAACACGCGGGCATCCGTTCCCACAGCAATCTGCGCTGCAGGTAACGCCCCAAGGACATCTGCCAACCCACCGGTTTTCAGCAGCGGGAACATCTCAGAACAGACATGTAAAACCTGCATTATCGCTCCTGTTTGATCTGCAGTTTTCGCAGCATTTCGCGTGTGACCAACACGATCCCTTCTTCTGAGCGGTAGAACCGACGTGAATCCTCTTCCGCGTTTTCGCCTATCACCATGCCTTCGGGAATAACGCAGGCACGGTCAATAACACAGCGACGCAGGCGACATGAGCGCCCGACCCACACATCCGGCAGCAGCACCGCCGAGTCGATATTACAGAACGAGTTCACGCGCACGCGCGGGAACAGCACCGACTGCACCACGACCGAGCCGGAGATAATGCACCCGCCAGAGACCAGCGAGTTCAGCGTCATCCCGTGGCTACCGGAACGGTCCTGCACAAACTTCGCCGGCGGCAGGGATTCCATATGGGTACGGATCGGCCAGTTTTGGTCGTACATATCCAGCTCTGGCGTAACGGAAGCCAGATCCAGGTTCGCTTTCCAGTACGCCTCTAAGGTTCCGACGTCGCGCCAGTACGGCTCGGAATTCGGGTCGGATTGCACGCAGGAGAGCGGGAAAGGATGCGCAAAGGCCATGCCAGCCCTGGTGATTTTCGGGATGATGTCTTTGCCGAAGTCGTGGCTCGAGTTTTCGTCTTTGTCGTCTTCTTCCAGCAGTTCGTAGAGGTAGTCAGCATCAAAGATATAAATCCCCATGCTGGCGAGCGATTTGGTGTCGTCTCCCGGCATGGTCGGCGGGTTCGCCGGTTTTTCAACAAAGTCGATGATCTTGTCGTCAGTATCCACGTGCATCACGCCAAACGCCGTCGCCTCGGCAACAGGCACCGGCAGACACGCCACGGTGCAACGCGCCCCTTTTTCGACGTGGTCGATCAGCATGTGGGAGTAGTCTTGCTTGTAGATATGGTCCCCGGCGAGGATCACGATGTACTCCGCGCCGTAGCGGCGGATAATATCGAGGTTTTGCGTGACCGCATCCGCCGTGCCGCGGTACCAGTTTTCACCGTGAACACGCTGCTGCGCCGGAAGCAGATCGACAAACTCGTTCATCTCTTCACTGAAGAAAGACCAGCCGCGCTGAATATGCTGCACCAGGGTGTGGGACTGGTATTGCGTGATCACGCCAATGCGGCGGATACCGGAGTTAAGGCAGTTGGAGAGCGCAAAATCGATAATACGGAACTTACCACCAAAGTGAACGGCCGGTTTGGCGCGCTTGATGGTCAAATCTTTGAGACGTGTACCACGCCCACCCGCGAGTATCAGGGCAACCGTTTTTAAGGGGAGCTGGCGTGCCAACATCAACGGATCGTTCTTCTCTAATCTAACCATGACTAACTCCTTTTTTATCATCTTGGAATACGCACACTCCATGTGCAGGCCCGTGCCAGACAGCCATAACTACCGGATTGTCCGCTCCGGCAAAGGGGGGAATGGCGCGCCACTCTCCGTCAGGTAAAACAATCTCTGCGACGTCGTCCGTCGCGTTCAGCGCAATAAGCCATCTATCCGAAAGCAGGATTTGCAGGCGTGGTGCGCCGTGTTGCCACTCTTGTGCGCTTAAGGGCTGCGCATTCTGATTGAGCCAGCGAACGTTCCCGTCGCCCTCTTCCCACCAGCGGTCGGCGGTCAGGGCGGGGATCTGCTGGCGAAGGTGGATCAGCGCAGCGGTAAAATGGGTTAAGCCGCTATTCGCTTCACGCCAGTCAAGCCAGGTTAAGGCGTTGTCCTGGCAGTAGGCATTGTTATTACCGTGCTGGCTGTGACCGTGTTCATCACCCGCCAGCAGCATCGGTGTGCCCTGCGACAACAACAGCGTTGTCAGCAGCGCATGAACGCTGTCGCGTCGCCGCTCGATAACGTCAAGGCTACCGCCTAATCCTTCTATACCATGGTTAAAGCTATGGTTATTGTTAGTGCCATCGCGATTCTCTTCGCCGTTTGCCTCATTGTGTTTCTGATTGAAACAAACGCAGTCGCGCAGGGTAAAACCGTCGTGCGCCGTCACCAGGTTAATGGTGGCGGAGGGCAATTTGCCGTCGCGACGAAAAAGATCGTCTGAACCTGCAAACCGTCCAGCAAATTCACCGAGCGACAGATTTCGCTCCAGCCAGAAACGCCGTGCGGCATCGCGATAATGATCGTTCCACTCGGCAAACAGCGGCGGGAAATTGCCAACCTGATAGCCGCCCTCACCGATATCCCACGGCTCGGCAATCAGCTTCACCGTTGAGAGCACCGGACAGTTTCCGATGGCCTCAAACAGCGGCGCCTGCGGGCTGAAGGCCGGCGTGCGCCCCATGACAGGGGCCAGGTCGAAACGGAAACCGTCGACGTGGAACGTCTCCACCCAGTACTTCAGGCATTCGTGCGCGAAATGCATTACCGCCGGATGGCTGAGGTTCAGGGTGTTACCGCAGCCGGTCCAGTTTTCGTAATCGCCATCGTCCCTGATCCAATAATAGCTACGGTTATCAATTCCGCGCAGGGAGAGCGTCGGGCCGTCGAGATCGCTCTCGGCGCTGTGGTTCAACACCACGTCCAGAATCACCTCAATGCCTGCCCGATGCAGCGCTTTCACCGCATCGCGAAATTCATCCCGTGCCTTTGCCGGATCGGCGGCATAGCGCGGGTCAAGCGCGAACATCGCCAACGGGTTGTAGCCCCAGTAGTTGCTCAGCCCAAGGCGCTGCAGGCGCGGCTCGCTGGCGAAATGCGCCACCGGCAGCAGCTCCAGCGCAGTGATCCCAAGATGCTTCAGATAGCCAATCATCTCGGGATGGGCGAGCGCGCGGTAGGTGCCGCGGATCTCTTTGGGGATCGACGGATGCAGGTACGTCAGGCCTTTGACGTGGGCTTCGTAAATTACGGTGTTGCCCCACGGCGTACGTGGCGGCGCATCGTCTTCCCAGTCGTAGAGATCGTTAACCACCACGCTTTTGGGCGCGATCGGCGCGCTGTCGCGATGGTCGGGCTCGTCATAGCCGACGTGGAATATCGGGTCATCCTTAAACTCGCCGTCCACGCGGTGCGCACAGGGGTCAATCAGCAGCTTCGCCGGGTTAAACCAGTGCCCCTGCGACGGGTCCCAGGGGCCATGCACGCGAAAACCGTAGTGCATACCGGCCCGTCCACCGGCCAGATAGCCGTGCCAGATATCGCCGGTGCGCGACGGCAGGTCGTAGCGGTGTTCGTTACCTTCACCGTCAAACAGGCAGAGTTCGACCCGCTCGGCGTGCGCAGAAAAGAGGGTGAAATTCACGCCCTTTCCTTCGACGCTCGCGCCGAGCGGTTCGGGTTTACCTGCCGTGAGCTGCGTCATTCCCCCTCCCGGACCAGCCAGATGGTGGAGAGCGGCGGCAGCGTCAGGCTCAGCGAGTTCGGACGCCCGTGGCTTTCATGTTCATCGCTCTGCACCAGGCCGCCGTTTCCGGCGTTGCTGCCGTGATAGTGCATCGAGTCGGTGTTGAGGATTTCTCGCCATTTACCCGGCTGATTAATACCGAAGCGATAATGTTCGCGCGGCACCGGAGTGAAGTTGCTGGCGACGATGATTTCGTTGCCCGCCTTGTCGCGGCGCACGAAGACGAACACCGAGCGTTCGTGGTCGTCCACCACCAGCCATTCGAAACCGTACGGATCGAAGTCCAGCTCGTGCAACGCCTTGTGGTGGCGGTAGGTCAGGTTGAGATCGCGCACCAGACGCTGAACGCCGTGGTGCCAGTTATCCCCGCCCTCCAGCAGATGCCAGTCCAGGCTGGTGTCGTGGTTCCACTCGCGGCCCTGCGCAAATTCGTTGCCCATGAACAGCAGCTTTTTACCGGGGAAGGCAAACAGCCAGCCGTAGTAGGCGCGCAGGTTGGCAAACTTCTGCCACGCGTCGCCCGGCATACGGTCGAGAATCGATTTTTTGCCGTGAACGACCTCATCGTGCGACAGGGGCAGCATGAAGTTTTCGGTGTAGTTGTAGAGCAGCCCGAAGGTGAGTTTGTCGTGATGATGCTGACGGTAGATCGGGTCAAGCTTCATGTAGTCGAGCGTGTCGTGCATCCAGCCCAGGTTCCACTTGTACCAGAAGCCGAGGCCGCCCATCGACGGCGGACGGGAGACGCCGGGAAAATCGGTGGACTCTTCCGCCATGGTGACGGCCCCTTCAACCTGCTCGCCAAGAATGCGGTTGGTGTTGCGCAGAAACTCAATGGCTTCGAGGTTCTCGCGCCCGCCGAATTCGTTCGGGATCCACTCGCCCTCTTTGCGGCTGTAGTCGCGATAGATCATCGACGCGACCGCATCGACGCGCAGGGCATCAATGCCGAAACGCTCGATCCAGTACAGGGCGTTGCCCACCAGGAAGTTGGTCACTTCGCGGCGACCATAGTTGTAGATAAGGGTATTCCAGTCCTGGTGATAGCCTTCGCGCGGGTCGCTGTGCTCGTACAGCTTTGTGCCGTCGAAATCCGACAAACTGAATTCATCCGACGGGAAATGGCCCGGAACCCAGTCGAGGATCACGTTCAGCCCGGCGGCGTGCGCGGCATTGATGAAATAGCGGAAGTCATCCCGCGTGCCGAAGCGGCGGGTCGGCGCATACAGCCCGGTAGGCTGGTAGCCCCAGCTGCCGTCGAACGGGTGCTCGTTAATCGGCAGCAGTTCCAGGTGGGTGAAGCCCATCCATTTGGCGTAAGGCACCAGCTGATCCGCCAGTTCGCGGTAGCTGAGCCAGAAGTTGTTATCGGTGTGGCGTCGCCAGGAGCCAAGATGCACTTCGTAGACCGATATAGGCGCATCAAAGCGGTTCGCCTGCTTGCGCTCTTCGCTTTGCACGATTTTTTCCGGCAGGCCGCAAATCATCGAGGCGGTGTCCGGGCGCATCTGCGCTTCGAAGGCGTACGGGTCGGCTTTAATGCGCAGCTTGCCGTTCGCGTCGATCAACTCAAATTTATAAAGCTGACCGTTGTGCGCACCGGGGATAAACAGCTCCCAGATGCCCGTTTCACGGCGCAGGCGCATCGGATGGCGACGACCATCCCAGTAGTTGAACTGCCCGACGACGGAGACGCGCTGAGCGTTAGGCGCCCAGACGGCAAACCGCGTGCCGGTGATGCCATCCATCGTGTCGGCGTGCGCGCCCAGCGTTTCATACGGACGCAGGTGGGTGCCTTCTGACAGCAGCCAGGCGTCCATCTCTTTGAGCAGCGGCCCAAAGCTGTAGGGATCGTCAATCAGGTTTTGCTGGCCGTGCCAGATGACGGCAAGCTGATAGCGAAAAGGGTTTTTACGGCGGGGCATCACCCCGGAGAAGAAACCGCGCGAGTCGAGACACTCCAGTTTCCCCACCTTGCGGCCGGTTTTGGGTTCAATCACCCATACTTCTGTGGCGTCTGGCAGCAGTGCACGGACTTCCAGTCCTGCCTCTGTACGGTGCATCCCCAGCACAGAAAAGGGGTCAGCAAAATGACCCGCAATAAGCGCATTAATCACGTCTCTCGAAATACGATCGGACATGGTGTTCATCCTGTTTTTTTTATGTCGCCCTTTTTACGCGCTCCGGGACGACTTTTGATGTGACCTTGAACGGTGCAGCACATCCTCTCTGCTCCGCCCTACCCTCAGGTGAGAAATAAATCTTCCTTAAAGCATAGCCAACGACGTGGTTCCTCCAGATAAAAAATAAGACATTGGCGTATTACTCCCTGTAGTACGCAAAAAAAAGGGGTGAAAATCACCCCTCGTCTTTAACAAATTATTACGCCAACTGGCGCAACATGCGGCGTAGCGGCTCGGCTGCGCCCCACAAGAGCTGGTCTCCCACGGTGAACGCGGAAAGGAACTCCGGCCCCATGTTGAGCTTACGCAGACGGCCAACCGGCGTGGTGAGCGTGCCGGTGACGGCCGCCGGGGTCAGTTCGCGCATGGTGATGTCGCGATCGTTTGGCACCACTTTCGCCCACGGATTGTGCGCGGCCAGCAGTTCTTCCACGGTTGGAATGGACACATCTTTTTTCAGTTTAAGGGTGAATGCCTGGCTGTGGCAGCGCAGCGCGCCAACGCGCACGCACAGACCATCGACCGGGATCGACGACGCGGTGTTGAGGATTTTGTTGGTCTCGGCCTGGCCTTTCCACTCTTCGCGGCTCTGGCCGTTATCCAGCTGTTTGTCGATCCACGGGATCAGGCTGCCCGCCAGCGGAACGCCGAAGTTATCAACCGGCAGGTCGCCGCTGCGGCTCAGCTGAGTGACTTTACGCTCGATATCCAGAATGGCCGATGCCGGGTCTGCCAGCTCGCCTGCGACGTGCTGATGCAGCTGGCCCATCTGCGCCAGCAGTTCACGCATATGACGCGCACCGCCGCCGGAGGCCGCCTGGTAGGTCGCCACGGACACCCACTCCACCAGGTCTTCTGCGAACAGGCCGCCCAGGGACATCAGCATCAGGCTGACGGTACAGTTACCGCCGACAAAGGTTTTCACGCCGTTATTCAGGCCGCGCGTAATGACATCCTGGTTAACCGGATCGAGAATAATAATGGCGTCATCTTCCATGCGCAGTGACGAGGCCGCGTCAATCCAGTAACCCTGCCAGCCGCTTTCACGCAGCTTTGGATAGATTTCGTTGGTATAATCGCCGCCCTGGCACGTGACAATAATGTCGAGCGCCTTCAGCGCTTCCAGATCGTAAGCATCTTGCAACGTGCCTGTGGTACCCCCAAAGGACGGTGCAGCCTGGCCGAGCTGGGAAGTGGAGAAGAAGACCGGGCGAATGGCGTCGAAATCGCGCTCTTCCACCATGCGTTGCATGAGTACAGAGCCGACCATACCGCGCCAACCGATAAAACCAACGTTTTTCATAGCTATTATTTCCTGCTGAGGGTGTGTGCTGTTTGTGCAAACCAGTATTCAACTGGGATATGCTTCACATTACAAAATGCTGCCAAAGTCGCAAGCGAAATTAATCGATGATAGCCCTGCAATCAGAAAAGCAGCTAATCATGAGAATAACCATATAAACATTCAGGGATAACGCACCATGAGCGAAATCATTTCCGCCGCGGTTTTATTAATCTTAATTATGGATCCACTCGGCAACCTGCCCATCTTCATGTCGGTGCTGAAACACACCGAGCCGAAGCGTCGCCGGGCGATCATGATCCGCGAGCTGCTTATCGCGCTGCTGGTGATGTTTATCTTCCTGTTCGCCGGAGAAAAGATCCTCGCCTTCCTGAATTTACGCGCCGAAACGGTCTCGATTTCCGGCGGGATTATTCTGTTCCTGATCGCCATTAAGATGATTTTTCCCAGCGCCGAAGGCAACAGCAGCGGCCTGCCAGCGGGTGAGGAGCCGTTTATCGTACCGCTCGCCATCCCGCTGGTGGCCGGACCGACAATTCTGGCCACGCTGATGCTGCTGTCGCATCAATATCCAAATCAGATGAGCCACCTGGTGATTGCCCTGCTGATCGCCTGGGGCGGGACGTTCATCATCCTGCTTCAGTCGTCGCTGTTCCTGCGCCTGCTGGGTGAGAAAGGGGTGAACGCCCTTGAGCGTCTGATGGGGCTGATTCTGGTAATGATGGCAACACAGATGTTCCTGGACGGGATCCGGGCGTGGATGAAGGGTTAGGATGTAAAAAAGCCGGGTGGCGCTTGCGCTTACCCGGCCTATGATTCAGGGTTTTGTAGGTTGGGTAAGGCGAAGCCGCCACCCGACAAAAATACGACCTCTGCGGCTTGATGCCCTCACCCCGCCCCTCTCCCACAGGGAGAGGGAGAAAACTAGCACCAGTGCAGTTGTTTTGTAGGTCGGGTAAGGCGAAGCCGCCACCCGACAAAAATACGACCTCTGCGGCTTGATGCCCTCACCCCGCCCCTCTCCCACAGGGAGAGGGAGAAAACCAGCACCAGTGCAGTTGTTTCGTAGGTCGGGTAAGGCGAAGCCGCCACCCGACAAAAATACGACCTCGGCGGTCTGAAGCCCTCTCCCACAGGGAGAGGGAGAAAACAAACGTCAGCTCAACAACGAAAACGCAATCATCCCGACAATCGCGCCCGTGGTGCCGAGGATGGTTTCCATCAGCGTCCAGGTCTTGAGGGTTTGCGCTTCGGTCGCGCCGGTAAATTTACCGAACAGCCAGAAGCCGGCGTCGTTAACGTGAGACACCACGATAGACCCGCCCGCGATACAGATAGAGAGCGCCGCCATCTGTGCGCCAGAGTAGTTCAGCTGTTCAATCACCGGCATCACCAGACCTACCGCCGTTAAGCACGCCACGGTCGCAGAGCCCTGGATGATACGTACCGCAGCCGCCAGCACGAAGCAGGTCACTGCAATCGGCAGGCCCATGCCCGTCAGCGCTTCGCCGAGTGCCGGGCCGACGCCGGAATCCACCAGCACCTGCTTGAACACCCCGCCTGCGCCGATCACCAGCAGGATAATCCCCGCAGGTTGCAGCGCCGCGCTGCAGATCTCCATCACCCTGTCTTTCGGCATGCCCTGACGCATCGCCAGACCGTAAATTGCCACCAGACACGCTACCAGGATCGCGGTGAAGGGGTGACCGATAAACTCAAACCACTCGTAGGAGGTAGAGCCTTCCGGCACGAAACGTGCGGCGATGGTTTTCAGGCCAACCAGCACCAGCGGGAGCAGGATCAGCGACAGGCTGAAGCCGAAGGACGGCATTTTGCCTTCGCCAAGGTGCGGCTCGGTGATGTCATCCGGAATGTGCAGCTCAACGTAGCGGCTGATGAAGTTACCCCACAGCGGCCCGGCGATAATCATCCCCGGGATGGCCGCGCACAGGCCGATCAGGATCATCCAGCCGAAGTCGGCGTGCATCTGGGAAGCCAGCAGCATTGGCGCAGGCCCCGGGAGCAGAAACGCCGCCGCTGCCGCCACGCCCGCAAACAGCGGAATGACCAGCTTCACGAGGTTAGTGCCGGTGTGGCGCGCCATCGAGAACGCTACGCTTATCAGCAGCACAACGGCTACCTCAAAGAACAGCGGCAGCGCGCAAATCAGGCCCGCCAGGCCAATCGCATAGTGCGCGCGGCTGTGACCGAAGGATTTCAGCATTTTGACGGCAATCTGGTCGACCGCGCCCGTCTCGTGCAAAATCTTGCCGAACATCGCGCCCAGCGCCACCACAATCGCCAGGAAGCCCAGCGTGCCGCCCATCCCTTTTTCCATCGTCGCGGCGATTTTATCGAGCGGCATACCGGAAAAGAGACCGGCGCCAATAGACACCACCATCAAAGCAACAAAGGCGTGCATACGCGCCTTCATCACCAAAAACAGCAGCAGCAATACCGAGCCTACGGCTGTCAAAACAAGCGTTAATGTACTCAAAACTTACTGCCTTTTAGTAATAACCTCGATGGTGCTGGCGACAACACCGTCAAGCGGTTGATCGATATCAACCACCAATACGTCCTGCTCGTCCGCACCCGGCTCCTGCAACGTCTCGAACTGCGTTACCAGCATCTGGGTTTTAAAGAAGTGGCCTTTACGCGCCTTCAGACGGCTTTCAATCACGTCGAAATCGCCCTTCAGATAGATAAACGAAAGGTTCGGGTTGCCGTCACGCAGCAGGTCACGATAGGTTTTTTTCAGGGCGGAGCAGACAATTAAAGACACTTTGTTGGTGCGCTGCATGGCAAAAGCGGCGTCGTTCAGTGCCTGCAGCCACGGCTTGCGATCGTCGTCGTTCAGCGGCTCGCCTGAGGCCATTTTCATGATGTTGCTGCGCGGATGGAGGAAGTCGCCATCAAGAAACGCCGCATGGAGTTGATGCGCCACTTCGCTGGCCACGGCTGATTTACCGCTACCGGAAACGCCCATCAGGACGTAAACGTGGTGATCATGATTAGTCGTGCTCAAAGGGTGTCCCTCAGTCAATTGTTACGGGTAACAGTTATCGGTAACATTGTCCTGCCGGGACTTTAGAGAAGCAATATCCAAACGTGCGCGAAGTAAATAAGTGTGAGCTACTTCAAATTTGTCAGCTTAAATAGATCCACCCGGTGACAAGGTGAAACCTAAATCTAACATTTTAGGGGTAACCACCTCGCCACGAATGCGCGCCAGCAGGCGTTCTGCACCAATGCGGCCCATGCGCTCACGCGGCGTCAGGACGCTGGCCAGACGCGGCTCCATCACCTGCCCGATATCGTGGCCGTGGAAACCGGCAATCGCCATATCACGCGGGATGGAAAGGCCCAGACGCTGACACTCGAACGCCGCCCCAACCGCAAGGTCATCGTTGGTGCAGAATATACCGTCCAGTTGCGGATACTCGCGTCGCGCCTGACGCATCAGCTCAATGCCCGAGGTGTAGGAGGACGACTGCTCCACCATCACGCTGTACGGGGTTAAACCGGCGTCGAGCATCGCCTGCTCGTATCCCTTCTGTTTGATGATAGTACGTTCATCCAGACGCGCCCCCAGGTACGCCACGTGGCGATGTCCGCGCGCAATGATGGCGGCGGTCATCTGGCGAGCCGCTTCGAAGTTATCAAAGCCGACGGCAATGTCGAGACACGGCGACTGGCTGTCCATCAGCTCCACCACCGGAATACCGGCCACTTCAATCATTTTGAGGGTCCGCGGGGTGTGAGTACGTTCCGTTAAAATCAGGCCGTCGATGTTCCAGGAAAGCATCGATTCAAGACGTTCTTCTTCCAGTTCAGGCTTGTACCCATAGTGGGCGAGCATGGTCTGATAACCGAACGCATCGGTTACGCTTTCGATACCGCGCAGCACTTCGGCAAAGACCTGGTTGGTCAGGGAAGGAAGCAGGACACCCACCGCACGGCTGGTAGCATTGGAGAGAATATCGGGTGCGCGGTTGGGGATATAACCCAGTTCATCAAGGGCAGCGGCAATCTTGCCACGCAACGCCACGGAAACCTGTTCCGGGTTACGTAGAAAACGGCTGACCGTCATTTTGGTCACACCAACGCGATCGGCGACATCCTGAAGTACGGGGCGTTTCTTTTTCATCGTCCTGAGAAATCTTGAAGTGAGAGATTTTCTCAGTTTATCACGGACAAAGCTCAACCTTCCCCGATTAAAGGGAAGGTTGAGAAATTATTTATACTGGCGGCAGGTCGAAAAGCAGAATTTCGCTTTCGCCGTCGGCGTGAACGGAGATCGCCTGCTCATCCCAGACGGCCAGGCCATCCGCCGTTGTCGCTTTGGTGCCGTTAATGGTGACGTCACCTTTCACCACCTGGATCCACACGCGGCGGTTAGCGGCAATCTGATGGACGGACTGCTCGTCTTTCGCCAACGCCCAGCGGTACAGTTCCATATCCTGGTGCACCTTCAGGGAACCTTCACGCGCATCCGGAGAGAGCACCAGCTGTTTGCCCTGTTTAGCGTCGAAGCGGCGCTGCTCGTAGCGCGGCGTGATGCCGGTTTCTTCTGGAATGATCCAGATTTGATACAGGTGCAGTTTTTCCGTTTTGCTCGGGTTGTATTCCGAGTGACGCACACCGGTACCCGCACTCATTATCTGGAACTCACCAGCCGGAACCTGCTCTTCGTTACCCATGCTGTCTTTGTGCGCTACGGCACCTTCGAGCACATAGGTCAGGATTTCCATGTCTTTATGCGGGTGGGTACCGAAGCCCTGGCCTGCGTCAATCACGTCGTCGTTGATCACGCGCAGTGCCGAGAAGCCCATGAAATTCGGGTCGTAATAGTCGGCAAACGAGAATGAATGCCATGAGTCCAGCCAGCCATGATTCGCGTGACCACGTTCGTTTGCTTTGCGTAAGTAGATCATTGTTTTCACCCTCAGTTCGTTTCGATGGAGTAAGTGTGGACGCAAACGGTCTGGGATCATAGAGGGTGAAAATTGACTCCTTTGTACAAAATATTTGAACGAGTCCAGAGGAGGCTTTTCGGCTTATTTCGCGAGGGTTACCGTGGCAGGTGATGCCTGCTCAAAGGCGCGTTCCAGGATCTCCAGGTTCGTGAGTACGTCAGATTCCTTGACGTAATTCGGCGCGCCGTTTGTGAGAGTGTCATACAGCGCATCGTAGACGCGGCCATAGTCGCCTGATTCCGGGGCCCACTCTTCCCGAACCGTCACGCCGTCGTCGTTGACGTACTCGAGCACGCCCACGGAATCATCCGCCGCAAAGCCCGCCTCACCCGGCATGATATTGGCCTTCAGGCTGGTCTCCTGCTGGTCAATACCGTATTTGATAAACGAGCCTTTGGTGCCATGAACGATAAATTTCGGGTAGTCGATTTTCACCAGATGGCTGGTTTTGACGATGGCCTTGAGATCGCCAAAGAACAGCTGCGCTTCAAAGGTGTCATCCGGGTTGGCTTTATTGCGCAGGCTGCGGATGTCATAAGCCACGTGATCCGGGCGACCAAACAGGGAGATTACCTGGTCCATTGTGTGCACGCCCAGGCCATAGAAAGAGCCATCCTGCGGCAGGCCGGGTTTGGTTTCCGCAACCGGGCGGTAGTAGTCAAAGTGACTTTCGATTTCGACAATCTCGCCGAGCTTGCCGCTTTCAATCGCTTTTTTGGCGTTGAGGAAGCAGCTGTCAAAGCGGCGGTTTTGATACGGCGTGACGGTCAGCTCTTTGCTTTTCGCCAGCGCGAACAGTTCTTTCGCTTGTGCGATCGTCGGGGTGAAGGGTTTTTCCACCAGCACGTTTTTGCCCGCCTCCAGCGCGCGTTTCGCGTAGTCGAAATGGCTGTCGGCATGGGTACAGACGATCACCAGTTGGACCTGCGGATCCGTTAACACCTCATCAAGATCGCTGGTGAAATGAATGTGGGAATACTGGGGCGACTGCTCTTCCGGCTTCGCGCTGCGGCGATAGATGTGCGCCACGTGCCAGGTGTCTTTACGATTGAGAACATACGGAAGGTGATAGCGAGTGGTGCTTTTTCCAAATCCAATAAATGCGCAATGTAGTGTCATGGCTCAGTCCTTTTGGAAGGTTATTGAGTGCAACCATAGCGCAAGTTTTGCCCTCACCCCAGCCCTCTCCCACGGGGAGAGTGGGAAAAAGACAAAAAAAAGCCAGCGAGACGCTGGCTAAAGTAATACTGGAAGCAATGTGAGCAATGTCGTGCTTTCAGGTTCCCGTAGCGGTCTTCCTGAATGCAGAGCAATAATAATCATTCTCATTCGCACTTGTCCAACACTTTTTGCAAAAAATAGCGATTGACTCAAATTTTAAAGTCATTGATGTTGGAAGGGACTTTTAACCCCCCTGAGGAACAAGGAATGAGTGAGATAGTGATACGCCACGCTGAACCAAAAGATGCCGAAGCCCTGCGCCAGAACTATATGCATCCTGAGGTGTATCACGGTACGCTACAGCTCCCCCATCCTTCCCTCGAGATGTGGCAGGAACGCCTTAATCCTAAACCCGGTCTAAAGCGTCTGGTTGCCTGCATTGATGAGAAGATTGTCGGTGACCTGGCGGTGCATGTGGAACCCAACCCGCGACGCAGCCATGTGGCATCCTTTGGCATAAGCGTTGCGGCTCATGCTCAGCGGCGAGGCGTCGGGAGTGCGCTTATGCGCGAGATGATCGACCTGTGCGACAACTGGCTGCGCGTTGAACGCATCGAGCTCACGGTTTTTGCGGATAACGCGGCCGCCATCGCGCTGTATCAGCGTTTCGGGTTTGAAATCGAAGGGACCGGGAAGAAATTCGCCCTGCGCAACGGCGAGTATGTGGATGCGTATTATATGGCGCGGATGAAGTAGCGTGTTGCCGGGTGGCGGCTTCGCCTTACCCGGCCTACGTTCGTGCCGTTGTAGGCCCGGTAAGCGCAGCGCCACCGGGCAACACAATCAATACCCCGCCGTCAAATCATCCACCGACCGCGGGTCCGATGCGCCGAACAGCACGCCGTCCGGCCCGACCATAATGCTTTGCGTACTGCCCATCGCCTCTTTTACCGCCACCTTCTGCCCGCGTTGTTCCAGCAGTTTGAGAGTGTCCGGGCTAAAGCCCTTCTCAACGCGCAGCTCGTCCGGCAGCCACTGATGATGGAAACGCGGCGCATTGGTTGCTTCGGCGACGTTCATCCCAAAATCGATGCTGTTGACCACCATCTGCAGCACGGTGGTGATAATACGGCTCCCGCCCGGGCTACCAGTCACCAGCCAGGTTTTGCCGTCTTTCACCACGATGGTCGGTGACATAGACGACAGCGGACGCTTCTTCGGCCCGACGGCGTTGGCATCGCCGCCCACCAGCCCGTAGACGTTCGGCACGCCCGGTTTGGCAGAGAAGTCATCCATTTCGTTGTTCAGCAATATGCCGCTGTTCCCCGCCACAATGCCGGTGCCGAACGTGGTGTTAAGCGTGTAGGTCACCGCCACGGCGTTACCGTCTTTATCCACCACCGAGAAGTGGGTAGTCTGATTGCTTTCATACGGGGCCAGCTTGCCGGGGCGGATTTCGCTCGACGGTTTAGCCCTGTTAATGTCGATCTCATCGGCAATGGATTTGGCATAAGCTTTGTTGGTCAGCGCCTGCCACGGCACCTTCACAAAGTCCGGATCGCCGAGGTATTCCGAGCGGTCGGCGTAGGCGCGTTTTTCCGCCTCGGCCATCACCTGCATGGCATCTGCGCTGCCGAAGCCGAACTTGTGCATATCGAAGTTTTCAAGAATGTTGAGGATCTGCACGATGTGAATACCGCCGGAGGACGGCGGCGGCATGGAGAAGACCTCATAGCCGCGATAGGTGCCGCTAATCGGCTCGCGTTCAACCGCTTTATACTCCGCCAGGTCCGCTTTGGTGATAAGCCCACCGTTCTTTTGCATCTCGTCGGCTATCTGGTCGGCAATCGCCCCTTTGTAGAAGGCATCCGGGCCGTTTTCCGCAATCAGCTCCAGGCTTTTTGCGAGGTTCGTCTGCACCAGTTTGTCGCCCTTCTTCAACGGCTCGCCGTCCTTCCAGAAGATGGCTTTGCTGTTTTCGTGATGGGGGATCACTTCGCTGCCGTAGGTTTTGAGATCGTCGGCCAGGGCGTCGTTTACCTCAAAGCCGTCGCGCGCCAGCGCAATCGCAGGCTGCACGACTTTGTTCAGCGGCAGCGTGCCGTATTTTTCCAGCGCCAGCGAAAAGCCCGCCACGGTGCCGGGCGTGCCGGTTGCCAGGTGCGAGGTCAGGGACTTTTTACCGTCCGGGTTACCCTGCTCGTCGAGGAACATATCCCGGGAGGCCTGATTCGGGGCCATTTCACGGAAGTCGATAGCGGTGGTTTTGCCGTCTTTCGTGCGCAGCATCATAAACCCGCCGCCGCCCAGGTTGCCCGCCTGCGGATGCGTCACCGCCAGCGCGTAGCCCACCGCAACCGCCGCATCCACCGCGTTACCGCCCTGCTTGAGAATATCGACGCCCACCTGCGTCGCCAGCGCATCCACGGAAGCCACCATGCCGTGGGTTGCCCGCACGGGATGAAAAACATCTTCCTCAACGCCATAGGAGACGGGCGGAGCCGCCGGTGGGTTGGCCGCCACGCTAAACGTGCCGCCAGCCATCAGCGCAGCGATCGCTACCCAGCGCAAAAACGTTGGTTTCATCATTATTGTTCTCCAGGTGAAGGGGTCCATATTCCCCGCTTAAGCCTGGTTCACAACTCTTAAAAAATCATCGTTCTGGCGGAATCAGAGTAAACTTAAGAGAAGCCTCAAAAGGAGGAGACAACCATGAAACGCTTACTGATTCTGACAGCGCTACTGCCATTCGCCGCGCTCGCACAGCCACTGAATACCCTGAACAACCCGAACCAGCAGGGCTACGTTATTCCAAGCCAGCAGCGTATGCAGACGGAAATGATGAGCCAACAGCAGCAGCAAAAAGGGATGCTCAATCAGCAGCTGCGTACCCAGACCCAGATGCAGCAGCAAAATCTGCAAAACCAGATGAATACCAATACCCAGCGGATTCAGCAGGGCCAGGTACGCGAGCAGCCGCTGCAAAACAACAGCGGCGGCATGTTGGGCGGGGGAAATAACCAGAGCAGCGGCCAGCAGCACATGCTGACGCCGCAGTCGAACGGCAGTATGCTTAATAATTCGCAGAACTAAAGTTCGGGCCTATCCGGTCGATCGCATCGGTGCAGATGCTGTCCACGCCCCAGCGCAGCAGTTCGGCTGCACGCTGGGGCGTGTTGACGGTGTAGACCAGGATATGCAGACCGGCCTGTTTCAGCTCTCTGACCCGCGCCTCATTCAGCAGCCTGTGATTGAGATGAATTGACACGCAGCCGAGACGGGTGGTGAGCTTACGCCAGTCGTTACGCCACGTATCCAGCAGCAGGCCGCGCGGCAGCTCCGGCACGGCGGCCTGGGCAGCCTCAAGCGCGTCGATATCAAATGACGACAGCAGCGGCGCGGTCATCCCTTCCCATAGCTCACGCGCGGCCAGGGCGATCGCTTTGCCTGTTAGCGGCCCGGTGCCGGTGGTCGGTTTGATTTCGATGTTAGCCATCATCCTGTGCGTCCGGCAGCGGTCCGCCACGTCCGCCAGGCGCGGTAGCGGTTCCCCCCTGAAGTCGCTGCTGAACCAGCTTCCGGCGTCTACCTTCAGCAGGTCTTGCCACGGCAGATCGCCCGCCACGCCCCAGCCGTTGCTGGTGCGCTCGAGGTTGTCATCGTGCAGCAGGAAGATTTCGCCGTCTTTCGACAGTTTGGCGTCAAACTCGATCATCGTATGGCCGAAACGCGCGCCGGTGTCGATGGCCGCCAGGGTGTTTTCGGGTGCCAGTTTGCCGCCGCCACGGTGGGCGACGATGTGGGGATAAGGCCAGTTACTCATATACGTTGTCCTGTTTCACCGTCAAATATGTGCAGGTGATTTTCCGGCAGATGCAGCCACAGCGTGCAGCCTGCTTTCGGGCGCTCCTGATGTGCAAGACGCACCACCAGCTTTTGCTCGCCCCAGCGTCCGTGCGCCAGGTTGTCGGCGCCCAGCATCTCCAGCGTGTCCATGACCAGCGGCACGCCACCCTCCGCCTGAGAGCTTAACCCAATGTGCTCCGGGCGGATACCGAGCGTCATTTTACGCCCGGCGTAGCCACGATAGTACCAGTTGACTGGCAATGCCATCCCGCTGTCCAGCTCGAAGTGGGTTCCCGCACTGCTGATGCGCCCGTCCAGCAGGTTCATCGCCGGGCTGCCGATAAAGCTCGCCACAAAGCGGGTGGCGGGCTTTTCATAGACCTCCACCGGAGTGCCAATTTGCTCGGCAACGCCTTTGTTCATCACCATCACGCGCTGGGCGAGGGTCATCGCCTCGACCTGATCGTGGGTCACGTACAAAGAGGTGGTTTTCAGGCGGCGATGGAGCTGCTGCAGCTCCAGGCGCATCTGCACGCGCAGTTTAGCGTCGAGATTGGAGAGCGGTTCATCAAACAGGAACACCGCCGGATCGCGCACGATGGCGCGCCCCATCGCCACGCGCTGACGCTGGCCGCCGGACAGCTCGCGCGGGCGGCGTTTCAGCAGGCCGTCCAGCTCCAGAATGCGCGCCGCCTCTCTCACGCGCTCCGCGATGTGGCCTTTGCCCATGCCGCGAATTTTCAGCCCCCAGGCCATGTTCTCTTCCACGCTCATGTGCGGATAGAGCGCGTAGTTCTGAAACACCATCGCGATGCCTCTGTCCTTCGGCTCCTTCTCGGTCACGCGCTGGCGGTCGATCCAGATATCGCCGGAGGTCACGCGCTCAAGCCCCGCCACCATGCGCAGCAACGTCGATTTACCGCAGCCGGAGGGGCCGACCATCACGATAAACTCCCCGTCCGCCACATCGAGGGTCAGCGGTTGAATGACCTGGGTTTTGTTATCCCAGCTTTTGGAAACTGCCTGAAGTTTAAGTCCTGCCATCTTATTTCTCACTGTCTACTAAGCCACGCACAAACGCGCGCTGCATGGCTAAAACGATTACGACCGGGGGGATTAAGGTGAGCAGCATCGCCGCCATCACCTGGTTCCAGAGGGTGGTGCCTTCGCCGGTGGCGATCATGCCTTTGATACCCGCCACGGCGGTGCCGAGGCTGACGTCCTGGATTATCAGCAGCGGCCACAGGTACTGGTTCCAGCCGTAGATAAAGGTGATCACGAACAGCGCCGCGAGGTTGGTTTTGGACAGCGGCAGCACGATGTCGCGGAAAAAGCGCATCGGCGAGGCACCGTCGATACGCGCCGCTTCAATCAGCTCGTCCGGCAGGGTCATAAAGAACTGGCGGAACAGGAAAGTGGCGGTCGCCGAGGCCATCAGCGGCAGGGTTAAGCCCGCGTAGCTGTCCAGCATGTTGAGGTTGGCGATCACTTCCACCGTCGGGAAGATACGCACCTCTACCGGCAGCATCAGGGTGATGAAGATCATCCAGAAGAACAGGTTACGCAGCGGAAAACGGAACCAAACGATGGCGAAGGCCGAGAGCATTGACACGGTGATTTTGCCCACCGTAATGCCAAACGCCATGATGAAGCTGTTGAGCATCATCAGCCAGAACGGCGCGCTATTGGCACCCACGCCCTGGGTCCAGATGGTTTTCATGTTCTCGAAAAGATGCCCGCCAGGGATCAGCGTCATCGGCGTGTCGAACACCGCTTTGGTGTCCAGCGTGGCGGCGACAAAGGCCACGTACAGCGGGAACAGGATGACGATGATCCCTAAAATCAGCATGGTATGGCTGAAAATCGTCAGCCCGCGACGGTTCTCAATCATTGGTAGCGCACCTTACTTTCGACATAGCGGAACTGCACCACCGTGAGGAGGATAACGAGGAACATCAGCACCACCGACTGGGCGGCAGAGGCCGAAAGATCCAGACCGGCAAAGCCCTCACGGTAGATTTTGTAGATAAGCGTGGTGGTGGCCTGCACCGGGCCGCCTGCTGTGGCAGCGTCGATCACCGGGAAGGTGTCGAAGAAGGCGTAGACCAGGTTGACCACCAGCAGGAAGAAACTCACCGGGGCGATCAGCGGCAGCGAAAGCGTAAAGAAGCGGCGAACCGGGCCAGCGCCGTCGATTGCCGCAGCCTCCACCAGCGAGCGCGGAATGGACTGTAGCGCGGCGAAGAAGAACAGGAAGTTGTAGCTGATCTGCTTCCACACCGAGGCGAAGACCACCAGGAACATCGCCTGACCGCTGTTCTGCGCGTGGTTCCAGTCATAGCCGAACTCCGCCAGGAAGTGGGTAATCAGCCCGCGCCCGGGATTAAACAGGAAGATCCACAGCACGGCAGCCACGGCAGGCGCGACGGCGTAGGGCAGCAGCATCAAGGTTTGATACAGGCGACTGCCGCGCACCACGTAATCCACCAGCGCGGCGAAGAACAGCGAGGCGACCAGCCCGCTGACCGTGACCAGCGCGCTGAACTTCATCGTCGTCCAGAAAGAGTCGAGGTAATAGCTGTCGTGAAGCAGCGCGGTAAAGTTGTCCAGCCCGACAAACTGGCTGGACAGCCCGAACGGGTCGACGCTTTGCACCGAGTACCACAGCGCTTCGCCCGCAGGCCAGATAAAGAAGATAAAGGTGATGATCAGCTGCGGCGCGACCAGCAGATAGGGCAGCCAGCGGGAGCGGAACACCGGACGGGATGAGGACATAGGTTAGCTCAGGTAGTTTTTCACCCCTCACCCTAGCCCTCTCCCCATAGGTGTACGGTCCGGGGACATCGTGAACACTTGTTCGGGGACATGGTAGACACTTACAACTAAGGCATAAGAACCCGTTTATGGAGTCGCTTATGCCCTGGGATGCGAGAGATA
>NZ_SCNE01000011.1:0-121960 GCF_005503595.1 Enterobacter sp. 2VL
CTTTAGCGCGGTGGTCCCACCTGACCCCATGCCGAACTCAGAAGTGAAACGCCGTAGCGCCGATGGTAGTGTGGGGTCTCCCCATGTGAGAGTAGGGAACTGCCAGGCATCAATTAAGTAAAGAGGCCATCCGGAAGGATGGCCTTTTTGCGTTTATACGATGCATAAAATTCAGTTCGGCTAAGGCAAATTCGCTATCCGGCAATCAGACCGCACACCACCCCACAATAAACGCCGCAATCTCATCGATATTGTTCAAATCCAAAACCGGCACGTCCAGCGACAACGCAATATCACTGGCCACCGCAATCACATGCTCGTCCAGCGTCAGTTCGGCAATATCATGCCCGGCATCGCGTCTGAACAGCAGGATCTTTGCAACAGCCTCATGCTTAAACCCCTCAACCAGCACCAGATCCAGCGTGGTATGGTCCATCCTGCTCACCAGATAAGCGAGATCCAGCGGCGCTTCGTCAGGGGTTTCCGACATTAACGCCCAACGTTGCTGACTCGCCACCATCGTTTGTGCTGCACCTGCCTTACGCAACTCATAACTGTCTTTCCCCGGTTTATCGACATCCATATTATGGTGCGTGTGCTTAATCAGCCCGGGGCGTAAACCTCTGGCGCACAGGGCAGGTATAAGTTGTTTCAGCAGCGTGGTTTTTCCGGTGCCGCTCCAGGCTGAGATAGCTAAAACAGGCGTCATTTTTTCTCCTGCATTGTCTGTAAATCTTCCAGCGTATTGACGTTCACAAACGCAGATTTCAGATCGCTAAAATCAACGGAATGGCCGCCTGACTGGCGCATAAAGACCATTACCCTGCGTTCGCCTGCCGCCAGATAATCCTGCAACGCTGGGATTAACGTTCTGTGTATCAACGCAATCGTCGGGTGGTCGCGCTCGCCGTCATGCGCCCAGACCACGGGGGAATCACCGCGCTGCTGAACCATCCGCTCAACCAGACACGCGGGAATAAATGGCGTATCGCATGAACAGAAGACAAACCATTCCCCCCGATCCTGCTGCATGACTGAGAGCATTCCAGCCAGCGGCCCGGGATAATCAGCTAGCGTATCCTGATAGACAGGCAGCCCGCTACGCTGATAAATATCGATATGGCGGTTAGCACTCAGTACCCTTGCAGATACCTGGCCCGCAAGCGCATCCGCAACGTGCTGCCATAAGGGTTTTCCATTAAGAAGCTGGAGGCCCTTATCTTTTCCGCCCATACGCGTCGCTCTCCCCCCGGCCAGAACGACCCCAATAATTTCCTGGCTCTGATTCACTAATATCGCCTCTTTTATTGTGGGTTTGACCCTGTTAACGTATCTCTCTAAATGAAAGGAGCACGACCATGAAATGTAAACGTCTGAATGAAGTTATTGAACTCCTTCAGCCAGCCTGGCAAAAAGAGCCGGAGCTGAATCTGATGCAATTTTTACAGAAACTGGCGAAAGAGTCAGGTTTTGACGGTGAACTGGCAGACCTTTCTGACGACATCCTGATCTACCACCTTAAAATGCGTGATTCTGCGAAAGATGCTGTTATTCCTGGTATTCAGAAAGATTATGAGGAAGATTTTAAAACCGCATTGCTGCGCGCACGTGGCGTAATTAAAGAGTAAAAGCTTGTAAGCGGCCCCACCGAAATCGCCACAAGATGATATCCTGAATCATTCGTATAATTTCCGGATGATCGGATGAACGACCAGGCTTTTACTTTCCAGACACTACACCCGGATACCATTATGGATGCCCTCTTTGAGCAGGGAATTCGGGTGGATTCTGGGCTTACTCCGTTAAATAGCTATGAAAACCGCGTTTACCAATTTCAGGACGAAGATCGTCAGCGCTTTGTCGTAAAGTTTTATCGCCCTGAGCGTTGGTCTGCAGAACAAATCCAGGAAGAACATCAGTTCGCCCACGATCTGCTGAATGACGATGTTCCCGTTGCCGCGCCGCTGATGTTCGATAATCAAACGCTGCTCACGCACCAGGGGTTTTACTACGCCGTATTTCCAAGCCTGGGTGGACGGCAGTTTGAAGCCGATAATATCGATCAGATGGAGTGGGTTGCGCGCTACCTTGGCCGCATTCATCAAACGGGACGCAAAACGCCGTTTATTGCACGCCCGACAATCGGTATTCAGGAATACCTTCTTGAACCCCGCCAGGTATTTGCTACCTCAACCCTTATTCCTAAAGCATTAAAAGATGATTTTCTTAATGCGACCGATAAACTGATTGATGCGGTGACAGCCTGCTGGCGGGATGATATTCCCACCTTGCGGCTGCATGGTGATTGCCACGCCGGGAATATCCTCTGGCGCGATGGTCCGCTGTTTGTCGATCTCGATGATGCCCGTATGGGGCCAGCGGTTCAGGATCTGTGGATGCTGCTTAACGGCGATAAAGCCGAGCAGCGAATGCAGCTTGAAACCATCATTGAAGCTTACGAAGAATTCAGCCCGTTCGATTCAGACGAAATTGCCTTGATTGAACCTTTACGTGCGATGCGTTTTGTTTATTATCTCGCATGGTTAATCAGGCGTTGGGATGACCCCGCATTTCCCCGGAATTTCCCATGGCTTACCGGGGAGGATTACTGGCGTAACCAGATATCCACATTTACTGAGCAGGTTAAGGTTTTACAGGAACCCCCTTTGCAATTAACGCCGATGTATTAATAGGACACACCCAGGAGAGAGTTGATCATGAAAAAAATTTGGCTGGCGCTGGCAGGTATGATTCTGGCATTTAGCGCTTCTGCTGCGCAGTTTACCGACGGCAAGCAGTACATCACGCTGGACAAGCCCGTTGCTGGCGAGCCTCAGGTGCTGGAGTTCTTCTCATTCTATTGCCCGCACTGCTATCAGTTCGAGGAAGTTCTTCATGTTTCTGACAACGTGAAGAAAAAGCTGCCGGAAGGCACCAAAATGACTAAATACCACGTTGAGTTCCTTGGCCCACTGGGCAAAGACCTGACTCAGGCGTGGGCGGTTGCGATTGCACTGGGTGTAGAAGATAAAGTTACTGCGCCACTGTTTGAAGCCGTACAGAAAACCCAAACCGTCCAAAACACCGCGGATATTCGCAAAGTATTCGTAGATGCGGGCGTAAAAGGTGAAGATTACGATGCGGCCTGGAACAGCTTTGTCGTGAAATCCCTGGTTGCTCAGCAGGAAAAAGCCGCTGCCGATCTGCAGCTGCAGGGCGTTCCGGCGATGTTTGTTAACGGTAAATACCAGCTGAATATGCAGGGTATGGATACCAGCAGCATGGATATCTTCGTACAGCAGTACGCCGATACCGTGAAATACCTGGTCGAGAAGAAGTAATAAAACAAAACGCCGGTCAATGACCGGCGTTTTTGTATGAATCTTTGATGTTGTCTATCTGCTCGACTTTCTCTTTCCAGAGCGTATTAAGCCACTGCTGGAAACGACGTTTGAAGTTCTTGTCATTCACGTAATCGCCGTGTAGCCCGGTATCAATGGGAACCAGGTCAACGCGAACCACAATGCGCGTCAGTTTCCCGCTGAGCATATCGTAAAACGGCGTCTTGTCATTTTCCGGATAGCAAAGCGTAACGTTAAGTAGCTTGTCGAACTGCTCACCCAGAACGTTAAGCGCCATCGCAATACCGGCAGCCTTCGGTGGCAGCAAATTTCGAAAGGGGGAACGCGTCTGCAAATGCTTCTCGTGGGTAAAACGAGAGCCTTCGACAAAATTCACAATGGTTGTCGGGTGCGCGCGAAACTTCTCGCAGGAGAGACGCGTGGTTTCCACATCCTTGCCGCGCCGCTCAGGGTGACGAATCAAATAGCTGCGTGAATAGCGTTTCATAAACGGCATATCCAGCGCCCAGCAGGCCAGGCCGATAAAAGGCACCCATGCCAGCTGCTGCTTGAGAAAATATTTATTCATGGGAATGTGATTGCGAAACAGCACGCATAAAATCACGATATCCGCCCAGCTGCGATGATTGCAGATAAGCAGGTACCAGTTCTTTTTGTTCAGGCTTTCCAGACCTTGCACATCCCATTTCAAATGCGGATTCAAACGCAGCAGGATCGCCAGCCCTTCGCACCAGCAATACATCATAAAATTGCAAAACGTAGAAACTGCTCGCCAGACCCCAGGCAGGGGGAGCAACAGTTTAATTATTCCGGCGACGATAATGGGCACAGAACAGGCGACAGTAACCAGAATAGTTAAAATGACGCTTATCAGCAGTGTTAATGCAGCGAGTAATCTCGACATGGTGAGCTTTTTCAAATAGTTAGCTTAATTTGGCAGCCGGCTACCCGGTGCTGGGCGCTGATTCTATCAGAAATTAGCCAGATAAATGGTGCTTTCACGCGGCAAGCTTGCCGCTTTTAACGGGCAGGCCCGAATTTCCAAACGCAATTCAGCGAACGGTTCTTATATCCACATAGCCTAAAAAGGCAGCAATAAGACATATTATTTAAGATCGCCGTTTATATTTATGATTTTAAAGATGAAATTTTAAATTGAGTAACGATCGTTGCGCTCGTTTTTAAAATGAATTG
Organism: Enterobacter sp. 2VL; assembly: GCF_005503595.1. Taxonomy (NCBI): domain Bacteria; kingdom Pseudomonadati; phylum Pseudomonadota; class Gammaproteobacteria; order Enterobacterales; family Enterobacteriaceae; genus Enterobacter; species Enterobacter sp. 2VL. Next base: position 4,557 of record NZ_SCNE01000011.1, read on the forward strand.
AAAGTATTCACAAACTTATCCACAGTTTGATCTTTGCGAGCGATCTCCACGATCGCAAAATCTTTTGCTGTATCAGGCGCTAATAACTGATGTTTTCATCCTTATGTGGCATCCTTTACCCATAAATTGATTAAAGGCACGCACACTATGGTTCAGATCCCAGAAAACCCGCTTATTCTCGTCGACGGCTCTTCATACCTGTATCGGGCGTATCATGCGTTTCCTCCTCTGACCAATAGCGCAGGGGAACCAACCGGCGCGATGTACGGCGTGCTTAACATGCTGCGCAGTTTGATTCTCCAGTATCAGCCAACCCATGCGGCCGTCGTTTTTGATGCGAAAGGCAAAACGTTCCGCGACGAGCTGTTCGAGCATTACAAATCTCATCGCCCGCCAATGCCAGACGATCTGCGTGCGCAGATCGAACCGCTGCATATCATGGTAAAAGCGATGGGCCTTCCGCTACTGGCGGTTTCAGGCGTCGAAGCGGATGACGTGATCGGCACGCTGGCGCGCGAAGCTGAAAAAATGGGCCGCCCCGTTCTGATCAGCACCGGCGATAAAGACATGGCGCAGCTGGTGACGCCGGGGATCACCCTGATTAACACCATGACCAACACCATTCTGGGGCCAGAAGAGGTGGTGGCTAAATATGGTGTGCCGCCAGAGCTGATCATCGACTTCCTCGCTCTGATGGGCGACTCGTCGGATAACATCCCTGGTGTACCGGGTGTTGGTGAAAAAACCGCTCAGGCGCTGCTGCAGGGCCTCGGTGGATTAGACACGCTATACGCTGAGTCTGACAAAATCGCCGGTCTCACCTTCCGTGGCGCAAAAACCATGGCGACGAAACTGCAAGATAACAAAGAGGTTGCCTACCTCTCCTATCAGCTGGCAACCATTAAAACAGACGTGGAGCTGGAACTGACCTGCGAGCAGCTTCATGTTCAGGAGCCTGCTGCTGAAGAGCTGCTCGGCCTGTTTAAGAAATACGAATTCAAGCGCTGGACCGCCGATGTCGAAGCCGGCAAATGGCTTCAGGCTAAAGGGTCTAAACCGGCGGCGAAGGTGAAAGAGACCATTGCGGTGGATGCCGAAGAACCAGAAGACGAAGAGGCCGTCACGCTCTCGTTTGAACACTATGAAACCATTCTCGACGAATCACAGCTGGTTGAATGGATTGAAAAGCTGAAAAAAGCGCCGGTATTTGCCTTTGATACAGAAACCGACAGCCTCGATAACATCTCTGCCAATATGGTAGGTCTCTCCTTTGCCACAGCGCCGGGCGTGGCCGCCTATGTACCTGTCGCGCACGACTACCTTGATGCACCCGATCAGATCCCGCGCGACCGCGTGCTGGAGCTGATGAAGCCTGTTCTGGAAGATGACAAGGCGCTTAAGGTGGGGCAAAACCTGAAATTTGACCGCGGCATTCTGCAAAACTACGGCATTGAGCTGCGCGGGATCGCCTTCGACACCATGCTGGAATCCTACATTCTGGACAGCGTGGCTGGCCGTCATGATATGGATTCACTCTCCGATCGCTGGCTGAAGCACAAAACCATCACCTTTGAAGAGATTGCGGGGAAAGGCAAAAATCAGCTGACCTTTAACCAGATCGCCCTCGAAGAAGCGGGCCGTTACGCGGCGGAAGATGCTGACGTAACGCTGCAGCTGCACTTGAAAATGTGGCCGAAACTGCAGAAGCACGAAGGTCCGCTGAATGTGTTCCAGCATATTGAAATGCCGCTGGTACCGGTGCTGTCTCGCATTGAGCGTAACGGCGTGAAGATCGATCCAACCGTACTGCATAACCACTCTGGCGAGCTGGCGCAGCGCCTGACCGAGCTTGAGCAAAAAGCCCATGAGCTGGCGGGCGAGCCGTTTAACCTCTCGTCACCGAAACAGCTGCAAACGATTCTGTTTGAAAAACAGGGGATCAAGCCGCTGAAGAAAACACCTGGCGGCGCGCCGTCGACCTCTGAAGAGGTGCTTGAGGAGCTGGCGCTGGATTATCCGCTGCCAAAAGTGATCCTTCAGTATCGCGGGCTGGCGAAGCTGAAATCGACCTACACCGACAAGCTGCCGCTGATGATCAACCCGAAAACGGGCCGCGTGCACACCTCTTATCATCAGGCGGTTGCGGCAACCGGGCGTCTCTCATCGACCGATCCGAACCTGCAAAATATCCCGGTGCGCAACGAGGAAGGGCGTCGTATTCGTCAGGCCTTTATTGCGCCGGACGATTATCTGATTGTTTCTGCAGACTACTCGCAAATCGAGCTGCGCATTATGGCGCATCTGTCCCGTGATAAAGGCCTGCTCACCGCCTTCGCGGAAGGTCAGGACATTCACCGGGCAACGGCTGCCGAAGTCTTTGGCCTGCCGCTGGAGAGCGTGACCAACGAACAGCGCCGTAGCGCGAAGGCGATCAACTTCGGTCTGATTTACGGGATGAGCGCCTTTGGTCTTTCTCGTCAGCTCAACATCCCGCGCAAAGAGTCGCAGAAGTATATGGATCTCTACTTCGAGCGCTACCCGGGCGTGCTTGAATATATGGAACGTACGCGCGCGCAGGCGAAAGAGAAGGGCTACGTCGAGACGCTGGACGGCCGCCGTCTCTACCTGCCGGACATCAAATCCAGCAACGCCGCACGCCGCGCGGGTGCTGAACGCGCCGCGATCAACGCCCCAATGCAGGGCACCGCAGCGGATATCATTAAACGCGCGATGATCGCCGTGGATGCCTGGCTGGAAAACGAGAAGCCGCGCGTAAAAATGATTATGCAGGTACACGATGAACTGGTGTTCGAAGTGCACAAAGACGATCTGGAAGCGGTCTCCCGGAAGATTCACGAACTGATGGAAAACAGCATGACGCTGGACGTGCCGTTGCTGGTGGAAGTTGGAAGCGGTGAAAACTGGGATCAGGCTCACTAAGCGTTCACGGAATAACGCGCGTTTTATGTAAGTAAGCAACATAATGACGCGCGTTTTGTGACGATCATTAGAATTACCTATGTAAAGAATGAAAAAAAACTACGAAAAGTGCTTTTTCTACAGATAAAAAAGGGGTAGAGTTAACGACGTAGGGTACAGAGGTAAGATGTTCTATCTTTCAGACCTTTTACTTCACGTAATCGGATTTGGCTGAATATTTTAGCCGCCCCAGTCAGTAATGACTGGGGCGTTTTTTATTGCGGCAAAGAAAATGCCGGGCAAAAAAAAGCGCGGACTGTGCCGCGCCTGAAATTACTCTTCTTCCGCTTCGGTTGCGGGTTCCAGGTCGTTAAACCAGCTGTCGAGCTTCTGACGCAGCTTATCCACGCCCTGTTTTTTCAGCGAAGAGAACGGCTCAACCTGCACGTCGCCGTTGAAAGCCAGCACCGCTTCGCGAACCATATTCACCTGCGCTTTACGCGCGCCGCTTGCCAGCTTATCTGCTTTTGTCAGCAGCACCAGTACGGCAATATCACTCTCTACCGCCCAGGCGATCATTTGCTGATCGAGATCTTTAAGCGGGTGACGAATATCCATCAGCACTACCAGACCTTTCAGGCACAGGCGTTTCTCCAGGTATTCACCCAGCGCGCGCTGCCATTTGATCTTCATCTCTTCCGGGACCTGGGCATAACCGTAGCCCGGCAAGTCGACCAGGCGTTTGCCTTCTGCCACTTCAAACAGGTTAATCAGCTGAGTACGGCCAGGTGTTTTTGAGGTACGGGCCAGGCTCTTCTGATTTGTCAGCGTATTCAGAGCGCTGGATTTCCCCGCATTGGAGCGGCCAGCAAATGCCACCTCAATACCGGTATCGGAAGGCAGGTGGCGGATATCGGGCGCACTGGTGACAAAATGCGTCTGTTGGTAGTTCCAGGTAGTCACGTGGTCGTCTCCAAAATTCGTAATCTGGGGGGATTATACCTGAATGCGGGCAAAAGGCTTTTCCCATCGTAACAAGCCTGTAAGCTAAAACCATGAGGTTTGTAAGAGATCTGCCATCCATACTATGGGAGATTTAAGAGAAATCGCAGAGCCGAAAAAAGGCAATCCATTTAAAATCAGATCGTTAGTAATTAGTAATTATCTGAAAATCCGTTTTTGTACTCTTTTGATGCTTGTTAGTTTAAGTGAACAAGGTAAAGTGTGCGTCAAGGCGAGGACGCCAACAGGATAACGACTTAAGGATAAGGGTCAGGAGCGCCAGGAGGCGAAGACTCAGGATTGTCAGGATGACCAGCGCCTGGAGGCGTTTTAACAGGAAACGGAACCGTATCACGGACGGTATCAGCCAACGGATAAACAGGGTTTGTTGTAGGCAAACACGGAATGTGTAACCCGTTAAGGGTTGTGAGTCAGGAAAAAAGGCGACAGATTGCTCTGTCGCCTTTTTTCTTTGCTTGCTTTCTGCTAGATTTCGCCGCAATTCTATACTGAATAAAACGACGTTAAGATAAAACATCATGAAAAAACCGACATCCGCAGCGGGTGCTAAGCGCCCTGCAAAAGCACGCCGCAAAACGCGCGAAGAACTCAACCTGGAAGCGCGCGATCGCAAACGCGATAAAAAACATCGTGGTCATGCAGCGGGTAGCCGTACAAGCGGTGACGGTGCAGCAGGCGCTTCTGCTAAAAACAAACAGCAGAAAGATCCGCGTATTGGCAGCAAAACGCCCATTCCTCTGGGCGTGACAGACACCCCGGTCATTAAGCAGCACAAACCAAAGAGCGAGAAACCTATGCTTTCACCGCAGGCTGAGCTGGATATGCTGGAGAACGACGAGCGCCTGGACGCGCTGCTGGAACGTCTTGAAGAAGGTGAAACCCTGACCGCAGAAGAGCAGTCCTGGGTGGATGCCAAACTGGACCGCATCGACGAGCTGATGCAGAAGCTTGGTCTGTCTTACGATGATGAAGACGACGAAGAGGAAGAAGAAAAGCAGGAAGACATGATGCGTCTCCTGAAGGGTGGAAACTAACATTTGCACCCGGCAGGTACAGTCGTCCTGCTTATAACCCTTCCGGTTATATGTTATCTGGTGTGGTTATTCGTTAAACTACGGCGGTTGTCGCGGCGACAGACGTGGCTGCGCACCCGAATGATGGCCCGCAATGGGGCCAGAACGGGCCGCCGTATACGAACGCGACACCAACGGAAGGAGTGAGCATGTCTGTACCATCAATCGACTGGGATTTGGCCCTGATCCAGAAATATAACTATTCCGGGCCTCGCTATACCTCATACCCCACGGCGCTGGAGTTTTCCGACGCCTTCGGCGAGGCTGATTTTCAGCAGGCCGTCGCGCGCTACCCCGAGCGTCCGCTGTCGCTCTACGTCCACATTCCGTTCTGCCACAAGCTCTGCTACTTCTGCGGCTGCAATAAAATCGTGACCCGCCAGCAGCATAAGGCCGACCAGTATCTCGATGCGCTTGAGCAGGAAATCCTGCATCGCGCACCGCTGTTTGCTGGCCGTCAGGTTAGCCAGCTGCACTGGGGCGGCGGCACGCCAACCTATCTCAATAAAGCACAAATCAGCCGTTTGATGACGCTGCTGCGCGGCAACTTCAGGTTTAACGACGATGCCGAAATCTCGATCGAAGTCGATCCGCGCGAAATTGAGCTGGATGTGCTGGATCACTTACGCGCAGAAGGTTTCAACCGCCTGAGCATGGGCGTGCAGGACTTCAATAAAGAGGTGCAGCGTCTGGTGAACCGTGAGCAGGACGAAGAATTTATCTTTGCCTTGCTCAACCACGCCCGCGATATCGGCTTTACCTCGACCAATATTGACCTGATCTACGGCCTGCCGAAGCAGACGCCGGAGAGCTTTGCCTTTACGCTCAGGCGCGTGGCCGAACTGAATCCGGATCGCCTGAGCGTGTTTAACTACGCGCATCTCCCGACGCTGTTTGCCGCTCAGCGCAAAATTAAAGATGCCGATCTGCCTTCTGCCCAGCATAAGCTGGATATCCTGCAGGAAACCATCGCGTCGCTGACCGAAGCCGGCTATCAGTTTATCGGTATGGACCACTTTGCCCGTCCGGATGACGAACTGGCGATCGCCCAGCGTGAAGGGGTCTTGCACCGCAATTTCCAGGGTTACACCACCCAGGGCGATACCGATCTGCTCGGGATGGGCGTTTCCGCCATCAGCATGATTGGCGACTGCTACGCGCAAAACCAGAAAGAGCTGAAGCTGTACTATCAGCAGGTGGATGACACCGGCAACGCGCTGTGGCGCGGCATCGCGTTGACGCGCGACGACTGTATTCGTCGGGATGTGATTAAAGCGCTTATCTGCAACTTCCGCCTCGATTTCAGCGAGATTGAAGCGCTGTGGGATCTGCAGTTCAGCGATTACTTTGCGGATGATCTGAAGCTGATTGCGCCGCTGGCAAAAGATGGGCTGGTGGACGTCACGGACAGCGCGATTGTGGTTACGCCAAAAGGGCGTCTGCTGATCCGTAATATCTGCATGTGCTTTGACGCCTATCTGCGGCAAAAGGCGCGTTTACAGCAGTTCTCGCGGGTGATTTAAGCGGCAATGCCGGGTGGCGCTTCGCTTACCCGGCCTACGTTTCGCGCTTTTGTAGGCCGGGTAAGGCGAAGCCGTCACCCGGCTTTTCATTGACAGATCGCTAGCTAAACAGCCCCACCAGCGCTGCACACAGCACGGCAGCAACGGCGGTTTGCGGCGTGTGGCTTTCAGCGGCTCCGCTTGAGAGCAGAGTGATTAATGATTCCAGCATGATGGTCCCCCCAAATTTCCGGGCACGATCATACAAAACTCATCGGAACAGTAAAGCGCAAAATAACGGCAATTTGCGCTCAATTAATAATCTTTACACAGCGGTAAAGATCACTCCATTCCCAGCTCTTTCAGCTTACGCGTCAGGGTATTACGGCCCCATCCCAGCAGGCGTGCCGCCTCCTGTTTATGTCCCTGCGTATGGCGCAGCGCGGTGGTTAACAGTGTGCGCTCCATCTCAGGCTGCGCCTCGGAAAGCAGGTTTTGATGACCGGAACGCAACGCGCGGTCGGCCCACTGTGCCAGAAGTGTCGCCCAGCTGTCCGAAATCGTAGAGCCGGTGTTGCTTTCTGGGGCGGTGGCCTCAAAGAGTTCTGCCGGTAAATCCTGAATCAAGACTTCCTGGCCCGCCGCCATCACCGTAAGCCAGCGGCAGGTATTTTCCAGCTGACGCACGTTACCCGGCCATGCCAGCCGGGTGAGGGCCGCATCGGTCTCCGGATGCAGCAGTTTGGCTTCCACACCGAGTTCACGCGCGGCGACCTGCAGGAAGTGACGCGCCAGGCGGGGAATATCCTCACGACGCTCACGCAGCGGCGGGAGATGAACGCGGATGACGTTCAGGCGATGGAACAAATCCTCGCGGAATTTGCCCTCCTGCACGCGCAGCTCCAGGTTCTGGTGGGTGGCGGCAATAATGCGCACGTCCACTTTTACCGGAGCGTAGCCGCCCACGCGATAAAACTGTCCGTCAGCCAGCACGCGCAGCAGGCGGGTCTGAACATCCAGCGGCATATCGCCGATTTCATCCAGGAACAGTGTTCCCCCGTCGGCCTGTTCGAAACGCCCCTGACGAATGGTATTCGCCCCGGTAAACGCCCCTTTTTCATGGCCGAACAGCTCGGATTCAATCAAATCTTTTGGAATGGCCGCCATGTTCAGGGCGATGAAAGGCGATTTTGCGCGCGGGCTATGGCGATGCAGCGCATGCGCGACCAGCTCTTTACCCGTTCCCGATTCACCGTTAATCAGAACGCTGATGGACGAACGCGACAGGCGGCCAATAATGCGAAACACATCCTGCATGGCAGGCGCTTCACCGATAATATCCGCCGTCGGGCCAAAAACGGGCGCGTTGCGGGGCTGCTGCTGCTCCTGATAGTGGCTGATGGCGCGCTCAACCAGCGCAACCGCTTCGTCAATATCAAACGGCTTAGGCAGATAATCAAATGCCCCTTGCTGGTAGGCGCTGACGGCCGCATCCAGATCGGAGTGCGCCGTCATTATGATGACCGGAAGCATAGGATGGCGCTGCTTGATCTGCTTTAACAGCGCCAGACCGTCCATACCCGGCATGCGAATATCGGAGAGCAGCACGTCCGGCGTTTTTGTGGTCAGGGCATCAAGCACGTCGCTGCCGCTTTCAAACGTCGTACAGGTTAATCCCGCCCCCGTGAGTGCGCGTTCAAGCACCCAACGGATGGAGCTATCGTCATCGACTACCCAGACTATCCCTCGTTGCATAAACGTCACCTTTATTTTTTAATCGGCAGGAAAACCGAAAACTCGGTATGTCCCGGCCAACTGGTAAATTCAATTTTGCCGGAGTGTTGGTCGATCAGATTACGGGCAATGGATAACCCTAAACCGGTGCCGCCCTCGCGGCCGCTGACCATCGGGTAGAACAGGGTGTCCTGCAAATGCGGTGGAATACCCGGCCCGTTATCTTCAACGTCGATACGCGCCGCCAGACGATAGCGTTCGCCGTGAAGCGTCAGCTGGAACGCGGTGCGGGTGCGCAGAATGATTTCGCCGCCCTCCGGGCCTAACGCCTGGAGCGCGTTGCGTACAATGTTCAGCAGAACCTGTTCAATCTGGTCCGGATCGTGCGCCAGTTCCGGCAGGCTTGGGTCGTAATCACGCACCAGCGTGACGTTCTTCGGCAGCTCCATCGAGACCAGCTTCACGACGCGCTCAGCCACTTTGTGGATGCTTTCAGAGATGTGCATGCCAGGCTGTTGCGGCCCGAGCAGGCGGTCAACCAGATTACGCAGGCGGTCTGCCTGCTCAATGATGACGTTGGTGTACTCGGCAAGCTCCGGGTCCGGCAGCGCTTTGGTTAACAGCTGCGCTGCGCCCCGTAATCCGCCCAGCGGGTTTTTGATTTCATGTGCCAGGCCGCGCACCAGATCGCGGGCGGCAATCTGCTGAGCGTGCTGGAGCTGCTCCTGACTCAGGCGTCGTTGGTTATCCATCGGGGCCATTTCCAGCAGGATAAGGCCGTCAGGCAGGCGCTGCGCCGTCAGCGAAAGAATATGCGACCGCCCGTCGATCACCAGCGTCACTTCGTTATCGGTAAACCCCTGGCCCGCCAGCAAGCTTTCCTGCATCAGTGCGATGTTCAGCGAAAAATAGCTCAGCAGTTCAGGAAGCGGGGTACCAAACAGTTTGCGCGCGCTTTGGGCGAGCAGTTGCTGCGCCGCCGGGTTGGCGTAATGCACCGCCAGCTCGTCGTCGACCAGCAAAATACTGTTAATCAAAGAATTGAGGATCTGCCCAGCATCGGGCAGCGTGCCAGTTGCCATTCAGCAGTCTCCTGGAGTTGGCTGCACTAATTTAGTGCAGTATAGCGTTTTAGACGAAAAAAGCGCGTGAGATCAGTTTGTTGGTGGAGAAAAAAGCCCATCCGAAGATGGGCTGAAAGTTTCCACGGCAACTAAAACCTGCGTCTTTCTCGCTAGAGCTGCGTTGGGCTCTTTCGTTCACCCCGATCACTTACTGATGTAAGCTCCCGGGGACTCACTCAATTGCCGCCTTGCTGTAGCAAGAAATCCATTGGTTTTTAAACTCTCACGACACATCGTGCAGAGTTTTCATTCTTCATTAAACGCTGTAGTACAGTTCGAACTCAACCGGGTGCGGCGTCATGCGTACGCGGTCGTTTTCTTCGGTGCGCAGCGCGATATAAGCGTCGATAGCTTCATCGGTGAACACGCCACCTGCGGTCAGGAACTCACGGTCTGCGTCCAGCGCCTGCAGGGCTTCTTCCAGAGAGCCAGCAACCTGTGGGATCTCTTTCGCTTCTTCTGGCGGCAGGTCATACAGGTTTTTGTCCATGGCTTCGCCAGGGTGGATTTTATTCTTGATACCGTCCAGGCCGGCCATCAGCAGCGCGGCGAAGCACAGGTACGGGTTAGCCGCTGGATCCGGGAAGCGCACTTCGATACGACGCGCTTTCGGAGACGCAACAACCGGGATACGGATAGACGCAGAACGGTTACGGGCAGAGTAGGCCAGCATGACCGGCGCTTCGTAGCCTGGGACCAGACGCTTGTAGGAGTTCGTGGTTGGGTTCGCCAGGGCGTTGATGGCTTTAGCGTGTTTGATCACACCGCCAATGTAGTGCAGCGCCTGCTCGGACAGACCGGCATACTTGTCGCCAGAGAACAGGTTGGTACCGTTCTTGGACAGAGACATGTGGCAGTGCATACCGGAACCGTTATCGCCAAACATCGGTTTTGGCATGAAGGTCGCGGTTTTACCGAAACGGTGCGCTACGTTGTGAACAACGTATTTGTAGATCTGAATCTCGTCCGCTTTTTTGGTCATGGTGTTGAAGCGGGTCGCGATTTCGTTCTGGCCAGCGGTCGCCACTTCGTGGTGATGCGCTTCAACGACCAGGCCCATCTCTTCCATGATCAGACACATGGTAGAGCGGATGTCCTGTGAAGAATCGACCGGAGGAACCGGGAAGTAACCGCCTTTCACGCCAGGACGGTGACCTTTGTTACCACCTTCGTATTTGGTGGAAGAGTTCCATGCGCCTTCGATGTCATCGATAGCCACGTGGGAACCCGAAATGGTCGCGCCGAAACGAATGTCGTCAAACAGGAAGAACTCTGGCTCTGGCCCAAACAGAACGGTGTCTGCAATACCGGTAGAACGCAGGTACTCTTCAGCACGTTTCGCGATGGAACGCGGGTCGCGGTCATAGCCCTGCAGCGTGCCTGGCTCAAGGATATCGCAACGGATGATCAGCGTAGACTCTTCGAAGAACGGGTCAATGAGCGCAGTCGTGGCATCTGGCATCAGAACCATGTCGGATTCGTTAATACCTTTCCAGCCACCAATGGAGGAGCCGTCAAACATTTTGCCTTCTTCAAAGAATTCGGCGTTTACCTGATGAGCAGGAATTGTGACGTGCTGTTCTTTACCTTTGGTATCGGTGAAGCGCAGATCAACAAACTTCACTTCATGTTCGTTCAGCATCGTCAAAACGTGTTCAGCGGACATACTTAACTCTCCAGATTGGTCATTGTCGTCGTGGTAACGAGGTCTTCAAATTCTGCTTTGGCCTGGCTGCGAGCCATTTTTTTGGCGTATTTTTGTAAAGCGAAATCTGTGCCAACTTTTAAAACACCCCCAAAAGGCGTTATCATGCGCACCATAGTGCAAAAGACCTGCACTACAATGGATTTGTTGCACCAGTATAGTGCTTCAATGTGAACATTGAGCACCATATTGGTGCAATTTACGTTAAAGTGCCCTGTTACCGCTCCGTGAAAGCGATCACAAAGCATCTCTGCAATACTTGTTTGCGGGGGATGTTTGTGATCCTGTTTTGTAGTGCGATTAATCCGTGTACAATAACGCGCTATTTCTAAATGCCTGAGGCAAAGTTGTGATCGAAAAATTGCGTAACATCGCCATCATCGCGCACGTTGACCATGGTAAAACTACCCTGGTTGATAAGCTGCTGCAGCAGTCCGGTACGTTTGATGCTCGTGCCGAAACTCAAGAGCGTGTGATGGACTCCAACGATTTGGAGAAAGAGCGTGGGATTACCATCCTCGCCAAAAACACCGCCATCAAATGGAATGACTACCGTATCAACATCGTTGATACCCCAGGCCACGCCGACTTCGGTGGTGAAGTTGAACGTGTAATGTCCATGGTAGACTCCGTTCTGCTGGTCGTTGACGCAATGGATGGCCCAATGCCGCAGACGCGCTTTGTGACCAAAAAGGCGTTTGCCCATGGTCTGAAGCCAATCGTCGTTATCAACAAAGTTGACCGTCCGGGCGCGCGTCCTGACTGGGTTGTAGACCAGGTATTCGACCTGTTCGTTAACCTCGACGCGACCGACGAGCAGCTCGACTTCCCTATCGTTTACGCGTCTGCGCTGAACGGTATCGCAGGTCTGGACCACGAAGATATGGCGGAAGACATGACCCCGCTGTATCAGACGATTGTTGACCGTGTTCCTGCACCAAACGTTGATCTCGACGGCACCCTGCAGATGCAGATCTCTCAGCTCGACTACAACAACTACGTTGGTGTAATCGGCATTGGTCGTATCAAGCGCGGTAAAGTTAAGCCTAACCAGCAGGTCACTATCATCGATAGCGAAGGCAAAACCCGTAACGGTAAAGTGGGCAAAGTGCTGACTCACCTGGGTCTTGAGCGTATCGATAGCGACATCGCTGAAGCGGGCGACATCATTGCCATCACCGGTCTGGGTGAGCTGAACATCTCCGACACGATCTGCGATCCGCAGAATGTTGAAGCGCTGCCAGCCCTGTCCGTTGATGAACCAACCGTATCCATGTTCTTCAACGTCAACACCTCTCCGTTCTGTGGTAAAGAAGGTAAGTTCGTTACCTCTCGTCAGATCCTTGACCGCCTGAACAAAGAGCTGGTGCACAACGTTGCGCTGCGCGTTGAAGAAACCCCAGATGCGGACGCTTTCCGCGTTTCCGGTCGTGGTGAGCTGCACCTGTCAGTTCTGATCGAAAACATGCGTCGTGAAGGTTTCGAGATGGCGGTTTCCCGTCCGAAAGTTATCTTCCGCGAAATCGATGGCCGTAAACAAGAGCCGTTCGAGAACGTAACGCTGGACGTTGAAGAGCAGCATCAGGGTTCTGTCATGCAGGCTCTGGGTGAGCGTAAAGGCGACCTGAAAAACATGAATCCAGATGGCAAAGGCCGCGTACGTCTCGACTACGTGATCCCAAGCCGTGGCCTGATCGGCTTCCGTTCTGAGTTCATGACCATGACCTCTGGTACCGGTCTGCTGTACTCCACCTTCAGCCACTACGACGACGTTCGTCCAGGCGAAGTTGGTCAGCGTAACAACGGCGTTCTGATCTCCAACGGTCAGGGTAAAGCGGTTGCGTTCGCCCTGTTCAGCCTGCAGGACCGCGGTAAGCTGTTCCTGGGTCACGGTGCAGAAGTTTACGAAGGCCAGATCATCGGTATTCACAGTCGTTCTAACGACCTGACTGTAAACTGCCTGACCGGTAAGAAACTGACCAACATGCGTGCGTCCGGTACTGACGAAGCGACGGTTCTGGTTCCACCGATCAAGATGACGCTGGAGCAAGCTCTGGAATTCATCGATGACGACGAACTGGTAGAAGTGACTCCACTGTCTATCCGTATCCGTAAACGTCACCTGACCGAGAACGATCGTAAACGTGCTATGCGCGGTGCGAAAGAAGAGTAATACGGTCTTCCGTAGGCCGGGTTAAGCGTACGCGCCACCCGGCAAGTAAAAAGCCGCTGATCCCTCAGCGGCTTTTTTATGGCTAAACGCTGGTGGCGGAAACCCGCTTTTCCGGACCGTACGCGGCCATAACTTCCGCTGTTTTTTTCCGTTTGCCGATCTCCTCGATAATAAACGCGAAGCGCGCTTCGTTGAGTTTATAGAAGAGTCCCATGGTCACGGCGGCGATAATCGCCAGGCCGCACGGCCAGAGGAAAATTAGCTGGCGCAAGCCGAGCAGCGTACTGGCGCTCTGCACGGCATGAGGAATATACCCAATCTGCGTCAGCATTATGCCCGGCAGGAATCCGGCGAGGGCGGCGGAGATTTTGCGCGAGAAGGTATAGCCGGTATACACCGACCCTTCGGCGCGAATGCCCGTTTTCCATTCGCCGTAATCTACCGTATCCGGCACCAGCGCCCAGTTCAGGCTGTTCACAAACGCCGTGCCGAAAAAGGCCATACAGGAAAAGAGCACGAACAGCAGCGAGCTGGTCCCCCAGAAGAAGTTCAGCACATCGCCTATCGCCCACAGCGCCAGCCCACCCAGATAGACCGGCTTCTTGCCAAAACGCTTCACCGCACCGGGCACCAGAAACACGCCAATCAGAATGCAGCCCATGCTGAAAAAACCCATCCACGACAGCAAATGCAGATCGTTGAGCACGTACTGGGTGTAATAGACCTGAATCGCCAGCTTGATGTTAAACGCCGCCAGGGTGCAGAGGTTCGCGATGCACAGCACCAGCAGCGGTGGGTTGCGGAAGATAGCGCAGAATGACTTCAGGATGCCGGGCTTATGGTGATCGGGCGAGATTTCGACATACCGCTCTTTTACGCCGCTGTAGCACCACCACATGCAGAATAAGCCGCCGGTGACAAACACCAGCGCGGCCACCAGATAGCCGAGGGAGGGCTGGCTGACGAACAGCGCCTGAATGGGCATAAAGCCGACGGTGCAGAGTAACAGCCCCACCGTCGCGCCGCCCTGACGCCAGGCCGCAAGCTGCGCCCGCTCATTCGGGTTTTTGGTGATAGCCGGCACCATCGCACCGTAAGAGCAGTTCATCAGGCTATAGCACAGGCCGAACATCATAAAGAGCACGGTGGCGAGGGCCGTTTTCACCGTCAGGCTAAAATCGTTGGCCATAAACTGCGCCGTGGCAACCAGCGCCACCGGTACGGAGGCATACAGAATGAATGGCCGGAACTTTCCCCTCGCGCCGATATGACGCCGGGAGTCCAGCAGCACCCCGGTCAGCATGTCGGTAAAGGCGGTAAAAAACTTCGCAACCAGAAAAATAATGCCGCCGTAAAAGGCGGGCATACCCAGCTCGTCGGTATAAAACTTCAGCAGATACAGCGTGCCGATACAGAGCATCAGGTTCGAGCCAAAATCGCCCATCCCATAGGCGCACTTCTCGCGCAGGCTCAGCTTCAGGGTTAACGGATCAGGAGTGTGTGTCATGGTCGATCCTCAACGCGCCCCGCAGGGCGCGCGCTCAAGTCATTCAGGCTGTACGTTTGCGCAGTTCAATTTCTTCCACGATGCGCACATACATCTTCTCGTTGAGGTTGTAGAAGCAGCCCATCGCCACGATGGTGATGACCGCCAGCAGGCTCGGGTAGATAAATATCAGCTGCCGTAGCCCTTCAACCGTTCCGTCAGACTGCACCACGTTGGGCACATAGCCGATTTGCGTCAGCATAATCCCCGGGAAAAAGCCCGCCAGCGCCTGGGAAACCTTACGGAAGAAGGTAAACCCGGTATAGACCGTCCCTTCGGAGCGTACGCCGGTGCGCCACTCGCCGTACTCCACGGTATCGGACACCAGCGCCCAGTTCAGGCTGTTCACAAACGCGGAGCCGAAGAACGCCAGGCATGAGAACGCCACAAAGCTCACCGAGCCGCCGCCGAAGAAGTAGTTGAGCAGATCGCCGGCCACCCAAATCATCAGCCCGCTGATGTAGACCTTTTTCTTACCGAAGCGACGCACCGCGCCGGGCATCATAAACACGCCGATAAAAATACAGCCCATGCTGAAAAAGCCCATGTACGACAGCAGGATCGGGTCGTTCAAAACGTACTGCGTGTAGTAGACCTGGATGGCGAGTTTGACGTTAAAGGCCCCCAGCGTGCAGAGGTTTGCAATGCAGAGGATAAACAGCGGGCGGTTGCCGGCGATGGCGCGAAACGACTGCAGCAGGCCCGGTTTTTGAGCGGGGTTAGCGGGCTGCGCCTCGACGTAGCGCTCGGTCACGCCCTTATAGCACCACCACATAAAGAACAGCCCGAACAGCGAGAACAGGGTGGCGGCAAAGATATAGCCCAGCTGATCATTGCCTTCAATCAGGTTCATCACCGGGACAAAGCCGACGGTACACAGCAGCAGGCCCAGCGTCGCGCCACCCTGACGCCAGGCCGCCAGCGCGGCGCGCTCGTCCGGGTTTTTGGTAATGGCGGGCACCATAGCGCCGTAAGAGCAGTTCATCATGCTGAAGAACAGGCCGTACAGCATGAACAGCACCGTCGCCATCACCGTTTTGCCGGTCATCTCAAACGGTGTGCCGACGAAGTTTGCAATCGCCAGCAGCGTGACCGGAAACGCCGCATACAGCACGAACGGGCGGAATTTGCCCTTCGGCCCAATCTTGCGCCGGGAATCAAGCATGATCCCGGTACCCATATCGGTAAAGGCGGTAAAGAACTTGGCGATCAGGAAGATAATGCCGCCGTAGGTGCCCGGCAGGCCCAGCACGTCGGTGTAAAATTTCAGCAGGTACAGCGTGCCGATATCCAGCAGGATGTTAGAGCCGAGATCGCCCATCCCGTAGGCGAGTTTTTCTTTAAACGGCAGGCGTAGGGTTGCCGGATCAGAAGTATGTTGACTCATTATTGTTCTCCGTCTGCCCGCAGGTCTCCCTGCGGGCGAGCCTTATCAGATATGACGTAAGGTGCTAAACAGATCTGCCCATTCGCTTTGCTGGCGATAGAACACCGGCGGTTTGCCGAGCGGGGCTTCAACGGTCACGTCACCGCCCTGACAGGTTTCTCCCGTCCAGGCATTCACCCAGGTGTCCTGTGGCAGGTACAGGGGCCAGTCGGTGCGGCCCTCTTCGTGAACGGGTGCCACCAGCAGATCGCGGCCAAACAGGTATTGATACTTCAGCGTGTAGGCGCGCGCGTCGTCTTCGTAGTGCAGGAACAGCGGGCGCATCACCGGCAGGCCCGTTTTAGCGTTCTGCGCAACCGCGGCTTTGATATACGGCTTGAGCGTGGTGAAGACCCTGGTCATCCGCGCGAAGTGGGCGATGGTTTCGGCATCGGCGTCGAACTGCCAGTTATCGCCAGGGCGGTTGCCTTCGTGGGTACGCATCATCGGCGTGAAGGCGCTGAAATCGCACCAGCGCAGCAGCAGCTCTTTGCTGCGCTTCATCCCGAACAGCGTGGTATAACCGCCGATATCGCTGTGGTGCAGGCCGTGGCCGGTCATCGCCAGCGAGAGCGCCGCGGGAACAACCGAGGCCAGGCCGTCGTCGAGGCTCCAGTCGACGTTTTGATCGCCAGCCCACATCATCACCGAGTGCTTCTGGCTGCCGGTATAGCCCGCGCGCATAAAGAACAGGATCTCACCGAGTTTGCCGGTCTCCTCCAGCGCCTCGTAGTTACATTTCGCCCACAGTGCAGGCCAGGCGTTATGCATAATTTCCGCGCTTACGCCGTTATGCAGGAAGGTGTCGGTCGGCAGATACTCGCCGAAATCGGCCATCCAGCCGCCGCAGCCCAGTTCGATCAGGTTCTTTTTGATGACCTCTTTGTACCAGTCATAGGCTTCGGGGTTGGTCAGGTCGATAACGCCCGCGTAAAACTCGCCGAATTCGACGTGATAATCCTTACCCTCGGCGTTTTTGGTCAGATAGCCGCGTTTCGCTGCTTCTTCGCACAGGTCGCGATCGCTGGCGACGTACGGGTTGATGTAGGAGAGGAACTGCACGCCCTCCTGCTTCCATTGCGGAATGCGGGTATCCAGCTGCGGATAAAGCTCGCTGTTCCACTTCCAGTTCCACATCACGCGTTTGCCGAAGGAGGTCATGCGAATGCCGGACCAGTCCTGCGCCCAGATACCGTTCACCTTCACGCCGCCGTTACGCATGGCATCGAGCTTCTGCTGACACACGTCGGTGCCGCCCTGAATGCCGAGCGTCACGCCATCATAAACCCAGTCCGGCAGTTCCGGCTGACGGCCCAGCAGGGCGGTGAGTTTTTCCAGCAGATCGACGTAGGTTTCTGCACATTCGAAGCGCAGCGTGGCGTTATCTTCCCAGAAGGCCAGCTCATGGTAGCCCGGCGCGCTGAAGTCGAAATTCATGTAGCAGCTGTTATCGACGTGGCAGTAGTACTTTTGGGTGCTCACAAAGGTGGGCTGCGGGAAGAAGGTCCAGTAGTAGTCGCCGCCGGCGTTCTCTTTACAGTCGGCCTGCCAGGTCACGTAAGTTTGCTTGTTACGGCCCACGCCCTGCTCGCTGGTCCACAGCGGGAACGGCTTGCCGCGCAGGTCAAAGTAGGAGAACTGCTCCCCGCAGCCGTAGATATGATCCTCCGGCTGCGCTGCCAGCCGCAGCCAGATGCGGTTATGGCTGGTGGCGTCGTTTTGCAGCTTGAGTTCCAGGCGACCTTCTGCATCCACACCGATCCGCAGCGTGGCGCTCACCGCGTCGCCGCGGGTGAAGCGGATCGCCCAGCCCGCGTCTTGCTGCGTAACCGTAGCCTCGGTCAGCGCGATCTTCTCATTGAGATTATCTTTGATGCTGAAGTTGCCGCGAAACATCTCAATGTCCGCCTCACCCGCACCGATCCACAGGCAGGGCGCATCGGCGGAGTGGGACACAATCAGGCGATCCTGCCAGCGCAGGGTGAAACCTGTTTCAGTATTCTTTAAATCAATATCATGTAGGGTACGCATATAAACTCCGTTTTTATTATTTAGCCAGGCTGTCCAGCAAACCGGCGGCTACGGCAGGGGCTAAGCCCGGTGCCAGCGGCAGGCGGGGGATCACCAGGCAGTGCAGCAGATGATAGATATCCTGCTTGCCGTCCCAGACTTTGGTGGTCACTTCGTTATGGATGTCCAGCTCCTGCCACCACGACCCGTTTTCGTAATCCATCAGGTATTTGATGCAGTAATCCCACCACGTCTGATACCACGTCTCGTACTGCGCCTCACCGGTGACCGTATAGAGCGCATAGGCCGTGCCCATCGCCTCGACGATCGGCCAGCGCACGCGTTCGCGCACGATAGGCTTGCCGTCCCAGCCCACGGAGTAGACAAAACCATCGGCCCCGTCGGGCGCCCAGGCGTCGCGGATGGTGGCGTGGAACAAGCCTTTCGCATCTTCCAGCAGCCACGCTGGCGGTGTTTCAAAGCGCGCTTCCAGCGCGGCGCGCAGGTGCAGCATCAGGCGGCCCCACTCGATCCAGTGGCCCGGCGTGCCGCCGTAGGCGCGGAAGCGGTGGGCGGGGTTATCGATGTTGTAATCGCGGATCGGGTTCCAGTGAGTGTCGAAATGCTCGTTAACGCGATAATCTCCCTTGCGCGCCACGTCGTGAATAATCACCGAGGCAATGCGCAAGGCGCGGTCGAGCCATTTACGATCGTGCGTCACGTCATAGACGATCAGGAAGGCTTCCACGGCGTGCATATTGGCGTTACCGCCGCGGTAATCTTCGGTCTTGCTGAATGCTTCATCCCAGGATTCGAGGCACATCTGCTCCTCTTCGCTCCAGAAATAGCGCTCGATCACCGCAATCGCCTCGTCGAGAAGCGGGCGCGCCTGCGGGTGGCCGGTGGTTACGGCGCTTGCCGCACCCAACAGCACGAAGAAGTGCTGATAACCCTGCTTGGAGGCGTCGACCACGCCCTCGTCGTTAACGCAGGCGTACCAGCCGCCGTGCTGGCTGTCGCGCAGCGGGCCGTTAAGGGCGTTGATGCCGTGCTCAACCAGCGCATACGCGCCGGGACGCCCCATGTTGGCGGCAACGGCGTAAACGTGCAGCATGCGGGCGGTGATCCACAGGTGGGTGCCCATATCGCTACGCACCTGGCCGTTATTGCCCAGCCAGCCGAAGCCGGTCGGCACGGCGGCGTTTTTACCGAAATCGAGAATGCGGTCAGTCTCTTGCTCAAGCCAGCGGTTGTGGCTCAGGGTGTTAAACCATTTCATGTTCAGGTCCTTTCTTAACGGCGTGCCATCATTTCGTCGACGATCTCACCTAAACGCTGCAATTTCGGTACAGAAATATCGCGAAGCATCATTTCGGTGTCCGGCAGACCCACCACCGATGACCAGACGGCCCGACCAGCGAGGAAACCGGATGCGCCCGCCTGCATGGCAACCTGTACCGCGCGGGGGAAGAGTTTGTCGTCCACGCCGGAAGAGAGGATCACCCACGGCATGGCGATGTTCTCGTTCAGCTTCTGCGAGGCGGTCAGCAGCGCCTGCTGAGAACCTTTGCCGAACAGCGGCATCTCCACCTTGTAGAGATCGGCACCGCTGTCGCCGAGCTCTTTTGCCGCCTCAATAATCGCCTGTTCGCGATTAAAGGTGGCCCCGCGACGCGGCGGGCGAACAACGGGCTCGATAATGCTCAGCAATCCGTTGTCGTGACACAGCTGGTTAAACGCCTTCACCATCTCCAGACGCTGCTGCGGATCTTCATCGCTGCGCCAGAGCACCAGCAGTTTCAGCGCCTTGCCGCCGTCGCGTTTAACCGCCTGTGTGTCGATATTTTTATCAATCACCACGCTGTCGACCGGAATACCGTTCCCCGGAATAAACTCGTCGGCGGCCACAATCATTGCGCAGCTTTTGGCCACCGCCTGCTGCTCGACAATCTGGCGATAGCAAAACTGCTGGTCGACCAGGATCGCAGAGGCATACGGCGAGAGAATTTTGGCCGCGTTGACCTTAAAATCGGTCAGGTGTTGGTCGCTGACCGGCACCGGGGCACCCGCCGCGGCAAACATCAGGCGCATCGCCTCGCGCTGGTCAACGGCCAGCATTGCAAAACCGCCGGAAGGCCGGGTGATATCGTTCAGGGTGTACGTCGTCATTTCTCAATCCTTTCCTGTCAGTGTGATTTTTTCAGCCCGGCGGATGTACGAACCTGTTCAAGAATGGCCGTCCAGTCTTCGCGCCCGCGTCCGGCGGCGCGCGCCTGGTTATAGACCTCACGCGAGGCGGCACCCAGCGGCATCGGGACGTGCAGCTGGTTTGCGACATCCAGGGCGATCCCCAGATCTTTATGCGCCAGGTCGATCATGAACGCGGGCGTAAGATCGCCTTTCAGCACCTTGTTCGGCCAGGAGGTGGTGAAGTGGCCTTT
The DNA here is from genome assembly GCF_005503595.1 of Enterobacter sp. 2VL. Lineage (NCBI taxonomy): Bacteria > Pseudomonadati > Pseudomonadota > Gammaproteobacteria > Enterobacterales > Enterobacteriaceae > Enterobacter > Enterobacter sp. 2VL. The sequence continues at coordinate 25,233 of NZ_SCNE01000011.1, forward strand.
ACCCGCTGGCGTACCGCTCATCACCTTCAGCGCGACATCGAAGGAGAGGCCGAGTGCTTCACACAGCACGGCTGCCTCGGCGGAAAGCGCGTTGAGGGCGATGCTCATGTAGTTGTTGATAAGCTTCACGCGGATCCCCATGCCCGGGCCGCCCGCGTTGACCAGTTCGTTGCCCATCGCCATCAGCACCGGGGTGGCGCGCTCAACCTGCTGCGCTGTGCCGCCCGCCAGCAGGAGTAATGTCCCGGCGATGGCATGGTCGGAGGTGCGTCCGACGGGAACGTCCATCATGCTGAAACCTAACTCAGCCATTTCGCCGATCAGGGCGTCGGTTTGCAGCGGGTGAATAGTGGACATATCAATGACCAGCGCGTCGCGGGATAATCCTTCACACACGCCCAGCTCGCCAAACAGCACCGAGCGCACCAGGTCGCCATTTGGCAGCATGGTGATGACAAACTCGGCCCCTCTTGCTGCCTGTTCAGGCGTTTCTGCTGCCTGCGCGCCGCAGTCCACCAGCGCCTGTACGGCCTGCGGGTTCACGTCGAAGACGCGAAGCGAATGGTCGTGCTTCAGCAGATTCTTCGCCATTGGCGCGCCCATCTGCCCTAAACCGATAAATGCGATTGCTGACATCTCTCTCTCCTGTCACATCGTGTCAAGTATTGCGCGTTTTTGTTGTCTGTTTTTGATCGTATTTGTAATTTATGGTCAAAAAATTGACACGGGTCACTTTTTAAACATTTGGTGAAATTAAAATGAGAGCATCAAAAACGCATAAGGATTGACCATGACTCGCATCGTTTGTGTCGGCATTACCGTGCTGGATCGCATCTGGTATCTCGATGATTTGCCGAAAGAAGGGGGGAAATATGTCGCTCAAAACTATACGGAAGTGGGCGGTGGTCCGGCGGCTACGGCGGCGGTGGCGGCAGCGAAACTCGGGGCAAGCGTGGACTTTATTGGCCGGGTGGGTGATGACGATACCGGCAACCGACTGCTCGCGGAGCTGGAGTCCCTGGGGGTGAAGACGCGTTTTACCCGCGTAGTGAAGGGGGCGCGTTCTTCGCAATCGGCGGTTCTGGTGGATGCGAAAGGGGAGCGGATTATCGCTAACTACCCCAGCCCTGACCTTCCGCCAGACGCAGACTGGCTTGCGGATATCGATTTTTCACAGTGGGATATAGTGCTGGCGGACGTGCGCTGGCACGACGGCGCAAAGCAGGCGTTCACCCTTGCGCGCCAGCAGGGGGTGCAAACCCTGCTTGATGCGGATGTCACGCCGCAGGACATTGCTGAGCTAATTGCGCTAAGCGACCATGCGGCCTTTTCCGCACCGGGCCTGTGGCGTTTAGCGCAGCGGGAGGAGACGGAGGAGGCGCTCAATAAAGCGCAAACGCTCACAAACGGTCACGTCTACGTTACGCAGGGCAGTGAAGGGTGCTACTGGCTGGAGAACGGACAGCTTTGCCATCAGCCGGGATTCAGCGTGGACGTTGTGGATACCACGGGCGCGGGGGATGTTTTTCACGGTGCGCTGGCGGTCAGCCTGGCGCAGCGCGCGCCTGCACGGGACGCCGTGCGCTTTGCCAGCGCGGTCGCGGCGCTGAAGTGTACCCGCCCCGGCGGACGTGCGGGGATCCCTGACTGTGATCAAACCCGCTCTTTCTTGTCACTTTTTGTATAAAATGCTCAATGTGATGGTTTTCAAAGGACAACCCATGAGCCTTACCGAATTGACCGGTAACCCGCGTCACGATCGGCTGCTTACGCTTATCGCCGAACGTGGCTATATGAACATCGATGAACTGGCGCAGCTACTGGATGTCTCGACGCAGACGATACGACGGGATATTCGTAAGCTGAGCGAGCAGGGGCTGATCACGCGTCATCACGGTGGCGCGGGGCGGGCGTCAAGCGTGGTCAACACGGCCTTTGAACAGCGCGAAGTCTCCCTGACGGAAGAGAAGCGGGCCATTGCCGAAGCCATAGCTGATTACATTCCCGATGGGTCGACCGTGTTTATCACCATTGGTACAACGGTGGAGCACGTTGCGCGGGCGTTGTTAAACCATAACCACCTGCGCATCATCACCAACAGCCTGCGGGTGGCGCACATTCTCTACAAAAATCCGCGCTTTGAGGTGATGGTGCCGGGCGGGACGTTACGCCCGCATAACGGGGGCATCATCGGCGCTGCCGCCACGGCGTTCGTCTCGGGCTTTCGGGCGGATTACCTGGTCACCAGCGTCGGGGCGATTGAGCAGGACGGTGCGATGATGGAGTTTGATGTCAACGAGGCCAGCGTGGTGAAAACGATGATGACCCACGCCCGACACATTTTGCTGGCGGCCGATCACACCAAGTACCACGCCTCGGCTGCGGTCGAGATCGGTAACGTGGCGCAGGCGACGGCGCTCTTCACCGACGAAGGTCCGGGTGCCACGCTGCAAAACTATCTCAAATCCAGCAAAGTCGAGGTGGTGGTCGTTAACGACCACGTGCCGGGTTAATTCCTATCACGGCCCGACGGTGTGGTCGGGCTATGCCTTTCCCGAAGCTGAATCTGGCGCATAGCCAAACCTTATCTTTCCCGCTACAGTTACTTTTCCACGGCGAAAAGGAGATAAACATGCTTTATATCTTTGACTTAGGAAATGTAATCGTCGATATCGATTTTAATCGAGTGCTGGGCGCATGGAGCGATTTTAGCCGTGTACCGCTGGCGACGATAAAACAGAATTTTAAGATGGGTGAGACTTTCCATCAGCACGAGCGCGGTGAAATCAGCGACGAAGAGTTCGCAGAGCGTCTCAGCCATGAAATGGATCTGCCGTTAAGCTATGAGCAGTTTTCTCACGGCTGGCAGGCGGTATTTGTGGCGATCCGCCCGGAAGTGATCGCGATCATGCAAAAACTGCGCGAGCAGGGGCACCGTGTGGTGGTCCTGTCGAACACCAACCGCCTGCATACCACATTCTGGCCTGATGAATACCCTGAGATCCAGACGGCTGCAGACAAAATCTACCTGTCTCAGGAGATGGGCATGCGCAAACCGGAAGCGCGGATCTATCAGGCCGTGCTCCAATCGGAAGGTTTCACTGCCGCCGATGCGGTCTTTTTCGACGACAATGCCGATAATATAGAAGGCGCTAACCAGCTAGGCATCACCTCTATTCTGGTGACCGGAAAAGAGACGATACCGGACTACTTTGCGAAGCAGTTATGCTAAAAACCGTTCATCAAAAAGCCACGCACCATACGCGTCCGCTGCGTGCGTGGCTGAAACTCCTCTGGCACCGCATTGATGAGGACAACATGACCACGCTGGCGGGTAATCTCGCCTATGTGTCGTTGCTTTCGCTCGTGCCGCTGGTGGCCGTTATTTTTGCGCTGTTTTCCGCCTTCCCCATGTTTTCGGACGTCAGCCTGCAGCTTCGCCATTTCGTGTTTGCGAACTTCATTCCGGCAACGGGCGATGTGATTCAGAACTACATCGAGCAGTTCGTTGCCAACTCCAGCAAAATGACCGCCGTCGGCGCATGCGGGCTAATCGTCACGGCGCTGCTGCTGATGTACTCCATTGATAGCGCGCTTAACGCGATCTGGCGCAGCAAAAAGGTTCGCCCCAAGGTTTACTCGTTTGCCGTGTACTGGATGATTTTGACGCTGGGTCCGCTGCTGGCGGGGGCCAGTCTGGCCATCAGCTCGTATCTCCTTTCACTGCGCTGGGCGAGCGATCTCAACACCGTGATTGATAACGTTTTGCGCATCTTCCCGCTGTTTTTGTCGTGGCTGTCGTTCTGGCTGCTTTACAGTGTCGTTCCCACGACGCGCGTGCCAAACCGCGATGCGGTTGTTGGGGCGCTGGTGGCGGCTGTGCTCTTTGAATTGGGCAAAAAAGGCTTTGCCCTTTACATCACGATGTTCCCGTCTTACCAGCTGATTTACGGCGTGCTGGCGGTGATCCCCATTTTGTTTGTCTGGGTTTACTGGACCTGGTGTATCGTCTTGCTAGGCGCCGAAATAACTGTCACTCTCGGGGTCTACCGCGAACTCAAACAAGAAGCACTGGCTGAAAAACAACGAGAAGCAGACCAACCATGATTGCATTGATTCAACGCGTAACCCGTGCCAGCGTCACCGTGGAGGATGAGGTGACGGGTGAAATTGGCCCGGGACTTTTGGTGTTGTTAGGTGTCGAAAAGGATGACGACGAACAAAAGGCTAATCGCCTGTGCGAGCGCGTGCTGGGCTACCGCATCTTCAGCGATGCCGAAGGTAAGATGAACCTGAACGTTCAGCAGGCGGGTGGCAGCGTACTGGTCGTTTCCCAGTTCACGCTGGCAGCTGATACCGAACGCGGCATGCGTCCGGGCTTTTCCAGAGGCGCTGCGCCCGATCGCGCTGAAGCGCTTTATGAATACTTTGTTGAACGTTGTCGCCAACAGGACATGCATACGCAAACCGGACGATTCGCTGCAGATATGCAGGTCTCGCTGGTGAACGATGGCCCCGTCACCTTCTGGCTGCAGGTATGAGCCAGCTGGCGGCGTGGCCGCGGTTAACAAGAGAGAGTACACCTATGTATCACCTTCGAGTACCGCAAACGGAAGAAGAGTTAGAGGTTTACTACCAGTTCCGCTGGGAAATGCTGCGCAAGCCGTTACATCAACCGAAAGGTTCAGAGCGCGACGCCTGGGACGCCATGGCGCACCATCAGATGGTGGTCGATGAAGAGGGCAACCTGGTCGCTGTCGGACGTTTGTATATCAATGCTGATAACGAGGCCTCCATCCGGTTTATGGCAGTACATCCCTCCGTTCAGGACAAGGGGCTGGGAACGCTGATGGCGATGACCCTGGAGTCCGTTGCGCGTCAGGAAGGGGTAAAGCGCGTGACCTGTAGCGCCCGCGAAGACGCCGTGGAGTTCTTCGCCAAGCTCGGTTTTGTTAATCAGGGCGAAATCGCCGCGCCGCAAACCACGCCAATCCGCCACTTTCTGATGATCAAACCTATCGCCACCCTGGACGATATTCTGCACCGTGCCGACTGGTGCGGACAGCTGCAGCAGGCCTGGTATCAGCACATTCCGCTCAGCGAAAAGATGGGCGTGCGTATCCAGCAGTACACCGGACAAAAATTCATCACCACCATGCCGGAAACCGGCAACCAGAACCCACACCACACCTTGTTTGCCGGCAGCTTGTTCTCGCTGGCGACGCTCACCGGCTGGGGGCTGATCTGGCTGATGCTGCGCGAGCGTCATCTCGGCGGCACCATCATCCTGGCGGATGCCCATATTCGCTACAGCGCCCCTATCAGCGGTAAGCCAGGCGCGGTGGCCGACCTGGGTGCCCTCGGCGGCGATCTCGACCGCCTGGCGCGAGGCCGCAAGGCGCGCGTGCAGATGCAGGTCGAGCTATTCGGCGATGATACCCCGGGAGCGGTGTTTGAAGGGACGTATATCGTTCTGCCCGCCAGGCCCTACGGCGCGTTTGAAGAGGGCGGGAACGAGGAAGAATAGTGATAGTGAAAGAGAGTTATCTCTTTAGAAGATAACTCTCACGTTGTATTAGAAGCGGTAGCCGATGCCAAAAATAAATCCATTGATGGCATAATTACCATCCAGATCGGCTTTCGTTCCTTCATATCCGAGCGTCATCGAAACATTTTCGACAGGATTAATCATCAGGCCTGCAGCATAGGCAAAAGAGGTCGATTTTTCAGAAAGACTTTCATGGCCCGTATAATCGACATAAGCGTCAACCCAGGTTGTTTCTCCCGTTGCCTTAATATAAGAGATGCCACCCAGAGCATACAGGGAAATATAATCGTTAATACGGTATGCCGGACCTGCAAGCACGGAATAATATTTCACATCGACTTCATTTTTCACGAAGTCGTTAGCCACATAATACTGATTGGAACCATCAGCTTGCATATAGGTGAAAGAGCCAACAATGCTCAACGGTGATTGAAACTCGTAGCGATATTGCAGGTTAACGCCGCTCATGCTGTTGAAGTTTTGCACATCAGCGTGGGCATAGCCAATGGATAAGGTTTGTTCGTTAGCAAAGGTTGAACCACTTGCCACTGCGGTTGCCAGTAGGATCGCCAGCGATATTTTATTCACTTATTTATTCCATTTATATTTTTTATCAGGGAAGCTGATTTTAAATTAGCAGTGGTAATAAAAATAGAGCGCAAGGGGTTAATAAGGTTTATTTAGGAATAAATTTAGAGTTGTATTTCGAATGTACAAATGCATTCCCAGAACGATGATACTCGTTCGAGTAATAGTTGTATCCTGAAGGCTGTCTGGAAGGGCTAAGTATCACGCCAATCAATGAATTGCAGGTGCAGAAATGTCGAAGGACGTTCCTTGGCAGAGTGATATGGGGGATTTACTAATAATTCAGAGGGATAGTTAACAGTAAAAGAAAGATCCCGGCTAAGGCCGGGATCGGTTATATAGTTATATTAGTGGATGTTAAATCGATATTTTATCCATAAGCCAATCACTATTACACTGCTAACAAATGAGCCCATTTTAACACCTAAAAATAAAGTGTTAATAACGGATATATTAGCTTGTCCTGTTTCAAGATAAAAAATAACAGGATTAATAAGAAGCGCAAAAAATGAGCTCAGACTCATGATTATCATCAGGACGCTGAATACAGTGATCCAACGGTAGAAATTATTTTTCATTTTCCGTACTCCACTGTAAATTATTCATGGTTTTGGAACCACCTTGTGCTATGGATTCTGTAAAGAGTGTTGATATAGAATTACCTGTTATTCCAGGTATTGCTGACAAAGGTAATGATTTACTTATACCCATTCCCATATCTGTCCATTCATAGTTCCCGAAACTGATCGAGGCGATCGTCAAGCCGCGGCGGTAAGGTTCTAACAGGCTGTTTTGTAAATCAAAAGCCCGGCCAGATGGCCGGGATATTTAACTTAGAAGAGAATCTGCATATTCTTTTACATTGGACATGATTTTAATTATTTCTTGCTTTGATATGGTGACGTCCTCTAACAACGGTTTAGCAATGTACTCCCATATATTTCTTTCTTCACTTTCATCTTTAATAATGTGTTGTATTGTGCCGCCAATTATTCTCAATGATGTATCGTTTGCGACGGCAAAAAAACATCCGCCAAATGCACTGACGTTTGATGATGTAATACAATAGTCAAATACTTGTTCAGGATACTCATCCTCTTCTGTAGGCTCAGGGTAGGTTAAGTAAAACAAACGATTAAAAGCATCCTCTGTAGGTAAAGAAAAAATCTCTTTATTTTGAGGATGTGATATCAAAGCACAATCGTTAGCAATAACCTCATAGAGATCAGCGAGCAACGTCGAAGTCCTAACATCACCTGGATATAAAGTTCCATTTATGACTAAATAAAACAATCCATTTTTGATGGTTTCTCCCCATTGAGGGATATATTCTGTCCAAATAGCAAAACGATATGGATCACCAAAAATCATATTTATCTCCATTTTCCTGGTAAACCGAGTTCTTTTTTAACACTATTTGGAACATCGCTTTTCTTTAACGGAACAGTTTTATCTCCTGTACTACCAGACCAGTGCCATGTTCCATCATTTGCGTTGGTAAATTGATGAACATTTCCTTCTGCATCAATTGCATATCGTTTTTTTCCACCTACAACTGATGTTCCAAATAGGTCTATAGAATTTTTGGGTTCAGTCCCAGCATTAAAGCTATAACCTTGTTGTCCCGGTGTATGTTTCGGGTTGGATTGATAATTCAAGCCATTTTTTGCAGAGGTCGCAGTAGGTGTAGGTAATGGACTACCTCTACCCGCCTTACTTACCCCACCAAATGCCGAAGCCGCAGTACTTGCTAAAATACCTGCCTGAACTTCATCCAGACCATATTCTTTCTGGAGTGCTTCAGATACTTTTTGAGTGGCAACAACACCTTCAGCCTGCATTTGCTGCGCAAACGTAGCCGTCAGATTGTAAACCATCTTGAGCGGGATATCCTCTCCCAGAGCACGATCTATTGCCTGTTTCACCGCCAGGCTGTCGGTCAGCACATCACCATATTTCTGCTGGCAGGTCGTTGGATTGGCCGCACAGTCACTGATAAGCTGCTGTTGTTGAGAGGTACTCAGTTCCTCATACTTTTTGATAATGCTTTTACAGTCCCCGCCGTTAGCCTGACAGGACTTCATTTCAGCTGACCAGGCATATATTTGCTTGCTGTTCAGATAGTTATTCTCAACCACCGTCTTCCCGGCCTGAGCCCCGTCAATGGCGCTGGCCGTGCCGTCTCCCGCGACACCACCCGCAATCCCTGCAGCCAGGGTTGCCAGGGCGCTGATGGTCTGTTTTTCACTTTCGCTCAACGCAGTAACATCCTTGCCGTACATCTCCAGCGCAATACTGCCTGCCAGCTCCCCGGCGGCGGCTCCCGCCGTACCCGCAAGCGTGTCTTTCCCCTGCATCGCCGCCAGCACGGCATTCGCCACTGCGTGGGCAGCGGCTTTTTCCATCGTTTCGTCCAGCCCGGAACGGTGTCCGATAATTTCCGCCACATACGGTGCGGCTGCCCCGGCCAGTGCGGCGCTGATGTCACCTCCCGACAGCCCCTGAGCGGCGGCGGTGGCTGCCTGAATGGCACGCTGCATGTCGCTGCCCGTGCCGTATTCTGCCTGCGCGTCACGGTAGGCCTGGGTTTCTTTCAGCTGCCCGGTGGTCATCTCAGGATGCACCCTGCGCGCCTCCTCCAGCGCGTTCAGCTCACCCTGCGTCCGGGTAATATCCGCCACCTGGCTGCCGATGTCCCCGACAAGCTGCGCTTCCTCCATCCTGCGCTGTTCTTTCTCCCTGTCGAAGATGGCGTCGATGCTGCCGTTTGCATGAGCCGTGTCGCGGCTCAGGTCCGCCACGTCCTGCGCCTGATGCGCCTTATCGCGAACCACCAGCGTGCCGCTTTCAATGGCCGCGCGCGTCGTGCCCTCCGCGCTGTCGCCGCTGTCCGCCCCGACCAGCAGGTTACTCGCCATATTACCCGTGAACTGTCCGGGGAGGCTGCCCCCGGAGCTGATGCCCGCGCTCTGGTGCTCCACGTCGTATTCAGCGGTGTTGTGGATTTCGCGCCAGCCGAGCGTCCCGGTGTCGAGGCGGTTTTTATCCGCGGTGGCGGTGGAGGCGATAATCGCGCCGTCGAGCTGCGTGTGGCTGCCCACGGAGATATCGAACCCGCCGTTGCCTGCAAAGATGCCGGTCTGCTCCTTCACGGAGGCATAGTCACTGGACATTTTATCCCGGCTGTAATTAACACTGGCGGAGCCGCTCATGGAGCCGAACGTGAAGCTGCCCCCGGCGCTGGCGTTCTGCTGTGTGCTGTCGTAGCGGTCGGTGTCCTGCTCGCTGGCAAGGGTCAGGTTGCGGCCGATGTCTGCCACAACGGTATTGCCGCTGACCTGTGCCCCGGCGAGCGTGGCGTCACGCCCGCTGACGATGCTGAGCGTCTCCCCGGCCTTCACGGTGGTTTCGGTGTGGGTGGTGCCGTTCCCGCTCTCCTTGCCTTTGCCGCCGTTCACGCTGGCAGAGGCGGTGATACCCCAGCCGCCGGAGCCAGTGCCGATACCGACGCCCGCGCTGCCGCCGTGGCTTTCGTTTTTGCCGTCCAGCCCGGCGGTGTTCAGCGCCGATATCAGGTTCACGTCCTGGCTTGCCTGCAGCAGCAGGTCGTTTTTCGCGTCAAGCTGGCTGCCGTGGACAAGCACGTCGCCGTCCGTCGCCACCACCGTGAGGTTATTCCCGGCGGTGAGGCTGCTGCCTTTCGCCGTGGTCTGCGTGCTGGTCTGGGTGGATGTTGACGACTGGCTGCCGTAAGAGAGGCTGATGCCGACGGTGTTGTCATTGCCTTTCTGGTTGCCGGTGGCCTGGTCGAGCAGGACGGACTGCGCGCCCTGTCCGAGGGTCAGCGCGCCTTTCACAGCCTGCAGTGCGGCCAGCCGGTCGTTATCGGTCTCACCGGCCTGCTTCAGGGTGTGGACGCTGCTGTCGAGCGCACCGCCCGCCGCGCCGGACAGCGCAAGCGTCAGGCCGGAGGATTTCTGCTCCACGGTGTGGGTCTGCGTGCCGCTCTCCGTGGCGGCGGTGATGCTGACGTTTTTGCCAGCCAGCGTCATGTCGTGCCCGGCAATCAGGTCGGTGCCGTGGACGTTCAGATCACTGCCTGCGCTCAGGGTGACGTTGCCGTCAACAGAGCCGACGGTGCTTCCGCGCAGGGTGGTGTCCTGCGCGGTATCGGTGACCTTCAGGCTCTGGCTACCGTAGCTGAAACCGATGCCGCCCGTGCCGGACAGGCCCGATTTTTTCTCCTGCCGCTGATGGCTCTCCTGACTGTGCTCTTCCGCCGTGGTCAGGGTCAGGTTGTTGCCCGCGGCCAACCGGACATCATTATCGCCAACGATATCACTGCCCTGAACAAGCAGATTATTACCCGCCTGCAGGGTGACGGTGTCGCCGCTGAACAGGGCGCCCTGTGCGGTCTCGCGGTTAACTACATCGTGGGTCGTCACGGTCTTTTTCGACAGTGCGCCGCTGCTGCCGCTGGATTTATGGTGCGACTCAAATTCACTGCTGTCAGTCGCGGCCGTGATGGAAAGATCATGCCCGGCACTCACGATGAGGCGATCGCCCGCGTCGACGGAGGCCGCCTGCGCATTCACGTCGCGTCCGGCCATCATCAGAACATCGCCCGCGCCAGCGACCTCGCTTCCCACCTGCTGCGTGGCGGATTGCTTCAGCCAGTTGTCTTTATCCCAGGTCAGGTTATCGCTGGCCGAGGTGGTGACGGTCGACAGGTTTAGAGCCCGCCCGGCGTTGAGCACCGACTGACTGTCGCTGCCGCTGTTCACCACCTGCGCACCGGTCAGGCTGAGATCGCGCCCGGCGTTCAACACCAGCTTACCGCCATCGCCCTGAACGTATATCCCCGCCACACGCTCAACGGTGGTTCGTTCAAAGCTGTTTTCCCCGGCGGTGCTCTCTGCACTACGGGTGGTGGTGGTGATGTTGATGTCCCGTCCGGCAGAGGCCAGAACGGAATGGTTGCCGGAAATCGTGCCGCCAATGTTGCTGATGTCCGTGCGGGCGAGCAGGCTGACGTCTGCCCCCTGAATCGACCCGGCCTTGTTGGTGATGTTGTCGGCGCTAAGCTGGACCGCTTCGCGCCCATGAAGGGTGCCGCTGTTGACCAGGTCGCGGTTCAGGTTCATCACCAGATTTTGGCCGCCCATCAGTGCGCCGCTGCCGTCAATGTCGCCAGGCTGTACGCGAACATATACCTGCGGCACCGTGACCGTTTGCCAGCTTCCGTCTGCAAGCTGCACCCGGGTGTTGACCAGCCAGACCATGTCCTCTGTCAGCAGGCTCATCTGTTCAGCGGTGAGTGCCACGCCAGGAATCAGCTGATGCGCTTGCCCGAAAGCAATACCCGCATCCATCAGTGCCCTGAACTGGGTCTCATCATCACGGTAGTCACCCAGATAACGCCCGCCAGTGAGGGCGATGATCTGCTCGCGCACCAGTCGCTGCTCGTAATAGCCGTCGCCAAGCCGCTTGTGCACGTTGTTGGGATCCGTCGTGAACGCATTCTGCATGTAATCACTGCCGAGCCATGTTTTGTCGTTGGTGAAGCGTGGGTCGGTTTCGATCAGATAATGCGCATTCGGGTCCGGTAACGTATTAAACAGGCTGCTGTCCGGCAGGCGGGTGTCTGGCCCTGCCGCACGGATTACCACGTCCTGCGCATCGCTGGCGGGCGTTTCGATCCATTTGCCTGGAGCCATTCCGGCAGGCAGTTCAGGGGACGAGGTATCCTGTCCGGGTGAGCGGGTCTCCACGCTAACCGTCAGGCTGCCCGCCTCATTGAGCGTGGCGTCCGTTCCGCGTGCGGTGGCAGGGGAGAGGGTAATATCGCTGCCTTCAGCCTGGCTGTTGCCCTCCATGCGTCCGGGATTCAGGGAGATGGACTGGATCACCACTGGCGGCACATAGTCTGAGGTGCTCTTGCCCTGAGAGTCGCCGCCCTTTTTAGATTTGCGGCTGTAGTGCGTCACCGAGCCTGCATCGGTGATCCAGCGGCTGCCTTCCGGCATCACGTTATCTACCGAATCGGCGAAGATACCGAGCGTTCCTCCCGCCACAATCTGGCTTTTATCGTTCAGTACCTGGTCTGCCGCGATCAGCATGTTCCCACCGGAAAGGATTTTGCCCGGGTCACTCTCGGCAATGACCTCTTCTTCGATGGTGCGGGTGTAGTTGTACTCGTAAAAGTTATCATTGTTGGCCCCGGTATCGTCCGGGGTATTGAGGTTCAGCAGGCTGTCGGCAGAGTTATGATCGACAAACACCCCTTCGGCATCGGCATCCCAGCGGTCAGGCGATCCCTTGTGCTGATACTCGTGTATCTCTTCCGTGGAGATCAACGCCACTTCGGTGCTGAAGCGATCGTTAACGTTGTTGATCTGGCCGACGGACAGCGCCATATCACCTGCGGATTCAATGGTCGCGCTGTGGTTGTTCAGCGTCTTTGCCTGACCGGTGGCAAAGCCACTGGCATCGACCTGTCCGCCGATAGCCAGCGCACCGTCGCTGTAGATCAGCGCATGATCGCGGTTGTTAATGGTGTTAGCGCCAATATCCACGCGCTGACGCCCGGCGATGGTCGCCGCTTTTCCGCCCTGAGCCAGGTTATTCAGCGTTGTCGCCTGAAGTGAAAGATGGTCACCGTAAATGCGGCCAGTACCCGCGTTCGTTATGGTTCCGGCACGCAGCCACGTCTGGCTACCATCGATAAGACCATTGTTGTCGAGCGAATCGGCAACCGACAGCCAGGTCGCACCCGCAGCTATTTCACCGGAGGCCGTGTTGATGAGGCTTCTGGCAGAAAAGTCGAGTGTTGTACCAGCCAGCAGGTTACCGGAGTTGGTCACGCGGCCTGGGGTGGTAAAGGTCATGCTGCCGTTGGCAATGACATCACCCGTATTGTTGAAGGCCTGGCGTGTTCGAAGGGTCATGTCGCCAAGTGACAGCAGCTGGCCGTCACCGGTGATGTCGTGCGCGTCGATATCCGTGTTTTCACCACCGATGACCACGCCGTCGGTGTTGATGAGGCGCATGGCTGCCCCACTCAGCGACAGTGCGCCAGCGGCGGACAGCTCACCCTCGGTGTTATCCAGGGTTTCGGCACTGGTGATGGTTAACGTATTGCCTGCCAGCGCCGTTCCCTGAGCATTATCAAACTGCTGGCTGTTGATAGTCACATCCAGCCCTTCAATGCCCTTTTCTTCGGCCTGAGTATTGCGGTTAATCAGAGAGGCGGCGTTCAGCGTCACCGTTGCGCCACTGCGTATCAGGCCCAGCGTGTTATCGATTGCGCCCGATACGGCGTTCACCACCAGGTTGCTCAGAGCCTGGATCTGCCCGTCCTGGTTATCAAGACGATCGAGGGTGAGGGCAATCTCTTGCTCGCCAACCAGACGCCCGCCGGAACGGTTATCCAGCGAGGTTGCCCGCAGCGTAAAATCACCCTTTGCCCCCAGCGTACCGGCCTGGTTGTTCAACCCGGCGGTCGCCAGCTGCATAGCCGCCAGACTGTAGAGTGTCCCCTCGCGGTTATCCAACTGATAGCCATGTGTATCCAGGACAATCCCGCTCCCCTGAATGATCCCCTGACGGTTATCGGTATCGCTGTGTGTGGCGAGCGTTAGCGTATCCAGGGCAAACAGCGTTCCGGCGATATTGCTAAAGCGTGTGGCGTCCAGTGTGGCCTGTTTTTCGGCGAGCAGTACGCCTGCATCATTTTGCAGATCGGTCGTCGTCATCGTCAGGTTTCCCTGGCTCACGATGCCGCCCGCATCGCCGCTGTCGCGGTTGCTGATATGTTCAACGGCCAGGGTGAGATTGCCCCCGCTTTGTACCAGCCCGCCGCTGTCGTTATTCAGACGTTGCCCGGTGATGGCGAGATCGCGCTGGGCGGCAATCCTCCCTCTCTGGTTGGTTATCCGGGCCGTGTCTATACGCGCATCTTTACCGGATACCAGAGTGCCTTGGGTGTTATCCAGCGACCCGGCATGAATATTCAGCGAGCCAGTCGCGCTAAGGGTACCGTCGCGGTTATCCAGGTTATCAACCAGCGCCAGCGACAGGTTGTTGCTCGCGCTGAGCGTACCGCGCTGGTTGTCAACGGCGTGCACATCCAGTTGCAGGGTAGAATCAGAGGCCAGCGTACCGTCGCGGTTATCTACGTCTTTGGCCCAAATGGCAGTCTCTTTCGCCCCGGCAAGCATGCCGTGCTGGTTGTTAATGCTACCAGCGTTTACATGCAGTGTGCCAAAGCTGACGATGCCGCCCGTCGTCAGGTTATCTTTGTTTGAAATGCTGGAGCCGTGCGTGTCGACGAACATGTCCGCGCCGGACTGAATCAAACCTTCGTCGTTATTCAAACCGATGCTGTCGAGTGTCAATGCCTCATGGGCGGCGATGGTCCCGCCGATGTTAGTCAGCGCTTTGCTGCTGGTCAGCCCGATGCGGCCTTTTTCAGCGCTGATAAAGCCCCCGCTATTGTCCAGCCCATCGGCGGCCACGCTGATGCTGCCTGCCGCAGCCAGTTCGCCCTTACGGTTATCCGTCAGGCCCGCCGTTTTTATCGTCAACGTGCCGGTATCAGCGGCGATAATCTGGCCCTGGCGGTTATCCAGCGATGCGGCGTTGACAGTCACCGTGGCGTTGGCGGCAATGCTGCCTTCGCGGTTATCAATACCGTCCTGATGGTTCAGCGTCAGTTCACGTGTGCCGCTCTGGCTAATCTGACCTTTCTGGTTTTGCAGGCGTTTAGCGGTGAGCGTGAGTTGATCGGCTGCGAGCAGGCCACCCTTGTTGTTGAGTGTGCCAGCGGTCGTCGCGCGAAGCGTGTCCCGGGCAACGATCTGCGCGCTGTGGGTGCTGAGATCGCCTTGTCCGGCGTTAAGGGTGATGGTATTACCCTGCGTCACGCTGCCTGATGCATCCAGCCCCCGGCCTGTTGCTGTGATATTACCTCCCGCTGCATTCACGCCGTGCATCTCCAGCTTGCCGCTGGCGCTTAGCGTCAGGTCACCGCTGCTGCCCGTTCTGCCGTCTGGTTGCACCCCGGATGCCAGCGTTCCGGTGCTGGCGATGTCCGTACCGGTCAGGCTGACGTTATGTTCAGCGGCAATCGAACCGCTGTTTTGCACGGAGGCCGTGCTGGAAAGCGTCGTGTCCGCGGAAGCCCAGACGGCGCCGCTGTTTTCAATACGTCCGTCGGCGGAGAGGGTGACTGTCCCGGCTTGTGCACCGATACTGCCTGCATTGCGCACCCCGACGCCTTTCTCCGTTCCCAGCAGGCGGATTTTCCCGGCGTACATGCCGCCGACCTGTGAGACATCCAGCGCCAGCACGGGTTTCGCCGCGTCGTTACCGGCGAGGGCTGTGACCTGTTCGTGGGCCACATCCACCGCGTTGCGCCCGGTGGTGACGCGTAAATCCTGAGCGTGAATGGCGGCATTCACCTGTACCGCCCGGGCGATGATATCGGTGTGCTCCTGGCCGGTGGAGTCCAGCCCGCTGCCGTTCACGGTAACGTCGCCGCGCTCCACCTGATATCCGGTTATCCGGCCATCATGCATCTGCGCGGTGCCTGTCGTCAGCGTGGCGCGCCCGGCATTGATAAAGCCGCAGCCGTTGCAGGTGATGCCCGACGGGCTGGCGATCACCACGTCAGACTTCTGTCCAGCCACCTCAATGTAGCCGTTGAGCTGGCTCGGGTTGCGCGCGTTCACCTCGTTGAGGATGACTTTAGCCTCGCCTTTCGCCAGCCACGGGTTGGCGGTCACCATCCCGCCGAGCTGGGTTGACGTGTTTTTATGGGAGTTGTTCAGAATGGCCCCGTCCTGGCCGACGTCAAACCGGCTGAAGGTGTTGCGGGATACACCCCCTGCCGATGGGGTCTGGATATTCACCTGCGTCGTGCCGTTAGCGGTGCTGATGACGGTGGGCTGTTGTTTACCGGGGGCGGAGGCGTCCGCCACAATCCCGGCAGCCTGCACCGTTATCGCACCAGAGGCCAGCCACAGAGCAAGGCTGAGGGTACCCACGCGGCAGACAAGGCGCTGAAGGCTCCGCCCGATGCCGCAGGAGGATGCGCTGCCCGAACAGCTCCGGGCAAGCTCAGAGACGACCATCAGCATGCCGCGGGCTTTATTAAAGACGATGCGGTACAAACGTTTATTCATGGTGAAGTCCTTTTATTTTTATCCGTGCAGGGGATGCATCTTTTTCCAGTTCAGCAGCGCATCGCGCGTGACCCGTTTGCCATAAAACGTGTTGATGCGACGGCCTTTCTCCGCGCCCCGGTGCCAGAGTCCGCGGGCAATTTGATGAGGGAAAATCTCCTCGCGCAGAAGGTGGAACATGGCTTCAGCGTGGCCAAACGGCGCGATAAAATCGCGAAACCACATCCGATCGCCGTTACACCAGTCCTCTTCCGGGAGAACAACCGGCGATTGGGTGAGATAGCGGTGTTCGGCTTCTTCACTCATCCATGCCCAGCTCATGAAAAAGACCGGGCGGCCTTTCTCCTCGACCAGCACGTACTGCTGGCGTTTAATAATGGGCAGCAGTACCACGGGCAGGACGTGCAGCGGCGCGTCACGGTGGTTGAGTGAATGCATCCAGAGCCAGACCGACGCGCCAAGCACTTCTGCTTCATTCAGCGTCACGGCGTGGAGTAGCGGACAATGAACCGTCAAATCGCCATAGCGCATGGTTAAAAATCCATATTCAGGTTGAAGCCGAAGGTCGCCGGGCTGGTTTTAAAGCCGTCAGGACGGGAGAACGGCACGCCGGCGAAGGCGTCGTATCCCACCTTCCAGAGCGCACCGCGCAGGCCGGCTGCGCCACCGGCCAGATGATTGCCCGTGAGGTACTCTGTTCCCTTGCCTGCAACCTCGCCGTAGTCGGCAGCCAGATAAAATTCACTTCCCGCAAGCGGGGTCTGCCAGGAGAGATCGTTTCGCACCAGCCAGCCGCAGTCGGCGTTAAGCGTGCGTTCGCCGTCAAAGCCGCGCACCGTCCAGCGCCCGCCAATGGAGAACTGATCCTGTGAGGTGAGCGGCGTGTTGCTGGTCTGACGCTGCCAGGCCACGTCGTAGCGGAAGTGCTGTGTACTCAGTTCAAACGGCAGGCTCAGGCGTGCATCGGTGCGAAGAATGCGGCTTAGCGCCGTGGCTTCTTCGAACACCTCCTCGGGGGCGGGCTGGGCGCCAAACCACCGCGTGCCGCGCTGATAGCTGATACCCGCATCGAGCGTGGCTGGGCCAATGTAGTGACGATGCTGAAGCCCGGCCTTCCAGGAGGATACGTGACGGCGCTGAACCTCAACCTCGGTGTCATTGATGTAGTTCTGCGTTGTCCGGCTCTCTACGTCCCAGGTGAACGTGGTTTTCTGCGCGCTGCTGCGGTGCAGAACGCGGCTGGCCTGCGCCACCAGGCTCTGACTTTTACCGCTGTAACGAATATCGCCGTTTAGCCCCGCCACGGTCTGGTGATAGTGGTAATCGCTGCCTGTGACTGAAAATGCCCACCAGCCCACGGGGACAGACCAGTGGGCGCTAAGGTTCTGGTTGCCTTTTTCCGGCCCGGTCTGGAGGTCATGATTAATGGAAAACCAGAAGAGATCGCTCAGCGCCAGCGGGTTATCCAGCGAGAGCGTTAGCCCACCCTGATAGCGGCCTGTTGATGAGGTGCCTGAATCATCAAGCGACAGACCCAGCCGCCAGAACTTGCTCTGCTGGCGGGTGATCACAATATCACTCTCGCCCGGCTGTTCCGCCGGAACGATATCCATCTCGACCTGAACGGTGGGCAGACGCTGGAGGTTCTCCAGCCCCTGTTCGATATCCCGTAAATCCAGCAGATTACCGTCATGCGCCGGAAAGGCGCTGTAAAGCCACAGCCAGCGGCTGCTGTTGTCGGTTAATGAGACGTGGCGGATTTTCCCTGGGATGACGGTCAGCGCTAAATGCCCGCTTTTTACATCCTGCGCGGGTGCCAGCACGCGTGCTGTCGTCCAGCCATGGGCGATAAGCCGGTTTTGCAGCAGGCTCATGACGTGGTTAATACCCTGTGCGCCCAGGCATTTACCCACGGCCTGATTGGCAATGCGCTGTAGCGGCACCCAGTGCGGGAGCGTGTCATGTCCAGCCAACGTGACATCATGGATCGTAAAGCAGGGCGTTTCGGCGGCGAACTCCCCGCTATCGTCACGTTTCGCAGAGGTTTGCAGACGAACGTCGGGTGTTTGTGGCGTCAGCTGGGTTTCCAGCGCCTGTTGACGATGCTGTTGCAGGATAAATTGCTCGTCGCCCGGTGCGGCGGCGGCGGCGGAAGAGAGGCAGAGAAAAACGCAGCTAAACGAAAAGCGCGTGAGGGGCGCTAAGAATCGAAATTCCATTTCGACATATTCCCTTGCAGTTTGTCATGTTTTGTTAAGGCGGGAATAGTGGCGAAGAAAGGTCGATTTATCTACGTAAGGAGGGGTAAACGAAATCCGAAAATGGAGCGAAATGGCTGGGAATTAGTGCGGAAACGGAACGTGGCTCGCAAAAGTACGAGCCACTACAGGAGATTACTCCCCTTCGCCCGGGAACAGGAACGGGTTGATAGAGCTACGGGCAAAGCCCTCCTGCTCCATTTTGGCGTCCAGGATCAGCGAGGCGAGATCGTCCGCCACGGCTTCGACTTTCGGGTCTTTTTCCTGATACAGAATCTTCAGGTACGTCCCGCAGTCGCCGCAGCTTTCGGCTTTCACCGCCGCGTCTTCATTTTCCAGCGACCAGTAGTTGAGATCGCGGGTCTGCTCGCAGTTGCTGCATTTGATGCGTACCACGTGCCACTCGGTTTCACACAGGTTGCAATGCAGGTAGCGCAGCCCCTGGGTGGTACCGATCTGCACCATGCTGGTGACCGGCATTGAGCCGCACACCGGGCAGAACTGACGCGCTTCGCCGTATTCGGCGCGGGCTTTGCCTGGGATCAGGCTTGCCATTTGTGCCCAGTAGAGCGACAGCGCAGCCCAGATAAACGGCGCTTTGTCGCTGCTGACCTGCGAGAAGTCGGAAGCAAACAGCGCGCTCGCCATCTCTTCCAGCTCCATGTCAGAGGCTTTTTCCAGGTTTTCAATCACCGCCAGCGCGGTGCCGCTCATCTCCGGCTTCAGCTCGGCAATCAGCGAATGCAGCAGCCTGTGCCAGTGTTTATCACGCGGCAGCACGTGAATATCCAGCGGCGGTTTGCCCTGCGCATTGGCTTCTTTAATGCGCGCGGTCAGGTCGATTTGCAGCGGGTGGTCGTACAGCACCACTTCCTGCGCGTGCGCGATGAGCGCGGCAAAACGCAGAAAATCGCCCAGCGGGTTATTCTCTGCCAGCTCGCGCAGACGCTCTGCGCGGCGGTTATAGAGGTTCTTGAGTCTGGGGAATAACAACGGCGGAATGTAATCCGCCGTGCGTTTCTCGCTCGAACCCAGCTCATCTTGCGGGATTATGCGAATACTCATTCAGATGACTTTTCCTGTTTCTGGCGGACTTCACGGTACCAGCGCGGGTGATGTTTCTTCGCCCACGTCTTTGTAACCCATCCTTCCACCATCGCGGTAATGGTGCCTTTAACCCAAAGGGCGGCGTAAATATGCACCATGATAACCACAATTAACGCCACTGCGGCAAATGAATGCAACATCAGCGCGAATCGGATCACCGGGATTGAGAAAGCAGGCGCAAAATACGGACGCCAGATGATCACGCCGCTGACCAGCAACAGGACCAGGAAGATAATCGCCGCCCAGAATACGCATTTCTGGCCGAAGTTATAACGCCCGGTGTCACCCACTTCCTCGTTGACGACGATCTTACGAATATTCTTCGCCCAAAAGATATCATCCCGATTGATTAGATTATGGTGCCAGTATCGGAAAAACATGATGATGAACGACGCGAACATGATGACGCCAACAAACGGGTGCAGTATACGCGCCAGCTGCGGTGTCCCCATGATCTGCATCAGCCAGTTGAAGGACGGGAAGAAGAATCCCAGCCCGCTTATCGCCGCCAGCATGAAGCAGAAGGCGGTGACCCAGTGGTTGATGCGTTCCGGCGCGGTATAGCGCACGATGGTGTCACGTCTTTTCATTTGCGCACCTCGTCTTTCTCTTCATGCAGGTTATCGTCTTCCTCTTCCGCACGGTTCGGACCGACACCGACATAGTGGAAGATGCTCGCGGCGAAGGTAGCAGCAAAACCGACCGCTGCCAGCGGTTTCCAGATGCCTTTCCAGAACTTCACGGTAGCGCTGATTTCCGGATTCTCCGGCAGGCCGTGATACAGATTCGGCTTGTCGGCGTGGTGCAGTACGTACATGACGTGCGTCCCACCCACTCCGGACGGATCGTACAGGCCTGCGTTATCGTAACCACGGGTTTTCAGCTCGCCCACGCGTTCTGCCGCCAGTGTTTTCATATCCTCTTTGGAGCCAAAGTGGATTGCACCGGTCGGGCAGGTCTTCACGCATGCCGGTTCCTGGCCGACGTTCACGCGGTCAACGCACAGCGTACATTTATAGACGCGGTTGTCTTCCGGGTTCAGACGCGGCACGTCGAACGGACAGCCCGCAATGCAGTAGCCGCAGCCAATGCACTGCTCGGACTGGAAGTCGACGATGCCGTTAGCATACTGAATGATCGCCCCTTCCGACGGGCACGCCTTCAGGCAGCCCGGGTCCGCGCAGTGCATACAGCCGTCTTTGCGGATCAGCCATTCCAGCTTGTCGTTCTGCTCCACTTCCGAGAAACGCATCACCGTCCAGGACTTGGCGGTCAGATCCGCCGGGTTATCGTACACCCCGACGTTGTGACCCACTTCGTCACGGATGTCGTTCCACTCGGAACAGGCCACCTGACAGGCTTTACAGCCGATACAGGTGGTCACGTCGATAAGCTTCGCCACTTCCTGCTGGTGGTCCCGCGCCTGAGGCGCGGGCGTGAAACTGTTAGTCGCGGAACGACGGATAATGTCTTGAGATTGATAAGCCATAGGTCGTCTCCGTTACACCTTTTCCACGTTCACGAGGAAGGCCTTAAACTCCGGCGTCTGCGTGTTCGCATCACCGACGAACGGCGTCAGGGTGTTCGCAATAAACCCTTTCTTCGCCACGCCCTCGTAACCCCAGTGAATCGGGATGCCGATGGTATCCACTTCCTGACCGTGAACGTTCAGCGTGCGAATACGCTTGGTCACCACCGCCTTGGCCTTGATATAGCCGCGGTTGGAGGAGACTTTCACGGTGTCGCCATGGGTGATGCCGAGCTTGTTCGCCAGCTTCTCGCCGATCTCCACAAACTGCTCCGGCTGCGCAATGGCGTTCAGCAGCGCGTGCTTGGTCCAGTAGTGGAAGTGCTCGGTCAGACGGTAAGTGGTGCCCACGTACGGGAACTTGTCTTTTTTACCCAGCGCTTCAAAGTCGCCTTTGAAGATACGCGCGGCCGGGTTAGAGACCACGTTCGGGTGCAGCGGGTTGGTGCCCAGCGGCGTTTCAAACGGCTCGTAGTGTTCCGGGAACGGACCTTCCGCCATCTTATCGATAGCGAACAGACGCCCCATCCCTTCAGGCTGCATGATAAACGGCCCGACATCGCTGCCTGGTGCTGCGGTGCTGTAGTCCGGTATATCCACGCCGCCCCACTTCGCGCCGTCCCACTTCAGCAACTGACGCTTCGGATCCCACGGATTACCCTGCGGGTCTGCGGAGGCACGGTTATAGAGGATGCGGCGGTTCAACGGCCACGACCAGGCCCAGCCCAGCGTATTGCCGAGGCCCGACGGGTCGGCGTTATCGCGGTTGGCCATCTGGTTGCCTTTTGGCGTCCAGCTCCCGGCAAAGATCCAGCAGCCGCTGGACGTCGTGCCGTCGTCGCGCAGGTGCGCGAAGGTACTGAGCTGATCGCCTTTCTTCGCCAGCACGGCGCCGGTCGCCGGGTCGATAACGTCTGCCAGCGCCTTACCGTTGCTCTCCATCGCCACTTCTTCCGGCGACGGGTTCTCCGGCGTCGAGTAGTTCCAGGTCATGTTCAGCACCGGTTCCGGGTTCGCACCGCCTTCAGCAGCGTACATCTTACGCATGCGCAAGAAGATACCGGCCAGGATCTCGCCGTCGTTCATGGCGATGCCCGGGGCGTCCGCGCCTTTCCAGTGCCACTGCAGCCAGCGTCCGGAGTTGACGATAGAACCGTTCTCTTCCGCAAAACAGGTAGACGGCAGGCGGAACACTTCGGTCTGGATCTTCGACGGATCGACGTCGTTCGATTCACCGTGGTTTTGCCAGAAGGTTGACGTCTCGGTGTTGAGCGGGTCAATCGTCACCAGGAATTTCAGCTTCGACAGCGACTCAACAACCTTGTTTTTGTTCGGGAACGAGGCGACCGGGTTAAAGCCCTGGCATAAGTAGCCGTTGACCTTGCCCTGGTGCATCATCTCGAAGTACTGAAGGACGTCGTAGCCTTTGTCCCACTTCGGCAGCCAGTCAAAGCCCCAGCTGTTTTCCGCCGTCGCTTTATCGCCGAAGAACGCCTTCATCATCGAGACGAAGAACTTCGGATAGTTGCCCCAGTAGTTCACCTGTCCTTCGAGCAGCGGTTTTGGCGTGCTGGCCGTCAGGTAGGTTTGCAGATCCGTCTGTTTTTCGCTTGGCAGGTTCATATAACCGGTCAGGCTCTGCGACAGCAGGCCGAGGTCGGTCAGGCCCTGAATGTTGGAGTGACCGCGCAGGGCGTTCACGCCGCCGCCTGCCATTCCCATATTGCCGAGCAGGAGCTGAACCATCGCCATGGTACGGATGTTCTGCGCGCCGATGGAGTGCTGCGTCCAGCCGAGTGCGTACAGGAACGACGCGGTTTTGTCTTTCGCGCTGGTTTCGGCGATCAGCTCGCACACCTTCAGGAAGTCCGCTTTCGGCGTTCCGCAGATGTTTTCGACCACCTCTGGCGTATAGCGGGAGACGTGCTCTTTCAGCAGGTTCCACACGCAACGCGGGTGTTGCAGGGTCTTATCGCGCTTGGCAAAGCCGTTCTCATCAAGCTCGTAGTTCCAGCTGGTTTTGTCGTATTTGCGTTTTTCGGCGTCGTAACCGCTGAACAGGCCATCTTCGAAGTGGTAATCCTCACGCACGATCAGGCTGGCGTTGGTATAGGCTTCGGTGTACTCGCGGTTATATTTTTCGTTGGTCATCAGGTACAGCAATACGCCTGACAGGAAAGTGATGTCAGTACCTGAACGAATAGGGGTGTAGAAATCCGCCACTGACGCTGTACGCGTAAAGCGGGGATCGATCACAATCAATTTCGCGCCGTTATGGATTTTGGCTTCCATCGCCCAGCGGAACCCGACAGGGTGCGCTTCAGCGGCGTTACCGCCCATCACCACGACAAGGTTGGCGTTCTTGATGTCGACCCAGTGGTTGGTCATCGCACCGCGACCAAATGTTGGAGCAAGACTTGCTACCGTTGGTCCGTGTCAGACACGCGCCTGGTTGTCGACCGCGAGCATACCGAGTGCGCGCGTGAATTTCTGGGTTAAATAGCCGGTTTCGTTGCTGGAGGCAGATGCGCACAGCATACCGGTAGAGAGCCAGCGGTTAACCGTTACGCCCTCGGCGTTCTGAGGAATAAAGTTGGCATCGCGATCTTCTTTCATCAGTTTTGCGATGCGGTCAAACGCCTCTTCCCAGCTGATTTGCTGCCATTTGTCGGAGCCGGGCGCGCGATATTCTGGGTATTTGAGGCGGCTTTCTGAATGGATAAAGTCCACCAGACCGGCCCCTTTCGGGCATAACGCACCACGGTTGACCGGGTGATCCGGGTCGCCTTCGATGTGGAAGATAGATGCTTTGGCGTTTTTTGCACCGTCGCCGAGGCTATACATCAACAGCCCACAGCCGACGGAGCAATACGTGCAGGTGTTACGGGTTTCGCGGGTGCGCAGCAGTTTGTACTGCCGTGTTTCCGCCAGCGCTACGCCCGGGGCAAAGCCCAGCGCCGCTGCCGTAGTGCCTGCCATACCGCCAGCGCAGATCTTAAAGAACTGCCTTCTGCTGACCTGCATGGGTCACTCCTTCGTTAATTTCGACATTGCTTTATTGTTTTGCTTTGCGGTCAAAAAATCGCCGCAAAGGTGAAAATTTGCGTTAATCCCGCAGTTCCACGAGGGATATCGTCAGAATACCACAATGTCGGTAAGCCTGTTTCAATAGCGTTAAAACAAAGTGAGCGTATTATCACTGTATTGATTATAAATTGTGATATATGTCACATGGCACCCGATTTATGTTAAAGAGGTGTAGCCGCGCCTGCATTGCGCCTCTCCCTAATGAGTAGGTAAACTGACGGGCAATGGGTGATGAAAAGTTGATCCATACTATGCGTAAGGCCTGCCGTTTGTGATGCAATAGCAGGCTCACTTCTGTGGTTGTTCAGGAATACCGTTGTGTTTAAACAAAACCGTGCTGCCCACGCGTTACCACTGCCTGCTGGCACTGTGGAACGGTCGGTACACAGACCGCCCCACATAACCCATGCCACGCCCGATTATCTGGCGGAAGAAGTACCCGTTGCCCTGGTGTACAACGGAATTTCGCATGTGGTGATGATGGCCTCCCCGAAAGATCTCGAGCTGTTCGCCATTGGGTTTTCCCTGTCGGAAGGCATTATTGCGCGTCCGCAGGATATCTATGGCATGGACGTGGTGCAGGCCTGTAACGGGCTGGAAGTCCAGATCGAGCTTTCCAGCCGCCGCTTTATGGGGCTGAAAGAGCGCCGTCGCGCGCTGGCCGGGCGCACCGGTTGCGGGGTGTGTGGCGTTGAACAACTCAACGATATCGGCAAGCCCATCGCGCCGCTGCCGTTCACCCAAACGTTCGATTTGGCGCACCTTGATAGGGCGCTGGAGCAACTGAACACAGTCCAGCCCATCGGGCAACTGAGCGGCTGTACGCATGCGGCGGCCTGGGTGTTGCCGTGCGGAACAATTGCGGGTGGACATGAAGACGTGGGCCGCCACGTGGCGCTGGACAAGCTGTTGGGCCGTCGGGCGCGCGAAAGCGACGTCTGGCAGCAGGGCGCCGCGCTGGTCTCAAGCCGGGCAAGCTATGAGATGGTGCAGAAAGCGGCGATGTGCGGCGTGGAAATTCTGTTTGCCGTATCGGCGGCCACTACGCTGGCAGTGGAAGTGGCGGAGCGCTGCAACCTGACGCTGGTGGGGTTCTGCAAGCCGGGAAGAGCCACAATCTATACCCATGAACAGCGACTACTTGTTAATCAATAAATTTGAATAATGTGAGCAAATCCTTCCGCTTTTAGTTGGTCGGGATGAGGTCTATTATTTATCTCATCAAGGCACGGTGCCTTACCTAAACAACTTAATGAAAGGGTTTAAACACATGAACAGCATCAAAACTTTTGTCGCAGTTATCGCTCTGGCTACCTCTTTTGGTTCATTCGCAGCACAATCCGTGACGGCTACCGCCTCTACGCTTGATGGTGCAGAAGCTAAAATCGCCGCACAGGCTCAGGAAGCGGGCGCGTCCTCTTACAAAATCACCCAGGCGTTCACCGGTAACCGCGTACACATGACGGCAGAACTGAACAAATAAGCCGTACAGCCGCTGTCCCAGGCTCTTCGGAGCCGGGACAGGTTCCCTCTCTCAGTGCAGTAACGCAATAAATCCCTCGTAATGCCCCACGCTCTCAATCCGCTGCGACGAATGGCGGCTTAACACGCTCGCTAAAAAGCTAAAAATTTTCAGCTCTTGTCGATTCTCCGCGCTGGCACAGGCGATAAGCACATGCATAACGCTTTCACCGTTCACCCGAATCGCGCGTTCAAGCGTAATAAAATATCCCCGAAAGGGGCGTTGCACCTCGCTCCAGCAGTGGGGGATCGCCACATGATTCACCACCAGATTCTCGCCTTCCCGCTCGCGCTGACAGATGCGCAGGGCTTCATCCTGCGTAATAGCGGTTTTCACAAACAGCTGCGTGGTGACGGCGGCGATGACCTCGTCCCAGCTTTCGTCCGGGCCGTTCGTATAATGAAATGAACCTTCAGGTGGGAAAAAACGGTCGGGCTGCTGGCGGATAAACGCCGACGCGAGAAAATCTTTAATCTGCTCGATACCCGCCGCGGTAATGATATTGCGGATAGGCAGCACGTCTCGCTGGCTGTCATCCAGCAAATAGTGGCTGTTATTCACAATCAGGGCTGGCTGGCATTCGTCCTGAACTGCCGCCAGCGCCTCGGGCGTGAGCACCACCACCACCCGGCAGTTCATCACCTCCCGTTCTATGGCCATTTTATTGATGGTCGCAATGGCGTTTTGATCGGCAAGTAAAACGATTGGCGTCCATTCGCTATGGTGCCGCTCAAGCGCGCAGGCAAAATAGAGGCCAGGGAGATCGCTGTCGATAAGCGGTATATCCATTACCTTTCGCAGCTGATTGATAAATTTCACGCTCATATCAAACGCCGCAGGCCAGGCCGCTTTGAGATGATTCATCGAGCCAGGCCGGCTTTCGGGAAACCAGTTTGGCATGGCAACGCATCTTTTCAGATGCGCGGTCAGTTCGTCCGTGAGCTGCGCATCAATCGCCTGCGGCTGGACGGGGGAGGCCAGGGTGGTGAGGTGGTCCGCGACGTACTGCGGGGTTATCGCATTTGCACTGTGCTGTAAGCGGTCCAGCCTGCGGGACAACACGCTCAGGACGTCAGGCCCCGGCCAAAGCCCCGCCTGTTCACAGCACGCTTCAAGCGCGTCCGTGTCAGGGCAACCGGCCGAAAGAATCGGGTGCTGGCGCAGCGCGTAAACGGCCAGGAGGACGCTGACCAGATAGTCGCCATGAATATCCGGCCACGCCGTGAGCATCTGGCAGCGTGCGTGCAGCCTGCCCAGGACCGCCGGGTTTATGCCCGGCAGCGGGTAGACCAGCGGATCTTTTTTGAAGAGGTTCGCCAGCAGGATAATGCGTTTGTCCTGATCGACGTCGACGAAGTACCCGGCGCCTGGCCTGCTGGCAAGGGTAAAGGCGCGCGCGTATCGCTGGCGGAGTCGCGGCAGGCGTTCCGCAATCCAGGCATCGGGAAGATTAAGCGCATCCGCCAGCTGCGCCCGGGTCGTGACCGGGCGGATCAGCAGCAACGCCAGCAACCGGTCATCATTATCATGACGCTGTAAAAGCTGGAAATACTGTTTCCTGTCAATGATATCCAGCTGATACACCGCGCTGCCGGAGGCGCTGATCCGCGCCTTGCCGCCGAGGGTAAAATTGATGTAGTCGATATCCCGCAGGATGGTGCGGGCGGAAACGCCGGTTTGCTGCGCCAGCGTGCCCGGCGCGGCGGGCTGTGACTCCAGCGCATTGAGTAAGGCCAACTGGCGTTCGTTGAGCATGACCGATCCTTAGCGAAAATCCGTGAGCGCGGCGACCTGCCTGTCATCCAGCGACATCAGCAGGTTATGCACCATCTTCAGCGCCGCGTCATAATCCTTTTCAGCGATCATACCGCTGTTGGCGTGCAGATAACGTGTCGGCAAGCAAAGTGCGACGACTGGCCGGCCGCCGCCCATCACGTTATAACGCCCGCCATCGGTCGCGCCGGTTTTCATGGTGCTGAACTGCAGCGGTGCTTGCGCGTTTTCCGCGCTCTGTTTGAGTAAAGCAAGCAGCTTCTGATTAGCAAAATAGCGTTTATCGAACAGCATCACGCCGGGGCCGTGGCCGACTTTCAGCGGATATTTCACGCCGTCGATGCCGGGAACATCGCCCGCGACGGCGGTATCAAGCACGATCACCACGTCGGGTTTGACGCACTCTGCGGAGGTTTGCGCCCCGCGTAAACCAACCTCCTCCTCGACGCTGCCCACGCCGTACAGGCGGATGTTAGGGTTATTGACGCCGATCAGCAATTCGGCCATCAGGGCGCAGCCCACGCGGTTATCCAGCGCTTTGGCGACGATTTTGTCCTCTCCCCAGCGGGCAAAGTTGGCCTCGGGGCTGACAAAATCACCCATCCGAATGCCGAGTTTTTCCACCTCTTCGCGGCTGTTCGCGCCAATATCGATAAACATATCCTCAATATTCATCGGCTGCTGCTTTTGCTTTTCGCTCAGCGCATGGGGCGCAACGGACCCGATAATGCCCGGGATTTTCTTGCCTTCGCGGGTGCGGAGGGTGACCCGATGGTTAAGCATTGACTGGCTCCACCAGCCGCCGACGGTGTCAAACCGAATAAACCCCGCCTCGGTGATGTGGGTGACCATAAAGCCCACTTCGTCCATATGCCCGACGATAGCCACTTTGGGCCCGCGTGAACCTTTGCGGGCGATGACGCTGCCCAGCCCGTCGAAGGTGATTTCGTCGGCATGGTGGTGCAGGGCGTCGATCAGAATGGTGCGGACTTCCTGCTCATCGCCGCTGACCGCGCTGGCATCGCAGAGCGATTTCAGTAACTCAATGTTCATGTGCAACCTCCGGACGGGCGGCTTTACGCTTCAGCCACCAGCCCTTTAACACGATTATTAACGTAATGTTTATTGCCAGACCGATGCCCAGCACCAGATAGAACGCGCCCGCCGGAGACATCAGGCCAATCAGCGGGTCAAACACGCCCAGCCCCGGTGCGAGACGCTGGAGGCCAAACGAGAGGGTCAGCATGCCCGCAATGCCGCCGCTGAGGGTATTCGCGGTAAGCATCGGCAGCGGCGCCGCCAGCGCGTAGGGGATTGCCGGTTCGGTGGCTACGGTTGCACCCACCACGATGGCGCTGCTGGCTGCCGCTTTCTCCTGCTGGGTGAAAAGCCCGGGAGCAAGATAGGTTGCGATGCCCGCCGCGACGGGCGGCATCAGCGCGACCACGCCGACGATGGCGTACCAGTCGTAGATGTGTTTTTCCAGTAGCGAGAAGCAGAAAAACCACGCGGTTTTATTGACCGGGCCGCCCATGTCAAACGCCAGCATCGCGCCCACGAGGAACGCTGCGCCAAGCTTCATCGACGGCGGAATGGTATTGAGGAGGTGCAGCAGGCCGCCCATCAGATCGGACATCAACGGGCCGATCGCGTAGTAAGTCAGCACACCGAAGACGAGAAGCGTCACAAACGGGATCAGCATAGAGCCGAGCAGCGGCTGCAGCGCCTTGCCGAGCCTGAGCTTGCGAAACCACAGCACGAAATAGCCGATAGCCAGTCCCAGCACGACCGCCCCGAGGAAACCCGCCCCGGACTGCGTGCCGAGCAGCCCTTTATCGTTCGCCAGATAACACACCAGAAAAGCCGGAGCGAACGCCGGTTTATCGCCAATCGACAGGGCGATGTACGCGCCCATAATCGGGATCATAAAGGTAAAGCCGAGATAACCGATGGACTCCACCACCCAGGCAAACGAAGGCGTACCTTTCGCCATATCGGTATAGGGCAGGCCAAGCTGGACAAGCATATTAGCGAGTGCCACCAGAATACCGCCGCCAATCACAAACGGCAGCGCGGCTGAGACGCCCGCCATCAGGTGGCTCATCACGCTGCCTTTCTGCACATCCTGTTTGCCCAGCTTTACGGCGCTATCGGCAGTGAACCGCTGCGATTGCGTGGATAAGTTGTTAAAAATAGCGTCGATATTCTTCAGCGCGTGTGAAATCGGGATCTGGAAAACCTGTTTCCCGGCAAAACGGGCGCGATCGTCGGCGCTAAGCCCACGACCGGTTGCCAGAATCACGTAGTCCGCTTCACGGATCGCCTCATCGCTCAGATGATTTTCCACCCCGCTGGAACCCTGGGTCTCAACCTGAATGGTATGCCCTAAAGCACGCGCCTTTCGCTCCAGCGCCTCGGCCACCATATAGGTGTGCGCAATGCCTGCCGGACAGTTAGTAATGGCGACAAGCCGTAACGTCGTTTCCATCGCTCGCTCCTATTCGCCCAATGTCTGGTTGAGCAGCGCCAGGATCTGGTGCCGATCGCCCTGCTTGAGCTGTGAAATAAACGCCGGATGAATGATCTTCCG
This sequence comes from Enterobacter sp. 2VL, assembly GCF_005503595.1. Lineage (NCBI taxonomy): Bacteria > Pseudomonadati > Pseudomonadota > Gammaproteobacteria > Enterobacterales > Enterobacteriaceae > Enterobacter > Enterobacter sp. 2VL. Next base: position 55,418 of record NZ_SCNE01000011.1, read on the forward strand.
GCACAGGGTGCCAATCATTTTCACCTGCCCGTCTTCCCCCTGTTGCGGCACGCCAAGGCAGATCCAGCAGGTTACCGCTTCGCCGTCGCTGGCTTTCCAGTCGACGCCCGAGGCGTTACGCGCAAACAGCACGAAGGGCTGCTTCACCGCAGGGCTTTTGCCGTGGGGTACGGCGACACCCGAGCCAAAACCGGTGGAGTGCAGCTTTTCGCGCAACAGAAGCGTTTGTAAGAACGCGCCGCGGTCGCTGACGAAGCCATTTTGCCAGGCCATGTCCGCCAGCGTTTTGAGGATGGAATAGGGGGTGTTGCCATGGATATTGAGGTCGATACAGTCGGCTGTCAGGTGCGCCATCGTGTCACTCCGTTGAGAATTGCGTGACCTGATTCTACGGGGGCGGCGGCAGGAGGCTGAGCGTGAAAATGTCAGCCGGGCGTGACAAGACAGCACCGAACGGAAGCGAAAAAATGTGGGCGAGGCCACATACCGGAGAGGATTGATTTTCCTGACGAATATGACATCGTCAGGAAGGGAGGGGGATTAATGAATACCGGCCAGCCGCAGCAGTGCCGTCACGATTGCCGCCGCGATAATCACCACGATCAGCGGCATTTTTCGCCAGGCTAAAAACACCGCAAAGGCCACGCCGAGCACGCGAGCCATGCCGGCGAAATGCTCCCCTTCATAGAAGGTGGTCGCCAGCGCCACGGAAAAAAGCAGCACCGTCGCCGCATCCGACAGCAGCGCCTGAGAGCGTTCGGACAATGCCAGCCGACTGCCAAGCTTCGCCCCGCCAAGGCGCATGAGGTAGGTTCCCGCCGAGAGAATGGCGATGCCAAGAATAAATAGCGTCATGTTTTCCATTATTTTTTCCTCGCGGCGAGGCCCAGTAACGAGAGCAGTACCGGCAAGCCGACCGGGGCAAACGGCACGGCGGCCAGCGACAGCACCGCGCCGCTACAGGCGCGGATAAGCGTGGTGCGGTTTTTAAACGCCGGTACCACTAACGCCAGCAAAATGGCGGGGAAAACCGCGTCCAGGCCGATGGTTTCCGGGTCCGGCAGCAGTTTGCCGACCATCGCCCCCAGCAACGCGCCAAGCGGCCAGATGATGGCCACGCCCAGGCCGCACAGCCAGTAGGCGGCTTTACGCTGCTCGGGCGTGTTTTGCGACAGCCCAAACACCACGCTTTCGTCATTCATGATGTGGCAGCCCAGGAAGCTCAGGCCGCGTTTGCCGACCAGCTCGCGCACCGTGACGCCAAACGGAACGTGGCGGGCGTTAACCAGTAATCCCGCCGCCGCGGCCGCCAGCGGGTTACCGCCGCTCGCCACAATGCCGATAAACATAAACTCGGATGCACCCGCCAGCACGGTGAGTGACAGGACAAAGGGCACCCAGAGCGGAAACCCGTACGCCATCGCCAGCGATCCATAAGACATGCCGACGACGCCAACCGCCAGGCAGACCAGAACGATCGCTTTTATCGTGTCGCCTTTGAGGCAGGAGAGAGGATGCGTCATACAATTTTAGCCATATCGAACGTATTTCCATTATAATGAACGGATCAACGATGTTTTACAAGATGAACGAATCGTTCGTTTTAACAGAGTATAGGGCCGTTTATGACGCAGCCAATCAGCGTGATCGCCAAAAGTCTGGTGCGAGAACGCCTGCGAACCGGGCACTCACTGGCGGAAATTGCCCGCCGTGCCGGGATCGCGAAATCCACGCTTTCGCAGCTTGAGTCCGGCAACGGCAACCCGAGCCTGGAAACGCTCTGGTCGCTTTGCGTGGCGCTGGATATTCCCTTTGCCCGTCTGCTGGAGCCGCAGCTGCCCACGACGCAGGTGATCCGTCGGGGAGAAGGAACCAAGGTGATTGCCGGGCAGGCCAACTATGAAGCCATATTGCTGGCGGCATGCCCGCCGGGGGCGCGGCGTGATATCTATTTGCTGCTCACCCAGCCTGGCGCAGACCGCATTTCCCAGCCGCATCCGCCGGGATCGGTAGAGCACATTATCGTGACCCAGGGTCGCGCGAAAGTGGGGCTACTGGATAACCCGGAGGAGTTGGGGGAAGGGGACTACATCTGTTACCCGGCAGACCTGCCGCATATCTTTAAGGCGCTGGAGCCGGACACGCACGCGCTGCTGGTGGCGGAACAAAATTAACGATCACGTCGTTAAAAGCCATGGACAAATCGCCTGGGCTGTTTGCCACCACCGCCAGCAGCCCCGTGCCGCCTCATCTTCATGCCGTGGCGCGTTCGTTCCACGCGTCGCTATGCTGGATATTGCCGTCAACAATGCGCCAGGTAATTTTCTCATACTGCAAGCTGACGCTTTCGACGTGATTGATTTTATCGTTGGCTGCGATTTTCACGTTTGGCACGCTACAGTTAACGCCGGTTACCTTTACGTTCTCCATAAACACGGTGTAATAACACACCTCCTGACCTGCATCGTTGATGTGATAGAACTTAATTTCTGCGCTTTTCAGCGCCTGGCCGGTGGCAGCGGCTTTATAAAGATAGGGAGTAGAACTATCCACTTCCTTTTCGATTCTCATTGAAGAGTGCTGACGCGTACCGGTGATTGCCCCATTAGCGCTGTCTACCGGCAAATTGACGCCATGACTCAGCCCGATAATCTCAATGCTTCCTTCGCGGTCTTTGACATCTACTGAGCCTTTGATATCTGCACCGCCATCGTCTTTGAGCCACATATAGGGAGGAATTGGCATGTTATGTGTTCCTTATTTTTTTGAGTAACTTCATTGTTAAGAGATAGAGGGGCGCTGTAATGAGTAGAATGGCCATCAGCCCAATGTAGGTATAAACCTCATAAAGAGCATCCTGACCTATCTCACCCGCCCCATAAAATACTTCACCGATCCGGTGTGCTAATTCATAGTCAAACCAACCTTCAGCGGGGCCCAGAGTACGCCCTACGGGGAAAGACAAAGCGATAAAGTAAATCGTCTTCGCAACCCTACGTACAAGTTTTGGTAAAGCCACCGTCAATCACCTCTACCCAACCTCGGGCCATAAGGGAACGCATACAAGGTATTTGCATTTGCGTTGTGTTCATCAATGCATCTCTTATTATCCCGTAATCGGAGTTATGGGCGATAGTGATGCAGCCCTCGGAGATAGTCCCAGGGTGGAGCCTGAATAGACCTCGCTGAACGTGCTCAACCCACGTTCCATCGTCTATGCCGAAGTCATCCCTGTATAACGCAAACCACTCATCGCGGTTAAACTCTGCGCCGTAAAAATACCGATTGACGAGATCTTGCGATTTCGCTTTCAACGCGGAGGCGAAGCCGCCGTTCCCACGCTCAATGATCCAGTATTTGCCTGGTGGCAATGGACCTTGGGTGGGGATGGCTGCGCAACTGGCATTATTTCGGTAGGTACCCTGCCCGGAGTGAGCCATAAAAACCCCGACCCCATACAGGTTAAAGGGCGCATAATCTGCACCATTAAGTATCAACGTTCCGTGTAAGGCCATATTTACCCACCTCTTATTACACCCATCAACACTACTGCCATTACAGAGGCCGAAAATGTCATCCTCATCTCGTCCTTGTCATGTGCCTGTTCGCTTAAGCGTATGCCCGATGCCGTTTAAGAAGGTAAAGGCTGATCATATTTACGCCCTATCGATGCCTTTTTGAGACATTGACCAGGCATTTTTTAACCAAATTAAGGGGAGTGAATGAAAACTCGAGAAAAGTGCCGTATGACTACCGGCTCTGTCAGCAAGACAGCGAAGAAAGTGAATAACGGTTTGTCCCTTATTCCACGCGGGAACGATGCAATTACCGTCTTATGACGCTGCCGCGAAGGCGGCAGCGTAAAACGCATTATTCCAGGTAAAACACCTCTATCAACTCCGCGCTCACCGGGCTGTTGTCCGGGTTCGACGGCATAACCTCGCGCATGTGTTTCCACCAGCGTTGGCAGACGTCGGTACTTGCTACCGCGTTCCAGCGCGCTTCGGATTCAATCTCTACGGTTGCGAACAGCAGGTGGCGTTCCTTGTCGAGATAGATGGCGTAATGGTGCGCGCCGTGGTCTTTCAGCACAGCTTCCAGCTCTGGCCAGATGGGATTGTGGCGGCGCGCGTACTCTTCGTGCGCGTCCGGGTTAACCTGCATGACAAACGCTTTGCGGATCATAATGCCTCCAGGTACAGCTCGCGGACCTCATCGCGGCTGGCGGTTCGCGGGTTGCAAGGTGCGCACGGGTCGGCGAGGGCTTTATCCAGCCAGCCTTCGATGTCCGCTTTGGTTACGCCGAGCTGGCTAAAGCCGGACGGAATGCCGACGCGGGTACTCAGATCGCGAATCGCCTGAATGGCTGACATACTTGCTGCTTCATCGCTCATCCCGCGCGTATCGACACCCATCGCCTGCGCCACGCGGGCAAAGCGCGCCACCGCGTTCGGGCGGTTAAAGTTTTCGATGATCGGCAGCAGGATGGCGTTACACACGCCGTGCGGCAGGTTGTGCGTCGCGCCCGGTTGATGCGCCAGGGCGTGAACCAGACCCAGACCGGCGCTGTTAAACGCCATGCCCGCAAGATACTGCCCGAACGCCATCTGCTCGCGGGCTTCAAGGTTATGGCCCTCGTCGACCACTTTCGGCAGCCACAGGGTGATCAGGCGAATCGCTTCCAGCGCGTTGGCGTCGGTGAGCGGGTGCGCACCTACGGAAACGTAGGCTTCGATGGCGTGGGTCAGGGCGTCCATCCCCGTCGCGGCGGTGACGGAAGCCGGAATATCAAGCATCACGCTGGCGTCGTCCACGGCAATATCCGGGATGATGTTCGGATCGATAATCACCTCTTTCACCTGACGCGCGGAATCAATAATTACCGCGTTGCTGGTCATCTCCGCCGCCGTACCGGCGGTGGTATTGATCGCTACCAGCGGCACGCCCGCGTTTTTCACCTTGCCGACGCCGGAGTAGGCGGTGGACGGGCCGGGGTTAGCGGTCAGAATTTTGATCGCCTTAGCGGTATCGATCGGGCTGCCGCCGCCGAAGGCGATCAGGTAATCACACTCCGCGTCGCGGAATGCCGCAAACCCCTGTTGCACCAGCGCTTCCGTTGGGTTCGGGAACACCTCATCAAACAGGTGATACGACATCTCGTGGGCATCCAGTGCGGTAAACAGGCTGTCGAGCAGGCCGAGTTTAACCAGCTGGCCGTCGGTGACAATCAGCGCTTTTCCCCACTGCTTGTTCGCCACCAGGTTGACCATATCGCCGATTGCGCCCGCGCCGTGCAGGCTGATTTTAGGAAGCGCCAACATAAAGCTCATGATAATTCTCCTTAATTACTGTGATTTTTATGCCCGGCGGCGCTGCGCTTGCGCGGGCCTGCGATCCGCAGACCGGGTAAACGTAGTGCCACCCGGCTATGGAATCCGTCTTCGCTGCATCATCCGTCGCGTGATAATCGGCAGTGAAATCACCACGATCAGCATTGCGCCGACGATCACTGACATCACGATGCCGGGCACGTTTAGCAGGCTCAGGCCAAAGGTCACCAGCCCCATCAGGAAGGCGGCGATGATCACGCCGACCATGCTGCCGGACCCGCCTAAAATATTGACGCCGCCGAGCACCGCCATCGTCACCACCGCCAGTTCCCAGCCCATCGCAATCGTCGGGCGCGTGCTGCCCAGGCGCGAGGTGAGCAGCACCGAGGCGAGGCCCGCCATCAGCCCCACCAGCGCAAACAGGATCAGGTTGTGGCGTTTAACGTTGATCCCGGCATACCACGCGCCGGTCGGGTTATTGCCGATGGCGTACGTGCGGCGACCAAAGTTGGTGCGGTGCAGCACAAAGGCAAACACGGCTGCCAGCACGATAAACAGCGCAAACTCAAACGACAGCGCGCCCCAGACGTAGCCTTGCCCCAGCCACGCGAAGCTCTCCGGGTAGCTGTTCAGCGCCTGATCACCCAGCAGGATGTAGGTGATCCCGCGGTACAGGCTCATGGTGCCGATGGTGATGACGATGGACGACAGGTTAAAGCGCGTCACCAGAATGCCGTTGAACAGCCCGCACAGCAGCCCGACGCCTAATCCCACGCACACCAGCAGGGGCGTATCCATGCCCGCCGCCGCGCAAAAACCCATCGCCGTAGAGCTGAGCGCGATGGTCGAGGCCACCGACAGGTCAATCTCACGGGCGATAATTAGCATCGCCATCGGCAGGACGATGATCGCCTTCTCGGTGAAGTTGAACGTCGCGTCGGAGAGGTTCCAGACGTTGAGGAAGTAAGGCGAGGCGAGGGCGTTGCCCACGAACACCGCCAGCGTAACGGCCAGCAGGAAACCTTCCCAGCACAGCAGGCGCTGGAGCAGGCCCGGCGCAGCAGGCACGTTTTTGATCTCTTCAGTGGTCATCATTTTGCTCATGATTTCACCGCCAGTTTCTGACGCGCCAGCGCCGCGTCGCGCAGGATCAGCCTGCCTTTACGTTTGTTGCCGCGTTCGTTGAGCAGCACCGCAATGACGATCACCGTGCCGGAAATCGCCATTTGCCAGAACGGCGAGACGCCGATTACCGGCAGGGCGTTATTGATGACGCCGAGGAACAGCGCGCCGAACAGACAGCCGAGCACGCGCCCGGTGCCGCCCATGGTGCTGATCCCACCAATCACACAGGCTGCCACGACCTGCAGCTCAAAACCGTTAGCCACGTCGACATACGCAACGGCAAAGCGGGAGATCCACAGATAGCCGCAGAAGCCAGCCAGCAGGCCGGAAAGGCAGAAGCTGACGAACTGCATTTTTCCGACGTTGATCCCGGTGTAATACGCTGCGGTAGCGTTGCCGCCTGCGGTATACAGCGCGCGGCCGGTGCGGCTGTAGCGCAGGAAGTAGCCCACCAGCAGCAGCGCGGCAACGGCGCACCAGCTTAGCACCGGCAGGCCCAACACCGCCGCGCGCGGCAGGCCGAGGAAGTCCGCGCTCATCTGGTTGGCGTTGACCCAGCCGCCGCCGGAAAGCAGAAAGATAATTCCGCGATAAATGCTCATGGTGCCGAGGGTGACCACAATCGCCGGAATACCCAGTTTCCACACCAGCAGGCCGTTAATCATCCCCATTACCAGCCCGAGCGCGCTTGCCAGCATCAGTAGCCCCCAGACGGGCACGTCCGGGTAGTGGAAGTTAATCAGCGCGACGATCATCCCGGTTAGCGCCAGGTTGGCCGCCATGGAGAGGTCGATGCCTTTGGTCAGCAGCACCATCATCTGCCCGAGGGCGAGAACGATCAGAATCGACGTGTCATTGAATATCTCCACCAGGTTGCCCGGCGCGAGAAACGACGGCACGCGGCTGCCGATGGCGACAATCATCAGCACAATGACCGCGCCCAGCAGGGCTTCACGGTGTTTCATCAGTGAGTTAAGCATCACGCCGCCTCCTGTTTTACACCGCTGGCGGCGCTGACGATGGTTTCCGCCGTCGCGTCGCCCGCCTGATATTCGGCCACCATCAGCCCTTCGTGCATCACGATGATGCGGTCCGCCATGCCCATCACTTCCGGCAGTTCGGACGAGACCATAATCACCGCCAGCCCCTGACCCACCAGTTCAGACATAAACTGATGAACGGCGGCTTTTGAGCCGATATCGATGCCTTTAGTCGGCTCATCGAGGATGATCACGTCAGGATGCGTCGCCAGCCACTTGCCGATCACCACCTTTTGCTGGTTGCCGCCGGAGAGGGTTTCCACCGCCTGTTTCCAGCTAAAGGCTTTGACCTGCAGGCGGGTGGCGTATTCGTCAGCCAGTCGCCATTCGCGGTCGTCATGCAATACGCCGTTCGGGTTAAGTTTGCCGAGCTGCGGCAGACTGATGTTCTGCGCAATCGGCAGCGCGATAATCGCCCCCTGTTTCTGGCGTTCTTCCGGCACGCAGACAATGCCGGCGTTGATGGCGTCCGCCGGCTGGCGGAAATGCTGCGTTTTACCGTTAAGCACAATTTCGCCCGAGGATGGACGGGTGATGCCGGAAAGCGCCTGCATCAGCTCGGTACGCCCCGCGCCGACCAGCCCGTAAAAACCGAGGATCTCGCCCTTGCGCAGGGAGAATGAGATATTGGCGAACTCGGTCGGGTGGCAAAGATTTTTCACCTCCAGCACCGTCTCGCCTTTTTCGCAGTCGACTTTCGGGAAGGTCTGGGTAATGGCCCGCCCGACCATCATCGACACCATCCGCTCTTCGGTGATCGTGTTTATCGATCCTTCCCCGACAAACACGCCGTCGCGCAAAATGGTGTAGTGATCCGCCAGCTCAAAAATCTCGTCGAACTTGTGGGAGATAAACAGGATCGCTTTTCCCTCCTGCTTCAGGCGCTCCACTATCTGATAGAACTCGAGGATTTCATGCTGCGACAGCGCGGCGGTCGGTTCATCAAGGATCACCACCTGCGCCTCAAACGACAGCGCGCGGGCGATGGCGACCATATGACGCTGGGCGATGCTCAGGGTTTTCAGCGTTGCGCGCGGGTCGATCTGCACTTCCAGACGCGTGAGGATAGCCTGCGCCCGACGGTGCATCGCCGGCCAGTCGAGGGTGTTGAAAACGCCTTTACAGAGATACTGGCCGACAAAAATATTTTCGGTGACCGACAGTTCATCGAACAGCACCGTTTCCTGATGAATGGCGGTAATGCCGATCTTGTGCGCCGATTCCGGCGTCGGGAGGTGTACAGGGATGGCCTTATAGAGGATTTCGCCCTCGTCAGGCTGATAAATGCCGGTCATCACTTTGACCAGCGTCGATTTTCCCGCGCCGTTTTCGCCGATAAGCGCGGTCACTTTGCCGGGCCACAGCGCAAGCTGCACGTTCTCAAGGGCGCGCACGCCGGGGAAGACCTTGGTGATGCCCGAAAGCTGTAGCAATGGGGTCATGATAGTTCTCCGTTAGATCCCCTCTCCCCTCGGGAGAGGGTTAGGGTGAGGGGAGATGCGGCCTGATGCCCTCACCCCGACCCTCTCCCACAGGGAGAGGGGGATAAGGGTTAGAAAATCTTCGAGAACTTATCAATGTTGCTGGCATCGTAGACGAACGGCTCGGCCATCGCCCCGTTGCCGTCGGCATCCAGCTTCACTTTGCCGAGTTTGCCCATGCTGGCTTCGCCTTTGGTGGCGGTGCCTTTTACCAGGTCATCCGCCAGATAGGTGGCAGCGTAGCCAAGGTCAATCGGGTTCCAGATGGCAAAACTCTTGCTTGCCCCGGATTTCACTGCGCCCGCCATTTCAGACGGTAGACCTAAACCGGTGACGTAAACTTTGCCGATCTTGCCCTGGTCTTTGACCGCCTGCGCGGCGGCCACAATGCCTACCGACGACGGCGAGACGATCACTTTCAGGTCAGGCCAGGTTTTCAGCAGGCCGACCGCTTCGCGGTAGCTTTTGTCAGAGAGATCGTCGCCGTAGGCCACTGTCACCAGATTGACGGACGGGTACTTCGGCAGCACCTTTTTCATCTCCGCAATCCAGGTATTCTGGTTGGTTGAGGTTGGCGTGGCGCTCAGCACCGCCACGTCGCCTTTCTCGACGTTCAGCGCTTTTAGCGCGTCGGCGGCAAGTTTGACGTTGGTTTCACCGATCAGGGCGTTGTTCGACGGGTTCAGGTGGATTTGACGCCCGGCCTTCGCCACGCCGGAATCCCACGAGACAACCTTGATGCCGCGCTGCATCGCTTTTTTCAGCACCGGCACGACCGCATCCGGATCGTTCGCCGAGATGGCGATCGCATCCACGCCCTGGGCGATCAGCCCGTTCAGCACTTCGATCTGCGCTTCCGCCGTGGTGGTGGTCGGGCCGGTATAAATCACTTTTACATCGCCTAACTCTTTGGCCGCCTCCTGCGCGCCAACGTTCGCTGCCTCGAAGAATCCATTCCCTAAGGACTTCGCCACGAGGGCGATTTTCACTTCTGCTAAAGCGGAACCGGACAACGCCAGTGCGGCAACGGTGAGGATCAAGCTTGTCTTTATTTTCATTGCTTTTACTCCACATGAGTCAGTTGTAGGGATTGCAGGTGGTTTTCGCCCCGTCTCAATGAGCGGGGCGCGATGTTTTTATGGGTACAATGCTAACGCTGACTGCATTGGGGTGACGCCGAAGCGTTTGCCCAGCGCGATCAGCTCTTCACGGGTGATGGTCTGCTTCATGCCGCCCATGGCGTAGACTTTCACCAGCACTTCAGCCGACTTCTCGGCGGTGTCGATCAGGCCAAAGGTTTCATCCAGCGTCGGGCCGCTGCCGAACACGCCGTGGAACGGCCACAGCACCAGGGAATGTTTTTGCATATCCGTCGCGGTGGCCTGGCCGATCTCGTCGGTGCCCGGCACCATCCACGGCAGAATGCCCACGCCGTCCGGGAAGACCACCAGACATTCGGTACTGCCTTCCCACAGCTTGCGGGTGATCAAATCCGAACTGTTTTCCAGCACGTAGGTCAGGGCAATCAGGTTGGTGGCGTGGCAATGCATGATCACGCGGTCTTTGCCCTGGGTCGCCTTGATGCGCTCGCAGTGGGAAAGGAAGTGCGCAGGCAGTTCAGAGGTGGGCACCGCCTCGTCCGTCAGCCCCCAAAGAATGTGGTAGCCTGCGCCGTCGCTGTCCACTTTCACCACCCCGAGGTTGGCCTGCGGGTCAAGCTGTACGTTGCGGAAAAACTTGCCGGAACCGGTGACGATAAACGGCGTATTGGCAAGCAGCGGCATCGGCTGGCTCAGCGCGATATAGCGCGGCTGCGGGTGGAAATCGGCGACGTACGGCTCGATGTCTGCGTCGTCCAGACGCAGCGTCAGGTTGCCGCCGTTACGCTCGTCCCAGCCCTTGAGCCAGGCGTCGGAGGTGGCTTTGATCATGCCCTGGACGAACCAGGAGGTGGTGATGGTCTGCATACTGTGTTTCCTTTGAAAATGCCGGGTGGCGCTACGCTTACCCGGCCTACTCTTACCTGTAGGCCCGGCAAGCAACGCGCCGCCGGGCAATGTTTTTTACTGACGAGCGGTGAGAACGTCTTTCTCATACGCCCGCACGTTATCCAGCCACTGGCTGCCCGCCGGGGCGTCGTGACGCTGGCAGTACATCTCCCACACCGCCTGCCACGGCAGGGATTTCTGCTCCTCCAGCAGCGCCAGACGGGCGGTGTAGTCGCCGTTTTCCTCCAGCTGCTTCAGCGCGGCGGTTGGCTCCAGCAGGGCGCGCAGCAGGGCTTTCTTCATATTGCGGGTGCCGATAACCCACGCCGCGATGCGGTTGATGGAGGCGTCAAAGAAATCGAGGCCAATGTGCACGCGGTCGAACAGGTCGTGGCGGATGATTTCGCTGGCGATTGCCTGAGTTTCGTCATCCAGTAACACCACGTGGTCGCTGTCCCAGCGCACCGGACGGCTGACGTGCAGCAGCAGGCGCGGCACGTAGAGCATGGCGGCGGAGATTTTGTCGGAGATCACCTCCGTCGGGTGGAAGTGACCGGCGTCCAGGCACAGCGCGGTCTGGCGGCTGGTGGCGTAGCCCATGTAGAACTCGTTCGAGCCGACGGTGTAGCTCTCCGCGCCGATGCCGAACAGCTTGCTCTCCACGGCGTCGATGTGGTGCGCCGGGTCTAGTTTTTCGCTGATGGCTTCATCCAGTGCGGCCAGCAGGCGCTGACGCGGCGCCAGGCGGTCAACGGTGATGTCCTTCATGCCGTCCGGGATCCAGATGTTCATCACCGACGGCGTGCCGAGTTGCTCGCCGAAGTACGCCGAGACGCGGCGGCTGGCTTTGACGTGGTCAATCCAGAACTGGCGGATTTCATCGTTGGCGTGGGCGAGGGTAAAGCCATCGGCGCTCAGCGGGTGCGAGAAGCAGGACGGGTTAAAGTCCAGCCCCAGCCGGTTGGCTTTGGCCCACGCCACCCAGTTCGTAAAGTGTTCCGGTTTGATCTCGTTACGCGCCACCGGCTCGTCGGATTCGAGATAGATGGCGTGCAGATTCAGGCGTTTTGGACCCGGGATCAGGCTCAGCGCCAGCTCCAGGTCGGCACGCAGTTCGCTGGCGTTGCGCGCTTTGCCCGGATAATTACCCGTTGCCTGAATGCCACCCGTCAGCGAACCGCCTGGGTTTTCGAAACCGGCGACGTCATCGCCCTGCCAGCAGTGCATAGAGACGGGCAGACGGTCGAGCTGGCGCAGCGCCGCGTCGACATCCACGCCGACGGCGGCGAAACGCTGTTTAGCCAGGTCCCAGGCTTGTTCAAGTTGAGTGGTCATGCGCAAAGCTCCTTAGTCAGTCGTTTTTGCTGAAACTGCGCCCGGTAGCGGGCAATGTCATGGCAGGGATGGGGAGTGAAGGTGGTCAGGCCATAGTTGTCGGCCACTACCGAGCGGAAATCGTCGACGCTCGCCAGTTCGTCCAGGGTCATCAGCTGAATGCCGATATTGCCGAGCGTGGAGGCCTCAACCGGCCCGGCGACGACGGTGATCCCGCAGGCGTCGGCGCAAAGCTGGTTCAGCAGCTGGTTCTGGCAGCCGCCGCCAACGATGTGCAACCGGCTGAACGGCCTGCCGCGAAGGCTCGCCAGTTCGTCGAGAATGTCGGCATACAACAGGGCGAGGCTGTCAAAAATACAGCGCGCCAGCTCGGCAGGGCGGGACGGCACCGGTTGGCCGGCCTCGACGCAGGCGGCCTGGATCTCGGCGCTCATGTGCGCCGGGTTGATAAAGCGGTCGTCATTGGGGTTGATCAGGTACGTACAGGCCGTCAGCTTTTCGGTTTGTGCAATCAGCGAGGCCAGGTCGGTGATGTTCTGCTCTTTCAGCACCCGCTGGAGCAGCCACAGCCCCATGATGTTCTTTAACACCCGGTAACGGCCTTCTGCACCGCCCTCGTTGGTGATGTTCGCCGCCAGCGCGGCGTCGCTGGTGTAGGGCGTTTTGCTCTCAAAGCCCATCAGCGACCAGGTGCCGGAAGAGAGATACGCCGCGTCTTTGTCGGCAAGCGGCGCGGCGATGACCGCGCTGGCGGTATCGTGGCTCGCCACGGCCACCACCGGGATCGGATTGCCCTGCGGGCAGAGCCACTCGCCAATCACATTGCCCGGATGGGTCGGCGTGCCAAACCACGACGGCGAGGCACCCGTCCAGGCCAGCAGGTTTTCGTCCCAGTTATCGGAATTGATGTTCACCAGCTGCGTGGTGGTGGCGTTGGTGTATTCCCAGTTCAGGTTGCCGGTCAGGCGGTAGCTGAAGTAGTCGGGGATCAGTAGGGCGTGCGCCGCCTTTGCTGCCAGTTCCGGCTGCTGTTCGACCAGGGCGCGCAGCTGATACAGGGTGTTAAACGGCAGGAACTGAATGCCGCTGCGCCCGTAAATCGTCTCTTTACCCAGATGGGCGATGGCATGCGCCATGACGCCGTCGGTACGGCTGTCGCGGTAAGAGACGGGCAGGCCGACGCGTTCGCCAGCGTCGTCCAGCAGGACGTAATCCACGCCCCAGGTATCAATTCCGATGCTGTCGATACGGATGCCGTCATTGCAGACGTTCTCAAGCCCGGTACGGATGGCCGCCTCCAGGCCGTCAATGTCCCAGGTATCAAAGCCGTCCCGCTTTTGCAGGCAGTTGGCAAAACGGTGCATTTCGCGAAGCGAAAGCGTGCGCTGGCTACGGTCCCAGGTCGCCAGCATTACGCGGCCGCTGGATGCGCCTAAATCGACAGCCACACAATGGCGAAAAGTCATGGTCACGTCCTTTCTCAAGTCATTAGCGGTGAGTGTAAGAAAGGGAAGAAAAAGGCACCTTCTCGCCAGTGACAGGGCAAATCGCGCGCTGGCAAGAAAGCAAAGGTGAACGTGAGGCAGTTCACAGTTTCCAGTAATGGCGGGGTTTTCAGGCAGTGTGACGCTTACCGCATTTCCCGATCTTTCCGCCCGTTTCTTGAAAAACGAACAGCTTTTGCGAGGTTTGCTGCTGAAAATTTAAGGTGCGTGCGCCGGGCCTTAATTACTATTTTGAGAACTTTTCTCATTGGTGGGGGCCGTTATGACCGTACTACACAGCGTGGATTTTTTTCCTTCGGGCGGATCGCCTGTCGCGATTGAGCCACGGCTCCCGCAGGCAGCGTTTCCGGAACATCATCATGATTTCCATGAGATTGTGATTGTTGAGCACGGCACGGGCATTCACGTCTTCAACGGCCAGCCGTACACTATCAGCGGTGGCACGGTCTGCTTTGTACGCGATCACGACCGGCATTTATACGAACATACCGACAACCTGTGTCTGACCAACGTGCTGTATCGCTCGCCGGATGCGTTCCAGTTTTTGTCCGGGCTTAATCAGCTTTTGCCCCAGGAGAAAGACGGGCACTATCCGTCGCACTGGCGGGTTAATCAGTCCACGTTGCAGCAGGTGCGCCAGCTGGTGAGCCAGATGGAGCAGAGCGAGGAGGGGCTGGAGACGCACGTCGTTGCCACGCGTGAACTTCTGTTTATGCAACTGCTGGTGCTGCTGCGCCGCAGTAGCCTGGTGGAGGGGCTGGAAAATAACGCTGCGCGCCTTAACCAGCTGATGGCCTGGCTGGAAGAGCACTTTGCTGAGGATATCTGCTGGGAAACGCTGGCGGATGATTTCTCGCTGTCGCTGCGTACCCTGCACCGCCAGCTGAAGCAGCACACCGGGCTGACCCCACAGCGCTATCTTAACCGCCTGCGTTTAATCAAGGCCCGGCATCTGCTGCGCCACACGGATGAAAGCGTCACGGACATCGCTTATCGTTGCGGTTTCGGCGACAGTAACCACTTTTCGACGCTGTTTCGCCGTGAATTTAGCTGGTCGCCGCGCGACATACGCCAGGGCAAGGACGCGTCGCTTCAGTAACGCGAGGGCAATCACCGTTTTTTCGCCGCAAAAAGGCTAATAATGTCAGGTTATTCGCCCGTGAGGTTGTGGTGTGGCTGCTCAGTTAATTCTTCGCAAAGATGATTTTTTTGCCTCCGCAGGCCAGGCCGTTGCGGTGGCCGATCGCTATCCGCAAAACGTCTTTGCCGAACACACGCATGAATTTTGCGAGCTGGTGCTGGTGTGGCGGGGCAACGGCCTGCACGTCCTTAACGACCGGCCTTACCGCATCACGCGCGGGGATCTGTTTTACATTCGCGCCGAGGACAAACACTCCTACGCCTCGGTGAACGACCTGGTGTTGCAGAACGTCATCTACTGCCCAGACAGGCTCAAACTCAACGTCGACTGGGCCGCAAACATTCCGGGGTTTGTTGATGCGAAGGGCGCACCGCACTGGCGCTTAAGCAGCAACGGCATGACCCAGGTCCGGCAGGTGATTTCCCAGCTTGAACAGGAGAGCCTGAAAAACGATCCCGAGGCTAACCAGATGGCGGAGCTGCTCTTTGCCCAGCTGGTAATGACCCTCAAGCGCTATCGTTATGCCACCGACAACCCCTCCGCCACCACTCAGGAGGCGCTGCTTGATAAGCTCATCACCCAACTTGCGGGCAGCCTGAACAAGAGTTTCGTGCTGGAAAAGTTCTGCGAGCAGGAGCAGTGCAGCGAACGCGCGTTACGCCAGCAGTTCCGCACCCAGACCGGGATGACGGTGAACCACTATCTGCGCCAGCTGCGCATCTGCCACGCTCAGTATTTGCTCCAGCATACGGAGCTGATGGTGAGTGAGGTGGCGATGCGCTGCGGCTTTGAGGACAGCAACTACTTTTCGGTGGTGTTTAACCGCGAGGTGGGGATGACGCCGGTACAGTGGCGTCATCGTAGTCGAAAGGCGGCGTGATCAGTTCGCCATGCCGAGGCCAACAATGTTGGCAGCGATAATAATCACCACGCAGCCGAGGCTCAGCACGCCCACCGGACGACGCCCGGCGTTGTTCCACTCCTTCAGCACCAGCCCCACCAGGCCGCCGCACAGCACGTAGAAGCTCATGTGCAGCATCCAGCTCATGTAATCGTACTGCGCCGGAATGCTGGCGTGGCCCCAGGCGTAGAAGAAGAACTGCAGATACCACATCAGCCCACCCAACGCGGAGAGCAGCACGTTGGTTACGATCAGCGGTTTTGCCAGCGAGAAGTCGGCTTTTACCGACAGGTTCTTCACTTTTGCCAGACGAATAAAGCAGAAGCCCAGGTTGACCAGCGCGCCGCCGCCCATGATCACCACGTAGCTTGGCAGGGCAACGTACAGCGGGTCGACGCCCAGCGCGGCGGCGGCTTCGTGCATCGGTTTGGCGGCGTTCATGGCGAAGGACATACCGGCGGAGAAGATGCCGCACATTACCGCCAGCAGCAGCCCTTTCTTCAGGTTGAAGTCCTCGGCTTTGATGCCCATCTTGCGCTCTTTAAGCTGGCCCGCGCGGGTCACGATGCCCACGCCGATCACCGCGACCAGCACGCCCAGCAGCGTCATGCGCCCGCCTTCGGTATTGATCAGCACGTCGAAATTGCCGTTGAGGATTGGCGTCATCAGGGTGCCGACAATCAGCGTAATGCCAATCGCGATGCCGATACCCATCGACATGCCGAGGTAGCGCATGGTGAGGCCATAGTTGATGTTGCCGATGCCCCACATCGCGCCAAACAGGAAGACCGGCAGCAGGGTAGAGGCGCTGAAGGAGGAGAAATAGCCCCAGAAATCGGGCAGGAGCATGGCGCTGATGGTCCACGGCAAAATCAGCCATGACACCGTACCGCCGACGGACCACATGGTTTCCCATGACCAATGTTTAACCTTTTTAAACGGGGCATAGAAACAGGCTGCACTGGCTGCGCCTATCAAATGCCAGAAAATACCCATCGTAATCGCATGATTCATTTTTACATCCTCATCGTTTTTATAGTCGGTGGCTTCCCGCCGACTTGATGAGTGTAAAAATTAGGCGGTTTGGGAACCTTCAGAAGGTTGCCGCACTTTTGTTCAGGATGGCAATCAGCACGTTAACCGCGTGAGCAGACTCACAATTTCGCGATGAGAGGGAAAATGAATAACCTTATAAAAACTACGGCATTGATAATCATTTTCAATATCATTTAATTAACTATAATGAACCAACTGCTTACGCGGCATTAACAGCTGTGCCGCCCGACACTAATGGAGAGGATTATGAGTTATACACTGCCATCCCTGCCGTATGCCTACGACGCACTGGAACCGCATTTCGACAAGCAGACGATGGAAATCCATCACACTAAACACCACCAGACCTACGTGAACAACGCCAACGCTGCGCTGGAAAGCCTGCCAGAGTTCGCTAGCCTGCCGGTTGAAGAGCTGATCACCAAACTGGACCAGCTGCCAGCAGACAAGAAAACCGTTCTGCGTAACAACGCTGGCGGCCACGCTAACCACAGCCTGTTCTGGAAAGGCCTGAAAACCGGTACTACCCTGCAGGGCGATCTGAAAGCGGCTATTGAGCGCGACTTCGGTTCCGTAGACAACTTCAAAGCGGAATTCGAGAAAGCCGCTGCGACCCGTTTCGGCTCTGGCTGGGCGTGGCTGGTCCTGAAAGGTGACAAACTGGCGGTGGTTTCTACCGCAAACCAGGACTCCCCGCTGATGGGTGAAGCGATCTCTGGTGCATCCGGTTTCCCAATCCTGGGCCTGGACGTGTGGGAACACGCTTACTACCTGAAGTTCCAGAACCGTCGTCCAGACTACATCAAAGCCTTCTGGGACGTGGTGAACTGGGACGAAGCTGCAGCGCGTTTCGCTGCGAAAAAATAAGGTTGCATTGACGCCTGTGAGAAGCGAGTCTGATGACTCGCTTTTTTTGTATCTGAAGGAGTAGAGATGCACTACCCGGTCAACGTGTTTACAGGCAAGGTAACGGAGTACGAAGGCAGCCGCCCGAGCGCCATCGCCAAAGTGCAGGTTGACGGCGAGTTGAGCCTCACCGAGCGCGGTCTCGTGGGCGATGAGCAGGCCGAAAAGAAAATTCACGGCGGGCCGGAGCGCGCGCTGTGCCACTATCCGCGTGAGCATTATGCTTACTGGATGAGTGAATTCCCCGAGCAGGCGGAGCGCTTCGTCGCACCCGCCTTTGGCGAGAACCTCTCTACCGAGGGGCTGACCGAGCAAAACGTCTTTATCGGCGATATCTTCCGCTGGGGCGATGCCCTGATTCAGGTGACGCAGCCGCGCTCGCCGTGCTTCAAGCTGAACTACCATTTTGGCATTGAAGATATGTCCGCCCGGCTGCAAAGCGCCGGTAAAACCGGCTGGCTCTACCGCGTGGTGCTGGCGGGGAACGTTTCGGCGGATGCCCCGCTGGCGCTCGTTTCACGCGTGAGTGATGTGTCGGTGTACGACGCCTGCGCGATCGCCTGGCATATGCCCTTTGACGATGAGCAGTATCATCGCCTGCTGTCAGCGGCAGGGCTATCGACAAGCTGGACCAGAACGATGCAGAAAAGGCGTTTAAGCAACAAAATTGAGGATAATTCGCGAAGATTGTGGGGAAGATAATCCCTTTTGGCGAAATGCAGGCCGGGTAAGGCGAAGCCGCCACCCGGCTTTTTTGTTGGCATCTTGCGTGAATTTGCCCGGTGGCGCTGCGCTTACCGGGCCTGCAAAACGAACAGCTACGAACGCTTATACAACGGCAGCCACAGCGTTAAACGCAGTCCACCCAGCGGACTGTCGTCGGCTTTCACCCAGCCACGATGCTGCTGCATGGCGGTTTCAACAATCGCCAGCCCCAGCCCCGTGCCGCCGGACTCGCGGTCACGCGCCTCGTCGGTACGGTAGAACGGACGGAAAATCTGCTCGCGATCTTCCGGACTCACGCCCGGGCCGTCGTCGTCCACGATGATGGTGATCCCGTCTTTATCCACCGAGAACGCCACCTCAATCTTCGTGTGCGAGTAGCGCAGGGCGTTACGCACGATATTCTCCAGCGCGCTTTCCAGTGCGTTAGGGTTACCGTACAGCGGCCATGGGCCTGGCGGGAAGTTAACGGTGAACGATTTCCCCATCTGCTCGGCTTCGAATGCCGCGTTATCCAGCACCTCATGCCACAGATGGTTGGCTTTGACCGTTTCACTCACCAGCGCGTTTTTCTGCTGGTTGCGCGACATCACCAGCAAATCGTTGATCATGCTGTCCAGACGATGCGCTTCGGTTTCAATACGCTCCAGCTCTTTGCTCTCGCCGCTGCGGCGGCGCAACAGCGCGGTGCCAAGCTGCAGTCGCGTGAGCGGGGTGCGCAGTTCGTGGGAGATGTCCGATAGCAGGCGTTGCTGCGCGGTCATCATGCGGTCAAGGGCGCTCACCATCTGGTTAAAACTGGTCCCGGCGGCCAGGAACTCCTGCGGCCCGGCTTCCAGCTCGGGATGTTGTCTCAGGTTGCCCTGAGCCACTTCGTCGGCGGCGTTTTTCAACTTACGTGCCGGTTTCGCCAGACTCCACGCCAGCCAGAGCAGCAGCGGCGAGCTGAGCAGCATAGTCACAATCAGCAGCAGAAGCGGGCGGTCGAACAGCAGGTTGATGAAATCTGTCTGGGAGCTGCTCGCAGGGCGAATCAGATAGAGCTGATAGTTATCCTCCCCGTCTCTGACGGAGAAAGGCCCTACCATCTCAACCCGGCCATATTTTTTCTTCTGAGGGTGGTCGGCGTTATCCGCCTGGCCAATGAAGTTGCGGATGATCTGCATTTCATTGCGATCGGCCCCAATGACGCGGCCTTCGCTGGTCACCAGCAGAAGACGTTGTCCGGGCGGCGCCCACTTGTCGATAGCGCGAAACAGCCTGCGCCACCACATCAAATCGTTTGGCGGATCGTTTGCCAGCTCGGCTTCGACGTGTTGTTCGATCATCACGCCCTGACGTTGCTCACTGTCGAGAAGCTCCGTCATCTGGCGTGAGTCGAGTTTTGGCAACATCAGTACGAGCATTAAAACCAGTGCCAGCGTCAGCCAGAAGATGGCGAAGATGCGGGCGGTTAAGCTGCCTATCATGAAGCGGAAACCATCAGATAACCGCGACCACGTAGGGTTTTAAACCACGGGTGACCGTCTTTACGCTCCGGTAATTTACGGCGCAGGTTAGAAATATGCATGTCGATGGCGCGGTCAAACGGCGTGAGACGTTTGCCCAGCACTTCCTGACTCAGGTGTTCACGCGATACCACCTGGCCGAGATGCTGCGCCAGCAGATAAAGCAGGGTGAACTCGGTGCCGGTTAATTCCAGCGTCTGGCCGTCAAAGCTGGCTTCCTGACGACCCGGGTTCAGGCTCAGGGAGTCCACTTCCAGCGTCGGCGAGCTGTTGTCCGTATTTTGCTGCTGCTCGCTCCAGTGGGAACGACGCAGGATTGCGCGAATACGGGCCACCAGTTCACGGTCGTTGAACGGTTTCGGTAAATAGTCATCCGCACCCAGCTCAAGGCCAAGGACACGGTCAAGTTCGCTGCCGCGTGCGGTCAGCATGATAACGGGGGTCTGGTGCGTCTGGCGAAGCTCTTTCAGCGTATCAATGCCGTTTTTCTTCGGCATCATAACGTCGAGCAAAAGTAGATCGATGCTGTCATCAAGGAGACTCAGCGCCTGCTCGCCATCGTGGGCAACCAGAACGTTGAAACCTTCCATGTCGAGCAACTCCTTTAAAAGGGAAGTCAGCTCTCGGTCATCATCAACTAACAGAATTTTATTCATTGTTTAAATACCTCCGAGGCAGAAATTACGACATCAAGGCTATCTAATCCATGACTTTACGTTGTTTTACACCCCCTGACGCATGTTTGCAGCCTGAATCGTAGACTGTCTCTCGCTGAATCGCGACATGAAAGATTTTGGGAGCAAGTGATGCGCAAAGTTACCGCTGCCGTCATGGCCTCAACGCTGGCCTTCAGTGCGTTTAGCCAGGCTGCTGTAGCTATCATCGGCGATACCGGTTCCTCGCAGGAGGGCGCAGCGCAGAATAGCAGCCAAAGCCATATGTTTGACGGCATAAGTTTAACCGAACATCAACGCCAACAGATGCGAGATCTGATGCAGAGGGCACGACATGAGCAGCCCCCTGTTAATGTTAGCGAAATGGAGACAATGCACCGCCTCGTCACCGCAGAAAATTTTGACGAAAGCGCTGTACGCGCTCAGGCCGAAAAAATGGCTCAGGAACAGGTTGACCGCCAGGTAGAGATGGCGAAGGTCCGCAACCAGATGTTCCACCTGCTATCGCCCGAGCAGCAAGCGGTTTTGAACGACAAACATCAGCAACGAATGGACCAGTTGCGTGAGGTTGCACGGATGCAGCGAAGCTCAGAAACAACGTTTTTCAGTAGCAATAGCAGCACCCGTAGTAACCAGTAAACCCTGTTTTCCTTGCCATAGACACCATCCCTGTCTTCCCCCACATGATGTGGGGGTTTTTTTTGCCCGTCGTTCAGGTTTGTTAACCTTTTATTCATCCTTAGACTCCTCTTCCATCCGTTATACTAGCGCCATGGCATGACAGGAGTGTTTATGAATCAATCCTATGGCCGGCTGGTTAGCCGGGCCGCAATAGCCGCGACGGTGATGGCGTCGTGTTTGCTGATTATCAAAATTTTTGCGTGGTGGTACACGGGCTCGGTCAGTATTCTGGCTGCCCTGGTGGACTCGCTGGTGGATATTGCCGCCTCGCTGACCAACCTGCTGGTGGTGCGCTATTCGCTGCAACCGGCTGATGAAGAGCACACCTTCGGGCACGGAAAGGCGGAATCGCTGGCGGCGCTGGCGCAAAGCATGTTTATTTCCGGTTCGGCGCTGTTCCTGTTTTTAACCGGCATTCAGCATCTCGCCTCGCCGACACCGATGAACGATCCGGGCGTCGGCGTGGCTGTTACGGTAATCGCACTTATAAGCACTCTTGTTCTGGTAACGTTCCAGCGCTGGGTCGTGCGTAAAACGCAAAGCCAGGCGGTACGGGCAGATATGCTTCATTATCAGTCTGATGTTATGATGAATGGGGCGATTCTTATTGCGCTCGGTCTGGCCTGGTATGGCTGGCATCGTGCGGACGCGTTGTTTGCGTTAGGCATTGGCGTCTATATCTTGTATAGCGCTTTACGGATGGGGTATGACGCGGTGCAATCGCTTCTCGACCGCGCGCTTCCGGACGCAGAACGCGATGATATATATTCCATCGTGACCTCCTGGCCCGGCGTCAGTGGGGCACACGATCTTCGTACGCGGCAGTCAGGGCCGACCCGCTTTATTCAGATTCACATAGAAATGGAAGACAACCTGCCGTTGGTTCAGGCTCACATCATAGCTGAGCAGGTCGAGCAGGCAATTTTGCAGCGTTTTCCTGGTTCAGACGTCATCATTCACCAGGACCCCTGCTCGGTTGTACCCGGACACGTTCAGCTTTCGTAATACGGTGTAAAAAAGTGAGCCAGGCCAGCATTTTGTGTATAAATTACCGCCATAGGGTCTGACCTGAATCAATTCAGCTGGAAGAGATTGATATACTATTTGCAGTATTCGTTGATGGAATAATTTCTTTCGGCAACAGATTTCAATTTTGCATTCCTAAGTTCAGAGGTAGTCATGATTAAGAAAATCGGTGTGTTGACAAGCGGCGGTGATGCGCCCGGCATGAACGCGGCAATTCGTGGGGTTGTTCGTGCAGCCCTGACCGAAGGTCTGGAAGTGTTTGGCGTCTATGACGGTTACCTGGGCCTGTATGAAGACCGTATGGTTCAGCTCGACCGTTACAGCGTGTCTGACATGATCAACCGTGGCGGCACCTTCCTCGGCTCCGCACGCTTCCCGGAATTCCGTGACGAACACGTTCGTGAAGTGGCTATCGAAAACATGAAAAAACGTGGCCTCGATGCGCTGGTTGTTATCGGCGGTGACGGTTCCTACATGGGTGCAAAACGTCTGACTGAAATGGGCTTCCCGTGCATCGGCCTGCCGGGCACCATCGACAACGACATCAAAGGCACCGACTACACCATCGGTTTCTTCACCGCACTGGGTACCGTTGTTGAAGCGATTGATCGTCTGCGCGACACCTCTTCTTCTCACCAGCGTATCTCCATCGTGGAAGTGATGGGTCGCTACTGTGGCGATCTGACCCTGGCGGCGGCGATTGCGGGTGGCTGTGAGTTCATCGTGGTGCCGGAAGTGGAGTTCAGCCGTGAAGATCTGGTGAACGAAATCAAAGCCGGTATCGCGAAAGGTAAGAAACACGCGATCGTGGCCATCACCGAGCACATCTGTGATGTGGATGAACTGGCGAAGTACATCGAAACCGAAACCAAGCGCGAAACCCGTGCAACCGTACTCGGCCACATCCAGCGCGGCGGCTCCCCAGGGCCATACGACCGTATCCTGGCGTCCCGCATGGGCGCGTATGCGATCGATCTGCTGCTGCAGGGCCACGGTGGCCGCTGCGTCGGTATTCAGAACGAAAAACTGGTACACCATGACATCATCGACGCGATTGAAAACATGAAGCGTCCGTTCAAAGGTGACTGGCTGGACTGCGCGAAAAAACTGTACTAATCGGCTCTGTTGCCCGGTGGCGCAGCGCTTACCGGGCCTACAAAAGTTTGGTTCGTAGGCCGGGTAAGGCGTAGCCGCCACCCGGCTTTTTTACGCACTCAATCTCCTTTTTTATTCCTCAAAGTTATAGCCAATCTTTTTTTATTCTTTAATCATCGGTTAGCTTTCTGGCACGCTGCAATCATCAAAACATTGCATAAGAGAGCCGGGCGATGAACAAGTGGGGCGTAGGGTTAACATTATTGCTGGCATCGACCAGCGTGCTGGCAAAGGACATTCAGCTTCTGAACGTGTCGTACGACCCGACGCGTGAGCTGTACGATCAGTATAACAAGGCCTTTGCGGCGCACTGGAAGCAGGAAACCGGTGATAACGTGGTGGTTCGCCAGTCGCACGGCGGTTCCGGTAAGCAGGCAACCTCGGTCATCAACGGCATTGAAGCCGATGTCGTCACCCTGGCGCTGGCTTACGACGTAGACGCCATTGCCGCGCGTGGCCGTATTGATAAGAACTGGATCAAACGCCTCCCGGACAACTCCGCGCCGTACACCTCGACCATCGTTTTCCTGGTGCGTAAAGGCAACCCGAAACAGATCCATGACTGGAACGACCTGGTCAAGCCGGGCGTTTCCGTGATCACCCCGAACCCGAAAAGCTCCGGCGGCGCGCGCTGGAACTACCTGGCGGCCTGGGGCTACGCACTACACCACAACAACGGTGACCAGGCGAAAGCCCAGGATTTCGTCAAAGCGCTGTATAAAAACGTTGAAGTGCTGGATTCCGGCGCGCGTGGCGCAACCAATACCTTCGTGGAGCGCGGCATTGGTGACGTGTTGATTGCGTGGGAAAACGAAGCCCTGCTGGCGACTAACGAGCTGGGCAAAGACAAGTTTGAAATCGTCACCCCGAGCGAATCTATCCTCGCCGAACCGACTGTCTCCATCGTCGATAAGGTAGTGGAGAAAAAGGATACCAAAGCGGTGGCTGAGGCCTATCTGAAGTATCTCTACTCGCCGGAAGGCCAGGACATTGCCGCGAAAAACTTCTATCGTCCGCGCGATCCGGCGGTTGCGAAGAAGTACGAGAACGCCTTCCCGAAACTGAAACTCTTCACCATTGATGAGGAATTTGGCGGCTGGGCCAACGCGCAGAAAACGCATTTCTCCAATGGCGGCACCTTCGACCAGATCAGCAAACGCTAGCCTTTCGCACAGAACGACACGGTGACCCGGTGTGAGAAATCCACCGGGTTTTTTATTTGGTCATCATTTTGCGTTACTCTTTTGCCTCTATGAAAAACAGGGAACGCGTTGTGAAAAAAATACTTTTGCTCATTTTGATTGTTATCGTGCTCGCCGCAGGGGGCTGGTACTTTTTAAAAGCGGGTAATTCGAATGCGCTGCGTCATATCGTGCTCGACCAGTGCGTGCCTAATCAGCTTAAAAACGATAACCCTGCGCCGTGCGCAGAGGTGAAGCCGGATGCAGGCTACGTGGTGTTTAAAGACCGCAACGGTCCGCTGCAGTATCTGCTGATGCCCACCTACCGCATCAATGGCACCGAAAGCCCGCTCCTGACCGAGCCTCAAACCCCTAACTTCTTCTGGCTGGCGTGGCAGTCGCGTAACTTTATGAGCCAGAAGCGCGGCGCAGACGTGCCGGACAGCGCCGTCTCACTGACCATCAACTCCCCGACTGGCCGCACGCAGAACCATTTCCATATTCACATCTCCTGCCTGCGTCCGGACGTGCGGCAAAAGCTGGACGCCAGCCAGGGGCAGATCAGCACCCAGTGGCTGCCGCTTCCCGGCGGACTGGAAGGGCATGAATATCTCGCCCGCAGGGTGACGGAAAACGAGCTGGTACAGCGCAGCCCGTTCATGATGCTGGCGGAAGAGCTGCCGGAAGCGCGCGACCATATGGGACGCTTCGCGCTGGCGATGGCGCAGCAGTCTGACGGCTCATTTGTTCTGCTGGCGACCGAACGTAACCTGCTCACCCTTAACCGCGCATCCGCTGAGGAATTACAGGATCATCAATGCGATATCCTGAAGTGACCCCACCATAAATAGCGTTTACTCGCCCTGCCTGTCGCCGTAGACTTGCTGAAAAAATCTACAGGAGACAGGCATGTCGCTCTGGTTCACTCACCCTCTGTTTCTGCCCTCGCTGATTGTTGGCGTCACCATTGTGCTCTGGGCGACGTCGCTGCTGCCGGAGTTCATTACCGCGCTGCTGTTTTTCACGGCGGCGATGGCCACCAAAATAGCCCCGCCGGACGTTATTTTCGGCGGTTTTGCGTCGTCCGCTTTCTGGCTGGTGTTCAGCGGGTTTGTGCTGGGCGTGGCGATCCGCAAAACCGGCCTCGCGGACAGGGCCGCGCGGGCATTGTCCGCGAAACTGACCGACTCCTGGGTACTGATGGTGGCAAGCGTGGTGCTGCTCAGCTACGCGCTGGCGTTTGTGATGCCGTCGAACATGGGACGTATTGCGCTGCTGATGCCAATTGTCGCCGCCATGGCGAAGCGGGCCGGTATTCCTGATGGCTCCCGCGCCTGGTTTGGCCTGGCGCTGGCGGTCGGATTCGGCACGTTCCAGCTCTCCGCGACCATTCTGCCAGCCAACGTTCCCAACCTGGTGATGAGCGGCGCGGCGGAAGGTTCGTACGGGATCCACCTCAACTATGTGCCGTACCTGCTGCTGCATACGCCGGTGCTGGGCATTCTCAAAGGTCTGATTCTGATCGGCCTGATCTGCTGGCTGTTTCCCGGCAGCCCAAAGCCGCCGCGCAATCTGGCACCCTCTGAGCCGATGGGGCGGGACGAAAAGCGTCTCGCCTGGCTGCTGGCGGTCGTGCTGGTGATGTGGGTCACCGAGAGCTGGCACGGCGTGGGACCCGCCTGGACGGGTCTGGCGGCATCGGTCATCGTCATGCTGCCGCGTATTGGCTTTATCACCGGAGAGGAGTTCTCGGCGGGAGTGAACATGCGCACCTGCATTTATGTGGCGGGCATTCTCGGGCTGGCGATTACCGTCACGCAGACCGGTATCGGTGCGGCGGTGGGGGAGGCGTTGCTGCACGTTATGCCGCTGGATGCAGACAGGCCGTTTACCAGCTTCCTGGCGCTGACGGGGATCACCACCGCGCTCAACTTCATCATGACGGCCAACGGCGTTCCGGCGCTGTACACCACGCTGGCGCAGAGCTTCGCGGATGCGACCGGCTTCCCGCTGCTGTCGGTGATCATGATTCAGGTGCTGGGGTATTCCACGCCGCTGCTGCCGTATCAGGCGTCGCCGATTGTGGTGGCGATGGGGTTAGGGAAGGTGCCTGCGAGGGCGGGGATGTTGTTGTGTCTGGCACTGGCGATAGCGACCTATATGGTGCTGCTGCCGCTGGATTATCTGTGGTTTAGCTTGCTGGGACGGCTGTAAAAAAGCCCGGTGGCGCTGACGCTTACCGGGCCTACAGAACCGTAGGGCGGGTTAGCTAAGCGCCACCCGCCACAACAGCATTACGCCTGTTTAGCGGCTTCTGCTGCTTTAACGATCACCGCGAAAGCGTCGGCTTTCAGGGATGCGCCGCCAACCAGCGCGCCGTCGATGTCCGGCTGGGTGAACAGCTCAGCGGCGTTCGCTGCATTTACGGAACCGCCGTACTGGATGATAACCTGCTCAGCCACTTTCGCGTCTGCTTTAGCAATGTGGTCACGGATAAATTTGTGAACCGCCTGCGCCTGCGCTGGGGTTGCTGATTTGCCGGTACCGATAGCCCAGACTGGCTCGTAAGCGATAACCGCGCCTTCGAACGCGCTCGCGCCCTGGGTTTTCAGTACGGCGTCGATCTGACGAGCACACACTTCTTCGGTTTTACCCGCTTCGTTTTCTGCTTCGGTTTCACCGATGCACAGAACCGGGATCAGACCCTGCTCTTTCAGCACGGCGAATTTCTTCGCGATAAACTCGTCGGATTCTTTGTGGTAGGTGCGACGCTCAGAGTGGCCGATGATGATGTATTTCGCGCCGATATCTTTCAGCATTTCAGCGGAGGTTTCACCGGTGAATGCGCCAGACAGATTAACGTCAACGTTCTGAGCACCCAGCACGATGTGGCTGCCGTCAGCGGCACGTTTAGCCAGGTCCAGGTACATATCCGGTGGCGCGATAGCAACCGCACAGCCCGTTACGCCAGCCAGCTCTTTACGCAGGTTCGCAACCAGCTCGTTTACCATGTGGCGGCTGCCGTTCAGTTTCCAGTTACCCATCACTAAAGGATGTCGCATTTTAATTCTCCACGCTAAATAAGCGAATTAAGGAATATGGCCACCCTTAAGGGCGGCATGGTCTGTGAATCAGTATAGAGATTTTCCCTCGAAAGGCTTTGCTTTTTGTCATTAATTCGCCCCTCCGAGCGGGTCTGATAGTGCCAGCTTAATCGGTTCAACAGCGAAGGTCAGTCCCTTTTCGCCATTATCTGCCACCACATAGCGAACGGCACCTTCGGTCTCGGCGTAATAGTGTTTGTTTTTACCCGCAGTGAGCAGTTTTTGCAGCTTTTGCTGGCTCTGCGCTTTGGTTAAGGCCGGGGTAAAAGCGCGCAGCACGGCGCTCATGTATTCATGGGCTTTCGCTTTTGCCGCTTTCTGTTCAGGCCCCTGGATGGGCAGCCAGGTTATCTGCATGCTTTTGATTTTTAACGTTCCACGCTCCAGCGCGGTTGAGGCATACAGATTTTCGTTAATCTTGCTGGCTGCGCGGGTGAGGGTCGAGGTATCCCGGGCGCTCTCGATAGAGCGAAATTCATCCAGCGGCAGGGTTGGGTTGTCTTTGTTAAAGGCTTCGCGGAACTGGCTGATGGAGCGATCGAACGACGGCGCGCCCGCAAGCAGATAGGGCGCGGCAGCAGGAGCGGCGTTGTCGGCGGCGTGCAGGGTGACGCTGGCGCTCAGCATCGCTAAACACAGTAACAGAGAGTATGCCGAACTTTTCATCAATATTGCCCCTGGCCGTCAATGGCCATGATTAAAACGATATATGCCTGGCTTGTCAAAAGGTCACCACTCCAGGGTAAAATGCGCGCTATATCATAATAAGGAACCTTACATGACCATACAGCAGTGGCTGTTTTCATTCAAAGGGCGTATCGGACGCCGGGACTTCTGGATATGGATAGTGACGTGGATCGTCGCTATGCTGGCGCTGTTTTTCGTGGCGTTCAATGCGTGGCTGAGCACGCAAACTGCGGCCTTTGCGCTGGTGTGCCTGCTGTGGCCAACGGCGGCAGTGGTGGTAAAACGCCTGCACGATCGCGGCCGCTCCGGCGCATGGGCATTTCTGATTATTCTGGCGTGGATGCTGGTGGCAGGGGACTGGTCGATACTGCCATCCATCCTCCCGTGGGTGGTTGGCCTGCTGTTGCCGACCATTATCTTTGTGATGATGATTATCGATCTGGGCGCGTTTATCGGCACCCAGAGCGAAAACAAATACGGTAAAGACACCCTTGAGGTGAAGTACCGCTGATCACCAGTAGTGTTCAGCCGTCATATGGCCCGGTCGGCGGCGAAGGTGCTTCGTCATCTGCCGGGTATCCTTCAGAAGCTGCTGCGTATCCCTGACCATCTGCGGGTTACCGCACAGCATCACGTGGCTGGTTTCCGTATTCATCGGTAAACCAACCGCCGCTTCCAGCGCACCGCTCTCAATCAACGCCGGCACGCGTCCCGTCAGCGAGCCTGCCGCCGTTTCGCGGCTGACCACGGTCTGAATTTTCAGCTTCCCGGCATAGCGCTGCTCCAGCGCCTGCATTTGCGGCAGATAGCTCAAATCAGCGGCATAGCGCGCGGCGTGTACCAGCACGATATTCTTAAAACGCTCAAGATCTTTGCCGTACTCCAGAATGGAGAGGTAAGGGCCGATGGCGGTCCCGGTCGCCAGCATCCACAGGGTGTCGCAGTCCGGAATTTCGTCCAGCACGAAGAAGCCTGCGGCTTCGCTGACAATCTGCACCTCGTCGCCGGGCTTCAGCGCGGCGAGGCGCGGGCTGAGCTTGCCGTCCGGGACGGTAACCAGATAGAACTCAAGGTCCGGGTTATCCGGCGCGTTGACGTATGAATAGGCGCGCTGTACGCGCTCGCCGTCGACATCCAGCCCCAGCTTCGCAAATTGCCCTGCGGTAAACGGATGAACCGGAGCGTGAAGGGTGAGACTAAATAGCGCATCGGTCCAGAACTGTACCTTTGTGACTTTACCCGTTACCCAGTCCGCCATGATCTTCTCCTGTGCTGTTTCTCTGCTCTATCTTCCGGTCTTGCGGGGAAGATTTCCAGCCCAATCGGGCCGGAAAGCTCAATCGATCAAACGGTTTTACAGAATGTGGGTCTGCACGTCCGGGTCTTTACGATCGAGATAGTGGATAGACTGAATGCGGCGAATGGTGCGTGATTTTCCGCGGATCAGCAGCGTTTCGGTGGTCGCCATATTGCCCTTGCGGGTAATGCCATCCAGCAGATCGCCTTTAGTGATGCCGGTTGCAGAGAAGACCACGTTATCGCTGCGCGCCATGTCTTTTAACGCCAGTACCCTGTTGGCTTCAATGCCCATCGCCGCACAGCGTGCCAGTTCGTTCTCGCCAATGCGACGGTTCTCTTCGCTGTCGCCTTTAACGTCGTGACGCGCCAGCAGGCGGGCCTGCATATCGCCGTCGAGCGCGCGGATCACCGCCGCGGAGACCACGCCTTCAGGCGCGCCGCCGATGCCGTAAAGCACGTCCACTTCGCTGTCAGGCATGCAGGTCAGGATGGAGGCGGCAACGTCGCCGTCCGGGATGGCAAAGACGCGCACGCCGAGCTTTTGCATCTGGGTGATGGTGGCGTCGTGGCGCGGTTTCGCCAGAATGGTGACGGTCAGTTCACCGAGCGGTTTACCCAACGCCGCGGCGACGTTGCGCAGGTTCTCTTCCAGCGGCAGGTTAAGGTCGATTGCGCCCTTCGCGCCGGGGCCGACGATCAGCTTTTCCATGTACATATCTGGCGCATTGAGGAAGCAACCTTTGTCGCCGACCGCCAGCACTGCCAGGGCGTTAGCCTGGCCCATCGCCGTCATGCGGGTGCCTTCAATGGGGTCGACGGCGATATCCACGGCATCGCCCTTGCCGGTACCGACTTTTTCACCGATGTAGAGCATCGGCGCTTCGTCGATTTCGCCTTCGCCAATCACGATGGTGCCGTCGATGTTGACCTGATTGAGGACAATGCGCATGGCATGGACAGCTGCGCCGTCAGCGGTATTTTTGTCGCCACGGCCAAGCCATTTATAGCCAGCCAGGGCGGCGGCTTCGGTGACGCGGGAAAACTCGATGGCAAGTTCACGTTTCATGAGGTACTCGTGCAATCAAAAAGAATTGCACGAAGTTTATCACAGAGTGGGATGGGGTGCGGGGACCGGTGCGGTCTGGGCCCCTCACCCTGACCCTCTCCCCATGGGAGAGGGAATATTTGATTACTCGTCGTGCTCTTCCCACGCCAGGGCGCGCTTCACCGCTTTCTTCCAGCCGCTGTAGCGGTAGTTACGCTCGGTGGTTTCGATACCCGGGCGGAATTCGCGTTCGATGACCGCTTTCTCCTGCAGTTCGTCCAGGTTCTGCCAGAAACCGACCGCCAGACCGGCGAGGTACGCCGCGCCAAGCGCCGTAACTTCGCGCACTTCAGGACGCTCCACGCGGGTGCCCAGAATATCGGACTGGAACTGCATCAGGAAGTTGTTGGCGACCGCGCCGCCGTCCACGCGCAGGGCGTGAAGACGAATGCCGGAGTCGGCCTGCATCGCTTCGAGCACATCGCGCGTCTGGTAGGCAATGGACTCCAGCGTCGCGCGGATGATGTGGTTTGAGTTCACGCCGCGCGTCAGGCCGAAAATAGCACCGCGCGCATACGGGTCCCAGTAGGGAGCGCCAAGGCCGGTGAAGGCAGGCACCACGTATACGCCGTTGGTGTCTTTCACCTTGGTGGCGAAATATTCGGAGTCAAACGCGTCGCTGATGAGCTTCATCTCGTCGCGCAGCCACTGAATAGACGCGCCTGCCATGAATACCGCGCCTTCCAGAGCGTAGTTCACTTCGCCGCGCGGGCCACAGGCGATAGTCGTCAGCAGGCCGTTCTCTGATTTCACCGCCTTCTCGCCGGTGTTCATCAGCATAAAGCAGCCGGTGCCGTAGGTGTTCTTCGCCATCCCTTCCTTAACGCACAGCTGGCCGAACAGCGCCGCCTGCTGATCGCCAGCGATACCGGCGATAGGGATACGCGTGCCGCCTTTACCGCCGATGTTGGTCTGGCCGTACACCTCGGAGGACTTGCGTACCTGTGGCAGCATGGCGCGTGGGATATCCAGCGCGTCCAGCATCTTGTCATCCCACTCGAGGGTGTTGATGTTGAACAGCATGGTGCGCGAGGCGTTGGTGTAGTCGGTGACGTGCACGCGTCCCTGGGTCATCTTCCAGATAAGCCAGGTATCGACGGTGCCGAACAGCAGCTCGCCGCGTTTTGCGCGCTCGCGTGAGCCTTCGACGTGGTCGAGGATCCACTTCACCTTGGTGCCGGAGAAGTACGGGTCAATGACCAGCCCGGTGGCGCTACGGATGTACTCTTCCATGCCGTCGCGTTTCAGCTTTTCGCAAATTTCCGAGGTGCGGCGGCACTGCCAGACGATGGCGTTGTAAATCGGTTTGCCGGTTTCGCGTTCCCAGACAACGGTGGTTTCACGCTGGTTGGTGATGCCGATGGCGGCAATCTCGTCGGAGCTGATGTCGGCTTTCGCCAGCACTTCGACCAGAGTAGAGCTTTGTGACGCCCAGATCTCCATTGGGTCGTGCTCTACCCAGCCTGGACGAGGATAAATTTGTTCAAATTCGCGCTGTGACACGCTGACGATGTTCGCGTCATGATCCATTACGACAGCGCGGGAGCTGGTGGTGCCCTGGTCGAGCGCAACGATATATTTTTTTTCGGTCATGGTTTGTGTCCCGTAGTCAGTTTACAGCGAAGCTTTTTGTTGTGTGGCGGAGGTCGTCTCTTTCTCCTCTTCCACACAGGTGTCGCACGGTAAGTGGCGACCAATTAATTTGCGATAGCCGAATGCGCCCAGCGCCGCCCCTACGATAGGCCCGAACAGCGGCACCAGGAAGTAAGGAATGTCTTTGCCGCCGGTGAAGGCAACGTCGCCCCAGCCCGCGAAGAACGCGAAGGTTTTCGGCCCCAGGTCACGCGCCGGGTTCATCGCAAAGCCTGTCAGAGGCCCCATAGATGCCCCGATGACGGCGATCAGCAGGCCAATCAGCAGAGGCGCCAGCGGGCCGCGCGGGATACCGTTCCCGTCATCGCCCAGCGCCATGATAACGCCCATCAGAATAGCGGTAATCACCATTTCAACTGCGAACGCCTGCACAAAATTGATATGCGGGTTCGGATAGGTGGAGAAGATGCCAGCCAGTTCCAGGCTGTCGACACTGCCGCGAACCATATGATGCGTTTGTTCGAAGTCGCTGAAAAGATTGTAATAAAGCCCGTAAACTAACGCCGCTGCGCAAAACGCGCCGGCAAATTGAGAAAGGATAAAGGGTACGACTTTGCGTCCGTCGAAGCACGCGAACAGCCACAGCGCGATGGTCACCGCCGGGTTAAGATGTGCACCGGAAACCCCTGCGGTCAGGTAGATGGCCATCGCCACGCCCAGACCCCAGATGATGCTGATTTCCCACTGACCGAAACTGGCACCCGCCACTTTCAGTGCTGCGACACAGCCCACTCCGAAGAATATCAACAACCCGGTACCCAGAAACTCGGCAATGCACTGGCCTTTTAAGGTTGATGTCTGACTCATAATCGGAATCCTGAAGAAATTGAATGTTTTTTGTTAGCATGACCGCCCGTGACAGCCATGGTGCCCTGTAGACACGGTGTTAATTTATCGTTAACGAGCAAAAACGAGAAATATCGAAATCAAAATGTGTGGTCTGCGTCAATAAAATGAGCGTTTTCGCGCCATAAAGCGCGTTTTTGCATCACGACAGAAATGAGAGCTGAATCATTTCATTAACTAAAGAGTTAACAATTTAGGGGTATATGCCGCGAACGCACCAGGATGACACTGAAAAGTGTTGCAAAGCGCGATCTGCGCGGTCTGTCGCTGGACAGAGAGCGTCGCGCTCCATACAATCGACGCTATGTCGTGCGCGTTTACGTTAAAGCGTCGCCTTGCAATTCAGGAGAGGTAGCATCATGTCTTTAGAAGTGTTTGAGAAACTGGAATCGAAAGTACAGCAGGCGATCGACACCATCACCCTGCTGCAGATGGAAATTGAAGAGCTGAAAGAGAAGAACAACTCCCTGTCACAGGAAGTTCAGAATGCTCAGCACAGCCGCGAAGAACTGGAGCGTGAAAACCACCAGCTGCGCGAACAGCAGAATGGCTGGCAGGATCGTCTGCAGGCGCTTCTGGGACGTATGGAAGAAGTGTAATTCCGAATTCGTACAAAAGGCACGCTAAATGCGTGCCTTTTTTATTTCATCGAAATAGACTCGCTTGATACGACAACTCACACGGAACGCGAGATGACGAAACAAAGCGATATTGTCGATAACACTTTTCTTGAATTGCGCGTATGAAGAAATATTTCCTTATTTTAACGTTCTCTGCGCTGGCGATACTTTATTGTCTTTTGATGACGCGTTCCTTCATGGATGAGGAATACACGCAACGTGATTTTCTTCAATATTATTTATTAACACCTGAACCGCTCAGGCAGGCACCCAGGGTTGCATCGCACTGGTATTTTACCCGTCACGCCGATGAGGGAAGTGGCTTGCAGATCAGTACGCTTACGTTTACGGATATTGAAGGGGATAAAATCCAGTCGATAGCTGAAAAGCTCAACGCTTATATTGATAGCTATCCCGACCATCGTGTTCAGATGGGGATTGCTGTCGAGGAGCGGAAGGGAACGTATGAAATTCGTATCACCCATTATGAATCGGGTGAAGATAAATAAAAAAAAGGCCATCCGGTTTGCCGATGGCCTTTATCGTTACTCAATATCCAGCGCATCCTCAGAAAGGATAATCCCGGTATTGTCGGCATAGAGATGGTCGCCGGAGAAGAAGGTCACGCCGCCGAAATTCACGCGGATGTCGCTTTCGCCGATGCCGTCACCTGCTGCACCCACTGGAATGGCTGCGATAGCCTGGATGCCGATATCCAGGTCTTCCAAATCGTCCACCTGGCGCACGGAGCCGTAGACCACAATTCCTTCCCACTCGTTTTGCGCGGCAAGACGGGCAAGGTCAGCGTCGATCAGGGCGCGGCGCACTGAACCACCGCCATCGACCAGCAGAACGCGGCCACGGCCATTCTGTTCGAGCAGATCGTACAGCAACCCGTTATCCTCGAAACATTTCACCGTGATGATTTGTCCGCCAAACGACGACCGTCCACCAAAGTTGGAGAACAGCGGTTCAACGACGTTGACATCTTCCTGGTAGATGTCACAAAGCTCGGAGGTATCGTATTTCATAGGTTTAACGCTCAGTTGCTGCGAATGTGTTCAGTATATCGTGCGAAAGGCGTTGTTGGCAAAATCATCAATTGTTAATTGATATTTGTCAGTTAACGCAGCGTCTGGCTCAGGACAATCCCGATGACGAACAACAGGTTAGTTAACAGCGCCCCTTTTACCGTGCGTTCGAGCATCGGCGGCATGGCGGACGGGCTAAGTTCGCGCATCACGAAGCGCGCCTGTTTCACCAGCAGCGGTGCGGCGAGTATAAACAGCCAGCCCCACAGGCTGTGCAGTGAAATCAGGTTAAACAGCGCCAGGCAAATCAGCGCCCCCATCAGCAGGCAGACGTGGTAGCGGCGTGCATTTACCGGGCCGAGGCGCACCGCGAGCGTGTTCTTACCGTTTACGCGGTCGCTGTCAATATCGCGCAGGTTGTTGATGTTGAGCACCGCCGTCGCCAGCAGGCCGCAGGCGGTCGCCGGCAGGAACAGGGCAGGGATCAGCGTATGCGTCTGTAAGTACCAGCTCCCCATCACGCTTAGCCAGCCGAAGAAGACCAGGACTGAAATATCACCCAGACCAATATAACCGTAGGGCCGCGTACCAACGGTATAGGTAATGGCCGCGATAATGGCGAGCAGGCCCAGCACCAGGAAGCCAATAAAATCGCTGGTGGTTTTAGACGCTACCGTCACCAGCGCCAGGCCGGACACGCAAATCAGCGCCACGGTGATAATCAGCGCCCGTTTCATCTGCGCCTGGGTGATCACCCCTTTTTGCATCCCACGCAGTGGCCCGATGCGGTCAGGCTTATCGCTGCCCTTTACCGCGTCGCCATAGTCGTTGGCGAGGTTGGAGAGGATTTGCAGCAGACCGGCGGTAATCAACGCCAGCCCCGCCACCCACGGATCGAAATGCCCTTGCCACCAGGCAAGCGCAGTACCGACGACGATCGCGGCGAAGGCCAAAGGAAGGGTTTTAGGGCGTAAACTTTCGAGCCACGCCTGAGTACGGCTGATATCAGTCATAGTTATTTAGCCAATAAAAATGGGGGCATTAGCCCCCATCAACAGTGATGAAAATGCAATAACCGCGATTATAGGATAAAACGGCTCAGATCTTCATCTGCCACTAACGCATCCAGGTGTTTGCCCACATATTCTGCGTTGATGGTAATGCTTTCGCCATTGAGGTCGCTCGCATCATAAGAGATGTCTTCCATCAGGCGTTCCAGTACGGTGTGCAGACGACGCGCGCCGATGTTCTCGGTCGTTTCGTTAACCTGCCATGCCGCCTGAGCGATGCGTTTAATGCCATCCTCGGTGAACTCGATGTTCACGCCTTCGGTTGCCATCAGCGCTTTGTACTGTACGGTCACAGAGGCGTTTGGCTCGGTCAGGATGCGCTCGAAATCTTCGGTGGTCAGCGCCTGCAGCTCAACGCGGATCGGCAGACGACCCTGCAGTTCCGGGATCAGGTCAGACGGTTTGGCCACCTGGAACGCACCAGAGGCGATAAACAGGATGTGGTCGGTTTTGACCATGCCGTGTTTAGTGGAGACGGTGCAGCCTTCAACCAGCGGCAGCAGGTCGCGCTGAACGCCTTCACGGGAAACGTCCGGGCCTGAGGATTCACCGCGCTTACAGATTTTGTCGATTTCATCGATAAACACGATGCCGTGCTGCTCAACCGCGTCGATAGCATCCTGCTTCAGCTCTTCCGGGTTCACCAGCTTCGCCGCTTCTTCTTCGATCAGCAGCTTCATCGCGTCTTTGATTTTCAGCTTACGCGCTTTCTGCTTCTGGCCACCCAGGTTCTGGAACATGGACTGCAGCTGGCTGGTCATCTCTTCCATGCCAGGAGGGGCCATGATTTCAACGCCCATTGGCGCAGCGGCGAGATCGATCTCAATCTCTTTGTCGTCCAGCTCGCCTTCGCGCAGCTTCTTGCGGAACGCCTGACGCGCCGCAGACGGCTCAGCCTGCTGTTCCGCCTGGCCCCAGTTGTTTTTGGCAGGTGGGATCAGCACGTCGAGAATACGCTCTTCGGCCATCTCTTCGGCGCGATAGCGGTTCTTCTCGATAGCCTGAACGCGCACCATCTTGATCGCCGAATCGGTCAGATCGCGGATGATGGAGTCCACTTCTTTACCCACATAGCCCACTTCGGTGAACTTGGTGGCTTCAACTTTGATGAACGGCGCGTTAGCCAGCTTCGCCAGACGACGGGCGATTTCGGTTTTACCGACGCCGGTCGGGCCGATCATCAGAATGTTTTTTGGGGTCACTTCATGGCGCAGCTCTTCATCAAGCTGCATACGACGCCAGCGGTTACGCAGGGCAATCGCCACGGAACGCTTGGCATTGTCCTGGCCGATAATGTGTTTATTCAGTTCGCTGACAATTTCGCGTGGGGTCATTTCAGACATGGGAGATCCTTACGCTTTAGACGGTAATTCTTCGATGGTGTGATTGTGGTTGGTATAGATGCAGATATCACCTGCAATATCCAACGCTTTCACCGCGATATCGCGCGCGTTCATGTCGGTATTTTCCAACAGCGCGCGGGCAGCTGCCTGAGCGTATGGGCCGCCAGAGCCGATGGCAATCAGGTCGTTTTCTGGCTGGATCACGTCACCGTTACCGGTGATGATCAGCGAGGCGTTTTCGTCGGCCACGGCCAGCAGCGCTTCGAGCTTGCGCAGCATGCGGTCGGTACGCCAGTCTTTCGCCAGCTCAACGGCGGCTTTCACCAGATGACCCTGGTGCATTTCCAGTTTGCGTTCAAACAGTTCAAACAGCGTGAAGGCATCGGCAGTGCCGCCTGCAAAACCGGCGATCACTTTGTCGTTATAGAGACGACGCACTTTCTTCACGTTGCCTTTCATGACGGTATTACCCAGCGTGGCCTGGCCGTCCCCGGCAATTACCACCTGGCCGTTACGGCGTACACTTACTATTGTTGTCACGAGCAGACCCCCTGGTTACAGAATCGGGAAACAGAAGCCCTGAGCCTGTGCTCAGGGCTGAATAGAATGATAGATGGGGGGGATTTTGGGGGTTTCAACC
Source organism: Enterobacter sp. 2VL (assembly GCF_005503595.1). Taxonomy (NCBI): domain Bacteria; kingdom Pseudomonadati; phylum Pseudomonadota; class Gammaproteobacteria; order Enterobacterales; family Enterobacteriaceae; genus Enterobacter; species Enterobacter sp. 2VL. The sequence goes on from NZ_SCNE01000011.1 coordinate 93,572, forward strand.
CCCGGAAGCGAGTCGAATGCAGTTTGTGTGGCCCGCGACCTTCAGACGGGAAATGGTGCCATCGGCATTTTCTTTGCCTTTCACCGGACCAATCACCACGCGATTCCAGCCGTTATTGGTGGTAATGCGTGAATCAAACCCTTCGAACGCCAGCTGAGCACGGACGGTTTCCGCCTGCTCTGCGCCTTTAAACGAACCACACTGCACCATCCAGCGACGTTCATCTTTTTTCTCAGCCGTTTGCTTCGGGGCCTCGGTCTCTTTGGTGACCGGTGCGGCCTGCTGCGTTTTCGGCTGCTGCGCGGTGGTATGCGCCGGCGTTTGCAGCAGATCCTGATACGGCTGGGCGGCTTGCTTTTGCGGCTGCGCTTTTGGCTGCTGGGCAGGCTGAGTTTGTACCGTGCGCGTTTGCTGCTGCGGCTGCGGCTGCTGATAAGGCTGTTCCGTCACCCGCGGCTGCGAGCGAGGCTGCTGTACCGGCTGGGTTTGCGCCCACTGCTGCTGTTGCTGCTGTTGGATCTGAGCCTGGCGCTGACGCTGCAACTGCAACGTTTGCTGACGCTGAGCGGGCGTTTGTTCATTCCACGGGACTTCGTTCAGCTGCGTTGGCTGCTGGCGCATATCGGCCTGCATCTGGGCCAAGAGCTGACGCTGTTCATCCGTGAGCTGATCGGCGTTCTTCACTTCGCCACCGGCGGACGGTTCGGTAGGCGCACGCACCCCCGGCTGGCGACTTTCCAGCTCTTTAATGTAACGCCAGCGTTCTTCAGGTTTTGGTGGTAAGCCATTGCCGACCACTTTGTTGCCCTGAAGCGCCTCGGACTCTTCTTTCTTATGATGCGTGATAAAGTACAGGCCACCAATAAAGGCGACCAGTACAGCCGCAGCAATAGCGACCATCGCTGGCGAGACAGCAGGCAGGCTACGTTGCTTGTTCCTTGAGCCACTCTTTTTGCGTCGCGAAGGTGCCGGCTGGCCGCGACGTACATAATCTCGTTGTGCCACTATCGTTTCGCTGTATTTATTCGTTCGTCAGCCCGCCATGTTACTTAAGCGGCGGGGCTTTGACCAGACAGTGAGTCTTAAAGAGGTTTACTTTAAGTCAATGCCTGGGTAGAGCCGCGCACAATTAGCTCGCAGTCGAGCAGTCGCGAGCCGCTGCTAACTGTTTGACCATGCAGCTGATCCAGCAAAAGCAGCATCGCTTCACGGCCAATCTGGTAGCGGGGTTGTGCAACGGTTGAGAGCGGTGGATCGCAAAATTCCGAAAGCGAAATGTTATCGAAGCCGATAATCGACAAGTCTTTCGGCACACGCAGCCCACGGCGTTTGGCATAAGACAAGGCCCCCAGCGCCATGACGTCGCTGTGACAGAACACAGCGGTAGGTGGCTCCGGCAGCGCCAGCAGTTTCTCCAGCGCCTGCCCGCCCGCTTCATAGGTGAAATCCCCACGGGCAATATAGTGCGGGTCGACGATGGCACCGGCGCGACGCAGCGCCTGAACATAACCCTGCAGGCGATAATGGCACAGCGGCATCTCTTCCGGGCCAGCGATACATCCGATGCGCTTATGCCCCAGCTCCTGAAGATAGTTCACGGCATTAAAGGCGGCGGTGAGGTTGTCGATATGCACGGTCGGCAGTTCAAGTTCCGGCGCAAACTCGTTAGCCATCACCATCGGCGGTAAATTGCGTTGTTCTTCGATGCTGGCGTCAAACGGCAGGCGCGAGCCAAGCAGCAGCATGCCGTCGATCTGCTTGGTGATAATAAGGTCGATAAAGGTCTTTTCCTGCTGGTTCTGATGGGCGCAGTCGCCAATCAGAACGAGGTAGCCTTGTTCCGCCGCCGTGACTTCAATACCGCGGATAATCTCGCTGAAGAAGGGATCGCAGATGTCCGGGACAATCACCAGGATAGTGCGCGATTCGTTACGCTTCACGTTACGACCCATCGCCTGCGGGAAATACCCGACTTCCAGGGCCGCCTGCTCCACCCGATGGCGGGTCGCCTGGGAGACTTTATCCGGGTTCATTAATGCGCGGGACACGGTTGCCGTAGAAACTTGCGCTTTCTCGGCAACGTCTTTCATGGTCGCCGAGGCAACCTCTTTCCTGGACTTCAACGTCTTCTCCTCGCATGAACACCGAACTTCTCACCTTGCCATTTTTACAGATTGTTAATGGAATCGGTTACAGAATTTTCATGAAAAGTGTGAGGAATGTTGGATTTTTTCGATCCGTATTCAGCCTTCTATCGGATCGACGTCAAGAACCCACTTCACTTTACGCGCGTCCGGCAGCGTGTTGATCAGCGCCAGCGTGGCGCTCACGATGTGCTGTAAGCGGATGCGGGAGGGATGTTGCAGCAAAATCTGCCAGCGGAATCGCCCGCCACGCTTGGCGGCCAGCGCCGGAACAGGCCCTAAAATCCACAGCTGATTATCCACCAGAGGGCTGGCCTGCAGGAGATTTCGCAGCTGCTGGAGGAAAAGCGGCGCCTGCTGGTTGTTATGATCTTCTGCACGGATGATGACGTGGCTGGTCCACGGCGGAAGCTGCATTGTCTGGCGCTCGGCCAGCGCCTGCTCGGCAAAGGCGTCGTAGCCTTTATGCAGCAGGATTTGCAGCAGCGGATGTTCAGGATGGTGCGTTTGCAGCACCACTTCCCCCTGTTTCCCGGCACGTCCGGCACGCCCGGCAACCTGGGTATAGAGCTGGGCGAAACGTTCCGCAGAGCGGAAATCCGCGGAGAAGAGCGCGCCATCGACATCCAGCAGGGCGACCAGCGTAACGTCCGGGAAGTGGTGTCCTTTAGCCAGCATCTGGGTGCCAATCAGGATACGCGCACCGCCGCGATGCACTTCCGCCAGCTGTTGTTCCAGCGCCCCTTTCCGGCTGGTGGTGTCCCGGTCAATGCGTGAGATAGGCACGTCAGGGAAGAAGGGGGCGAGCGTCTGTTCCAGCTGTTCCGTACCCAGCCCGACCGGCACGATATGCGTGGAGCCGCACGACGGGCACTGTCGCGGCACCGGGCGCTGGCTGTCGCAGTGGTGGCAGCGCAAATGACGCTGAGCCTGATGGAAGGTGTAATAGTGGTCGCAGCGCGGACACTCGGCAATCCAGCCACAGTCGTGACACAGCAGCGCAGGGGCAAATCCGCGGCGGTTAAGGAACAGGATCACCTGGTTGCCCGCCTGCAGATGCTGGCGCATGCGGGTGATGAGCGCCGGGGCGAGCCCCGCCTGCACCTGCTGACCTTTCAAGTCCAGCACGTGCTGGATGGCCGGGCGAGCATTGCCCGCGCGGCGCGTCAGGCGCAGCATGTGATATTTGCGCTGGCGTACATTATGCAGCGTTTCGAGCGCAGGCGTGGCGGAACCCAGAATAATGGGGATCTGCTCGCTATGGGCGCGATAGACCGCTAAGTCACGGGCATGGTAGCGCCAGCCTTCCTGCTGTTTATAGGAGCTGTCGTGTTCTTCGTCGATCACGATAACGCCGAGATTTTTAAACGGCGTAAATAAAGAAGAACGTGTACCGATGACAATCGCCGCCTCGCCATTTTTGGCTTTCAGCCAGGCGCTGAGGCGTTCGCTGTCGTTCAGACCGGAGTGAAGCACCTCAACCGGCGCATTAAAGCGCTCGCGAAAACGGGCGATGGTTTGCGGCGTCAGGCCGATTTCCGGCACCATCACCAGCGCCTGTTTGCCCTGCGCGAGCACGTTTTCCAGTACGCTCAGGTAGACTTCGGTCTTGCCGGAGCCGGTGACGCCCGCCAGCAGCCAGGCGGAGAAATGATCCGATGCACTGTGGATTGCACCCACCGCGGTCGCCTGTTCGGTGTTCAGCCGCAGGCGATCGCCCGAAACGGAAAAGCTCTCCCGCCAGTCTTGCTGCGCGGGCGCTTCGCTGCCAAGTTCGCTCAGTCCTTTCTTGCGCAGTGCCTGCAGCGCGGTTTCGCTGACCTCAAGTTCATTCACCTGATGCCGCCAGATTTTCCCCTGGCGCAGCGCCGCCAGCGCCTGCTGCTGTTTCTGCGAGCGCTTCAGACTGTTGATATCTACGGCCTGGCCCTGTTCGGTGGCAAACCAGTACCACATCGGCGCGTGGCAGGCGTTTTTCCCCTGACGCAGCAGTATGGGCAGCGCATGAAACAGGACATCGCCAATCGGGTGATGGTAGTAATCCGCCGCCCACAGCAGTAATCGCCAGGTGCTGGTGGAGTAAACGGGTTCGCCGTCCAGCACCTCAACGACCGATTTCAACTCATTGAGCGGCAGTTCGCTTTTCTCGCTGACGGAGACGACGATCCCCACGCGCTGCTGTTTGCCAAATGGCACGGTCACGCGACAGCCCGCTCTGGCGCTCATGCTGTCGGGCAGCAGATAGTCAAAGGTGCGGGGAAGCGGAACGGGCAGGGCTACGTGAGCAACGGGCATCGAATCTTCCTGACTTGAAAAGTGGCGCGTTAGTATACACATTAGAGAAAGCGGCGTGCGGATCAGTTTGCATACGCTGGTTAAATTCTGTATGATTCGCCGCCTTTGGTGTACTTTACGCCAAAGAACTTACATTCAACATCGCGTGGTGTCTGGCGTTAGGGCTGGAAGAGCGACGCGGCCTTAACTGAGGTTCTCCCATGAAAAAAGATATTCACCCGAAATACGAAATGATTACTGCAAACTGTTCTTGCGGTAACTCTATCCAGATCCGCTCTACCGTGGGCCACGATCTGAACCTGGACGTGTGCGGCAAATGCCACCCGTTCTACACTGGTAAGCAGCGTGATGTTGCAACCGGTGGCCGTGTTGACCGCTTCAACAAGCGTTTCAGCATCCCGGGCGCTAAGTAAGTTTCCCGAAAAAAAGGCACCGCAAGGTGCCTTTTTTGTATCCGCTAATCAGTATTCCCACGTATCCGGGTCGATACCCAGTTCACGCATGATCACCTTCGCCTCTTCCGGAATTTCATCACTACGCTCTTTGCGCAGATCGTCGTCGTTTGGCAACGGTTGGCCGGTAAACGCGTGCAGGAATGCTTCGCACAGCAGCTCGCTGTTCGTCGCGTGACGCAGGTTGTTCACCTGACGACGCGTACGTTCATCGGTGAGGATCTTCAACACTTTCAGAGGAATGGAAACCGTAATTTTCTTTACTTGCTCACTCTTCTTACCGTGCTCAGCGTATGGGCTGATATATTCGCCGCTCCATTCAGCCATGAGATACCTTTAATCCTCTCAGTCATTAATCTAAAGGTGCAAAACCGTAACTGACGGTTCTGAACCGGAATCTTGTGTAGTTTACCGTAGAGACGATACCGTGGCACGGATATTGCCGCTGCAGCGTGCACTAAAGCATATAATTTTAACGGCTATTTGCGCATTGCTCAATCTATACGCAAAGAAGTTTAGATGTCCAGATGTATTGACGTCCATACTTTCAATGTTTACTCTGGTGCCTGACTTTTCACCTAATTAGCCAGGAAGCCTTCACCATGACGCGTAAACAGGCCACCATCGCAGTGCGTAGCGGATTGAATGATGACGAGCAGTACGGCTGTGTTGTCCCGCCTATTCACCTCTCCAGTACGTATAATTTCACCGGATTTAATGAACCCCGCGCGCATGACTACTCGCGTCGCGGCAACCCGACGCGCGATGTTACCCAGCGCGCGCTGGCGGAACTGGAAGGTGGCGCAGGGGCGGTACTGACCAATACCGGCATGTCGGCGATCCACCTGGTGACCACCGTCTTCCTGAAACCTGGCGACCTTCTGGTTGCGCCGCACGACTGCTACGGCGGCAGCTATCGTCTGTTTGACAGCCTGGCAAAACGCGGCTGCTACCGCGTGCTGTTTGTCGATCAAAACGACGAACAGGCGCTAAAACAGGCGCTTGCAGAGCAGCCGAAGCTGGTGCTGGTGGAAAGTCCAAGCAATCCATTGCTGCGCGTTGTCGATATTGCGAAAATTTGTCAGCTCGCAAGGGATGCGGGAGCGATAAGTGTAGTGGATAATACGTTCCTCAGTCCGGCCCTTCAGAACCCGCTGGCACTGGGTGCAGATCTGGTATTGCATTCATGCACTAAATATCTGAACGGCCATTCTGACGTGGTGGCGGGCGTGGTGATTGCAAAAGATCCCGACGTTGTCACTGAACTGGCATGGTGGGCCAATAATATTGGCGTCACCGCGGGTGCCTTCGACAGCTACCTGCTGTTACGCGGCATTCGCACGCTGTCCCCACGCATGGAGGTGGCGCAGCGTAACGCCCAGGCGATCGTGGATTTCCTGCAAACACAGCCGCTGGTGAAGAAACTGTATCACCCGTCGCTGCCGGAAAATCAGGGCCACGAGATTGCCGTGCGCCAGCAGAAAGGGTTTGGCGCGATGTTAAGTTTTGAACTGGACGGCGACGAGCAAACGCTGCGTCGCTTCCTGAGCGGGCTGTCATTGTTTACGCTGGCGGAATCCTTAGGTGGGGTTGAAAGCTTGATCTCCCACGCCGCGACCATGACGCACGCAGGTATGGCACCGGAAGCCCGTGCCGCCGCCGGTATTTCTGAGACGCTGCTGCGTATCTCAACCGGTATTGAAGATTCTGAAGATTTAATTGCCGATCTGGAAAATGGCTTCCGGGTCGCAGCCAAGGGGTAATCATGAGTGTGATAGCGCAGGCAGGGGCGAAGGGTCGTCAACTGCACAAGTTTGGTGGTAGTAGTCTTGCTGATGTGAAGTGTTACCTGCGTGTCGCAGGGATCATGACCGAGTATTCACAGCCGGGCGACATGATGGTTGTCTCCGCGGCGGGCAGCACCACCAACCAGCTGATTAGCTGGCTTAAGCTGAGCCAGACCGATCGCCTTTCTGCGCATCAGGTTCAACAGTCTTTACGCCGCTATCAGAGCGAGCTGATTGCCGGTTTGTTGCCAGCGGACGTGGCGGACGGGCTGATTAGCGCGTTCACGCACGACCTTGAACGTATGGCCGCCCTGCTCGACAGCGGCATTACCGATGCAGTGTATGCCGAAGTGGTGGGGCACGGTGAAGTGTGGTCCGCCCGCCTGATGGCCGCCGTGCTGCAACACCTTGGCGTGGACGCGGCCTGGCTTGATGCGCGTGATTTCCTGCGTGCCGAGCGCGCCGCGCAGCCGCAGGTAGACGAAGGGTTATCTTATCCGCTGCTGCAACAGCTGCTGGTGCAGCATCCGGGCAAACGTATTGTGGTGACAGGCTTTATCAGCCGCAGCAGCGCGGGCGAAACCGTGCTGCTGGGGCGTAACGGCTCTGACTATTCAGCGACGCAAATCGGCGCGCTGGCGGGCGTTTCCCGCGTCACCATCTGGAGCGACGTGGCCGGTGTTTACAGTGCGGACCCGCGTAAGGTGAAAGATGCCTGCCTGCTGCCGCTGCTGCGTCTGGACGAGGCCAGCGAACTGGCGCGTCTGGCAGCGCCGGTTCTGCACGCCCGTACGCTGCAGCCGGTGTCCGGCAGCGATATCGACCTGCAACTGCGCTGTAGCTATACCCCTGAACAAGGCTCTACGCGCATTGAACGCGTGCTGGCCTCGGGTACCGGGGCACGTATTGTCACCAGCCATGACGACATCTGCCTGATTGAGTTCCAGGTGCCTGCGGGCCAGGATTTCAAACTGGCGCAAAAGGACATCGACCTGATCCTCAAGCGTGCGCAGGTTCGTCCGCTGGCCGTGGGCGTGCATAACGACCGCCAGCTGCTGCAGTTCTGCTATACCGCTGAAGTGGCGGACAGCGCGCTGAAAATTCTGGATGAAGCGGGCCTGCCGGGCGAGCTTCGTCTGCGTCAGGGGCTGGCGCTGGTGGCGATGGTCGGGGCGGGCGTCACCCGTAACCCGCTGCATTGTCATCGTTTCTGGCAGCAGCTTAAGGGCCAGCCGGTGGAATTTACCTGGCAGTCGGAAGAGGGCATCAGCCTGGTGGCCGTGCTGCGTAAAGGGCCGACCGAAAGCCTGATCCAGGGGCTGCATACCTCACTGTTCCGTGCGGAAAAACGCATTGGGCTGGTGCTGTTCGGGAAAGGCAATATCGGTTCACGCTGGCTGGAGCTGTTCGCGCGCGAGCAGGTCACGCTCTCGGCGCGTACCGGATTCGAATTTATTCTCGCAGGCGTGGTGGACAGCCGCCGCAGCCTGCTGAATTACGACGGGCTGGACGCCAGCCGCGCGCTGGCTTTCTTTAACGATGAAGCGGTCGAACAGGACGAAGAGTCGCTGTTCCTGTGGATGCGCGCGCACCCGTATGACGACCTGGTGGTGCTGGACGTGACCGCCAGCGAACAGCTTGCCGATCAGTATCTGGATTTCGCCAGCCACGGGTTCCACGTCATCAGCGCCAACAAACTGGCTGGGGCGAGCAGCACCGATAAGTATCGCCAGATCCACGATGCGTTCGAGAAAACGGGTCGCCACTGGCTGTATAACGCCACGGTCGGCGCGGGCCTGCCGGTCAACCACACCGTGCGTGATCTGATTGACAGCGGCGACAGTATCCTGGCGATCAGCGGCATCTTCTCCGGCACGCTCTCGTGGCTGTTCCTGCAGTTTGACGGCACCGTACCGTTCACCGACCTGGTGGATCAGGCGTGGCAGCAGGGGTTAACCGAGCCTGACCCGCGCGTTGACCTCGCCGGAAAAGACGTGATGCGTAAGCTGGTTATTCTGGCGCGCGAGGCGGGCTATGACATCGAGCCGGACGCGGTCCGCGTCGAGTCGCTGGTGCCTTCTGGCTGCGAGGAAGGGTCGGTCGATCACTTCTTCGAAAATGGCGACGAGCTGAACGAGCAGATGGTGCAGCGTCTGGAAGCGGCAAACGAGATGGGGCTGGTGCTGCGCTACGTGGCACGCTTCGAGGCGAACGGCAAAGCGCGCGTGGGTGTGGAGGCGGTTCGTCCTGAACACCCGCTGGCGGCGCTGCTGCCGTGCGATAACGTCTTCGCCATCGAAAGCCGCTGGTACCGCGATAACCCGCTGGTGATCCGTGGTCCGGGCGCAGGGCGTGATGTGACCGCCGGGGCGATCCAGTCGGACATCAACCGTCTGGCTAAGCTGCTGTAACCCCCCTCACCCTAACCCTCTCCCCGCAGGGGAGAGGGGACGGCTCGGTGCTGTTTTTCCCCCTCGCCGGGGTTAGGGGACACCCAAACCCATCATGAACTCCCCTCAACTCCCCCTGAGCATTCCTCACCGTTAATGTTGATTATTTCTGTTGACGCCACTCCGCTTTTCCGTCATTTTTACATCTGGACGTCTAAACGTATAGAAGTTCACAACACAACACATAACGACACGCGATTGATGAGGTAAGGTATGAGCTTTTTTCACGCCAACCAGCGGGAAGCCCTGAATCAGAGCCTGGCCGAAGTAAATGGCCAGATTAACGTCTCTTTTGAATTTTTCCCGCCGCGCACCAGTGAAATGGAGCAAACCCTCTGGAGCTCTATCGATCGCCTGAGCAGCCTGAAGCCGAAGTTTGTCTCCGTCACCTATGGCGCAAATTCCGGTGAGCGTGACCGTACGCACAGCATTATTAAAGGTATTAAAGATCGTACCGGTCTGGAAGCTGCGCCGCACCTGACCTGCATCGACGCTACGCCTGACGAACTGCGGACAATTGCCCAGGATTACTGGAACAACGGCATTCGCCATATCGTTGCGCTGCGCGGGGATTTGCCGCCGGGGAGCGGTAAGCCGGACATGTACGCCACTGACCTGGTCGCGCTGCTGAAAGACGTGGCGGATTTTGATATTTCCGTCGCCGCCTACCCGGAAGTGCATCCGGAGGCAAAAAGCGCCCAGGCGGATCTGCTCAACCTGAGGCGCAAAGTCGAGGCCGGTGCTAACCGCGCCATCACGCAATTTTTCTTCGACGTGGAAAGCTATCTGCGCTTTCGCGACCGCTGCGTCTCTGCGGGCATCGACGTTGAAATTATTCCAGGCATCCTGCCGGTATCCAACTTCAAACAGGCGAAGAAATTTGCCGACATGACCAACGTGCGCATCCCGCTGTGGATGTCAAAAATGTACGAAGGGCTGGACGATGACCCGGAAACCCGCAAGCTGGTGGGGGCCAATATCGCGATGGACATGGTGAAGATTTTAAGCCGCGAAGGGGTGAAAGATTTCCACTTCTATACGCTGAACCGCGCGGAGATGAGCTATGCGATATGTCACACCCTTGGCGTCAGACCCGGTTTGTAACAAATAAAAGCCCTCTTCGGAGGGTTTTTTGATTTCTAAGGGTTTTATTTCTCTGTTGTTTCGACGATGCTGGTTTTGACGCTCTATAGTCACATATTTTCTACTGGAAATTAAACGGAATTAACTATCGAATCTGTGGATTATCCCAACTATACCTTATCGATTAAGGCGTATATCGTAACGGTAACACAGCAAAGGGAGTACAACGATGAGCACGTCAGACGAGACCAATAAAATGGCTTCGATCGGCAAATGCCCGTTCCATCAGGGTGGCGTCGATCATAGCGCGGGGGCGGGTACCAGCAGTAAAGAGTGGTGGCCTAAACAACTCCGCATTGACCTTCTTAATCAACATTCCAGCCGTTCTAACCCCTTGGGTGAAGACTTCGACTACCGCAAAGAATTCAGCAAGCTTGACTACTCCGCCCTGAAAGGCGATCTCAAAGCCCTTTTGACCGACTCACAACCGTGGTGGCCTGCCGACTGGGGCAGCTATGCGGGCCTGTTTATTCGTATGGCCTGGCACGGTGCGGGCACTTACCGTTCCGTTGATGGGCGCGGAGGGGCAGGGCGCGGGCAACAGCGCTTTGCGCCGCTGAACTCCTGGCCTGATAACGTGAGCCTGGATAAAGCCCGTCGTTTACTGTGGCCTGTTAAGCAAAAATACGGACAAAAAATCTCCTGGGCCGACCTGTTTATCCTCGCGGGTAACGTGGCGCTGGAAAATTCCGGCTTCCGCACCTTCGGGTTTGGTGCAGGTCGTGAAGACGTCTGGGAACCGGATTTAGACGTCAACTGGGGCGATGAAACGACCTGGCTGAAACACCGCGATCCGGAAGCGCTGGCAAAACGTCCGCTGGCCGCCACCGAAATGGGCCTGATTTACGTGAACCCGGAAGGGCCAAATGCCAGCGGCGATCCGCTGTCTGCCGCCGCTGCCATCCGCGCGACGTTCGGTAACATGGGCATGAACGACGAAGAGACCGTCGCACTGATTGCCGGTGGTCACACCCTGGGTAAAACCCACGGCGCGGGCGAAGCCACGCACGTCGGGACCGATCCGGAAGCCTCTCCGATTGAAGCGCAGGGCCTGGGCTGGACCAGCACGCACGGTACCGGGATTGGCGCAGACGCTATTACCTCCGGTCTGGAAGTTATCTGGTCACAAACACCGACCCAGTGGAGCAACTACTTCTTCGAGAACCTGTTTAAATACGAATGGGTGCAGACCCGCAGCCCGGCTGGCGCTATTCAGTTTGAAGCCGTGGATGCACCGGACATCATGCCGGACCCATTCGACCCGTCGAAAAAACGTAAGCCAACCATGCTGGTCACCGACCTGACGCTGCGTTTCGACCCGGAATTCGAAAAAATTTCGCGTCGCTTCCTGAACGATCCACAGGCTTTCAACGAAGCCTTCGCCCGTGCGTGGTTCAAACTGACCCACCGCGATATGGGACCAAAATCGCGTTACATTGGTCCGGAAGTGCCGAAAGAAGATCTGATCTGGCAAGATCCGCTGCCGCAGCCGGTGTTCAATCCTACCCCGGAAGACATTGAAAGCCTGAAGGCGGAAATCGTGGCCTCTGGCTTGTCCGTGAGCGAACTGGTCTCTGTGGCCTGGGCGTCTGCATCGACCTTCCGCGGTGGCGATAAGCGTGGCGGTGCCAACGGCGCACGTCTGGCGCTGGCTCCTCAGCGCGACTGGGATGTTAACGCCGCTGCCGTGCGTGCGTTACCGGCGCTGGAAGCCATTCAGCGTACCACCAACAAGGCGTCGCTGGCGGATATCATCGTGCTGGCGGGCGTGGTCGGCGTTGAGCAGGCGGCGAAAGCCGCAGGTGTCTATGTCACCGTGCCGTTTACGCCGGGCCGTGTGGATGCGCGTCAGGACCAGACGGATATCGAGATGTTTAACCTGCTCGAGCCGATTGCCGATGGCTTCCGTAACTACCGTGCGCAGGTGGATGTGTCCACAACCGAGTCATTGCTGATTGATAAAGCCCAGCAGCTGACGTTGACCGCACCGGAACTGACGGTACTGATCGGCGGCCTGCGCGTGCTGGGGGCGAACTTTGATGGCAGCAAGAACGGCGTGTTCACCAACCGCGAAGGCGTGCTGAGCAATGACTTCTTCGTCAATCTGCTGGATATGAATACCCAGTGGAAGGCGACCGACGAGTCGAACGAGCTGTTTGCCGGGAGCGATCGTACCAGCGGTGAAGTGAAGTACACCGCAACGCGCGCCGACCTGGTATTCGGTTCGAACGCCGTGCTTCGTGCGCTGGCCGAGGTTTACGCCAGCAGCGATGCCAGCGAGAAGTTTGTCCGCGACTTCGTGGCAGCCTGGGCACGAGTGATGGATTTGGACCGTTTTGACGTGAAGTAACCCGTACATCGGGTAAAAAATCCCCGCTTCGGCGGGGATTTTTGTCATTGTTTGAAAGCAACGTGCGAAAGCCGCCCGTGTTAGAACCGCGATTAACCCGTGTTACGCATACCTGCCGCAACGCCTGCAATCGTCACCATCAGCGCCTGCTCGACGCGAGGGTCCGGCTCTTTGCCTTCCTCTTCGGCGAGACGGGAACGGTGCAGCAGTTCGGCCTGCAGTACGTTCAGCGGATCGGTGTAGACATTACGCAGCTGGATAGACTCGGCAATCCACGGCAGATCTTCCATCAGGTGCGAGTCGTTAGCGATATCCAGAACCACTTTGATGTCGCCTTCCAGCAGCTCACGCAGCTCTTTCCCCAGCGTCCAAAGCTCTGGTTTCACCAGGCGCTGATCGTAGTATTCCGCCAGCCACAGGTCGGCTTTCGAGAAGACCATCTCCAGCATGCCCAGACGGGTTGAGAAGAACGGCCAGTCGCGGCACATGCTTTCCAGCTCGCTCTGCTTACCGTCTTCCACCACTTTCTGCAGCGCCGCACCGGCACCCAGCCAGGCTGGCAGCATCAGGCGGTTTTGCGTCCAGGCGAAGATCCACGGAATGGCACGCAGCGACTCGACGCCACCGGTCGGGCGACGTTTGGCCGGACGCGATCCCAGCGGCAGCTTGCCCAGCTCCTGCTCAGGCGTGGCGGAACGGAAGTAAGGCACGAAATCTTTGTTCTCACGCACGTAGCCGCGGTACAGATCGCAGGAGGTATCCGACAGCTCGTCCATGATGTGGCACCAGGAGGCTTTCGGCTCCGGCGGTGGCAGCAGGTTCGCTTCCAGAATCGCGCTGGTGTAGAGCGACAGGCTGCTGATGGTCACTTCCGGCAGGCCGTATTTGAAGCGGATCATCTCGCCCTGTTCGGTTACGCGCAGGCCGCCTTTCAGGCTGCCCGGCGGCTGGGAGAGCAGCGCCGCGTGCGCAGGGGCGCCGCCACGTCCGATAGACCCACCGCGACCGTGGAACAGCGTCAGTTCAATGCCCGCTTTCTCGCAGGTTTTGATCAGCGCATCCTGTGCCTGGTACTGTGCCCATGACGCCGCCATCACGCCCGCGTCTTTTGCGGAGTCGGAATAGCCAATCATCACCATCTGTTTGCCCTGGATGAAGCCGCGATACCAGTCGATGTTCAGCAGCTGGGTCATCACGTCGTTGGCGTTGTTCAGGTCATCGAGGGTTTCAAACAGCGGTGCAACCGGCAGAGCATAGTCGATACCGGCCTCTTTAAGCAGCAGGTGAACACCCAGCACGTCGGACGGGGTTTTTGCCATTGAGATCACGTAGGCGGCCACCGATCCTTTCGGCGCATCGACGATCGCTTTACAGGTATTGAGCACCTCGCGGGTGTCGTTGCTTGGCTCCCAGCTGCGCGGCAGCAGCGGGCGCTTGGAGTTCAGTTCGCGGATCAGGAATGCCTGTTTGTCGGCTTCTGACCAGCTTTCATAGTCGCCGATGCCGAGATAGCGGGTCAGTTCGCCCAGCGCTTCGGTATGGCGAGTGCTTTCCTGACGCACGTCGATACGCACCAGCGGCACGCCGAAGCACTTCACGCGCCTGAGGGTGTCGAGCAGTTCGCCGTTGGCGATGATGCCCATGCCACAGGCCTGCAGCGACTGGTAACAGGCGTACAGCGGCTCCCAGAGCTGCTCGTTCTGGCTGAGCAGACCTTCCGGTTTAGGCAGGCGCTGGCCTTTCAGACGCGCTTCCAGCCAGGCCTGAGTGGCCATCAGTTGACCGCGCAGTTTTTTCATCAGATAACGATACGGCTCGCTGGCGCCTTCTTCGCCAGCCAGCGCGCGCAGCTCCGGCGTGGCTTCCACCATCGACAGCTCGGAGATAAGTACCTGAATATCCTTCAGGAACAGATCGGTGGCTTTCCAGCGGCTCAGCAGCAGCACGTGGCGGGTGATTTCCGCCGTGACGTTCGGGTTGCCGTCGCGGTCACCGCCCATCCAGGAGGTGAAGCGCACCGGAACAAAATCGACCGGCAGGCGGTAGCCAAGGTTCTCTTCCAGCTGTTCGTTCAGCTCGCGCAGGTAGTTCGGTACCCCTTCCCACAGGCTGTTTTCCACCACCGCAAAGCCCCATTTGGCTTCGTCGACCGGGCTTGGGCGGTGCTTACGAATTTCATCGGTGTGCCACGACTGGGCAATCAGCTGGCGCAGGCGGCGCATCAGCTGGTTACGCTCGTAATCGGCAATGTCTTTGTTATCCAGCTGCTTAAGGCAGCTGTTCACTTCCACCATTTTGTGGATCAGCGTACGACGGGTGATTTCCGTAGGGTGAGCGGTCAGTACCAGCTCAAGCGAAAGGGACTCCACCGCTTTTTTAATGATGTCTTCGTTGAGATCGGGCTGGTCTTTCAGTTTACGAAGCGTGCGGGCAATGACTTCCGGGTTGCTGGCCGCTTCGCCGTTGGGCGAAATGCTGTGATATTGCTCGGCGGTGTTGGCCAGATTCAGGAACTGGCTGAACGCGCGTGCAACAGGCAGCAGCTCATCGTTGGAGAGATTCTGCAAGGTCGTGAGCAGCTCCTGACGGTGAGCCTCGTTACCTGCACGGGAAGATTTGGACAGCTTGCGGATGGTTTCAACGCGGTCGAGAATGTTCTCACCTAACGCGTCTTTGATGGTATCTCCAAGCACTTTGCCGAGCATACTGACATTACTACGCAACGCGGAATATTGTTCGTTCATAAAAACCCAGTCACCCCATCATTTTTGTTTATGCCCAGTCGAAAATCGGGTGGACATTATTTTGTCATCTCCTCTTATAAAGCCACGTAAAACCCCCGTCGTCAATTGCTGCGAAAACGGTTCAGCAAACGAATAAATGCGGGTAATTTACGAAATTTAATTCGCTTCGCGTCAGATAAGAGATGCTTATGAGAATGTGATGCGGATCGCGGGAATTTTCCCTCTCACCCTAACCCTCTCCCACCGGGAGAGGGGATAGCGATGGTCAGTTTTAATGCCAGCAGAAGTGATGCACAACCTGGGTGATCAGCTCGCGGGTAGGCTTGATAAAGCGGGTTTCCAGGTACTCATCCGGCTGGTGGGCCTGGTTGATTGAACCCGGGCCAAGCACCAGCGTTGGGCACAGGGTCTGAATAAACGGCGCTTCGGTGCAGTAGTTCACCACATCGGTTTTCTCACCGAGCAGCTTTTCCACCACCTGGACCAGCTGGTGATCCGGCGGACATTCGTAGCCCGGGATTGGCGGATGCAGCTCTGAGACCGTCAGACGGCCCGGCCAGCGCTCGCTTACCGGGGCCAGTGCTTCATTCAGCAGGCCGTCGAGATCGCTCAGCGTCATGCCCGGCAGCGGACGGATATCCATGTGCAGTTCGCAGCAGGCGCAGATGCGGTTTGAGGCGTCACCGCCGTGCAGGCTGCCGAGGTTCAGCGTCGGGTAAGGTACGGTGAAGGCTTCGTAGTGATAGCGCTCTTTAAGATCGTCACGCAGGGTCATGATGCGGCCAATGGCGTCGTGCATCAGCTCAATGGCGTTCACGCCGCGCGCCGGATCGCTGGAGTGGCCGGACTGACCCAGTACGCGCACCGCCGTTGAAATATGGCCTTTATGGGCGCGAATCGGTTGCAACGACGTGGGTTCACCGATGATCGCGCAGTCCGGGCGAATGGCCGTGTTTTCCGAGAAGTAGCGTGCCCCCGCCATGCTGGTCTCTTCATCGGCGGTCGCCAGTATGTAGAGCGGCTTTTTCAGCGTTGTCACGTCGACGTCACGCAGCGCGTCGAGGATAAAGGCGAAGAAGCCTTTCATATCGGCGGTGCCCAGACCGTACAGCTTGTTGTCGTGTTCGGTCAGGGTGAACGGGTCGCGCGTCCAGCGGCCATCGTCAAACGGCACGGTATCGGTGTGGCCGGCTAGCAGCAGGCCGCCCGCACCGGTTCCGGTACTGGCGAGCAGGTTAAATTTATGGCGCGTGCCGGGGACGGGCTGAACCTCAACGTTAAAGCCCAAATCGCTAAACCAGCCCGCCAGCAGATTGATTAAAGACTCATTGCTCTGATCCAGCGCTTCTTCGGTTGCGCTGATGGACGGTGTGGCAATCAGGGCGCGGTAAATCTCGATAAATGGCGGTAAGTTCATTTTCATTGTTGACACACCTTAGGTCGTGATAGTATCAATATTCATGCAATAAATGTGAATAAAAATACATTAACGTTGAGCATAAAGGAACCCGATGTTGAATACGCTGATTGTAGGCGCTAGCGGTTATGCGGGCGCAGAGCTTGTAAGCTACGTGAATCGCCATCCTCATATGACCATAACCGCTTTGACCGTGTCAGCGCAAAGCAATGATGCAGGAAAGTTAATCTCTGAATTGCATCCGCAGCTCCGGGGTATTGTCGATCTGCCTTTGCAGCCAATGTCTGATATCAGCGCGTTCACCGACGGCGTGGACGTGGTGTTTTTAGCCACCGCGCACGAGGTCAGCCACGACCTGGCACCGCAGTTTCTGGCGGCGGGCTGCGTGGTGTTCGACCTCTCCGGTGCATTCCGCGTGAACGACGCCGCGTTCTATGAAAAATACTACGGTTTCACTCATCAGCACCCGGCACTGCTTGAACAGGCGGTGTACGGCCTGGCGGAGTGGAATGCGGACCGGCTGAAAGAGGCGAACCTGATCGCCGTGCCGGGCTGCTACCCGACGGCGGCGCAGCTCTCCCTGAAGCCACTGATCGATGCGGGCCTGCTGGATCTCAACCAGTGGCCGGTGATCAACGCCACCAGCGGCGTAAGCGGTGCGGGCCGCAAGGCCGCAATGTCCAATAGCTTCTGTGAAGTGAGCCTTCAACCGTACGGCGTGTTTAACCACCGCCATCATCCTGAAATCACGACCCATCTGGGCGCGGACGTCATCTTTACACCGCATCTGGGTAACTTCCCGCGCGGGATCCTCGAAACCATTACCTGCCGCCTGAAGCCGGGCGTTACTCAAGACCAGGTAAGCGAGGCCTTTACCCAGGCATATGCGGATAAACCGCTGGTGCGTCTGTATAACAAAGGCGTCCCGGCGCTGAAAAACGTGGTCGGTCTGCCGTTCTGCGATATCGGCTTTGCCGTGCAGGGCGAGCACCTGATTGTGGTGGCGGCCGAAGATAACCTGCTGAAAGGCGCTGCCGCTCAGGCCATGCAGTGCGCCAATATTCGTTTCGGCTTCCCTGAAGCGCAGTCTCTTATTTAAGGTGTGATGATGAACCCATTAATTATCAAACTCGGCGGCGTGCTGCTGGACAGCGAAGAAGCGCTGGAGCGTCTTTTTACCGCACTGGTGAACTATCGTGAGTCGCACCAGCGCCCGCTGGTCATCGTCCACGGCGGCGGCTGCGTGGTGGATGAGCTGATGAAAGGGCTTAACCTGCCGGTGACCAAGAAAAACGGCCTGCGCGTCACGCCTGCCGACCAGATTGACATCATTACCGGTGCGCTGGCGGGAACGGCGAACAAGACGCTGCTGGCGTGGGCGAAGAAGCATCACATTGCTTCCGTGGGCCTTTATCTGGGCGACGGCGACAGCGTAAAAGTGACCCAGCTCGACGAAGCGCTCGGCCACGTTGGACTGGCGCAGCCGGGTTCGCCTAAGCTGATTAACACTCTGCTGGACGGCGGGTTCCTGCCGGTCGTCAGCTCTATCGGCGTGACCGAAGAGGGCGAGCTGATGAACGTCAACGCTGACCAGGCGGCGACGGCGCTGGCGGCTACGCTTGGCGCAGACCTGATCCTGCTCTCCGACGTGAGCGGTATTCTGGACGGCAAAGGCCAGCGCATTGCGGAGATGACGGCGGCGAAAGCCGAGCAGCTCATCGACCAGGGCATTATTACCGACGGCATGATCGTCAAAGTGAACGCGGCGCTGGATGCCGCCCGCACGCTGGGCCGCCCGGTGGATATCGCCTCCTGGCGTCACGCGGAACAGCTGCCGGCGCTGTTTAACGGCACGCCAATTGGCACGCGTATTCTGGCGTAATCAATTTACAGTTTTGCAGGCCCGGTAAGCGTAGCGCCACCGGGCAATGAAATTCAAAGATATAAAGGAAGCATGTTATGGCACTTTGGGGTGGGCGTTTTACACAGGCAGCGGATCAGCGGTTCAAACAGTTTAACGACTCGTTGCGTTTCGACTATCGCCTGGCTGAACAGGATATTGTCGGCTCTGTGGCCTGGTCCAAAGCGTTGGTCACCGTTGGCGTGCTGACCGCAGACGAACAGCTGCAACTGGAAGAGGCGCTGAACAACCTGCTGGAAGAGGTGCGTCTGGATCCGGCGCAAATTCTCCAGAGCGATGCCGAAGACATTCACAGCTGGGTGGAAGGCAAGCTGATCGACAAAGTCGGCCAGCTGGGTAAAAAGCTGCACACCGGGCGTAGCCGTAACGACCAGGTAGCGACCGATCTCAAGCTGTGGTGTAAAGATACCGTGGCCGAGCTGCTGGCGGCCAACCGTCAATTGCAGAGCGCGCTGGTGGAGACCGCGCAGAACAACCAGGACGCGGTGATGCCGGGTTATACCCACCTGCAGCGCGCGCAGCCGGTGACCTTTGCTCACTGGTGTCTGGCCTATGTGGAGATGCTGGCGCGTGACGAAAGCCGTCTGCAGGATACCCTGAAGCGTCTGGACGTCAGCCCGCTGGGCTGCGGGGCGCTGGCGGGAACGGCGTATGAAATCGACCGGGAGCAGCTGGCAGGCTGGCTGGGCTTTGCCTCCGCCACCCGTAACAGCCTGGACAGCGTCTCTGACCGTGACCATGTGCTGGAGCTGCTGTCTAACGCATCCATCGGAATGGTGCATCTCTCGCGCTTTGCCGAAGACCTGATCTTCTTCAACTCCGGTGAAGCCGGTTTCGTTGAGCTGTCTGACCGCGTGACCTCCGGCTCTTCCCTGATGCCGCAGAAGAAAAACCCGGATGCGCTGGAGCTGATCCGCGGCAAGTGCGGCCGCGTGCAGGGCGCGCTGACCGGCATGATGATGACCCTGAAAGGGCTGCCGCTGGCGTACAACAAAGATATGCAGGAAGACAAAGAAGGGCTGTTCGACGCGCTCGACACCTGGCTGGATTGCCTGCACATGGGCGCGCTGGTGCTGGACGGCATTCAGGTGAAACGTCCGCGTTGTCAGGAAGCGGCCCAGCAGGGTTATGCCAACTCGACCGAGCTGGCGGATTACCTGGTAGCGAAAGGCGTACCGTTCCGTGAAGCGCACCATATTGTGGGTGAAGCGGTGGTCGAAGCGATCCGTCAGGGGAAACCGCTGGAGGATCTGCCCCTGGCTGACCTGCAGAAATTCAGTGCGGTGATCGGGGAGGATGTTTACCCGATTCTGGCGCTGCAGTCGTGCCTGGATAAGCGTGCGGCTAAAGGTGGTGTGTCGCCGAAGCAGGTGGCACAGGCGATTGCGGATGCGAAAAACCGCCTGGTTTGATGGGGGCGGGCTGGTGCCCTCACCCCGGCCCTCTCCCACGGGGAGAGGGAGCAAACACTAAAAATGGCAACTTCGGTTGCCATTTTGCTTTTATCTCCGGGCTTTTTACGTAAAAAAATGCGGACCACGGGGTCCGCAAAAGTTCACGTTGGCTTTATTTTTTCGAGTTTTGAGAGAAACTCGCTGACGGGCGGGGACGTCAAGGGTCAAACACGTACCGCCTCGTCTCTGTGGTGTATTATTCAACAGAATGCTTGATAGGGATAATCGTTCGTTGCTATGCTATCTATCGCCATGAACTATCGTGGCGACGGAGGATGAATAATGAATATTCGTGATCTTGAATACCTGGTAGCGTTAGCCGAGCATCGTCATTTTCGCCGCGCGGCAGATTCCTGCCACGTCAGCCAGCCCACGCTGAGCGGTCAGATCCGCAAGCTGGAGGATGAGCTGGGCGTGATGCTGCTTGAGCGCACCAGCCGTAAGGTACTGTTCACCCAGGCCGGTCTTCTGCTGGTGGATCAGGCGCGCACCGTGCTGCGCGAGGTCAAAGTGCTCAAGGAAATGGCAAGCCAGCAGGGGGAGACGATGTCCGGCCCGCTGCATATTGGCCTGATCCCAACCGTTGGCCCGTACCTGTTGCCGCAGATTATTCCCATGCTGCATCAGACGTTCCCCAAACTCGAAATGTATCTCCACGAAGCGCAAACCCATCAGCTGCTGGCGCAGCTCGATAGCGGCAAGCTCGACTGCGCGATCCTGGCGCTGGTCAAAGAGAGTGAAGCCTTTATCGAAGTGCCGCTGTTCGATGAGCCGATGATGCTGGCGATCTATGAAGATCACCCGTGGGCGAACCGCGATCGCGTGCCGATGGCCGATCTGGCCGGTGAAAAGCTGCTGATGCTGGAAGATGGACACTGCCTGCGCGATCAGGCGATGGGATTCTGCTTTGAAGCGGGTGCGGATGAAGATACCCACTTCCGCGCTACCAGCCTGGAAACGCTGCGTAACATGGTGGCGGCGGGAAGCGGCATTACGCTGTTGCCTGCACTGGCCGTGCCGCGCGAGCGCAAGCGTGACGGCGTGGTCTATCTGCCGTGCATTAAGCCAGAGCCGCGACGCACCATTGGTCTGGTTTATCGCCCAGGCTCACCGCTGCGCAGCCGCTATGAGCAGCTGGCAGAGGCCATCCGCAGTTCCATGGATGGCCACTTTGACAGCACGTTAAAACAGGCGGTTTAAGCCGTTCAGCGCAGCGACCCGATAGGCTTCCGCCATCGTCGGGTAGTTAAAGGTGGTGTTAACGAAGTACTCGATGGTGTTGCCACCGCCTTTTTGCTCCATGATTGCCTGGCCGATATGAATGATTTCCGCGGCGCGTTCACCAAAGCAGTGAATACCGAGGATCTCTTTCGTCTCGCGATGGAACAAAATCTTCAGCGTACCCACGCTCATGCCCACGATTTGCGCCCGTGCCAGGTGTTTAAACTGGGCACGACCGACCTCGTAAGGCACCTTCATGGCCGTCAGCTGCTGCTCGGTTTTCCCCACAGAACTGATCTCCGGGATGGTGTAGATACCCGTCGGAATATCTTCGATCAGGTGCGCCGTCGCTTCACCTTTCACCAGCGCCTGTGCGGCAATACGGCCCTGATCGTACGCGGCTGAGGCCAGGCTCGGGTAACCAATCACGTCGCCGACAGCATAAACGTGCGGCAGCGCGGTCTGGTACATGCTGTTGACCTTCAGTTGGCCACGGCTGTCGGTTTCAAGGCCGAGGTTTTCCAGCGCCAGCGAATCGGTATTACCGGTGCGGCCGTTGGCGTACAGCAGGCAATCCGCTTTCAGCTTCTTACCGGACTTCAGGTGCATGATTACACCGTCGTCGCAGCCTTCAATCTTCTCGTACTCCTCGTTGTGACGGATCACGACGCCACTGTTCCAGAAGTGGTAGGAGAGGGAGTCTGACATCTCCTGATCGAGAAACGCCAGCAGACGGTCGCGGGTGTTGATCAGGTCAACTTTGACCTCCATGCCGCGGAAGATCGACGCATATTCGCAGCCGATGACGCCCGCGCCGTAGATAATTACGTGGCGCGGCTCGTGGTGCAGGCTGAGGATGGAGTCGCTGTCGTAGATGCGCGGATGCGTAAAGTCTACGTCCGCCGGATGGTACGGGCGTGAACCGCAGGCGATAACAAACTTCTCGGCGGTGATGGTTTCAACCGTTCCGTCGTGGCACTCCAGCGCCAGCGTGTGGTCATCCACGAAATGGGCGTTGCCCTGCAAGATCTCGCAGTGGTTACGCTCGTAGAACCCCTGGCGCATCCGCGTTTGCTGGTTAATAACGGTATCAGCGTGATTCAGGATGTCGGCAAAAGAGGAACGAAGAAGTCGGGAATGGTCGCTGTAAAGAGGGTTCTGGTTAAATTCGATAATGCGGCTAACGGCATGGCGGAGGGCTTTTGAAGGGATGGTGCCCCAGTGGGTGCAACCGCCGCCGACATTATGGTAGCGCTCAATGACCGCTACTCTGGCTCCCTGTTTTACCAGACCCATAGCAGCACCTTCGCCGCCGGGGCCGGAACCAATAACTATTGCGTCGTAATCGTAGGAATGTGGCATGGCAAGGCTTACCTGTTCTTATACATAAAAGCAACAGAATCATAACATCATTGCCAGAGTAACCCAATTATCGTTGTGCTTTTTTCAGTCAATGAAGCACAAACCGCACGTAAACAATCATTCACAAAGCTGCACAAACAGATTAATTTTATTCTCTGGTATAGTGCCATCAGGCCTTTGGAAGGATTCAACTATTGTGATGGGCGTTAGAGCACAACAAAAAGAGAAAACCCGGCGTTCGCTGGTGGAAGCCGCATTCAGTCAACTGAGTGCTGAGCGGAGTTTTGCCAGTTTGAGCCTGCGCGAAGTCGCCCGTGAGGCCGGGATTGCGCCAACGTCCTTCTATCGTCACTTTCGTGATGTGGATGAACTGGGCCTGACCATGGTCGATGAGAGCGGCCTGATGCTGCGCCAGCTGATGCGCCAGGCGCGTCAGCGTATCGCGAAAGGCGGCAGCGTGATCCGCACCTCCGTCTCGACCTTTATGGAGTTTATTGGCAATAACCCGAACGCGTTTCGTCTGCTGTTACGTGAACGTTCCGGAACATCGGCCGCGTTTCGTGCCGCCGTGGCGCGTGAAATTCAACATTTTATCGCGGAACTTGCCGACTATCTTGAAATCGAAAACCATATGCCGCGTGCGTTCACCGAAGCGCAGGCCGAAGCGATGGTGACGATAGTCTTCAGTGCCGGTGCCGAAGCGCTGGATGTGGGTATTGAACAACGCAAGCAACTCGAAGAGCGACTGGTATTGCAGCTCAGGATGATTTCCAAAGGCGCGTACTACTGGTATCGCCGTGAACAAGAAAAGTTGGCACATCAAACCGACGAAGGTGAGTAATGAAACAGTCAGGTCAGGATAAAGGAACGCTGTTGCTGGCATTGATCGCTGGCTTATCCATTAACGGCACGTTTGCGGCTATTTTTAGCTCCATCGTTCCGTTCTCGATTTTCCCGATTATTTCGCTGGTGCTGACGGTTTACTGCCTGCATCAACGCTATCTGAACCGCACTATGCCCGTCGGCTTACCGGGGCTGGCGGCCGCCTGCTTTATACTGGGCGTGTTGCTGTTTAGTACCGTGGTTCGTGCGGAATACCCGGATATCGGTTCCAACTTCCTGCCGGCGGTGTTGTCCGTGGTGCTGGTCTTCTGGATTGGTTCGCGCATGCGCAACCGTAAGAGCCGGTTGCCGGAGTAAAGGGGTTTGTCGTTGCAGGCCGGATAAGCGAAGCGCCATCCGGCATTTATTGGCAGGTAGCGCTTCGCTTACCTGCCCTACGTAAAGCCGATTATTTTGCGGTGAGCAACACGCCGCACTCCATATGGTGCGTGTACGGGAACTGATCGAACAGCGCCAGCCGTTCAACGTTGTGCGTCTGGCTTAAGGTTTCCAGGTTCTTGCACAGCGTCTCCGGGTTGCAGGAGATGTACAAAATCCGCGGGTACGCCTGCACCATCTTTTCGGTTTCGCTGTCCAGGCCACTGCGCGGTGGATCGACAAAAATCGTCTCACACTGGTAGCTTTTCAGGTCGATGCCCTGCAGGCGGTTAAACTCACGCACGCCGTTCATCGCCTGGGTGAACTCTTCTGCCGCCATACGAATAATTTGCACATTATCGATATGGTTAGCGGCAATGTTGTACTGCGCCGCCGCGACGGACGGTTTGGCGATTTCCGTTGCCAGCACGCGCACGAAGTTACGCGCCAGCGCCAGCGAGAAGTTGCCGTTCCCGCAGTACAGCTCAAGCAGATCGCCCGTTGAGCCTTTCGTGGCATTAAGCGCCCACTCCAGCATTTGCACATTCATTGCAGCGTTCGGCTGGGTAAAGCTGTTCTCCACCTGGCGGTAAATCATCTCTTTTCCCGCGACTGGCAGACGCTCGTCGATGTAATCCTGGTCGAGCATGATTTTTGTTTTGGTCGCGCGGCCAATCAGATGAACGTTGAGGTTCTGTGCGCGCAGCGCGTCACGCAGCGCTTCGGCCTGCTCGCGCCACTCGTCGGTCAGCGCTTTGTGATACAGCAGAGACACAATGGCCTGATTGCTTTGCGTGGTCAGGTAATCAATCTGGAACAGCTTGTGGCGCAGCACCGGATTATTGCGCACGCCATCCATCATCAGCGTCATCAGCTGGTTAATAAGCTCACTTGCCGCCGGAAAACTGTTTACGCGGATACGGGATTTCGTCTGCTGATCGAAAATGATGTGGTACAGGTCATCGCCGTCATGCCAGATGCGGAACTCGGCGCGCATGCGGTAGTGGCTGACCGGCGAACGGAACACCTCGGGAACGGGCGCGTTGAACGGCGTCATCATACTTTGCAGGCGGACGACTTTCTCGGCCAGCTGCGCGTCGTATTGTTCTGTCGGGAGGTGTTCGGGGGTCATGATGCGTCCTGAGTGATAAAGAATTACGCGGGGATTGTAGGCATTGTTCAGGGGATGTCCAGAATTTATGGCCAATAGCTGTCTGGACATCTATACGTGTCTAATTGTAGCATTCTGTTTCCGGTCTCCTGAGAGTGAAAAGGGAATCCAGTGAAAATCTGGAGCTGACGCGCAGCGGTAAGGACTGGCGGGATGAATGTTGTAGACACTGTGAAAATGGGAAGTCTTCATCCGTATAACGCCACCCAGCCCGAAGACCTGCCGGGATCACGTCGCACTTGGTTTCATCATCGCGTGCTATAGATGAGGCCTGCGGCATCCTTCTTATATTGTGGATGCTTTAACAATGATTAAAAAAGTATCGCTGTTGACGGCGCTGTCCGTCACGGCATTTTCGGGCTGGGCGCAGGATAGCGCTGACTCGTTGGTGGTGACAGCAAATCGTTTTGAACAACCTGTAAATACCGTATTAGCTCCGACCTCGGTAGTGACGCGGGCGGATATTGATCGCTGGCAGTCAACAACGGTTCTGGATGTTATGCGCCGTTTACCTGGCGTGGATACCGCACAAAGCGGTGGGATGGGGCAGCTCTCTTCACTCTTTATTCGTGGCACTAACTCCAGCCACGTCCTGATACTCGTTGACGGGATCCGTCTTAACCAGGCGGGCGTAACCGGTTCGTCCGACCTCAGCCAGTTCCCGATCGCCCTGGTACAACGCATCGAATATATCCGTGGGCCACGTTCTGCGGTATATGGCTCTGATGCAATTGGGGGCGTAGTGAACATCATCACAACGCGCGCGAAGGACGGTACAACGCTGAACGCTGGCGTAGGGTCACATGGCTACCAGAATTATGGTGGCAGTACCCAGCAAACGTTGGGTGACAGCACGCGTGTGACGCTGGCGGGTGATTATACCTATACCAAAGGTTTTGACGTTGTCGCCGACGGTAATAACGGCGGTCTTGCCCAGACCGATCGCGACGGCTACATGAATAAGACGATCTACGGTGCCCTGGAGCATGCTTTCTCTGACCAGTGGAGCGGTTTTGTTCGCGGTTATGGCTACAGCAACCGTACTGCTTATGACGGCTATTACAGCACATTTACGCCTGATGTGTTGGTGGATACTCGCCAGTTATACAGTCAGACCTGGGATGCCGGGCTGCGCTTTAACGAGGACATCTTCCATTCGCAACTGCTCTCCAGCTACAGTCACAGCAAAGATTACAACTACGATCCGCATCTCGGACGCTATGACTCCACGGCGACCCTGGATGAAATCAAGCAGTACAATGTTCAGTGGACCAACTCTGTTGATGTCGGGCATGGCAACATTGGCGCGGGTATCGACTGGCAGAAGCAGAGCACCGAACCCGGTACCAACTATGTGACCGAGAGTTACGATCTGCGTAACACTGGCGTGTACCTGACCGGTTTACAGAAGTTTGGTGACGTCACCCTGGAAGGGGCCGCGCGTAGCGACGACAACTCTCAGTTTGGTCGCCATGGTACCTGGCAGAGCAGTGCAGCCTGGGAATTCGTTGACGGTTACCGCTTCATTGCCTCTTATGGTACGGCCTATAAAGCCCCGAACCTTGGCCAGCTTTATGGTTTCTATGGCAACGATCGTCTCGACCCGGAAGAGAGCAAGCAGTGGGAAGGTGCGTTTGAAGGGTTAACGTCGGGCGTAAGCTGGCGTGTTTCAGCCTATCGTAACGACGTTGATAACCTGATCGATTTCAATAACAATCTTCAGGAGTATTACAACGTCGGCAAGGCACGTATAAAAGGTGTCGAAGCGACGGCGTCGTTCGATACAGGCCCTGTTACGCATAGCGTCGGTTATGATTATGTTGATGCCCGCAATGCGGCAACTAACGCGCTGCTGGATCGTCGCGCTAAGCAGCAAGTGAAGTACCAGCTAGACACGCAGATCTATGATTTCGACTGGAGCCTGACTTATCACTACCTGGGTACGCGTTACGATACCGATTTTGGTTCCTATCCGTCACAGAAAGTGAAAATGGGCGGCGTAAGCCTGTGGGATGTCGCCGTTTCATATCCGGTCACCTCTCACCTGACAGTTCGTGGTAAAATAGCCAACCTGTTCGATAAAGATTACGAGACAGTTTATGGCTACCAAACTGCAGGACGGGAATACACCTTGTCTGGCAGCTACACCTTCTGATCCGCGTCCCACCGTGCTGGTGTTTGATTCCGGCGTCGGTGGGCTTTCGGTCTATGATGAGATCCGACAGCTCCTGCCGGATCTCCATTACATCTACACCTTCGATAACGTTGCCTTCCCCTATGGAGAGAAGAGTGAAACGTTTATCGTTGAGCGTGTGGTTGAAATCGTTACTGCGGTTCAACAACGTTACCCCCTGGCGCTGGCGGTTATCGCCTGTAATACGGCCAGTACGGTATCCCTCCCTGCATTGCGCGAGAAATTCCCCTTCCCGGTTGTAGGCGTGGTGCCTGCTATTAAACCTGCTGCACGTCTGACGGCGAACGGCGTGGTCGGTTTGCTGGCAACGCGTGGCACGGTGAAGCGTCCTTATACGCGCGAGCTTATCGACCGCTTTGCCAACGAATGCCAGATTGCGATGCTGGGTTCGGCTGAGCTGGTGGAGATGGCGGAAGCGAAGCTGCACGGAGAAGCGGTCTCGCTTGACGAGCTGCGCCGTATTCTTCGTCCATGGCTGCGTATGCCTGAACCGCCGGATACGGTCGTGCTCGGCTGCACCCACTTCCCTCTATTACAGGAAGAACTCCTGGCGGTATTGCCAGAGGGGACTCGCCTGGTGGATTCCGGTGCGGCTATTGCGCGTCGTACGGCCTGGCTGCTTGAGCATGAGGCGCCGGATGCAAAATCAGCCGATCCAAATATTGCGTTCTGCCTGGCGATAACGCCCGATACTGAGCAACTTTTGCCCGTTTTACAGCGTTATGGGTTTGAAACGCTCGAAAAACTGCCGTTGTAACCCCATTTTGAGCAAAAAAGAGACGGTTGAACGTTTTTTTTAAAAGAGGGGTTGTCAACGTCTGAGAACTCCCTATAATGCGCCTCCACTGACACGGAACAACGGCTTACAGGCCGCCGGGTTAGCGGGGTTCAGCGATGAACGCCGGCAGAGAAAAGCGAAAATAAACGCTTGACTCTGAATGAGGAAAACGTATTATACGGGACCTCGCAACGGTGAGCGAAAGCCGCGTTGCACTGCTCTTTAACAATTTATCAGACAATCTGT
>NZ_SCNE01000012.1:0-88490 GCF_005503595.1 Enterobacter sp. 2VL
CAGGCACGACGGTGCCGAAAGAAAGGCCGGATATACGAAAGCATCTTACTCCCGTTACACAAAACATGATTAGTGACTTGCATAACGGGAGGTGTCCATATACGGGTAAGGCGTAGCCGCCACCCGGCTAAAAGCACCTACCACCTACCGTTTCGCGGTCAACTCCGCGATCCGCACAATCACCTGCACCGCTTTTTCCATCCCTTCCAGCGTGACGAACTCGTGCTTGCCGTGGTAATTGTAGCCCCCGGTAAACAGGTTTGGACACGGTAGTCCCATGAAGGAAAGCTGTGAGCCATCGGTGCCGCCGCGAATCGGTTTAAGATTCGGCTCAATGTCGCAATCACGCATCGCCTGCTGGGCGATGTCGAGAATATGCGGGTGCTCCATCACCTTGTCGCGCATGTTGTAATAGCTGTCTTCGATGATCAGCTCAATATAGCAATCAGGGTGCAGCCCTTTGCCGACCTTTTTAGCGATTTCCATCATCTTACGCTTGCGGGCTTCAAAGGCTTTACGGTCAAAGTCGCGTACGATGTAGTGCATCTGCGCGCTGTCCACGGTACCCTTGATGCTGGTCAGGTGATAGAACCCCTCATAACCTTCCGTCATCTCCGGGCTTTCTTCTGCCGGAACCTCGGCATGAATGCGTGCGGCAAGCGACAGCGCATTGACCATCACCCCTTTGGCGGAGCCGGGATGAACGTTGTTACCGACGATTTTGATGGTGACCGAGGCCGCGTTGAAGTTCTCATACTCCAGTTCGCCCACGCCGCCACCGTCGACGGTATAGGCCCACTGGGCGTTAAAGGCTTCGACGTCGAAATGTTTGGCCCCTTTTCCGACCTCTTCATCCGGCGTGAACGCCACGCGAATATCACCGTGGGGAATGTTTTTTTCCTTCAGCACCGCCAGAGCCGTCATGATTTCGGCGATACCGGCTTTATCATCCGCCCCCAGCAGCGTTTTGCCGTCGGTGGTGATCAGGGTCTGCCCCAACAGCTGATGCAGCACCGGGAACATGACCGGGGATAACACTTCATCGCCGATTCCCAGCGCAATGTCCCCGCCGCGGTAGTTTTCGACAATCTGCGGATTGACATGTTTACCGCTAAAATCAGGTGAGGTATCGACATGGGAGATAAAACCAATCGCCGGGATATCCCCGTCGATGTTCGCTGGCAACGTGCCCATCACGGTGCCTTTCTCGCTGAGCGTGACGTTGACCAGCCCCTGCGCCTCAAGCTGCTCTTTCAGCAGGTTTAATAGCTTCCACTGGCCTTCGGTGCTGGGCACCTGTCGGACACCCGGTTTAGATTGGGTATCCAGCGAAACGTACTGTAAAAAACGTTCAAGTAATTTATCCATGCAGTCACCCTCACTTTTTGTGACAACATTATCAATAAGCATCAAAACCCAAATATTGCGTCAGGTCACTTTTATCCCGCAAACGAGAACTTTTTACGTTTGTATCGTTATACGTTAATAAATGTAGCTTATGGATCAGTGAGAAGGATTGGCGATTCAATGGGTTTGCCGTAGAATGTCCGCCCTCATTACGAGTCACCAAGGTGGTTACACACAAACCCCGCTTCGGTCTGCTGCCTGAAGCGTCTATATGGGACAGCGCAAAAATTGAAAACACAACCCCGTTCCCTTTCACCGCTGGTGAAGCTGGAACGAATTCGTAAAGGTTTCGATGGTAAAGATGTCATTTCCGATCTCAATCTGACCATCAAAGACGGTGAGTTTCTCACGCTGCTCGGCCCTTCTGGCTGTGGCAAAACCACCGTCCTGCGCCTTATCGCCGGGCTGGAAAGCGTCGATAGCGGCCATATTCACCTTGAGAACCAGGATATCACCGAGGTTCCTGCCGAAGATCGTCACGTTAATACCGTCTTTCAGAGCTATGCGTTATTCCCGCATATGACCGTGTTCGAGAACGTGGCGTTTGGCCTGCGGATGCAAAAAACGCCCGCTGGCGAAATCCCTCCTCGCGTCAACGAGGCCCTGAAAATGGTTCAGCTGGAAGAGTTTGCCCAGCGTAAACCCCACCAGCTCTCCGGCGGCCAGCAGCAGCGCGTTGCCATTGCCCGGGCGGTGGTCAATAAACCGCGCCTGCTTCTGCTGGATGAATCTCTGTCCGCGCTGGATTACAAGCTGCGCAAGCAGATGCAGAACGAGCTGAAAGCCCTGCAGCGAAAGCTCGGCATTACCTTCGTTTTTGTCACTCACGATCAGGAAGAGGCGCTGACCATGTCCGACCGTATCGTGGTGATGCGCGCAGGCAAAATTGAGCAGGACGGTACCCCACGCGAGATCTACGAAGAGCCGAAAAACCTGTTTGTCGCCAGCTTTATTGGCGAAATCAATATCTTTGATGCAACCGTCATTGAACGTCTCGACGACCAGCGGGTGCGCGCCAGCGTGGAAGGTCGCGAGTGCAATATCACCGTGAATTTCCCCGTCGAGCGGGGCCAAAAGCTCAACGTCCTGCTGCGCCCTGAAGACCTGCGCGTCGATGAGATCCACGACAACACCGAGGCGGAAGGCTTAATTGGCTATATCCGCGAGCGCAACTATAAAGGAATGACGCTCGAATCCGTGGTGGAGCTGGAAAACGGCAAGATGGTGATGGTCAGCGAGTTCTTTAACGAGGACGA
This sequence comes from Enterobacter sp. 2VL, assembly GCF_005503595.1. NCBI lineage: Bacteria > Pseudomonadati > Pseudomonadota > Gammaproteobacteria > Enterobacterales > Enterobacteriaceae > Enterobacter > Enterobacter sp. 2VL. The sequence goes on from NZ_SCNE01000012.1 coordinate 2,664, forward strand.
TCCTGACTTCGACCACTCCCTCGATCAGAAAATGGTCATCAACTGGGTAGAAAGCTGGGAGGTTGTACTGGCTGATGAAGAACACAAGTAAATTCCAGAAGGTGGTGATTGCCACGATCGTCGGTTGGCTTGTGCTGTTCGTCTTTTTACCCAACCTGATGATTATCGCCACCAGCTTCCTGACCCGCGACGATACTCACTTCGTCACGCTGGTCTTTACGCTGGATAACTACGCGCGTCTGCTCGATCCGCTCTATTTTGACGTGCTCCTTCACTCGCTCAACATGGCGCTGATCGCCACCGTTGCCTGTCTGGTGCTGGGCTACCCGTTCGCCTGGTTCCTGGCCCGGCTGCCGCAAAAGGTGCGGCCTCTGCTGCTGTTTTTACTGATTGTTCCGTTCTGGACGAACTCGTTGATCCGCATTTACGGGCTGAAAATTTTCCTCAGCACCAAAGGCTATCTCAACGAGTTCCTGCTGTGGCTGGGGGTGATCGATACCCCTGTCCGCATCATGTATACGCCGGGCGCGGTCATCATCGGCCTGGTCTACATCCTGCTGCCGTTTATGGTGATGCCGCTCTACTCAAGCATTGAAAAGCTGGATAAGCCTCTGCTGGAAGCGGCGAAGGATCTCGGTGCCGGTAAGCTGCAGACCTTTATCCGCATCATCATTCCGCTGACCATGCCGGGCATTGTCGCCGGCTGCCTGCTGGTGATGCTGCCCGCGATGGGCCTGTTCTTCGTCTCTGACCTGATGGGCGGGGCAAAAAACCTGCTGATTGGTAACGTGATTAAGAGCCAGTTCCTTAATATCCGCGACTGGCCGTTTGGCTCGGCAACGAGTATTACGCTGACGGTGGTGATGGGCCTGATGCTGCTGGTCTACTGGCGCGCGTCGCGTATGCTGAATAAAAGGGTGGAGCTGGAATGATCGGTCGACTGCTTCGCGGCGGGTTTATGACCGCCATTTATGCTTATCTCTATATTCCGATTATTATTTTGATCGTGAATTCGTTTAACAGCTCGCGCTTCGGGATCGGCTGGAAGGGGTTTACCACCAACTGGTACAGCCTGCTGTTGAACAATGACAGCCTGTTACAGGCCGCCCAGCACTCGCTGACGATGGCGATTTTTTCCGCCACCTTCTCAACGCTGATTGGCTCACTCACCGCCGTGGCGCTTTATCGCTACCGTTTTCGCGGCAAGCCGTTCGTCAGCGGTATGCTGTTTGTGGTGATGATGTCGCCGGACATCGTCATGGCGATTTCGCTGCTGGTGCTGTTTATGCTGTTGGGCGTGCAGCTGGGCTTCTGGTCTTTGCTGTTCTCGCACATCACCTTCTGCCTGCCGTTTGTGGTGGTGACCGTCTTTGCGCGCCTGAAAGGCTTTGACGTGCGCATGCTGGAGGCGGCTAAAGACCTGGGTGCCAGCGAGATGACAATCCTGCGTAAAATCATCCTGCCGCTGGCGATGCCTGCCGTTGCGGCCGGGTGGCTGCTCAGCTTTACCCTGTCGATGGACGACGTGGTGGTCTCCTCCTTCGTGACGGGGCCGAGCTATGAAATATTGCCGTTGAAGATCTATTCAATGGTGAAAGTCGGTGTTTCACCGGAGGTGAACGCGCTGGCGACTATCCTGCTGGTGCTCTCGCTGGTCCTGGTGATTGCCAGCCAGCTTATTGCGCGTGATAAAACAAAATCTCAGGGGACAATGAAATGAAAAAAATGCTCGCCGCTGCGGCGCTGGTGCTCGGAATGGGTGCAGCGCACGCCGATGACAGCAAAACGCTCTATTTCTACAACTGGACCGAGTATGTGCCGCCAGGCCTGCTGGAGCAGTTCACCAAAGAGACCGGCATCAAGGTGATCTACTCGACCTATGAATCGAACGAAACCATGTACGCCAAGCTCAAAACGTATAAAGAGGGTGCGTACGATCTGGTGGTTCCTTCGACCTATTTCGTCGATAAGATGCGCAAAGAGGGCATGATCCAGAAGATCGACAAAACGAAGCTAAGCAATTTTTCAAACCTCGATCCGCAGATGCTTAACAAGCCGTTTGATCCGAACAACGATTACTCGATCCCTTACATCTGGGGTGCAACGGCCATCGGCGTGAACAGCGATGAGCTTGATCCCAAAAGCGTGACCCGCTGGGCGGATCTGTGGAAACCGGAATACAAGAGCAGCCTGCTGCTGACCGATGACGCGCGCGAAGTGTTCCAGGTTGCCCTGCGCAAACTCGGCTACTCCGGCAACACTACCGACCCGAAAGAGATTGAAGCCGCCTACAATGAGCTGAAAAAGCTGATGCCTAACGTCGCGGCGTTTAACTCAGATAACCCGGCTAACCCGTATATGGAAGGCGAAGTGAATCTGGGGATGGTCTGGAACGGCTCAGCGTACGTTGCCCGTCAGGCCGGTACGCCGCTGGAGGTGGTCTGGCCTGAAGAGGGCGGGATCTTCTGGATGGACAGCCTGGCGATACCGTCAAATTCGAAAAACGTTGAGGGTGCCCTGAAGCTCATTAACTTCCTGCTGCGCCCGGACGTGGCGAAACAGGTTGCTGAGACCATTGGCTATCCAACGCCAAACCTGGCCGCACGCAAGCTGCTGAAGCCGGAAGTCGCGAATGACAAATCACTTTATCCGGATGCCGACACCATCAGCAAAGGGGAGTGGCAGAACGATGTGGGCGACGCGAGCCGCCTTTACGAAGAGTATTATCAGAAGCTGAAAGCGGGTCGATAATCAAACAAAAACGGGCAACGCAAGGTTGCCCGTTTTCTTATAACCCTTTGAGTAGCTTGTCTACAAACGCCGGTACCACTTCACTCGCAAGGCCGTAGTGCTTCTCCTCAAACTCACTGCCAACCTGGCTGGGTTCAAGATTCAGTTCTACCGTATGCGCGCCCTGCAACCGGGCTTCGTGAACAAATCCGGCTGCCGGATAAACATGCCCGGAGGTGCCGATGGCGATAAACACGTCCGCCATCGCCAGCGCGCTGTAGATCTCATCCATCCCCAGCGGCATTTCACCGAACCAGACCACATGCGGGCGCAGTCGCGCCGGGAACTGGCAGCAGTGACATTTGTCATCGTCCAACACATCCTCTTTCCAGTCCAGCACCTGACCGCTCCAGGCGCAGCGCACCTTGAGTAATTCACCATGCATGTGAATGATGTTTTTGTTACCGGCGCGTTCGTGCAGGTTATCGATATTCTGCGTCACCAGCAGAAAACGATCGCCCAGCGCCTCTTCCAGCTTCGCCAGCGCAACATGCGCCGCGTTCGGCACAATTTCCGGCTGCTGGAGCTGGCGGCGGCGGGCATTGTAAAATGCCTGCACTAATTCCGGATCGCGGGCGAAGCCTTCCGGCGTCGCCACATCTTCTACACGGTGCTCTTCCCACAGCCCGTCCGCCGCGCGGAAGGTTCGGATCCCGGATTCGGCGGAGATCCCCGCCCCGGTCAGCACCACCACTCTGGGTTTATCCATCGCTTCTGGCATCATCCTGTCTCTGAAAAAGATCCGCTGGCGCAAGCGTTCACGTAAGCGGCGTTTATTTTTGCGAAAACGGCTGAGTCGACCTAAGCGACGCGACAGCATAGTAACCTCATAAACTAATCGGTGAGATGAAGGAATGCGGCTCCGCGCATGCCTCCTGCGTCCCCGTGCCGCGCGCGTTCGATGCGCGGCACGCGGGCGACCGGCAATAAATGTCGGGGCAGTCGCCCGGACAACTGTTCCGTAATCGCGGTAAAGTTTGACAGCCCTCCCCCAATCACCAGCAGATCCGGATCGACAATGGTCAGGATATTGCCAAGACACACCGCCAGCAGGTCGAGGTAGCGCTCGACGTGCTCCCGCGCCTGCGCATCACCCTGCTCCCACAAGGTTATGATCTGGGGGGCTTCAAGTTTCTGATGATAGAAGTGTTCATACAGCCATGCAAACCCGCGGCCCGAGAGATAGTTCTCAATGCAGCCATGCTGGCCGCAGCCGCAGCGCGTGAGCGGAAAATCACGCCCCACAACGTCTAGCGCATCCACCGGCAGGCGGATATGCCCAAATTCGCCGGTGATGTAGCTGCGCCCGGTTATGGGTTTGCCATTGATGATGATCCCCCCGCCAACGCCCGTGCCGAGGATCAGCCCCATCACCAGTGGGTAACGGCGAAACTCGTCATCCCAGGCTTCGGAGAGGGCAAAACAGTTGGCATCATTGTCTAAACGCACGTCGCGTTCAAGGAGAGCAGAGAGATCGGCGCGCAGCGTTCTGCCGCTGGCGGCGGGGACGTTAGCGGCATACAGCGTACCGTCGTCCGTTTCGGGCATCCCCGGGATACCAATACCGACGCTGCCTTTGACGCCAAAGCGGGTATCCGCCTGCGCCACCAGCGCGGCAATGGCCGTTAAAAAGTCGTCGTAGCTTTCGCGCGGGGTGGGAACACGGGTTTCCCACTGTAGCTTGAGGTCTTTATCAAACACGCCCAGCGCAATTTTAGTGCCGCCAATATCAAATCCATAATACATAACGCATTCCTCTTTTGATCTGGCGGCAAAGCTCACCAGACCATGACGTAATTACTGGCCACTTAATACCCTCGCCGGATCAATTCGGCTAGCGCGACGCGCCGGATACCAGCTTGCCAGCAGACTCAGTAAAAGTGCTGTAACCAGCACATAAATAACGTCCAGCCAGTGCAATTCAGACGGCAGGAAGTCAATAAAATAGATATCACCCGACAGGAACTGGTGACCAATAAGCTTTTCAATGCCGTTGATGATTGGCGTCAGTTGCAGAGAAACCACCACCCCGATCGCCACACCGCACAGGCTACCAAACAGCCCTGCCATTAAACCGTACCAGACAAAGATGGCGCGAATGAGACCGTCTTTTGCCCCGAGCGTTCGCAGCACGGCAATGTCGCCGCTCTTGTCTTTAACCGCCATCACCAGCGTCGAGACGATGTTAAAGCACGCCACACCGATCACCAGCACCATCGCCAGATACATAATGGCGCGGATCATCTGGATATCACGGTACATATACCCGTAAGTGCCTATCCAGCTTTTGATATAGACATAGTTATTGGTGACTTCGCCGGCATCCCGTACCAGTTTATTGGCGTTAAAGACGTCGTTCACCTTAATGGCGATCCCTGTCACGCTGTCGCCCATGTCCAGATACTGGCGGGCATCGTCCATCGGCACCATGGCAAAGCTGTGGTCCAGCTGACCGCTGAGCTGGAGAATGCCGGTCACATGCAGACGGATACGTTTAGGCTGTTGCAGCTTATGGTCCGCGCTGGCGTTGGGGATCATGATGGAGATCCAGTCGCCCTGCTTCACCTTAAGCGCATCGGCGACGCCTTTACCGATGATAATCTGCTGTTCACCTGCCCTGAAACTGGACCACGCGCCGTTCTGGACATAGCTGGGCAGCGCGCTCAGCCGCGCTTCCTGCGCCGGGTTAACGCCCTTCACCTGAATGGCGCGCAGGTTAACCCCGCTCTCCACCAGCCCGGTGAAGTTGATGTAAGGGGCCGCCGCTGCAACGCCCGGCACTTTTTCCATTCTGGCGAGCGCATCGCTCCAGTTGTTCCAGGGCTGGTTAACCGGCTCGATCTCGCCGTGCGGAACCACGGCCAAAATGCGGTTATTCAGCTCACGCTCAAAGCCGTTCATCGCGCTGAGGCCGACGATAAGCACCGCCACGCCCAGCGCGATGCCCACGGTAGAAATCACGGAAATCAGCGATACCATGCCGCCGCGACGACGACCGCGGCTAAAGCGTAATCCGATCAGTAAGGATAACGGTGAAGCCATTACTCCGCTCCCATCAGGGTCAGTTCAGCGTTCAGATGACCGTCGCGCATTTCAAGCTGACGGCCCATCCGCTTCGCCAGCTGCAAATCGTGCGTGACCACCAGAAACGCGGTCCCCTGCGAGGCGTTGAGTTCGTCCAGGAGCTGGAAGATGCTGTCTGCATTACGCGCATCGAGGTTGCCCGTCGGTTCATCCGCCAGCACCAGGCGCGGGTTATTGACCAGCGCGCGGGCAATCGCCACACGCTGGCGCTCACCGCCGGAAAGCTCGGACGGGCGGTGATTACCACGGTGCCCCAGTCCTACCGCGTTCAGCATATCGCTGGCACGCGCGTTGATTTCTGCCGCTTTCTTTTTGCCAATCAGCAGCGGCATCGCCACGTTTTCCAGCGCCGTGAAATCCGGCAGCAGGTGGTGGAACTGGTAGATAAAGCCCAGCTCACGGTTGCGTAGCTCCGCTTTCGCGGTAGAGGACATTTTGCTCAGCGGCTGGCCTGAAAAAATCACATCCCCCTCGGTTGGGGTATCCAGCCCGCCCAGCAGATGCAGCAAGGTACTTTTACCGGAGCCGGAGCTGCCGACAATCGCCATCATTTCGCCCTCGCCCACGCTGAAGCTCACATTGTGCAGCACGTCGGTCTGCACAGTGCCTTCCTGATAGCGTTTGGACAGGTTGTCGCATTGCAACAGGATCTTATTCATAACGTAAAGCCTCAGCGGGTTGAGTGGCGGCAGCGCGCCAGGAAGGATAAAGCGTAGAGAGCAGCGCAATGGCCATCGCGGCCAGCGCAATGCCAACCACCTGCAGCGGCTCGATAGCCACCGGCAACGCCGCGCCATCAAGGAGTGCGCCAAGGATCGGCATTAAATTATTCAGCTGGCTGGCAAGTAGTGCCCCCAGTACGGCGCCCAGCAGCGCCCCGATGATGCCGGCGCTGGCCCCTTGCACCATAAACACCGCCATAATCTGGCGTGGGGTAAGCCCCTGGGTTTGCAGAATCGCGACTTCGCCCTGTTTCTCCATCACCATCAGACCCAGCGAGGTGATGATGTTAAACGCCGCCACGGCGACGATCAGGCTCAGCAGCAGCCCCATCATGTTCTTTTCCATGCGCACGGCCTGGAATAGCTCGCCTTTACGGTCGCGCCAGTCCTGCCATTTCGTCCCTTCGGGCAGCGTTTGCTGGCTGAGGGTATCCACCTTCAGCGGCGCATCGAGCCACAAACGCCAGCCGGTGATATTGCCCGCCGGGTAGCGCATCAGGCGCGAGGCATCCTGGATGTTGACCAGCATCTGGTAACCATCCACTTCGCTGTTGGCGGCAAAGGTCCCGATGACGTTAAACAGACGCTGGCTCGGCAGGCGCCCCATCGGCGTAAACTGGCTGGCAGAAGGCACCATCACGCGCAGCTGGTCGCCACGGTTGACGCCAAGCTGCCCGGCAAGCTGCTCGCCGAGGATAATGTTGTACTTACCGGCTTCGAGATCGGTCTGTTTGACGTTAACCAGGTAAGGAGTGAGCGGGTCTTTTTGTGACGGGTCAATCCCCAGCATCACGCCTACCGCCACGCTGCGGGCGCTTTGCAGCACCACGTCACCGGTGGTTAAAGGCGCAACGCGCGTCACACCCTGCAGCATCGCCGCGCTTTCCGGCAGCTGCTGGGGGTTAACGGAGCCGTTGGTCGACGAGAGAACGGCCTGCGGCATCAGCCCCAGGATGTTGTTTTGCAGCTCGCGCTCAAAGCCGTTCATGACGGAAAGCACCGTCACCAGTGCCATCACGCCAAGCGTAATGCCAATAGTCGAAAGCCAGGAGACAAAGCGACCGAAGCGGTCCGCGGCGCGCCCACGCATGTAACGTAAGCCTATGAAAAGTGCGACAGGTTGATACATGAAATCCGTCTGGTTGCTGATAGCAGACCCACGAGTATATAAGCGAATCCGCTAAGCGTAAATGACTGAAACCGTAAGCTTTGGTAATCATTTTTCTGAAAAATTCAGATAAATCATAGTGCTAGTTGTAGAACGCCCTTCTGCCCTCCTCCACCTTTTCCGAAAAACGTACTGATACAGACTCTTACCCATTACATCCCGGTAGCACTTAACCACAATCGAGCCTTCGTTTATGGCAATTAAGGTAGTCGCGAACAATGAAACAAAAAGCATTATGGATAAACCAGATAAAGGGGCTGTGCATCTGCCTTGTGGTGATCTATCACTCGGTCATCACCTTTTATCCTCACCTGAGCGGGCTTCAGCATCCGTTGTCTGGCCTTATCGCCAAATGCTGGGTCTATTTTAATCTTTATCTCGCGCCCTTCCGTATGCCGGTGTTTTTCTTTATTTCCGGGTATCTCATTCGCCGCTATATCGATGAAGTGGACTGGCGCACCAGCCTCGACAAGCGCATCTGGAGCATTGTCTGGGTGCTCGCGCTGTGGGGCGTGCTGCAGTGGCAGGCGCTGAGCCACCTGAATGCCTGGCTGGCGCCGGAGCGTGAACTCGCTACCTCGTCAAACGCCGCCTATGCCGATTCGATATCGGGCTTCCTGCACGGCATGCTTACCGCCAGCACCAGCCTGTGGTATCTGTACGCTCTGGTGGTCTATTTCACGCTGTGTAAATTGCTGAGCCGCTGGAAGCTTCCGGTGCTGGCCCTGCTCGCCCTGGCAAGCGTGGCGATTAACTTCCTGCCGCTGCCGTGGTGGGGCATGAACAGCGTGGTGCGCAACATGATTTACTACAGCCTGGGCGCGTGGTACGGCGCGCAGCTCATGGCGTGGATGAAGGGCCTGGATCTGCGCCGTTACGGGCTGGCGATCGCGGCGTTTGCCATGGTCTCCGTGGTGCTGTGGTTTGCAAACGTTCCTCTGTTCCTCTCGCTGCTGTCGATCCTGGTCATCCTGAAGCTCTTTTACAGCGTCGAACAGCGCTATGCCGTTCATCCCGACAACCTGCTCAACGTGGTCGGCTCGAACACCATTGCGATTTACACCACCCACCGCATTTTGATCGAGGCACTGAGTTTGGTTCTGATCGGTGAGATGAACGCGGGTCACTGGCCGGTGTGGGCCGAACTGACGCTGATTGTGGTCTATCCTTTTGCCAGCCTGCTCGCCTGCACGCTGGTGGGGCTGGGCGTGCGTAAGCTTTCCACCGCGCTCTTTGGCGATCTGTTCTTCTCCCCGCCCGCGCGGCTTTCCCCTGCGCCAGCCACCCGTTAATAACCTTCTCGCCCCCTCTCCGGGGGCGAATTTGCACCCCGTGCGGTTACAATTTGCTTATGCAAAACGATCGAGGATAATAAAGACATTGCGTATCAGTGATATGCCCCAATACTGTTGGTATATCCATAAGAGACTCTGACAAAGCCATGCCTGAACACGATCGTTATTCCTTGCCTGTCAACGCGGGCGACCAACGCCAACTGGGCGAACTCACGGGCGCGGCGTGCGCCACGCTGGTGGCAGAAATCACTGAGCGCCATCCGGGGCCAGTAGTCCTGGTTGCGCCGGATATGCAAAATGCCCTGCGCCTGCATGACGAAATCCGGCAGTTCACCGACAGCCTGGTGTTTAGCCTGGCCGACTGGGAAACGCTGCCGTATGACAGCTTCTCGCCGCATCAGGAGATTATCTCTTCGCGCCTGTCGACGCTGTATCAGCTTCCGACCATGCAACGCGGCGTGCTGATTGTGCCGGTGAATACGCTGATGCAGCGCGTCTGCCCGCACAGCTATCTTCACGGCCACGCCCTGATGATGAAAAAAGGTCAGCGCCTCTCCCGCGACACCCTTCGCGCGCAGCTGGACAACGCCGGGTATCGCCATGTTGATCAGGTCATGGAGCATGGGGAATACGCCACCCGCGGCGCGCTGCTTGACCTCTACCCCATGGGCAGCGAGCAGCCATACCGTCTGGACTTTTTCGATGATGAAATCGACAGCCTGCGCGTATTCGACGCCGACACCCAGCGCACGCTGGAAGAAGTTGAGGCGATTAACCTGCTCCCGGCGCATGAATTCCCGACGGATAAAACCGCCATTGAGTTGTTCCGCAGCCAGTGGCGAGACACGTTCGAGGTTAAGCGCGACGCCGAACATATTTATCAGCAGGTCAGTAAAGGCACGCTGCCCGCCGGGATCGAATACTGGCAGCCGCTGTTCTTCAGCGAGCCGCTGCCGCCGCTTTTCAGCTACTTCCCGAAAAACACGCTGATCGTGAATACGGGCGATATTGAGGCCAGCGCCAGCCGGTTTGAAAGCGAGACCCGCGCCCGTTTCGAAAACCGCGGCGTGGATCCTATGCGCCCGTTGCTGCCGCCCGAGAAGCTGTGGCTACGCACCGATGAACTGAATGCCGAGCTAAAACGCTGGCCACGGATGCAGCTCAAAACCGACTCGCTTGCGAAAAAAGCGGCCAACACGAACCTCGCGTTTAAGACGCTGCCGGATCTCGCCGTGCAGGCGCAGCAGAAATCGCCGCTTGATAATCTGCGTAAGTTCCTCGAGGCCTTTACCGGCCCGGTGGTGTTCTCGGTTGAGAGCGAAGGCCGTCGCGAGGCGCTGGGCGAACTACTGAGCCGCATTAAGGTGGCACCAAAGCGCATTTTGCGACTCGATGAAGCCACCGGCAATGGCCGTTATCTGATGATCGGCGCGGCCGAGCACGGGTTTATTGATACGCTTAACAACCGCGCCCTGATCTGCGAAAGCGACCTGCTCGGAGAGCGCGTTGCGCGCCGCCGCCAGGACAGCCGCCGTACCATCAACCCGGACACATTGATCCGTAACCTGGCGGAGCTGCACCCGGGTCAGCCGATTGTTCACCTTGAACACGGTGTCGGGCGCTATCAGGGGATGACGACGCTGGAGGCGGGCGGCATCAAAGGTGAATACCTAATGCTGACCTATGCCAACGACGCCAAACTGTACGTGCCGGTATCGTCCCTGCATCTGATCAGCCGCTATGCGGGCGGTGCGGAAGATAACGCCCCGCTGCATAAGCTGGGCGGCGATGCCTGGGCGCGAGCGCGCCAGAAAGCGGCGGAAAAAGTTCGCGACGTGGCGGCTGAACTGCTGGATATCTACGCCCAGCGTGCGGCCAAAGAGGGCTATGCCTTTAAGCATGACAAAGAGCAGTATCAGCTGTTCTGTGACAGCTTCCCGTTCGAAACCACGCCGGATCAGGCGCAGGCCATTAACGCCGTGCTGAGCGATATGTGCCAGCCGCTGGCGATGGACCGGCTGGTCTGCGGCGACGTGGGCTTCGGCAAAACTGAAGTGGCGATGCGCGCGGCCTTCCTCGCCGTGGAGAACAACAAGCAGGTGGCGGTGCTGGTCCCTACCACCCTTCTGGCCCAGCAGCACTTCGACAACTTCCGCGACCGCTTTGCCAACTGGCCGGTGCGTATCGAAATGCTGTCGCGTTTTCGCAGCGCCAAAGAGCAAACGAGCATTCTGGAGCAGGCAAGCGAAGGCAAGATCGACATTCTGATCGGCACGCACAAGCTGCTGCAAAGCGACGTGAAGTGGAAAGATTTGGGCCTGCTGATCGTCGACGAAGAACACCGCTTCGGGGTGCGTCACAAAGAGCGGATCAAAGCGATGCGCGCGGACGTCGATATTCTGACCCTGACCGCAACGCCGATCCCGCGTACGCTGAATATGGCGATGAGCGGCATGCGCGATCTGTCGATTATCGCCACCCCTCCGGCGCGCCGTCTGGCGGTGAAAACCTTCGTGCGGGAGTACGATAATCTGGTGGTCCGCGAGGCGATCCTGCGCGAAGTGTTGCGCGGCGGCCAGGTGTATTACCTCTACAACGACGTGGAAAATATTCAGAAAGCCGCCGACAGGCTGGCGGAGCTGGTGCCGGAGGCACGTATTGCCATCGGCCACGGGCAGATGCGCGAGCGCGAGCTGGAACGCGTGATGAACGATTTCCACCACCAGCGTTTTAACGTGCTGGTCTGTACCACCATTATTGAAACCGGCATCGACATTCCTACCGCCAATACCATCATCATTGAACGGGCGGATCACTTTGGCCTGGCGCAGCTTCACCAGTTACGTGGCCGCGTAGGCCGTTCGCACCATCAGGCCTACGCATGGCTGCTGACGCCGCATCCGAAGGCGATGACCACCGACGCGCAAAAGCGTCTGGAAGCCATCGCCTCGCTGGAAGATCTCGGCGCCGGGTTCGCGCTGGCAACGCACGACCTCGAGATCCGCGGGGCGGGCGAACTGCTGGGCGAAGATCAGAGCGGTTCGATGGAAACCATCGGCTTCTCGCTGTATATGGAGTTGCTGGAAAACGCCGTCGATGCGCTGAAGGCCGGTCGGGAACCGTCGCTGGAAGATTTAACCAGCCAGCAAACCGAAGTCGAATTGCGGATGCCGTCCCTGCTGCCGGATGATTTTATTCCGGACGTGAATACCCGCCTGTCGTTCTACAAGCGTATTGCCAGCGCGAAAAATGAAGGCGAGCTGGAAGAGATCAAAGTCGAGCTGATCGACCGCTTTGGCCTGCTGCCGGACGCCGCGCGCAACCTGCTGGACATCGCCCGTCTGCGTCAGCAGGCGCAAAAGCTGGGCATTCGCAAGCTGGAGGGCAATGAGAAAGGCGGGATGATTGAGTTTGCCGAGAAAAACCATGTCGATCCGATGTGGCTGATCGGCCTGCTGCAAAAACAGCCTCAGCACTTCCGTCTGGATGGCCCGACGCGTCTGCGCTTTACGCAGGAGCTGGCCGAGCGTAAGAACCGCATGGAGTGGGTCCGTAACTTTATGCGTCAGCTTGAAGAGAACGCCATCGCCTGACCGGCACTACAGGCTCCCGGTAGCGCAACGCTGCCGGGAGCGACAATTTACAAACTCTTTGCACTTCGCCCGATCTTCCCGACACACCCATTGACCATAATTATGATTCACAGCTTATAAAATAATAACCTTATCATTTATATGGATTATGGTGATGATGATCTCTTCGCGTCTTATCCGCTGGATTACGTTGTCTGCGCTGATCGCAACGGTAGCCATTGCGTTACCCGCCCGGGCAAACACCTGGCCTCTCCCGCCCCCTGGCAGCAAACTTGTCGGGGAAAATCGTTTTCACGTCGTGGAAAATAATGGCGGTTCGCTTGAGGCGATTGCTAAAAAATATAACGTTGGGTTCCTGGCGCTGCTTCAGGCTAACCCCGGCGTAGATCCTTATGTGCCTCGTGCCGGCAGCGTGCTGACGATCCCGCTCCAGACGCTGCTGCCGGATGCGCCGCGCGAGGGGATCGTGATCAACCTTGCTGAGCTTCGGCTTTACTATTATCCACCGGGTAAAAACGAAGTGACCGTCTATCCTATCGGCATTGGGCAGTTGGGCGGCGACACGCTCACCCCAACGATGGTGACCACCGTCTCTGATAAGCGGGCAAACCCGACGTGGACGCCAACGGCCAATATTCGCGCCCGCTACAAAGCGCAGGGCATTGAGCTACCGGCGGTTGTGCCGGCAGGACCCGATAACCCCATGGGACATCACGCGATCCGCCTCGCCGCCTACGGCGGTGTCTATCTGTTGCATGGAACCAATGCGGATTTCGGTATTGGGATGCGCGTCAGCTCCGGCTGTATTCGCCTTCGCGATGACGACATCAAGACGCTTTATAGCGAGATCACGCCGGGCACCAAAGTGAATATCATTAATACGCCGATTAAGGTTTCTGAGGAGCCTGGCGGCGTGCGGCTGGTCGAAATCCATCAGCCGTTATCGAAAAACATAGGTGACGATCCGCAAACCCTGCCCATCAATCTGAATGCTGCGATGGTGAGTTTTAAAACGAATGCCAGCACCGATGAGGCCGTGATGGCGAGAGCCATGGAGGTACGTTCAGGCATGCCGACTGACGTCACGCGGCACCACAATATTGCGCAACAGTCGATGTAAGACCCAACGAAAAACGCCCTGCATATGCAGGGCGTTTTTTATAGCAGTGGCATAAATGAGGGTTTAGCCAGGCTTATTTGTAGATGACCGCAGTACCGTGGAGGGTGTTAGGACCGGTCACTGAGGTGATGCGGAAAGATTTTGCACCCATTTCATCCGCTTTTTGCGCCAGCTGATCTTCCAGTGAACCCAGGTTAGTCCCGGCATTCGCGGAGATGGTGCCCACTTTCTGCTGGTCAGCAGGGGTGGATTGCACTTCAACAGCGGCGAAGCTTGCGAAAGAGAGTGAACTCAGAACAGCGGCAGCGATGAGGGTTTTAACGTTTTTCATGTTTTTATACCTTTAGGCAGATGAATTGATGTCGTAAGTTATTTACTTAACGATCGATAGGTAAATGATAGATGTGATCCAGGTCACACGTCAATCTATTTTTATAACGACCATTAAATAAATTTAAATTTCTTTATTATTCATATCGATAGGATTAATTTATTTTTAAGCAAACAGCGCTGGTCCCGGCTGTGGTTTATTTTTATAATGGTCATTCAACAAACCAACAGAGGACCAACGGCAATGACAACCGATGTCACGAGTTGTGCGAAGAAAAGCCGTGGCCGACCAAAAGTGTTCGACAGGGATGCGGCGCTGGATAAGGCCATGACGCTCTTCTGGCAGCACGGGTACGAGGCAACGTCGCTTTCGGACCTGGTGGAAGCTACCGGAGCCAAAGCGCCGACGCTGTACGCGGAGTTTACGAATAAAGAGGGGCTGTTCCGGGCGGTTCTGGATCGATACATCTCCCGTTTTGCGGCGAAGTACGAAGCGCAGCTGTTCTGCGAAGAAAAATCCGTTGAGCAGGCGCTGCGGGACTACTTCACCGCCATCGCCACCTGCTTCACCAGCAAAGAGACCCCTGCCGGGTGTTTTATGATCAACACCTCTGCCACCCTCGCGGCCTCGTCTACAGAGATCGCCAACACGGTGAAATCGCGCCATGCGATGCAGGAGGAGACGCTGAGCACGTTCCTTGCCCAGCGCCAGCAGCGCGGCGAGATCCCCGCGCATTGCCGCCCGCAGGCGCTGGCGCAATACTTAAGCTGCATTCTGCAGGGCATGTCGATTAGCGCCCGCGAAGGCGCTGGCCTGGAAAAACTGCAAAGCATCACCCAGACCACGCTGCGCCTGTGGCCTGAACTTCTCAAGCTGTAATCTTAAGGGCGGTTCTCCGCCCTTTCTGTTTTCTTCTTTCCCACGTCGTCAACGAGTTCAGGGATGCTACCGTGCAACCGACCCCGGGTATGAACATGCCTGCTGTGCGGGTGTTGTGGCAGATGGCTTAATGAATATCGTGCCAAAAAAAAGCTCCTCAGCCTGAGCGCGTGAGGAGCTAAGTTCAGAGAAGATCTTTTTTACGCTTTGTTGTTCAGGATCAACTGACCATTTCCGTCCAGCGGGATCTGGGTGCCGGGGTCTTTATCCATGCGGATTTTGCCCTGCTGGTCGCCGATTTTGTAGGTGACATCGTAACCCAGCATTTTCTCGGATTTGTCATAGACGGTTTTACAGCGCTGCTGGGTTGTGGTGTAGGTGTCGTTATCCTGCATCGCACCCTGCACCTGATTCCCTGCATAGCCACCGCCCAACGCGCCGACAACGGTAGCCACGTCTTTACCGCGACCGCCACCAAACTGATGGCCAATCACGCCGCCTGCAACCGCGCCGAGAACAGAACCGGCAATACGGTTTTCATCCTGTACGGGACGACGGTGGGTAACCGCAACGTTGCGGCACTCCTGACGGGGCGTTTTGACCGTCTCTTTAATGGGCGTTGCGGAAACCACTTGCGCATACTGCGGGCTACGTTCAAACACGTTGAGACTGGCAACCGCAGCCACACCTAACGCAGCCGCTACGCCAATCCCTATACCCGCCAACATTGATTTATTCACGGGACATCCTCCTTTGTTGCTATTGGTAACAATTTTGCAATCAATGGCTGGACTCGCCAATAAGACAAAGGCGTAAAAACGCGGTGTACAGGAGGGATATATCGGATTTAGGAGAACTCTTAAGCGCCTGAAGGGCACTGGACAGCATGATATGCTAAAAAATCCCTCCGGAGGACCCGGAGGGATAATACGATTAGTGCAGCTTCAGACGCGGGCGAATAACGCGGTTGATGCGTCCGACCAGCATCATCAGGCCGGTTTTGAAGTAGCCATGTAGCGCAATCTGGTGCATACGGTAAAGTGAGATATACACAAAGCGCGCAATGCGCCCTTCTACCATCATCGAGCCACGCATCAGGTTACCCATCAGACTGCCGACGGTCGAGAAGTTAGAGAGCGACACCAGAGAGCCGTGGTCTTTGTAGACATACGCCTTCATCGGTTTGCCTTTACGCTGCGCCAGGATGTTGTGCAGCACCAGGCTTGCCATCTGGTGCGCGGCCTGAGCACGCGGAGGAACGAACCCGCCTTCCGGGCGCGCGCAGGAGGCACAGTCGCCGATGGCGTAAATGTCCGGATCGCGCGTGGTTTGCAGCGTAGGCTCCGTCACCAGCTGATTAATACGGTTCGTTTCCAGCCCGCCGATATCTTTCATGAAATCAGGCGCTTTAATCCCTGCCGCCCAGACCATCAGATCCGCTTCGATGTACTCGCCGTCTTTGGTGTGCAGACCACCCGCATCGGCGCTGGTGACCATGGTTTGCGTCAGCACGCGTACGCCGAGTTTGGTCAGCTCGCTGTGCGCTGCGCCGGAAATACGCGGCGGCAGCGCCGGCAGAATGCGTTCGCCCGCCTCAACCAGCGTCACGTTCAGCGCATCGTTCGTCAGGCCTTTGTAGCCGTAGCTGTGCAGCTGTTTCACCGCGTTGTGCAGTTCAGCAGACAGCTCAACGCCCGTCGCGCCCCCGCCTACAATCGCGATGTTAACCTTGCCGTTGGCACCCAGGTTATTGGTGTATTTCAGGAACAGATTGAGCATTTCCTGATGGAAACGACGCGCCTGATGCGGGTTGTCCAGGAAGATGCAGTGATCTTTCACGCCCGGCGTATTGAAGTCGTTCGATGTACTGCCCAGGGCCATGACCAGCGTGTCATACGGCAGCTTGCGCTCAGGAACCAGCAGTTCACCTTTGTCGTCGCGCAGCTCAGCCAGCGTAATGGTTTTGCTCTCACGGTTGATATCCACCACGGATCCCAGCTGGAACTGGAAATGATGATTACGCGCATGTGCCAGATAGCTCAGGGCATCCACGCCCTCATCCAGCGATCCGGTCGCCACTTCGTGCAGCAGCGGTTTCCACAGATGGCTGTGGTTACGATCTACCAGCGTAATTTTGGCTTTCTTACCGCGACCCAGCTTTTTGCCCAGCTGCGTCGCCAGCTCCAGCCCGCCAGCACCACCGCCTACAATCACTATTTTTTTCAATGGTGTAGTCAACGCGACCCCCTAAATTATTAACCAATTGTTAATTAAAAGTTATGAAAATAACCCTTAATTAACAACAGGTTACAGCACTGAAACCATTCAAGTGCATTGAGGATAACACGTCAGGCGCATTGGTCATACCAAAATTGATATGCATCAAGTTTTGATGGCTTAAAAGTAGACAAGTCTGACAAAAAAGAAAGCCCGGCACGCTTTCGCGACCGGGCTTGAGGCTTTTAGAGGGCTGTTTAGCCCAGCGTTTTGAAGGCTTTTATGCGCTGCAGATGCGGGGAGATGTTTTTAAACTTGTGGGTTTGTTCATCGTCCCAGACGATCTCATAGAAGTGATGCAGCATCTCCGCTGAACGCTGGCTGTCCAGCGCTTCGTCATGACGCGAGAGGATCGCCAGACAACGATCGCGATTCTTTTCACGGAAATTACTGACGCATTTCGTCGCAATATCGGCGTACTCCTCCGGGCGGTCAATCTTGCCTTCCATGTTCTCGTTCGGGAACAGGTTTGGATTGAAAATGACCTGACGAATATCGCACAAAAATCCGATGCGCTCTGCCCAGTAGCCTCCCAGCCCGACGCCGCAAATCAGCGGACGCTCGTCAACGTTGAGCTGCAGCATTTTGTCCACTTCCTTGAGTAAATGCTGCATATCATGTTTAGGGTGGCGGGTACTGTAGCTAATCAGCCGGACGTCCGGATCGATAAACTGCAGCTGCAGTACCTTCTCATGGTTACCTGGGCTGTTTGAGTCAAAACCGTGTAAATAGATGATCATTGTCTTCCCACCTTGCTACGCCTTACGGGAGTGATTACAGGCCTGCTTTATGGGCCTGCCAGCGCTCGTTGAGCGCTTCAAGTTGCGCGTTGACCGTCTTCCAGCGCGCCGAGTCCATCAACTCCTGACGGCTAAATGAACCTTTATGATACAATTGTGTAACACGTTCGGCATTGATCGGCGACAGGTTATCCAGCACGCTGACCGCTCCTTTACGATTATTACAGACCAGGATCATATCGCAACCTGCATCCAGTGAAGCCTGTCCGCGTTCCGCATAGCTGCCCATGATTGCCGCCCCTTCCATGGACAAATCATCCGAGAAAATCACGCCGTTAAAGCCCAGCTCCTGACGCAGGACGGTTTTCAGCCAGTGCGGGGAACCGCTCGCCGGGCGCGGATCGACATCGCTGTAGATCACATGCGCAGGCATAATCGCATCCAGCTTGTTGTCAGTGATGAGCGAGCGGAAGATGGACATATCTTTGGCGCGGATCTCCGCTTCAGGGCGCGGATCGCGTGGCGTCTCTTTGTGCGAGTCAGCCGTTACCGCACCGTGTCCCGGGAAGTGTTTGCCGGTGGTTTTCATGCCCGCGTCGTGCATACCGTCAATAAACTGTGTGGCCATTGCCAGGGCAATGCGCGGGTCCTCATGGTACGAGCGTTCGCCGATAGCGGCGCTGATATGCCCGACATCCAGCACCGGGGCAAAGCTAATGTCGATATCCATGGCAATCATTTCGCTTGCCATCAGCCAACCGGCGTCCTGCGCCAGTTTCCCGCCCGCTTCGGTGCCAAGCAGCGCCGCAAAAGACTGTGCAGCCGGTAAGCGGGTGAATCCCTCACGGAAGCGCTGTACGCGCCCTCCTTCCTGATCGACCGCCACCACCAGCCGGTTACGCGATGCCGCTCGGATCTGGCGCACCAGTTCGCGCAACTGCGCCGGATCGTGATAGTTGCGGGTAAACAGAATCAGGCCGCCCACCAGCGGATGCGCCAGGATCTCGCGCTCCTCCGCATCCAGCTCAAACCCTTCGACATCCAACATCACTGGACCCACACGAACCTCTCTTATCCTTTAGTGTTTAACTGACGCCAGGCATCATCTGCCAGCGTAATAAATTGTTTGTCACCCGTCTGCGCAAGGCGCACCTCAAACCAGCCCGCCATCAGCATCAATACCCATGGCCGCCAGCGGCTGACCTGGCGCGCCAGCGTCCGGGTGTCCATCTGCGCCAGTTCGGCATAGGCCGCAATTAGCGTGTCCCGCGCGGCCTTGTCCGGTGTCCAGACGGCAGCCAGCTCCAGCGCGACATCCCCATCTCCGGCATATTCCCAGTCGATGAGCCTTTCCCCTGCCGCCGTGTGAACGATATTGCCTGCGTGAACATCCATGTGCAGCGGCGCAAGCCGCAACGGTTGCGGCTCACCTCTTGCACGGCGTTTTTTAAGCTGAGCCAGCCAGTATGGCGTTCTGCGCGCGGGCGCGGCCTGCTGCCAGTATTGTTCAAGCAGCGGCATAAGCGCGATGCGCCAGCCCAGCCGTCGCTGACGATGCAGATGATACAGCAGAGCAGCAAGCGTTGGGGTATCCGGTAGCGTGGTTTTGATCTCGCCCGCAAGATACTCCACGACCATCCAGCCCTGGCTGAAAAAACAGGGTTCGGGTACGAGTCCGGCCGGAAGGCGTTTCAGGGCAAGATACTGACGACGAAAATGGGCGTCGGGCGCAGAGGCATCGTGATGCTGGCGCAGAACCAGACGATGTTCGCCCTGCTCAATAATGCAACTCGCGCCGCCAAGCCCGGAAGGGGCCTGCGGCGCGACAAGACGGTATTGAGGAAAATAACGCGTCAGAATTTCCTCACGCGTCGGCTTATTGTTGCGAAACGGCACCTTTACCTGACCAGATAATCTCGCCTGTCTGAACCAGCATCAGCTGCATTTGCAGGGCCGGGGTATTGACGTTGCCGGTGGCGCTGGAATACAGGACATACTGTGCGCCAACGTTACGGGCAATCCCGATCGCTTTGCTGCGCGAGCCAAGGCTGTCCTGCGGTGACAGGCCAAGCTGCTGCTTCGCCACCGCCAGCTGCTGCGAGGAGACCAGCGTAAATTTACCGTTGTTGGCTAAGGCGTTGCGCAGGGTTTCCGTCGCTTCACCCGCATTCAGCGAGCCGTTAGTACGGTTGTTCACGCTATCTACCAGCAGCACGCTGCCCGCCGTCACGCCCTGAGCCTGCAGCATTTTGCCGACCATCGGCTGCATCGCGCCGTTCCAGTCATAGTGGCGCACGCGCGGCGTTGGCTGAGAGGTTTGATCCGGGTGTTCAATCGGGCCTGGCTGCGCCGGAATAGTTGGCACAGATGGCACCGTTGGCACCGGTTGCGTTGGCGGCGTCGGCTGTTCTGTCCCCGGTTTTGCCTCGTCCACGGGCGCGGGTTCTTCGGTTCGCGTTACACAACCGGCAAGAAAAAGTGCAAATGCGGTCACAAGCGCATAGCGGCTTATATTTTTAATCAAGGTTTACCCCTTACAAGTAAAGATAAAGTCTCACCTTATGCGCACCCAACGAGTTGGCGCTGCCATAGAGCGTCACCGACGATCCCGCCGGGATGGTCACACTGCGCGGCGCTTCGAGCGGGTGCATTTCAAGACCTCTAACGTCATACCAGTAAAAACGGTAATGCACCGTCACCGGCTCGTGTCTTTCGTTAAAGAGCGTAGAGGAGGCAGAAGACTGGATTTCGCTGATGGTCAGCGCAGGCTGCTCCGCCGTGATGCCTGCGGCAAGCACCGAGGCCTCCATGACCAGCGACTGTTCATCGCTGACCGGGATCGCCGGACGCGCGCTGCACCCCGCTATCAGCACTGCGATAATCAGCGCTGCAATACGCCCTCTTAACATATCAAAGACCTTTATGTGCCAGCATCGGGCCGAGTGGACGTCCACC
The DNA here is from genome assembly GCF_005503595.1 of Enterobacter sp. 2VL. Classification (NCBI taxonomy): domain Bacteria; kingdom Pseudomonadati; phylum Pseudomonadota; class Gammaproteobacteria; order Enterobacterales; family Enterobacteriaceae; genus Enterobacter; species Enterobacter sp. 2VL. The sequence goes on from NZ_SCNE01000012.1 coordinate 23,618, forward strand.
CAGCAGATGCATATGGATATGATAAACTTCCTGGCCGCCATGACGATTGCAGTTCATGATCAGACGGTATCCGTCCTGGGCAATCCCCTCTTGCTCTGCGATTTTCGCGGCCACCGTAAGCATACGGCCTAATGCCACTTCGTGCTCGGTTTTCACGTCATTTACGGTAGGAATCAGAATATTGGGAATAATGAGGATATGCGTTGGGGCCTGCGGTGAAATGTCCCGGAACGCCGTCACCAGATCGTCCTGATAGACGATATCCGACGGGATCTCGCGGCGGATAATTTTACTGAAAATCGTTTCTTCGGCCATGACCTTGTCCTTATTTGTTTACTCTGGCGTGGTGCATCCGCTAATCACACATTTTATGTCGAATACTGTGCGTTACAGTTGATGAGTATGAGCGACTTTCTCCTGTCCTTTCAACCTTCTCCCGCGATTTCTTTCCTTAATGTACCGCAGCTGCATGAAGTATGACCGCTCCCCGGCGGGAAACGTCTGAAACATTATTTCATTTGCCTCCGAAACATCTGTTTACAGCGTTAATCACAATGCGTATATTTCGCATTTGCATTTTCATGCGCATTTTTAACATAGAAAACGACGTCAGCCCGTGCTAGCGAGACTGACGCGACCCACTTTCACCATTCATTAAGGGTTTGATGATGTCTTTCATTAATCACACCAGGGATGGGCAACGCCAGCCTGCCGCAGCCCCGTCGTTGCTGGCAGCCTGCATTGCTATGGCATTGACGCCAGCCGTAAGTTTCGCCGCCTCCTCTTCTGAAGACACCGTGGTAGTAGACGGTGGATTCGATAACGCACAGGATCCGTCCGCTGAACAGGCTCAGGACTACAGCGTAAAAACCACCACCACCGGCACCAAACTGCTGTTAGTTCCTCGCGATATTCCGCAGTCGGTCAGTGTGATCAGCCAGCAACGTATGCAGGATCAGGAGCTGAACACTATCGGTCAGGTGCTGGATAACACCACCGGCGTGAGCGCTTCGCGTATCGATACCAGCCGGACAAACTATTACGCGCGCGGTTTCTTTATCAGCAACTTCGCCTACGAAGATATGCCGACGTTTCTCGATAACCGCTGGAACTTTGGCGATACGGCGGGCGATACGGCCATCTTCGATAAAATTGAAGTGGTGCGCGGCGCGGCAGGCCTGATGAGCGGAACGGGCAACCCGTCAGCTTACGTCAATATGGTGCGCAAGCACGCCGACAGCAAAGAATTTAAAGGCTCGGCCTCGGCCACTTACGGCAGCTGGGACAAGCAGCGTTACGTGCTTGACCTGCAGGCACCTTTGACTGAATCCGGCAACGTGCGTGGCCGCGTCATCACCGGCTACCAGGACAACGACTCCTGGGTGGAGCGCAACCACTATCGCAAAAAATTCATCTACGGCGTGGTTGATGCCGATTTGACCGACTCCACCACCCTCTCTCTGGGTTATGACTATCAGGAAAGTGAAGAAGACAGCCCAACATGGGGCGGTTTCCCTTCGCTGTTCAGCGACGGCAGCAAAACGGATTTCCGTCGTGGCTTCAACACCGCTGCAGACTGGACCTACTCGAATCAGGATTCCACCAAAATCTTTGCTAACCTGACCCAACGCTTCGATAACGGCTGGGAAGCAAAGGTTAACGCCATGCATGCGGAGACCAACTTCGACAGCAAGCTGATGTATATCGATGGTTATCCGGATAAAACCACCGGCCTGTACGATGCGTCCAGCTTCCAGGGCGCCTGGGGCGGCTGGAACCGGGGCGAGCGTAAGCAGGACTCCGTGGATGCTTTCGTGCGCGGTGGATACGACCTGCTGGGACGTCAGCATGAGCTGATGCTGGGAGGCAGCTACAGCCGCCAGCGCAACAATTACGACAACTCATATCCGGTGAACGATAACTACGGCCTGATGGACGTCGGCAGCATCTACGATTACAACGGTAATCTGGCCGATCCGACCTGGTCTGGCTTCGCACTTTACCAGCGCGATGTGATCCGCCAGAAGTCGGTCTATGCCGCCACGCGTCTGTCGCTGGCCGACCCGCTTCACCTAATCCTCGGCGCGCGTTACACCGAATGGAGCGCCAAATACAACCTGGAGCGCAAGCCGGACGAAATCCGCGATGCGAAGTTCCATGACGTCACGCCGTACGCCGGGCTGATCTACGATATCGATGATACCTGGTCGGTTTATACCAGCTATACGTCTATCTTCCAGCCTTCAGGCCAGCGTGACATCAACAGCAACTTTATCGATCCTACCACGGGCAAAAGTTACGAAGCCGGCGTGAAGGGAGACTGGTTTAACACCCGTCTGACTGCCAGCCTGTCAGTGTTCCGCATTGAGCAGGATAATGTGGCAGTCAATACCGGCGTGACCATTCCAGGCTCCGGCGGCCAGTCAGCCTATAAATCGGTAGACGGAACCGTGAGTAAAGGCGTGGAGTTCGAACTGAACGGTGCATTAACCGATAACTGGCAGCTGACCTTCGGCGGCAGCCGCTATATCGCGGAAGATGAAGACGGCAACGCGGTGAATCCACAGCAGGCACGCACCACGCTGAAGCTGTTTACCCGCTACCAGCTGCCTATGCTGCCAGAATTGACGGTCGGCGGCGGCGCGCGGTGGCAGAACAAAACCTGGTATGACTTTGAAACCCCAGGGCCGAACGGCATCAGCCAGATCACGCAGGATGGTTACACGGTGGTGGATCTGTTCACCCGCTATCAGGTCACAAAGAACTTCGCCATCCAGGGCAACCTGAACAACGTCTTCGACAAAGAGTACTACGACTACCTGGGAACATACGGCGTGTATGGCGCGCCTCGTAACTTCTCAGTGAGCGGAAGTTACAGTTTCTAAGTAGATAGTCTTAAAAGCCACTGTGTTATAGCAGTGGCTTTTTCCTTTCACCAAAGCATTCCTGCCACCTGCTCAACGCAACTTTTCGCCACTTCCTTAACCCTTCAACCTTCTCAGCCGCCTGAATATGGCACTGGTGTTGAGTCCCCGCTGAAATCGGCGAGCCGGAGGCCGGAGGACAAGGGCTGGACGCCATGGATGGCGGCCAGAGGCGAAACGAGACAGGACGTCGAGTCGAGCCGACCGCAGGCAGCCGGTCGGGAGGTGAGCGCAGTGCGAAGCACCGATTTCTCGCGGGGCCGCGGGGATTGATAAGGGGGCCGCGGTGGCCCCCTTATCCCGTTCACAGGTCCCGAACGCAGTATATTCTGCGTATATTGAGGTGAACGGCTCCTTCCACCGAGCTTCGCAGACTGGCATTAGGCCTGCTGGCTCCCTTTTTTATATCTACTCTTCCCCGCCCAGGCTAAGCCAATAAAAAAGGCAGCCATTCGGCTGCCTTAGTCTCCCCGGTCACAACTTAGTGGTTGCGGATGTACTCATCCATTTCGGTTTTCAGGTTATCGGATTTCGTTCCGAAGATCGCCTGAACACCCGAACCTGCAACAACCACGCCCGCTGCGCCCAGTTTTTTCAGACCCGGCTGGTCAACTTTCGCTACGTCAGCAACGCTCACACGCAGACGAGTGATACACGCGTCCAGGTTAGTGATGTTGTCTTTACCGCCGAACGCTGCAATCAGAGCCGGAGCCATCTCGCTGGTCGCGCCAGCTTTGCTGTCTTCCGTTGCATCTTCGCGACCTGGGGTTTTCAGGTCCAGCGCTTTGATCAGCACGCGGAAGATGGTGTAGTAAACGAGCGCGTAGCAGATACCCACGATTGGGAACAGCCACAGCTTGCTGCTGTTACCGGACAGAACGATAAAGTCGATCAGGCCGTGAGAGAAGGACGTACCGTCACGCATACCCAGCAGGATACAGATTGGGAACGCCAGACCCGCCAGAATCGCGTGAATGATGTACAGAATCGGCGCAACGAACATGAAGGAGAACTCGATCGGCTCGGTGATACCGGTCAGGAACGAGGTCAGCGCCGCGGAGATCATGATACCGCCCACTTTTGCACGGTTCTCTGGTTTCGCAGAGTGCCAGATAGCAATCGCAGCCGCCGGCAGGCCGTACATTTTGAACAGGAAGCCACCAGACAGTTTACCTGCAGTTGGGTCACCCGCCATGTAACGTGGGATATCACCGTGGAACACCTGGCCCGCAGCGTTGGTGTATTCACCAATCTGCATCTGGAATGGAACGTTCCAGATGTGGTGCAGACCAAATGGCACCAGGCAACGCTCAATGAAGCCGTAGATACCGAACGCCACAACCGGGTTCTGGTAAGCCGCCCACTGAGAGAAAGTCTGAATAGCAGAACCGATTGGTGGCCAGATGAAGGAGAGGATCACGCCAGTGAAGATCGCGGCCAGACCAGAGATAATCGGAACGAAACGCTTGCCCGCGAAGAAGCCCAGATACTCAGGGAGCTTGATGCGATAGAAGCGGTTAAACATATACGCTGCAATCGCACCGGAAATAATACCGCCGAGCACGCCGGTATCGGCCAGGTGTTTGGCAGCGATCTCTTCTGCAGGTAAATGCAGTACCAGCGGTGCAACCACCGCCATGGTTTTCACCATGATGCCGTAAGCAACAACGGCGGCCAGAGCGGATACACCATCGTTATTGGTGAAGCCCAGCGCAACACCGATAGCGAAGATCAGCGGCATGTTAGCAAAAACAGAACCGCCTGCTTCTGCCATCACGTGGGACACTACGGCTGGCAGCCAACTGAAGTTTGCAGAACCGACGCCCAGCAGGATACCTGCGATAGGCAGTACGGATACTGGCAGCATCAGCGATTTACCGACCTTTTGCAGGTTAGCAAATGCATTCTTAAACATAATTGAGAGTGCTCCTGAGTATTTGTGCTTTTTTTTACGCTTTCACGCATTGGCCCGGGGGGAGTACCGCGCCGTGGACAGGACATCTAAGCGCCCTTTATTTATTACACAGAGTAAAATAATTCCCTCTGAGTTTGTTTGACGGCTATCACGTTTCGGCTTAAGACGGTCAAAAAACTTTCAGTAATTTACAAAAAGCGTTTCTGGATGTGTCTAAAAACACCATCACCGCCCCAAATGAGGCGGTGAACTTTACTCGCTTTGCTTATTAATTACGAGCCTAAAAAAAACAGGTGTATCAGAGAGATTGCAGGCGGGCGGGGTCGATGTGGAACAGGCTGGCAAAGTTTTCCGTCGTGGTGCGAGCCAGTTCATCGATACTGACTCCCTTCAGAACGGCCATGTACTCAGCCACATCTCGCGTCATCGCCGGCTGGTTCTCTTTCCCTCGATGCGGTACCGGGGCCAGATAAGGAGAATCTGTTTCCACCAGGATGCGATCGAGCGGGACATAACGTGCAGCGTCACGCAGCTGCTCAGCATTACGGAACGTCACAATCCCGGAAAACGAAATATAAAATCCTAAATCAAGCAGCTTACCCGCCGTTTCTCTGTCTTCAGTGAAACAGTGTAGTACGCCACCGCAATCCGTCACCTTTTCTTCCCTGAGGATCGCCAGGGTGTCTGCGCGCGCATCACGGGTGTGAACGATAACCGGCTTGTTCAGCTCGCGGCCCACGCGGATGTGGTTGCGAAACGAGGCCTGCTGACGGGGTTTAGTTTCAGGCGTGTAAAAATAATCAAGCCCGGTCTCCCCCATCGCGACCACGCCCTCTTCTGCCGCCAGTCGACGTAAATCTTCTACGTCGTACTCTTCATCCTGATTAAGCGGATGAACGCCGCAGGAGAAGACCACGTTATCGCGAACGCCGACCAGGTCGCGCATGGCACGATAGCCCGGTAAGGTGGTCGCGACGGCCAGACAAAATTTCACATCGCGGGCGGCGGCTTTCGCCAGCACGTCATCCACGTCTTTATGCAGAGATTGATAATCCAGGCCATCAAGATGGCAGTGTGAGTCGACTAAAAACATAATGTCTCTCTCAGAGATGGGAAACCGGCGGCGTAATGCCGGGTTGCAGGTAGTGTTCAATACGCAGTAACTGGTCGGTCAACAGCAGTTCGCGATTGACGCCAGTGACGGTTAAAAGATGTTCGCGGCTCTGGCAGATATCATGAAGGATAGCCTGCAGCGTAGTGCCTGAAAGACCATTGGCCAGCGTGTTCACCAGTGGCCAGACATCGGGGTTGGTCAGAAGCGTGGCTCCCTGCTGAATTTTCAGCGCGTCCAGCAAAAGCGTCGCCAGCCACTGCAGGCGTTCGGCGGCCTGATCGCCATTCAGCGCAGGCAGTAAACTCAGCCAGTCACCGCTGTCTATGGCAGACGCAACGGCACGGCATAGCGCCTCGCGCTGCGACCAGACATCCGGTTGCAACAGGGCCAGTGCCGCTGCGGGCGCGCCGCTGCATAAACGCAGCGCGGAGAGCATGGCATCCTGTGACGTTGTCACTTCTCGTTCCAGCCAGGCCAGCGACCAGGCTTCCTGAGGGGCTGCGAGGTGATGAAGACGGCACCGGCTACGTAACGTTGCCAGCAGCCTGCCCGGCTCGCGGCAAGACAGTAGGAACCAGGTTTTTTCCGGCGGCTCTTCCAGGGTTTTGAGCAGAGCGTTGGCCGCCGCCTCGGTGAGGATCGCCGCATCCTTCAGCCAGACCACTTTTGCCCCGCCCAGCCGCGCGTGCTCATACAGTTTTTCGCTGACGTCGCGCACCGCATCAATACCGAGCGTGTTTTTGCCCTTCTCAGGCTCAAGGGTGTAGTAATCAGGATGCGTGCCTGCCTGCATCAGCTGGCAGCCACGACACTGGCCACAGCTTTTATGCCCTTGCGGCTTTTGACACATCAGAAAGCGGGTAATGGCGTAAATTAGCGCATCATCACCCATACCAGGTAAAGCCTGAATCAGTAACGCATGATGCCCCCGCCCTGCCTGATAGCTGCTAATCAGCTGTTCAAAATGCGGGCGCAGCCATGGGTACCATTTCATGCCTGCTGCTCCTGTAGCCAGGTGGTCACCGTTTGTTGGATAGCACGCGTTACGTCGTCCAGAGATTGCGTTGCATCAATGGTACGGATCGTCTTATCCTGCCCGGCCAGTTCAAGATAGCGCGCGCGCGTACGGTTAAAGAAGTCGAAGGACTCTTGCTCAATGCGGTCCAGCTCGCCGCGGGCGCGGGCGCGTTTGAGGCCCACCTCCGGCGTAACGTCAAGATACAGCGTCAGGTCGGGACGGAAATCGCCCAGTACCGCGTCGCGCAGGGTGGCTAACATCGTCTGGTCAATGCCGCGACCGCCGCCCTGATAGGCCTGCGTCGAGAGATCGTGACGATCGCCAATGACCCATTTTCCGTCCGCCAGGGCAGGCTTAATCACCGTCTCCACCAGCTGTACGCGTGCCGCGTAGAACATCAGCACTTCGGCTTTATCATTGATTACCTCGTCGCCCACGGATTTGATGTCCAGCACCAGGCTGCGCAGTTTTTCTGCCAGCTGCGTTCCCCCAGGCTCACGGGTGAAGACGATATCCGCCACACCAAGCGTATTCAGGGTATCAACCACCACGTTACGGGCCGTGGTTTTCCCCGCCCCTTCGAGTCCCTCAATGACAATGTATTTACTGCGCATTTTTTTCCTTAAGTGCCTTCAGATAGTCCTGAACGGAACGATTATGGCTGGCAAGGTTCGTGTTAAAGGTATGACCGCCTTTTCCATCAGCCACAAAATAGAGATACGGCGTTTTGGCCGGATGTGCCGCGGCGCGAAGCGATGCTTCGCCCGGCGTGGCAATCGGGCCTGGCGGCAAACCGCTAATCTGGTAGGTATTATACGCCGTCGGGGTCTCAAGATCTTTTCTGGAAATCTTGCCGGTGTAGCGCTCACCCATTCCATAGATAACCGTCGGGTCAGTTTGCAGACGCATCCCGATGCGCAGGCGGTTGATAAACACCGAGGCCACTTTGTCGCGCTCAGCCGCTACGGCAGTCTCTTTCTCAATGATCGAGGCCATCGTCACGAACTGATTTTGATCTTTATAAGGCAGGCCATCCGCTCGTCCGCTCCAGGCCGACTCAACCGCCGCAACCATTTTTTTGTGCGCACGTTTCAGGATCGCCTCGTCGGTCGTCCCTGCCGTATACATCCAGGTATCCGGCCAGAACCAGCCTTCCACCCATTCCGGATGGTCGAATTTCAACACCTCGGCCACCGTCTCATAACGGTCGTCTTTCAGGGTGTGCTTGATGTACGGCGCGTCACGCAGCTGTTTGAGATAATCACTCAGGCGCATCCCTTCAACAAAACGCAGCGGGAACTGGGCCTCTTTACCGCTCTCCAGCAGCTGAAGCATCTCCCGCACGGTCATCCCGGGGGTGAAACGATAGGTTCCGGCCTTAAAGTGGGCAAGCTCCGGCTCAACGCGCAGCAGCCACTGGAAAACGCGCGGACGGTTGATAATTTTGTCAGCGTAAAGCTGTTCACCCAGGGCCAGACGACCGGTACCGGCTTTCAGGGTAAAAATCGTCTCGTCTTTAATCAGGATTTTACTGTCCGCCAGTTGGCGAACTTTCCATACTCCCGCACCGCCAGCGATACCCAGCACAACGATGAGGAGGAGGACAAAGCGCAACATTTTCTTCATGACTTTCTGGTTTGCTCACATAACGGGGCTAAAAACTGAAACAGTTCACGGGACGACCAGCGCTGCCGATCGTAGGCCCGAACAGGCACAACCGGCATAAGGGCGTTACATATAACGACCTCATCGGCGGACAGCAGCGCCGCTTCCTTCACGCTGGCTTCGACAACGTTATAGCCGGAGCGTGCCAAAAGCTGTAAACAAAACTGCCGCATAATACCCTTGACGCCCGCCTGTTCCAGTGAAGGCGTGAAGACATCACTGCCCTGCCGCCAGAATAAATTAGCCGCACAGCATTCCGTAATGAACCCTTCGCTGTCAAGGACCAGCGCGTCATCGGCGTCCGTCTGCTCAAGATGAGTACGGATGAGCACCTGTTCAAGACGGTTGAGATGTTTTATCCCCGCCAGCATCGGGTTACGGCCCAGGCGAACGGGGCTGAGCGTCAGCGTAACGCCCTCATGCCGCCAGCGTTCATAATGCGCGGGGTAATCTGACAGGGAGAGGATGCGCGTGGGATGATGGCAGGCAGAACCGCTGTAACCCCGACCACCGCTGCCGCGGCTGATGATCACTTTCAGTACGCCACTCGGTTTTCCAAAGGCCAGCTGGCGCATCTCGCTTTCGAGAATATCCCACTGCGTAAAGGGGATCAGTAGTGTCTCACAGGCACTTTGCAGGCGACGAATATGCGCATCAAGCAGGCTCACGGCGCCGTTAACAATTCGCGCCGTGGTGAAACAGCCGTCACCAAACTGCGTCGCCCTGTCGCTTGCGGGCAGCTGATTCTGCTCAAGGCCATTGATTAAAAACATGGTGGCTCCTTATGCATGGAGGCTCAGTCTGGCAGGATGCCTGTCGCCAGACAAGGGGATTTCCCTAAATAAAAAAGGCCCGACAAGCGGACCTTTTTTAGTGCCTTGCGGCAAACAGACTCAGACCTTTTTGAAGATCAGAGAGCCGTTGGTGCCCCCGAAGCCGAAGGAGTTACACAGGGTGTACTCCATACCGCTGACCTGGCGCGCTTCGTGTGGAACGAAGTCCAGATCGCAACCTTCATCCGGGTTATCCAGGTTGATGGTTGGCGGTACGGCCTGGTCGCGCAGCGCAAGGATAGAGTAGATAGACTCTACCGCGCCTGCCGCACCCAGGAGGTGGCCGGTCATGGATTTGGTGGAGCTCACCATCACGCGGCTGGCCGCGTCGCCGAAGATGGACTTAACCGCCTGGGCTTCTGCTTTATCGCCAGCTGGCGTAGACGTCCCGTGGGCGTTCACGTAGCCGATCTGTGCAGGGGTAATACCTGCATCGCGAAGCGCGTTTTCCATCGCCAGCGCAGCACCTGCACCGTTCTCTGGAGGAGACGTCATGTGGTAAGCATCGCTACTCATACCGAAACCAACGATTTCAGCATAGATTTTCGCGCCACGTTTTTTAGCATGTTCGTACTCTTCCAGCACGATCATGCCTGCACCGTCGCCCAGCACAAAACCATCACGGTCTTTATCCCACGGACGGCTCGCCGCCTGAGGGTTATCGTTGCGGGTTGAAAGCGCACGCGCCGCACCGAAGCCGCCTACACCCAGTGGGGTACTGGCTTTTTCTGCACCGCCAGCAACCATCGCATCTGCATCACCGTAAGCGATGATACGTGCGGCCTGGCCGATGTTATGCACGCCGGAGGTACAGGCGGTGGCGATAGAAATGCTTGGACCACGAAGGCCGAACATGATGGTCAGGTGACCTGCCACCATGTTAACAATCGTTGACGGAACGAAGAATGGGCTGATCTTACGTGGGCCACCATTCATCAGCGATGTATGGTTTTCCTCAATCAGGCCAAGACCGCCAATACCGGAGCCGATAGCGGCGCCAATACGGGTTGCGTTCTCTTCCGTAATTTCAAGGCCAGAATCCTGCATGGCCTGAACGCCAGCGACAATTCCATATTGAATGAAGGCATCCATCTTGCGCTGTTCTTTGCGCGAGATGATCTCTTCACAGTTAAAATCCTTTACTAAGCCAGCAAATTTCGTTGCGTAGGCGCTAGTATCGAAATGGTCGATTAGGCTGATGCCGCTCTGACCGGCAAGGAGAGCTTTCCAGGTGGACTCTACGGTATTGCCGACAGGAGACAACATGCCAAGTCCGGTCACAACTACACGACGCTTAGACACGTTTGTCCTCCAGGGAGGGATAAAAAAAGAGATTCGTGGGACTAAAAAAGATAAAACTCAGGCGGTCGAATGACCGCCTGGAGATGTTCACTTACGCCTGGTGACCGTTGATGTAATCAATGGCAGCCTGAACGGTGGTGATCTTCTCAGCTTCTTCGTCCGGAATCTCAGTATCAAACTCTTCTTCCAGAGCCATTACCAGCTCAACGGTGTCAAGAGAATCTGCGCCCAGGTCTTCAACGAAGGAAGCGGAGTTCACAACTTCTTCCTGCTTAACGCCCAGCTGTTCGCCGATAATTTTCTTAACGCGTTCTTCGATAGTGCTCATACTCTTAAATTTCCTATCAAAACTCGCTTTCGCGATGGTTTTCGTAGTGTATAAAATGTTGAAAAATTTGCAACTAAATCCCGGCAGGTCTTACCACGATTTTACGTTATTTTGAGGCCATTCGACCTAATAACGCAAATTTTTTTATCGTGGTTAAACCATGTACATCCCGCCATTGACGTGGAGAGTCTCACCAGTGATGTAACTCGCTTCGTCAGAGGCTAAAAATGCAACCGCGCTGGCGATTTCTTTAGGGTCGCCAAGACGACCCGCCGGAACTGCTGCCAGCGTACCCGCACGCTGCTCATCAGTCAGCGCACGCGTCATGTCCGTTTCAATAAAACCCGGAGCAACAACGTTTACAGTAATACCGCGGGACGCGACTTCACGCGCCAGCGACTTACTGAAACCAATCAGACCCGCTTTCGCCGCAGCGTAGTTAGCCTGACCAGCATTTCCCATGGTACCAACCACGGAACCAACAGTGATAATACGACCATGACGCTTCTTCATCATAGCGCGCATTACCGCTTTTGACAGACGGAATACAGATGAAAGATTGGTTTCGATAATATCGTTCCACTCATCATCTTTCATTCGCATCAGCAGGTTGTCGCGAGTGATCCCGGCATTATTTACCAGAATATCCACTTCACCAAATTCTGCGCGAATATTTTCCAGAACAGATTCGATAGATGCAGGTTCGGTCACATTCAGCACCAGACCTTTACCGTTCGCCCCCAGATAGTCACTGATGGCCTGAGCGCCATTCTCGCTGGTTGCTGTACCAATCACCTTCGCGCCGCGCGCAACCAGTGTTTCAGCAATAGCGCGCCCGATACCGCGGCTTGCGCCGGTCACGAGAGCGATTTTTCCTTCAAAACTCATGGTATTCCTCTTTTATTGCGAGAGTGCCGCTGACAGTGCGTCCGGCTCGTTAATCGCCGAAGCAGTCAGGGTGTCAACAATACGTTTTGTCAGACCGGTGAGGACCTTACCAGGACCGACTTCATACAGATGCTCAACGCCCTGGGAAGCCATAAACTCAACGGTTTTGGTCCACTGTACCGGGCTATAAAGCTGACGAACCAGCGCGTTACGGATAGCGTCCGGCGCCGTTTCGCATTTCACATCGACGTTGTTCACAACGGAAATCGTCGGTGCGTTAAAGGTGATTTTTTCCAGCTCAACCGCCAGTTTATCGGCAGCAGGCTTCATCAGCGCACAGTGGGACGGCACGCTAACAGGCAGAGGCAGCGCACGTTTTGCGCCCGCCGCTTTGCAGGCGGCACCCGCACGTTCAACCGCTTCTTTATGACCGGCGATAACCACCTGGCCTGGCGAGTTGAAGTTCACCGGTGAAACGACCTGACCGTCTGCAGATTCTTCACAGGCTTTCGCAATAGCCGCATCGTCCAGACCGATAATGGCAGACATGCCGCCCGTGCCTTCCGGCACCGCTTCCTGCATGAACTTGCCACGCAGCTCTACCAGACGCACCGCGTCAGCGAACGCGATCACACCGGCGCAGACCAGCGCAGAGTATTCACCCAGGCTATGACCCGCAAGCAGAGCTGGCGCTTTGCCGCCCTGCTGTTGCCATACGCGCCACAGCGCAACGGACGCTGTCAGCAGCGCTGGCTGAGTTTGCCAGGTTTTGTTCAGCTCTTCGGCCGGGCCCTGTTGGGTCAATGCCCAAAGATCATAACCCAGCGCGTCGGAAGCTTCACGAAAAGTCTCTTCAATGACCGGATAGGTCGCTGCCATTTCAGACAACATCCCAACGGCTTGTGAGCCCTGACCCGGGAACACAAAAGCAAATTGCGTCATTTTTTATCCTTATCCTAGAAACGAACCAGCGCGGAACCCCAGGTGAACCCACCACCGAAGGCTTCAAGCAGGACCAACTGGCCCCGTTTGATTCGTCCATCGCGTACCGCTTCATCAAATGCGCACGGTACCGATGCCGCAGAGGTATTGCCGTGACGATCGAGCGTCACCACAACGTTATCCATCGACATACCCAGCTTTTTCGCGGTCGCACTGATGATGCGCAGGTTCGCCTGATGCGGAACCAGCCAGTCTAGCGCGGAGCGATCAAGATTGTTCGCTTCCAGCGTCTCATCAACAATGTGCGCCAGCTCGGTTACTGCCACCTTGAATACTTCATTACCCGCCATCGTCAGGTAAATGGAGCTATCCGGATTGACGCGATCGGCGTTAGGCAGGGTCAGCAATTCACCGTAGCGGCCATCTGCATGCAGATGCGTGGAGATGATACCCGGTTCTTCAGACTGCCCAAGCAGGACTGCGCCTGCGCCGTCGCCAAAAATAATGATCGTGCCACGATCGGCAGGATCGCAGGTCCGCGCCAGCACGTCTGCACCGATCACCAGCGCATATTTGACGGAGCCGGATTTTACATACTGATCGGCAATACTCAGCGCATAGGTAAAACCTGCGCAGGCGGCCGCCACGTCAAATGCCGGGCAACCTTTAATACCGAGCATGTTCTGCACCTGACACGCTGCGCTTGGGAACGCGTGCGTGGCAGAGGTCGTGGCAACCACGATCAAACCAATCTGCTCTTTATCAATACCCGCCATCTCAATGGCACGCTGTGCGGCTTCAAAGCCCATGGTCGAAACGGTTTCGTCTGGCGCGGCGATACGACGTTCACGGATACCTGTGCGCGTGACAATCCACTCGTCAGACGTATCTACCATTTTTTCGAGATCGGCGTTGGTTCGCACGTTTTGTGGCAGATAGCTGCCGGTACCTAAAATCTTCGTATACATGTACGCTCAGTCACTTTTAGCTAATACAGATCCCAGGCGAGCGGCAATCCGCTGAGGGACTTGTCGCTGCACCGCCTGCACTGCCTGTTCAATCGCGACGGAAAATGCTCGCTGATTAGCCGCACCGTGACTCTTGATCACGATGCCGCGCAATCCTAACAGACAGGCGCCATTATACTGGTCGGGGTTGAGGTGACTGAATCGCCGCGTCAGGCTTTTTTGTAACCAACGCTTTAATAAAAAGAGCCACCAGGACCTTTTTTTACCCTCTCCCTGCGATTTCAGCAGGGAAAGAAACATTCTTACAACCCCTTCCATGGTCTTCAGCGTTACGTTCCCGGTGAAGCCATCACACACCAATACATCCGTTTTTCCCGTCAATAACTCATTGGCTTCGAGATAACCAATATAGTTGATGGACGGTACCTGTTTAAGCAATTCTGCGGCATCGCGAATGCTGTCCAGGCCTTTGGTCTCTTCTTCACCAATATTGAGTAACGCCACGCGGGGATTACGGATCCCGACCACGTCTTCTGCCAGCACCGAGCCCATCACGGCAAACTGCGCCAGCATTCTACTATCACAATCAACGTTGGCGCCCAAATCAAGCACCACCGTCTTGCCCTTCTGCTGATGCGGTAACACCGTGACCAGCGCCGGGCGCTCAATACCCTCGATAGGCTTGAGCAATAATTTCGCCAGCCCCATCAGCGCGCCGGTATTCCCCGCACTGACGCAGGCCTGCGCTCGACCTTCTTTCACCAGCTCCAGCGCGATGCGCATAGAGCTACCGCGGCTATTGCGGATGGCCTGCGATGGCCGTGCATCACTGGCAATAACTGACTGCGCAGGAATAATCTGCAGACGTGAACGTTGTTCAAAGTCAGCTTTTGCAAGTAATGGCGTGATTGTGTCGGGATTGCCGACTAAAAGAAGTGTGAGTTGCGAATTAGAGTTCAGTGCCTGCAAAGCTGCAGGCACTGTCACGGAAGGGCCAAAATCTCCCCCCATGACATCTAACGCCAGGGTTAGACGTGTCAAGGTATCGTCGCAGCCTGGTTAGGTACATTCCCCGTTTGCACGGGGAAATCCTCACTAAGCCTAATCACGCTAACGCGTGATTACTTAGTGATAACCTTGCGGCCGCGGTAGAAACCGTCAGCGGTGATGTGGTGACGCAGGTGTTTCTCACCAGAAGTCTTGTCTACAGACAGGCTGGTAACTGCAGTCAGCGCGTCATGGGAACGACGCATGCCACGTTTGGAACGGGTTGGTTTATTCTGTTGTACGGCCATGGACCTTACTCCTCAATTACTTACGCTTTAAGCTGGCTAATACGGCAAATGGGTTTGGTTTTTGCGCTTCATCAGGCAGTTCCCCAAAGACCATGTCCGCCTCGGACACTTCACAGTGTTCAGAATCATGCACCGGAACGACTGGCAAGGTGAGGATGATTTCATCTTCAACCAGCGCCAGAAGATCGATTTCACCGAATTCGTTAACCTCAATCGGCTCATACGCTTCCGGGAGTGCTTCAGCCTGTTCGTCGGAACGCACCGGGCTAAAACAATACGTTGTGTGAACATGCTGTACAAACGGTTTCCCGCAACGCTGGCATTCGAGCGTTACCGTCACCTTTGCATCACCGGTTAAAACGGCAAGGCGCTGGTTGTCGATAGCGAACGACATGGAGCATTCTACATCACTGTCCACACTGACTACGGATTCGGCAATACGCTCTGCCTGATCGGAAGAATAGATTCCTTCATAATCGAGGCGTTTTTGAGCCGTACGAACCGGATCAAGAGTCAGGGGTAATTTTACCTTTTGCATAGGGCGCGCATATTAACTTTGTAACGTCATAGAGTCAAAGAAAAAGGCAACCAGAGCTGCCTTTTGCCAATTATTCGCACACATTGCGGCCTGTAGTTTAAAATGGCTGGCATCGATACGCTATATCTGGTGAAAAAAATATGCCAAATCTCGTTCTCGCATCCACTTCACCCTACCGCCGAATGTTGCTGGAAAAACTGGGGATCCCTTTTGAATGTGCCGCACCGGACGTTGATGAAACACCTCAACCCGGCGAAACGCCACGTCATCTGGTTACCCGTCTGGCTCAGGAGAAGGCCCAGTCGCTAGCCGCACGTTATTCTGCTCATTTGATTATAGGCTCCGATCAGGTTTGTGTACTGGACGGTGAAATCACCGGAAAGCCCCATACCGAAGAAAAAGCCTGCCAGCAGCTGATGCGCGCCCGCGGCACCATTGTGACCTTTTATACGGGGCTTGCTCTCTACAACTCGGCCTCGGGCCACCTGCAAACCGAATGCGAGCCTTTCGACGTGCATTTCCGCCACCTCAGCGAGCAGGAGATTGTGGATTACGTGCGTCGTGAGAGGCCGCTTAACTGCGCGGGAAGCTTTAAAAGTGAAGGCCTGGGCATTGCACTGTTCGACAAGCTGGACGGCCGTGACCCTAACTCGCTGGTGGGATTACCGCTGATTGCGCTGTGCCAGATGTTAAGGCGCGAAGAGTATAATCCGCTGACGGTGTAACCGTTGCGGCCTGATGCCCTCACCCCGGCCCTCTCCCACAGGGAGAGGGAGAAAAACATGTAGGCCGGGTAAGCGCAGCGCCACCCGGCACGTAATCAACCACGCAGCACTTTCAGGCAACGTTTCAACTGCTCGTCCAGCGGCGCTTCAATGCGAATAACCTCACCCGTGTTCGGATGGGTAAACTTTAGCGCTGCCGCATGCAGGAACAGACGAGACAGCCCTGTACCGGCCAGCTGCTTGTCAAACTCGCGATCGCCATAGCGGTCGTCAAACGCGATCGGATGCCCGGCATACTGTGTATGCACGCGGATCTGATGGGTACGGCCTGTGACCGGGCTGCAGCGAACCAGAGTTGCAAACTCATAGCGCTCTTCTACTTTAAAGCGCGTCTCAGACGGCTTGCCTTCCTGGTTCACGCGCACGATGCGCTCGCCGCTTTGCAGAATATTTTTCAGCAGCGGTGCCTGCACCACTTTTACATGCGACTGCCACTGGCCGCGCACCAGCGCCAGATAGTCTTTCTGCATCCCTTTCTCACGCAGTTGTTCGTGCAGAGAACGCAGCGCAGAACGTTTTTTCGCCACCAGCAGTACGCCGGAGGTGTCGCGGTCAAGGCGGTGCACCAGTTCAAGGAAACGGGCCTCAGGGCGTAGCGCACGCAGTCCTTCAATCACGCCAAAGCTTAGGCCGCTGCCGCCATGCACCGCCGTACCCGACGGTTTATTCAGCACCAGAATATGGTCATCTTCATAGAGGATCACATCGCTTAGCGCGGCCACTTTCTGCAGCTTAGGGGAAACAACCTCTTCTTCACGTTCCGCCACGCGGACCGGCGGGATACGAATTTCATCCCCTGCTTCGAGCTTATACTCTGGCTTCACGCGCTTTTTGTTAACCCGCACCTCGCCCTTACGCAGGATGCGATAAATCATGCTCTTTGGTACACCCTTAAGCTGGGTACGCAAAAAGTTATCGATACGTTGCCCCGCGTCATCTTCGGCGATAGCAACCATTTTTACGGCTGGAGTCTCTGTTTTCATGGTTGGCGATTCTAAATATCGTCTGGCATTAGCGCCACTCATTTTTCTATGCTTATATTTACTTTTACCCGGCCTGCCCTTCGTTTCGCGCAATCGATTTGGTGGTTATTAAACCAATCACGACATTGAAGTGGAGAAACTGTGAGTAACCGGGTGATAATTGGTAAAAGTCATCTTGCTATAACCCGGCGAGCAATGGAATAATGAAGCCGTTTTCCGTGTTAAATCCAGGTTATGAAAGGATGTCAACGGAATAACCCATTTTGTCTGACCGATCATCCACGCAGCAATGGCGTAAGACGTATTGATCTTTCAGGCAGTTAGCGGGCTGCGGGTTGCAGTACTTCCCGGTATAAGGATTGTTCTCTGGAGAGTTTTACCCAGGCAATTCCCCTGATAATTGCGCTGTGTTTCCGTATGAAATACAGGCAACCGACACTCTGCGCCTCTTAAGCGAGCGACAACCGTGAGGTTGGCGACGTGAATAGACACGAGGCCATCGGTTCATACCCAGGAAAGCGTCACCTTGCCCGCAGCTTAGTCGTCAATGTAAGAATAATGAGTAAGTTACGATGAAAAGAATGTTAATCAACGCAACTCAGCAAGAAGAGTTGCGTGTCGCCCTCGTGGATGGGCAGCGCCTGTACGATCTGGATATCGAAAGTCCTGGACACGAACAGAAAAAAGCGAACATTTACAAAGGCAAGATCACCCGCATTGAACCCAGCCTTGAAGCTGCATTTGTCGATTACGGTGCTGAGCGTCACGGTTTCCTCCCTCTCAAAGAAATTGCCCGCGAATATTTCCCTGCCAACTACAACTCCCATGGTCGTCCGAACATCAAAGATGTTCTGCGCGAAGGCCAGGAAGTTATCGTTCAGATTGATAAAGAAGAACGTGGCAATAAAGGCGCCGCGCTGACCACCTTTATCAGCCTGGCGGGGAGCTATCTGGTTCTGATGCCAAACAACCCGCGTGCGGGTGGTATCTCTCGCCGCATCGAAGGTGATGACCGTACCGAGCTGAAGGAAGCGCTGGCAAGCCTTGAGCTGCCAGACGGCATGGGGCTTATCGTTCGTACCGCAGGCGTGGGCAAATCTGCCGAAGCGCTGCAGTGGGACCTGAGCTTCCGTCTTAAGCACTGGGAAGCCATCCAGAAAGCGGCTGAAAGCCGCCCTGCTCCGTTCCTGATCCACCAGGAAAGCAACGTTATCGTGCGTGCCTTCCGTGACTATCTGCGTCAGGACATCGGCGAAATTCTGATTGATAACCCGAAAGTGCTTGAGCTGGCTCGCCAGCACATTGCCGCGCTGGGTCGTCCGGATTTCACCAGCAAAATCAAACTGTACACCGGTGAAATCCCGCTGTTCAGCCATTATCAGATTGAGTCGCAGATTGAGTCTGCCTTCCAGCGTGAAGTGCGTCTGCCATCCGGCGGCTCTATCGTTATCGATACCACCGAAGCGCTGACCGCTATCGACATCAACTCCGCACGTGCCACGCGCGGCGGTGATATCGAAGAGACCGCGTTCAACACCAACCTTGAAGCCGCTGATGAAATCGCCCGCCAGCTCCGCCTGCGCGACCTGGGTGGTCTGATCGTTATCGACTTCATCGACATGACCCCGGTTCGTCACCAGCGTGCGGTTGAAAACCGTCTGCGTGAAGCGGTGCGTCAGGACCGTGCGCGTATCCAGATTAGCCATATTTCTCGCTTTGGCCTGCTGGAGATGTCACGCCAGCGCCTCAGCCCGTCGCTGGGTGAATCAAGCCACCACGTCTGCCCGCGCTGTTCCGGTACCGGCACCGTACGTGATAACGAATCCCTGTCGCTCTCCATTCTGCGTCTGATTGAAGAAGAAGCGCTGAAAGAGAACACCCAGGAGGTTCACGCGATTGTTCCCGTGCCAATTGCCTCCTACCTGCTGAACGAAAAACGTGCCGCGGTTAGCGCCATTGAAGCGCGTCAGGGCGGCGTACGTTGCATCATCGTGCCAAACGATCAGATGCAAACCCCGCACTACCACGTCCTGCGCGTTCGCAAAGGTGAAGAGACGTCAACACTCAGCTACCTGCTGCCTAAGCTGCATGAAGAAGAGATGGCCCTGCCATCCGATGAAGAACCCGCCGAGCGTAAACTGCCTGAGCAGCCTGCGTTAGCGACCTTCATCATGCCGGAAGCGCCGCCGGAAGCCGCAATGGAAAAACCGGCCGCTAAACCTGCTGTGCAAAAAACCGCGCCAGAAGTGGCGAAAGCCCAGCCGGAACAGCCGGGTCTTCTGAGCCGTATCATCGGTGCGTTGAAGAAAATGTTTGCTGGCGAAGAAGCTCAGCCGGAGCAACCAAAAGAAGCGCCGAAGCAAGCTAAGCCAGAACGTCAGCAGGATCGTCGTAAGCGTCAGAACAACCGCCGCGATCGTAATGACCGCAGTGACCGTAACGAGCGTAATGATCGTAACGAGCGTAATGACCGCAACGAGCGTCGTGACAATCGTGCCGATAACAACGAAGGTCGTGAACCACGCGAAGACAACCGTCGCAACCGTCGCGAGAAGCCACAGCAGAACGTGGAAGATCGTGAAATTCGCCAGCCGGCAGGTGAAGAGTCTGACAAGTCCAAACAGCGTGACGAGCAGCAACCTCGCCGTGAGCGCAGCCGTCGTCGTAACGACGAGAAACGCCAGGCGCAGCAGGAAGTTAAAAGCCTGAACCGCGAAGCACCGGTTGAGCAGCAGGAATCCGAGCAGGAAGAACGCACTCAGGTTATGCCGCGTCGCAAGCCACGCCAGCTCTCACAAAAAGTACGTGTGGGTGCCGTACAGGCGGAAGAGGCTGTGGTTAGCGCAGTGGAAACCACTGAAATCGAAACCGGTACGCAGCTGGCGAAAGTTGACCTGCCTGCCGTGGTCGACACCAACGTTGAGCAGGACGATAACACTGAAGGCCGTGATAACGCCGGTATGCCGCGTCGCTCCCGTCGTTCTCCACGCCATCTGCGTGTGAGCGGTCAGCGTCGTCGTCGCTATCGTGATGAGCGTTACCCAACGCAATCACCGATGCCGCTGACCGTTGCCTGCGCATCGCCGGAAATGGCTTCAGGTAAAGTGTGGATCCGCTATCCGGTTGCCCGTCCGGAGCAGGCTGTTGAAGAACAGGCTGTCACCGAAGAGGTTATCGCACCTGTCGCCACCGTTGAAGATGTTGCGGTGCAAGCGGCTGCCGTTGTCGAACCTCAGGTCGTTGAGCCTCAGGAAGTTGAGCCTCAGGTCGTTGAACCACAGGCCGTTGAAACAGCGCCTCAGACCGTTGATGTTGAAACCACGCACCCTGAAGTGATTTCTGCACCGGTTGAAGCCGCACCGCAGTTCATTGCTGAAGAAGACGCGGTTGTCGCACAAGACGTCGCGCAAGACGCTGAGCCAGCAGCCACTGTCGAAGAAACCGCTGACGTGGTTGTCGAAACCGTTACTGAAGATGTGGTTCAGGACGTCGAACTTGACGTCGAGCCTGTGCGTGAAGCCGAAACCGTGGAAGAGAAAGCGCCAGAGGTGAAACCCGAGCCGGTTGCCGCTGCCGTGACGCCAGCCCACGTGGCCACCGCGCCGATGACGCGTGCTCCTGCACCGGAATATGTGCCGGAAGCGCCGCGCCAGAGCAACTGGGTTCGTCCTGATTTCAACTTTGACGGGAAAGGTTCTGCAGGTGGTCACAGTGCTACGCACCAGGCGACTGCCCCAGCAACCCGCCCACAGTCAGTTGACTAACGCGCGTTAAAGCGAAAAGCCGACCCTCGGGTCGGCTTTTTTATTGCTACTGCGCAGGCTTTGTCATGCCGGCAATGTCTGGCATCACCTGTCGGATCATCTCCAGAAAACGCCGCAAGCGCGCCGGGTAATAACGAGACCAGGGGTAAACCAGATGAACCGGCAGCGCCGCCGGTTGCCACTCCGGCAGCAGATGCACCAACCGCCCTTCCTTAATATCTTCCTGAACCGTCCAGCTTGAGACAACCGCAACGCCCAGCCCTGTTAATGCGGTATTACGCGCCACGTACAGGCTGTCCGTACTCAGGCGCGGCGTAATGGCAATGCGCGCCGGGCGATCGGATTTATCGTCATACAGCTCTACGTGGCGCTGATAGAAGGTACTGATGGCCACCCAAGGAAGATGCTGCAGATCGTCCGGAGATGAGACCGGCGGAAACTGAGCCAGCAGCGAGGGTGCGGCCACCACGCAGCGCGGCACTTCCGCCAGCAAAACCGAGACCGTGGCGGGATCCACCTCGGCCCCGACACGGATAGCACAGTCGAGGTTGTCCCCTAAAAAGTCGACCGATTTATCATTCAGCAACCATTCGACGGAGAGCTGCGGGTAGCGCTGCAAAAACGTCGTCAGGGGCTTCAGAAGCTGATCCTGACCAAAGGCATGCGGGGCCCGCACGCGCAAAACCCCGACCGGCTCATCCTCGTTTTGCCCGACCTCATCCTCCAGCGCCAGCCAACTATCAATCACCCGTCGGGCATGCTGATAGCAGCGTTCGCCGTCGTCGGTGAGCCGGGTCGTATGCGTGGTTCTCACCAGCAGGCGCACGCCCAGCAGCGTCTCAAGGGACTGTAGCCGTCGGCTGACGGTAGCCTGGGTTGTCGAGAGCTGACGCGCGGCCGCCGAGAGAGACCCCGCTTCGACGATTCGCACAAAGGTGCGCATTAACTCAACCCGGTCTATACGCTCTACCCGCTTCATATTTTTATCTGCCATACGTTCAACGTATAAGCGTTTTACCACCGGGCCGTCTACCGTCGCAAGCCGTGCTGATAAAAAATAGCCGCACATGATGAATGAGGAATAACTTATGAACACAACGACTGCCTCCCATGCGGTGAATCGCTGGGTAATTTTCATGCTGGCTCTGGGTGCGGGCTTTAGCGTGGCCGCCATTTACTACGCACAACCCTTACTGCCGCTGATCGGCGCGGACCTGCATCTGAGCATTGAGGGAATGGGCCTGGTCCCCACCCTGACCCAGGCGGGCTATGCGCTGGGGATTTTATTCCTGTTACCCCTGGGCGACCGTCACGATCGCCGGTCGTTAATTTTAATCAAAAGCGCAGCCCTGGCCCTTTTCCTGCTGGGCTGTAGCCTGACCGGGCAACTGCATTCCCTGCTGCTCGCCAGCCTGCTGATTGGCATGGCCGCCACTATGGCACAGGATATTGTCCCTGCCGCGGCGATCCTCGCCCCGGAGGGAAAACAGGGTAAAACGGTCGGCACGGTGATGACCGGCCTGCTGCTGGGGATCCTACTCTCCCGGACAGTGAGCGGTGCCGTCGGTGAAGCCTTCGGCTGGCGGGTCATGTACCAGCTGGCTGCCGCAAGCATCGCCTTTGTAGGCATTATGATGTGGGCGGTACTGCCCCGCTTTGCGGTTCACTCCACGCTCGGCTACCCCGCACTGATGCGCTCGATGGCGCACCTGTGGGGCCGCTATCCGGCGCTGCGCCGGGCAGCGCTGGCGCAGGGCTTCCTGTCGATTGCCTTCAGCGCCTTCTGGTCAACGCTTGCGGTCATGCTGCTCGAACGCTTCCATCTTGGCAGCGCCGTCGCCGGAGGATTTGGGATTGCCGGTGCCGCAGGCGCATTAGCTGCACCGCTAGCAGGCGGACTGGCGGATAAACTCGGGGCCGGAAAAGTCACACAGCTGGGCGCTGCCCTGGTGACCGTGTCATTTGCGCTGATGTTTTTGATGCCTGCCCTTGGGGTTTACGGCCAGCTCATCCTGATTGCCGTTTCTGCCATCGGCTTCGATCTGGGCCTGCAGTCGAGCCTGGTGGCCCATCAGAACCTGGTTTACAGCCTTGAACCGCAGGCGCGCGGACGGCTTAACGCCCTGCTGTTTACGGTGATCTTCATCGGCATGGCGCTTGGCTCAGCGCTGGGGAGTCAGGTCTATACCCTGGCGGGCTGGTCTGGTGTGGTCGCCCTGGCAACGGTGAGCGGAGCCATTGCGCTGGCTATCCGTCTGATTGAAAGCGCGCGTACAGCGGCTTCGCCGGCGGAAGCGGCATAAAAAAAATGCCCAATCCGAATCAGGATTGGGCAGTCAAAACACGCCCAGTTTCAGAACGTGCTCTAATCGGTCAGACTATTATCTGTTCAGCTGGAACAGGGACATGCCCTGCATATCGGTAAACGCTTTATAAGAGGCCTGGAGAGCCGCCTGCTGCATGGTGTACGAGGAGATCGCGGCATTCCAGTCCACATCCACCAGGTCGCTCATCTGCTGCGTTTGCCCCAGCGCGCGATCATCGCCAAGCGCATCCAGTTTATCAAGTTCCGTCAGCTTGGTCCCCAGATCGGCACGCACGGTCAGCACGTTGTCCAGCGCGTTGCTCAGGCCACGGTTCGCCTGGTCAATGCTGTCCGAGATCGCATCCATTTTGGTCTGGTCGCCATCGGTCGGGGTGTTCAGCGCGGCGATAGCCTTATCCAGAATTTTGAACAGGTTCGTTTCAGGCGTACTGCCATCGGGTTCCGGCTTCGCGTTACTGGTAAAGCTGTCAAAAACTTCGGTACCGGTATGGCTGATCTGCATATTACGCGCAGAGTCGACCTGCTGAGAGATGGCCTCAGATCCGCCGTTATAGTCGCCATTGGTCTGATCAAACGGCACGTTGTCGGTCTTATAACCGGCAAAAATATAGCGCCCGTTACCGTCGGTGCTGTTTGCCAGGTTCATCAGCTGATCGCGGATGCCCTTTAAATCGGTTGCAACTGACGCCCGGTCGGTGTCACTTAATGAACCGTTGCCCGCATAGACAATTTTCTCCTGCGCGGACTGGATCGCCGTGGTGACCTGGCCCAGCACGTTCTCTTCCAGAGAGACTTTTTGCGTGGCAAACGTACGCGCTAGCGCGAACTGGCTGTTCTGCGACTGTGCCTGAGACAACACAACCGCCTGTGAGGCCGCGATCGGATCGTCGGACGGGCGGTTCACGCGCTTGCCTGTAGACATCTGTTCGCCATAGCCCAGCCAGCGACTTTGAGAATCGGTGATGCCGCGCATGTTCTGCTCGTACATCATTTGGGTGCTAATACGCATGGATTACCTCGTCGTTAGCGAATATTGATTAACGCATCAAATAGCGTACTGGCCGTTTGCAGCACCTGGGCATTTGCCAGGTAGTACTGCTGGTAGCGCTGAAGGTTGCCGTACTCTTCGTCGAGGTTGACGCCAGAGATAGACTGCTGCTGGTTGCTCAACTGTGTCGCGACATTGGCTTTGGTCTGGCTGCTGGTTTTCAGCGAGGCCGTCGTGCTGCCCACGGTACTGACCAGCGCCGCATAGGCATCGTTGAACGTCTTGTTACCGCCCACCACTTTGCTGTTTTGCAGGTCAACCAGCGCCTTACCGTTACGGTTATCGCTTTCGCCGCCGTCGGCCGCAGAAGCCATGGCAAGCTTAGATTCATCGCTGATCGCCAGACTCATATTGACGATGGTGTTCACGACCGGCTTCACGGTAAAGCTGTCTTTGTTTGCAGCAGTGCCGCTGACGTTCACGGTCAGGCCATCAAAGGTCATCTTACCGCTGGCATCCGGTGTCGCGGTGAAAGAGGTCTTGTCAGAAAGTCGCGTTACCGTCCAGTCCGTGCCGTTGAATTCGAACTTGTAGTCCGTCGCCTGCACCTTTGAACTGTCCGTTACGCTGGCGGTCATCGTTGCGCCTGGTAGTGAGTTTTTGCTGTTGGTCACCACAGCAGGGGAACCCATGTTAAACAGCGCGCCGCCGGCATCGCCGTTAGCATCAAAACCCGCTTCGTGCTGGGTGTTCATCGCGTCCGCAAAGGCCAGCGCCAGCTGGTTGAGGGTGTTACGCGCGTTGTCCAGGTCTTCTGAACGGAACGTTAACAGCCCGCCCAGCGAACCGGTGTTGAGCAATTTTTCAGGAATTTCAACGTTGCCCGCCACGTCATCGACATACGCCACCGTGGTACGCGTAGGATCAGCACTTGATGCGACTGCTGCCAGCTGGTTCGTTTTACTGCCCTGAACCAGGCTGTAACCGTTGCCGAACGAAACGTTGTAGGTGCCGCCGTCCTGAACAGAGACTTCCACCCCAACAATTTTATTCAGCTCGCTGACCAGCTGGTCACGCTGATCGAGCAGGTTGTTTGGCGACGCCCCTGCGCCCACGCCGGTCAGACGAGAAATCTGATCGTTGAGGTTCGCGATTTGCTTCGCGTAGTTATTGATCTGATCGACGCTGGTCGAAATCGCCGTGTTGACCTGAGAATCCTGGTCACGCAGGTATTGATCATTAACCTTGAACTGGTTTACCAGCCCGTCAGCCTTGCCGAGGACCGTCTGGCGCGCAGCCGGATCTTCCGCGTTGCTGACCAGCGTCTGCAAGCTTTTGAAGAAATCCTGCAGCGTGGTGGAAATGGAGTTGGTGGTATCCGAGAGCACATCGTCAATTTTCGACATCTGCTGATAGCGCGTCGTCAGGCCGCTGCTCTGGTTTTGCGCCGCGCGCAGCTGGTTAGTGATAAACGAATCGTACTCACGCTGTACGCCGGAGACATACACCCCGTTACCCACCCAGCCACCGCCGGTCAGGGTGCTGTTCGAGGCGCCCAGAATGGTGGTCTGGCGGGTATACCCTGCCACGTTGTAGCTTGAAATATTGTTACTGACGGTATTAAGTGCCGCCTGTGCAGCACTGAGGCCACTCATGGCGCTGTTAATCAAACTGGACATGGGGGTTCCTTTTAGACTTTCAGACACGCGTCCTGATGAAGGTTATCGGCAGCCTCCACCGGGACTTGAGAACTTTCAGAACAGATTTTCGATATCTGTGCTATAGGCCTTGCTGACCTTCTCACCCATCGATTTCAGCTGCTGGATCATGCTGGTGAGCTTGCGCGCGTAGTTCGGATCGGTCGCGTAGCCGGCATTCTGCAACGCCTGCGCGCCCTGCTCTGGCGTGGCGGCCTGAGTCACGGCGGTATAGCGCGGATTACGGCTCAGCAGGCCCACATAGTCCGACAGGGCTTCAAGGTAGGAGCTGTAGACGCGGAATTTGGCTTTCACCTTCACCGCCGCACCATTCTCGTACTCGGTGGTGGTGATCTCCGTTGTTGGCCCCTTCCAGCTGGAGGTTGCCTTCACGCCAAAGATGTTAAAGCTCGGCTCGCCATTTTCCTTACGGATCTGCCGCTGCCCCCAGCCGGACTCCAGCGCGGCCTGCGCCAGAATCAGGTGATGAGGCACGCCGCTCTGCTGGCTTGCAAGGCGTGCGGGCAGTGAAAGCTGCGCCAGGAAGTCTTTGCTGTCGCCGGTGAGCGGCTCATCGCTGGTCGGCGTTGGCTTCGGAATCGCCTTGCGCACCATCTGCGTCATGGCCTGATTCTGATAACTGGTCACCGTTTCCAGGTCGAACTTCATCGGCACCTGCGGCGGGTTCTCCGGCTGAATGCCCTGCGCGGCTTCGGTCTGTTTGACAATCATGTCGGCCAGACCGAGTCCTTTTCCGGACGTCATCTGCTGCGCAATCTGCTGGTCATACATGCTGGTGTACAGACGCGTTGAGTCGCTGCTGAAAAGCCCGTCTTTCGGCAGGGTCTCACGCATGCTTTTCAACATCATCTGCACGAACATCCCTTCGACCTGACGAGCCACCGGACGGATATTGCCCGCCGGATCTTTCCCGGCGCTGGTTTTCAGCTCGTTAAGCGACTGGGCATCCCAGGCGGCACTGCTCAGCAGTTTGCTATCGGTCAGCATCAGATGATTTCCAGTTTGGCACGCAGACAGCCTGCACTTTGCATCGATTGCAGAATGGACATCAGATCCATCGGCGTCGCGCCGAGCGCATTGAGTGCGCGTACCACGCTGTTCAGGTTAGCGCTGGAGCGCACGCTTTGCAGCGAACCGCCGCTCTGGCGGAGATCGATCTGCGTTTGCGGCGTCACCACCGTCTGACCACCGCCAAACGGCGTGTCCGGCTGGCTGACGTTGGCGCTGCGGTTAACCGTGACCGAAAGGTTGCCCTGCGCCACGGCACAGCTGTCCAGCGACACTTCGCGGTTCATGACCACCGACCCGGTGCGCGAGTTGATAATCACTTTTGCATCCTGCACCGGCACGTTGACTTCCATATTCTGGATGTCTGCCAGCATGCGTACTTGGTTGCTATTGCCCGTCGAGGTGCGGATCTGCACGGTACGGGCATCCAGCGCGGTGGCGCTACCGTAGCCGCGGCTGCGGTTGATGGTGTCCGCAATCTGCTGCGCCATCGTGAAATCTTCGTTGTTCAGCTGCAGGTTAATGGTGTTGCCTGAGCCAAACTGGGTCGGCAGTTCACGTTCGATGATTGCCCCGTTGGTGATACGCCCGCCGTTAAGCTGGTTAACCTGCACGCTGCTGCCCCCCGCCGATGCACCCGCCCCGCCGACCAGGATGTTCCCCTGCGCCAGCGCATACACCTGGCTGTCGACACCTTTAAGCGGGGTCATCAGCAGCGTACCGCCGCGCAGGCTTTTGGCGTTACCCATCGACGAAACCACGACATCGATGGTCTGCCCCTGGCGCGCAAACGCCGGGAAGGAGGCGGTCACCATTACCGCCGCCACGTTTTTCAGCTGCATGTTGGTGCCAGTCGGCACGGTAATACCGAGCTGGGAGAGCATGTTGTTCAGGCTCTGGGTGGTAAACGGCGTCTGGGTGGTCTGGTCGCCCGTCCCGTCCAGCCCCACGACCAGTCCATAGCCGATCAGTGAGTTTTCTCGCACGCCCTGTACGCTTGTGAGATCGCGAATGCGGTCGGCGTGGGCGCAGGTCGCGCCCAGAGCCAACACCATGGCGAAGAGGAATTTATACATAGGTCACCTCGCTTACATCGGCGATAAGTTAAGGAAGAAGCGCTGCAGCCAGCCCATGTTTTGCGCTTCGTTGATGTAGCCGTTGCCGACGTACTCAATGCGCGCATCCGCCACCTGAGTGGACGGCACGGTATTGGTGCCACTGATGGTGCGAGGGTTAACCACACCGGAGAAGCGGATGAACTCAGTGCCCTGATTGATCGCGATCTGCTTTTCACCCACAACGTGTAAATTGCCGTTAACCAGAACCTGGTCAACCGTGACCGTCAGCGTACCGCTGAAGGTATTGCTGGCGTTCGCGCCACCTTTACCATTAAAGGTATTGCCGCCAGACGCCTCGACATCGGCACGCGCATTGCCAAACAGGCCCTGCAGGTAGCGAGGAACGGTATCGAAGCCAAAATTGGTTTTGCCATCGCGGCTGGCATTGGCAGACGAGCTTTTGCTCGCGCTGACGTTTTCCTGCAGCACAATGGTCAAGGTATCGCCGATATTACGCGGGCGACGGTCTTCAAACAGCGGCTGATAACCGTAGTTAATCGGCTGCGCGGTCTGGAAAATGGAGCCGTTCACAACGGGCGCGGGGCCAGGAACGGGTTGGGCGGTAGTCGCACCCTGCACCAACGGTTTAGACGGGATCCAGGCACATCCGCTGAGGGTGACGGCCAGAACGGTCAGTATTGGATAACGAAACGCCGCGTTTTTTTGCATTGCCTTCATCTTTGAAAAAAGGGCACCGGCGCGGCGTTCACCGCACCGGGCGACCCCTTAGAGTTGCGTCAGTTTTTGCAGCATCTGGTCGGTCGTCGACACTGCTTTACTGTTAATTTCATACGCGCGCTGGACCTGGATCATATTCACCAGCTCTTCCGCAACGTTGACGTTAGAGGTTTCGACATAGCCCTGGTACAGCAGACCCGCGCCGTTGAGGCCTGGCGTACTTTCATTTGGCGTACCGGAGGATTGCGTCTCGGTGTAGAGGTTCTCACCAATGCTTTCCAGACCGGTATCGTTCATGAAGGTGGTCAGGTTGAGCTGCCCAACCTGAACCGGGGCCGCCTGGCCCTGCTGGGTCACGCTCACCACGCCGTCACGGCCAATGGTGATGCTCAGGGCGTTGGCCGGGATGGTAATCGCAGGCTGCACCTGGAAACCGCCCGCCGTGACCAGCTGGCCGTTCTGATCCACCTGGAAGGAGCCGTCGCGGGTATACGCCGAGGTTCCGTCAGGCAATTGGATCTGGAAGAAACCCTGGCCTTTGATCGCCACATCTTTGCTGTTGTTGGTCTGGGACAGGTTGCCCTGGCTGTGCAGACGCTCGGTGGCAACCGGGCGTACGCCGGTACCAATCTGCAAACCGGACGGCAGCGTCGTTTGCTCAGAAGACTGCGCACCCGGCTGGCGAATGGTTTGGTAAAGCAAATCTTCGAATACCGCGCGCTGACGCTTAAACCCATTGGTGCTGACGTTTGCCAGGTTGTTGGCAATCACGTCCATATTGGTTTGCTGTGCGTCGAGGCCGGTTTTCGCGATCCATAAAGAACTGATCATAGGAAGTCCTGTTAACTCATTGCCAGAAGTTGGTTAGCTTTGTTCGCGTTTTCATCGACGCTGCTGATGATCTTCATCTGCATTTCAAAGCGACGCGCGCTGGCGATCATATCGGTCATGGCTTCGACCGGCTTGACGTTACTGCCTTCCAGCACGCCCGACATGACGCGGATGCTCGGGTCGGCCTGTAGCGTCGCACCGCGCGTCGCCTGGGTCGCCTGGGTCAGACGGAACATCCCGTCATCGCCACGCTGTACTTCCCGTGCGTCGGCTTTAACCAGCTTCAGACGTCCGACGGGCGCAACGGTGTTCGCCGGGTCGCCCGGGTTTAACGCCGAGATCGTCCCGTCTGCCGCGATGGTCAGCTCTGAGCCTTCAGGCACGGTCAGCGGACCGGCTTCGCCCATGACCGGATGCCCCTGGATGGTCAACTGCCCGGTCGCGCTCACCTGGATATTACCGTTGCGGGTATACCCTTCGCTGCCGTCTGCCGTCTGCACGGCCAGCCAGCCATCCTGCTGCAGCGCCACGTCGAGCGGACGCGAGGTGTAGTCCATCTGGCCCGGCGTCATATCCGCACCGGGCGTGGAGGCTGTGACCAGCGTACGCGTCGGCAGAGAAAGCCCTTCTACCGGCACCGCGCGCAGCGCATTCAGCTGCGCACGAAAGCCGGGCGTGGAGGCGTTGGCCAGGTTGCTGGCGGTAACGGCCTGCTGATTGAGCGTCTGGCTTGCCGCGCCCATCGCCGTATATATTGCGTGATCCATTGCGCGTTCCTGTTAGCCGCTTAACGCAGGTTAACCAGCGTGTTGAGGATCTGATCCTGGGTTTTGATGGTCTGCGCGTTCGACTGGTAGTTACGTTGCGCGACGATCATGTTCACCAGCTCTTTACTCAGATCCACGTTCGAGGCTTCCAGCGCGCCGTTCGTCAGCGTACCGAAGTTACCGGAACCCGCCGTACCCAGCAGCGCCACGCCGGAAGACTGCGTTGCAGACCAGACGTTGTCCCCTTCTGACTTCAGCCCTTCGTTGTTGGCGAAGTTTGCCAGCACGATCTGACCCAGTACCTGAGTCTGTTCGTTGGAGTAGTTACCCACCACGGAGCCGTCATCGTTGATCTGGTAGCTCACCAGATCGCCCGGCTTATAGCCGTTCTGGTTGGTCGCCACGATGTTGTTTGCACCGGTGTTTTGCTGCATGGAGTTTGCGAAGCTCATCGCGAACGTGGCCGGGGTTGCGCCGGTCACCGTCGCCGTGGTGATATTGACATTGCCGCCGCCGGTCAGTACGCCGCTGGCGTTAAAGGTCAGCGTGGTCGCCAGAGAGACCGGGCTGCCCGCCACGCTTCCGTCCTGGGCATACACTTTCCAGGAGTTAGCCGGCGTCGCGTCCTTGACGTAATACAGGTTCATGTTGTGCGCATTACCCTGGCTGTCAAAAACAGTGACGGTCCCTTTTTTGTTATAGGTATCCGGGTTAGTCGCATCGAACGCGGTAGTTGGCGCGGTATCGGTGGAGTTGAGGTTGATCTGCTGGGACGCCGTGGTGGTGGACTTCGCCGCCATCAGCGTGGTCGGAATGCTGATCGCCTGCGGGTTCGCACCGGTCTGCACGGTTGGTGGTGTACCCGCCACCGGGTAGCCGGTCAGCTGCAGGCCCTGCATGTTCACCAGATTACGGTTTTCATCCAGTTTGAACTGGCCGTTACGGCTATAGAAGACAGAACCGTTTGCATCCACCATGCGGAAGAAACCGTTCTGGCTGATCGCCACGTCCAGACCGCGACCGGTATTGGTGGTGGTGCCGTCGGTGAAGTCCTGAGTGATGCCAGCAACTTTCACACCCAGGCCGACTTTGGAACCGGCAAACATGTCGGCGAATGAGGCGGAGCCGGATTTAAAACCATAGGTCGCGGAGTTGGCGATGTTGTTGCCAATGACGTCCAGGTTGGTGGCCGCAGCATTCAGGCCGCTGACCGCTTGAGAAAAGGCCATGACTTACTCCTGATAAGTGTTAAGGCTTAGATAATCTGCCGAACTTCGTCGAGCGTGGTGGTACCCGAGGTACCCAAATCCAGTTTGTTGCCGTCGCTACCTCTGATCACGCCCTGAACCAGCGCGAACTGCAGCGGCTGGGCGACCAGCTGGGTGGTTCCGTTGCTGGCGCTGATCGCGACCTTATACGAACCGTTTGGTGCCGTGGTGCCGTCCGTCATGCTGCCATCCCAGGTGAAGGTATGGACGCCCGCTTTCAGTTCACCAATATCAATGGTGCGAACCACCGCGCCGTTGGCATCGGTGATGGTCGCCGTCACTTTGTCCGCCGGCTGCTGGAGTTCAACCCCAAACGGCGTGGTGGACGTGGTGGTGTTGCCATCGGTTGTGGAGCTGCCCGCGAGGATCGTCGTGCCCGGGATCATCACCCCGTGGCCAATCAGGTTCGCCGCCTGCAGCGACTGGCTGCTGTCGATTTGCCCGGAGACCGAGCCAAGCGTGGTGTTGAGCTTTTCAATGCCGCTAACGGTGCTGATCTGCGCAAGCTGCGTGGTCAGTTCGTTGTTCTGCATTGGGTTGGTCGGGTCCTGGTTTTTCAGCTGGGCCACCAGCAGCGTCAGAAAGCTGCTTTGCAGATCGCTGGCGTTGCTTCCCGTCAGGGAGCTGGAGCCCGTGGCACTGCTGGTGCCGCCGACACCCGAGTTTGTCGGGTCATTCACATTTACGGCAATGGACATTCGTGTCTCCTTTACTGGCCGAGAGTGAGTGTTTTGAGCATCATGCTCTTCACGGTATTAAGCACTTCGACGTTTGCCTGATAGCTGCGCGAGGCGGACATGGAGTTCACCATTTCACCCACGACGTCCACGTTCGGCATTTTCACGTACCCGTTGGCGTCCGCGAGCGGATTACCCGGCTCATACACCAGCTTGTCCGGTACCTGGCTCTCCACCACATCAGAAACTTTCACGCCGCCCGTCGCCGCGCCCGGTGCAGCATCCACCTGAAAGACCACCTGTTTCGCACGATAAGGCTGTCCGTCAGGACCGGCCACGCTGTCGGCGTTCGCCAGGTTACTGGCCGCGACGTTAAGGCGTTTGGACTGCGCCGTTAGCGCCGATCCGGCGATATCAAAAATGTTCAGCAAGGCCATTTATCAGTTGCCCCCCTGCAGGACGTTCATCATGCCTTTGATCTGCCCGCCGAGAACGGTCAGGCCCATCTGGTACTTCAGGCTGTTGTCGGCAAACTGTGTGCGCTCCCGGTCCATGTCGACGGTGTTACCGTCAAGCGAGGGCTGATCGGGAATGCGGTAAAGTAAATCGGCTGTCGGTGCGGTCATTGCCTGAGCGGGAATGTGGCGTGAGGATGTCATGGCAAGTGCCACACCCGTTCCTTCGGCACGTCCACGCTCCATCACTTTTTTAAGCTCACTGGAAAAATCAATATCGCGCGCCTGGTACCCTGGGGTATCGGCGTTGGCAATATTGGCGGCTAAGATTTCCTGCCGCTGGGCGCGTAAATTGAGCGCTTCCTGCTGAAAACGTAGCGCGGCATCGAGTTTATCGAGCATGTCTCCTCCGCTGATGGGAAAATTTCAGTTCACAGCTTAAATCTCAACCCGTCACCCCTATCGAAGGAATAAGCGCAAAATGCGTCGCTATTTATTGCGTTGATGGAAATCCACTGCGGGTAAAATCCTTCAAACTCTGGACACGGTGGAACTTGCGATGCGGACGTTAACGAAAGGCCTGGCGGCAACCTTACTGTTTTTAAGCCCACTGGCGCAGGCAGAAGATTTGCAGGCACAGCTCAACGCTTATTTTGCCCAGCAGCTGGCCGGTTTTAGCGATGAAGTGACCGTCAGCGTACGCATGCCGCCCAACCTTCTGCCGTCCTGCGAAACCCCCTCTTTCAGCGTGACCGGCAGCGCAAAGCTGTGGGGCAATGTGAACGTGCAGGCCCGCTGTCCGAATGAAAAACGCTATTTGCAGGTTGCGGTTCAGGCGACGGGGAATTATGTTGTCGCCGCTCAGCCGATTGTTCGGGGAAGCCAGCTGCAGGCCAGCAGCGTGACGTTAAAACGCGGCCGTCTTGACCAGTTGCCTCCGCGAACGATGCTGGATATTAACCAGGCGCAGGACGCCGTAAGCCTGCGGGACGTTGCCCCAGGCCAGCCAATCCAGCTCTCGATGATCCGTCAGGCGTGGCGGGTGAAGGCGGGTCAGCAGGTGATGGTTGTGGCTAACGGTGACGGCTTTAGCATCAACAGTGAAGGGAAGGCATTGAACAATGCGGCCGTGGCGCAAAATGCCCGGGTAAGAATGTCCTCGGGCCAGGTGGTCAGTGGAACCGTCGGTTCTGATGGGAATATTCTGATTAACCTATAATCTTTTAAAGATTTCGCGGCGACTGCCGATAAATAATCAACAAATGATGATGTCAGGCGCAAACGCCGCGAACCCTCGATGAGGACACCACTATGAGCATTGATCGTACATCAGCCCTGAAGCCGGTTAGCACTGTACAGCCTCGCGAAACGAATGACGCTACGCCACAGAAAGCGCGTCTGGAAAAACCGTCCACGGCCCACAGCACCAGCGTGACCCTCAGCGACGCTCAGGCCAAACTGATGCAGCCCGGCAGCAACGACATCAACATGGAACGTGTTGAAGCGTTGAAAACGGCGATCCGTAACGGCGAACTGAAAATGGACACCAGCAAAATTGCTGATGCGCTGATTCAGGATGCACAGAGTTTCCTGCAGAGTAACTAACCGTATGAGTCGACTGTCAGAAATACTGGATCAAATGACGGTTGTCCTGAATGACCTGAAAACGGTTATGGACGCAGAACAGCAGCACCTGTCTTCCGGACAGGTCAACGGCAGTGCGTTACAACGCATTACCGAAGATAAAAGTTCGCTGCTGGCGACGCTGGACTATCTCGAGCAGCAACGTCGTGCAGAGCAAGATCCTCAGCGCAGCGCCAACGATGAGATCCTTGAGCGCTGGCAGACCATTACTGAAAAAACCCAGCACCTTCGCGATCTCAACCAGCACAATGGCTGGCTGCTGGAAGGGCAGATTATTCGTAATCAGCAGGCGCTTGAGGTTTTAAAACCGCATAAAGAGACAGGTCTGTATGGTGCAGATGGTCAGGCATCCAGCGCGCGCGTAACGGGCGGGAAAAAGATTTCGATTTGACGCGTTAGCGCCACATCATCAAATGGGGAGCACCTTTCGGTGAACTCCCCTTTTTGCGTTTATACCGTGCGGCGGGCGAACTCTTTGACTTTGAATCCCAGCACCGCAAGCGTTGCGAAGTAAGCCACTACGCCGACTGCCACGACGGCCATCAAGCGCATGAGACGCAATGGCATGGTCCCCTGCGACCACTCAGGCATCACATACAGCATGCCGATCAGCGCCGCCGCCATCACCAGTACCGCAATGACCAGACGGATCAGGAAGCGCATCCAGCCGGGCTGCGGGGTAAAGATATCCTGCTTACGCAGCTGCCAGTAGAGCAGGCCGGCGTTCAGACAGGCCGCCAGACCAATCGATAGCGACAGCCCGGCATGCTTCAGCGGGCCAATGAAGGCCAGGTTCATCAGCTGGGTCATAATCAGCGTCACGATGGCAATTTTCACCGGCGTTTTGATGTCCTGACGTGAATAGAACCCCGGCGCCAGAACTTTCACCACAATCAGCCCCATCAGGCCGACCGAGTAGGCCACCAGCGCCCGCTGGGTCATGGCGGCGTCAAACGCGGTAAACTTGCCGTACTGGAACAGCGACACGGTGAGCGGTTTCGCCAGAATGCCGAGCGCCACCGCGCTTGGCAGCGCCAGCAGGAAGCAAAGACGCAGGCCCCAGTCCATTAAACGGCAATATTCATCATGGTTGCCGCTGGCAAAACTTTTCGACAGCGACGGCAGCAGGATGGTCCCCAGCGCCACGCCCAGGACTCCAGACGGGAACTCCATCAGACGGTCTGCGTAGTACATCCACGAAACCGAGCCGGAGACCAGGAAAGAGGCGAAAATGGTGTTGATGATAAGGGAGATCTGGCTGACGGAAACGCCGAGAATCGCCGGCCCCATCTGCTTGATCACCCGCATCGCTCCGGCATCCTTGAAACTGACGCGCGGCAGGACCAGCATGCCAATCTTTTTGAGATGCGGAAGCTGGTAGGCAAGCTGAAGCACGCCGCCTACGGTCACGGCCCAGGCCAGCGCCAGCACCGGCGGGTTGAAGTGCGGCGCCGCGAACAGAGCAAACCCGATCATGCTGACGTTAAGGAACGTCGGCGCAAACGCCGGAACGGAAAACCGGTTCCAGGTGTTAAGGATGGCCCCCACCAGCGAGGCGAGCGAGATCAGCAGGATATAAGGAAAGGTAATGCGCAGCAGTTGGCTGGTCAGGGCAAATTTATCGGCCGTATCGGCAAAACCGGGGGCAGTTACCATGATCACCCACGGTGCCGCCAGCATCCCAACAACCGTAACCACGGCGAGCGCCAGCGTTAACAGGCCCGAGACGTAGGCCACGAAGACGCGCGTGGCATCTTCGCCCTGCTTGCTTTTGTATTCCGCAAGGATTGGCACGAACGCCTGCGAGAAAGCCCCTTCTGCAAAAATACGGCGCAGCAGGTTCGGTAACTTGAATGCGACGAAAAAGGCGTCAGTTGCCATCCCTGCGCCAAAAACCCGTGCCACAATGGCATCGCGTGCAAAGCCCAGCACGCGAGAAAACATGGTCATCGAGCTGACTGCCGCCAGCGATTTTAATAAGTTCATTAACGTGAATTTCCACAACCATACGGCAAAACGCCTGCAGTGCAGGCGTTGATGAAGCGAGTAGTCTACCCGGATTTAAGGGAATTACTATCGGCAGATGTTACAGACAATTATTCACTCATGGCGTCACGCCAGAGCTTTTCCACGATACGCTGCGCCATGATGGCCTGCTCGCCCGACGTTTCCGGAACCGTCTGATTTTGCACGCAGGTAATGAAGTGGCGCGCGCAACCGGCAAACCCGCGCTGCTCCAGCGTACTTTGCCAGCCGGGAACAGGCAGCGTCACCACGCCGCTGCCCTTCTCTTCGCGCCATTCGCGCATGTCGGTAATGTCATACAGCGCCCCATCGGCCACGGCCTGAATGGATTCGCGCTGACTGCCGGCGCGGCGATGCATGCTGGTCGTCACCTGCAGATGCTCCGCGGCGAAATGATGCTCGGCATAAAGCATATGCCCCTGGTCGTTCGTCAGCAGGGTCCCGCTTTTCAGCTGCGCGTTACCGTTTGTCAGCCACAGCGCGGTGTCCACCACATGAAGATAATCGTCCAGCAGGGTAAAACGCAGATCCTGAGGCCCGACGCTGTCGGTTCGGTGCTTGTCCATACGTAATGACGCCAGCGTGCCGGGCTGCGCTTTCAGTTGCTGATAGAGCGGCGCGAACCGGCGATTGAAACCGACCATCAGCGTCAGGTTTTTGCGTGCCGCCAGTTCAATCAGGCGTTCGGCATCCTGTAGGTTTTCGGCCAGCGGTTTATCGACACAGACGTGAACGCCGGCGTTGAGCAGCTCGCTGACCACCTGATAGTGGCTTGCTGTCGAGGTATGCACAAACACCGCATCGCACTCGCGAGCCAGATCCTGCAGAGAGCTCGCACAGGGCATTCGCCAGGTTTCGCAGATACGCTCGGCTTTCTCACGCGTGGGCGACCACGCTCCCTGCAGCGTCCAGTCCGCCGCCACGCTCAGTACCGGCAGCCAGGCCTTCTGGGCTATACCGCCAAGCCCCACTACCCCTACACGTAATTTTGCCACCGTTAATCCCCCAAATGTGCCAGCAGTGCATCCAGACGCTGTTTCAACCCGGCGACCTCGTCTTCCAGCACCGCCACTCGCGCCGCCAGGCCGTTATCCGCCGCTGCCAGGTCAGGCTCTGCCGCTGCCGTTGACGTATCCACCTCTCCGCTAAACAGGTGCATATAGCGGCTTTCACGCTTGCCCGGCTCACGCGGCAGGCGTACCACATATGGCCCGTCTTCACGTGAGGCCAGCCCTTCGAGCGTCTGCTCAACCTCTTGCATATCGCGGAACTCATGCATCCGCGCTGCGCGCGTGCGCAGTTCCCCAGGCGTTTGCGCCCCGCGCAGCAACAGCGTGGTAATCACCGCCACTTCTGCCGCGCTCAGTTTCAAATCGCCAAATTCTGAGTTGCAAAAGCGCTGCTCATATTTGGTCACGCGGTTGCCGAAACCACTCACCGTTCGCAGGTAGTGGCGCTTGACCAGCGCATCCAGGCAATCCTGCACCTCATGTTCCCCGAGATTCATCACCGGTTCACGGTTGGTCTTCTGATTGCAGGCCATGGTCACGGCATTGACCGACAGCGGATACTGTTCCGGGGTGGTAACCTGTTTTTCCAGCAAGCATCCAATGACGCGCGCTTCGGCACCGTTCAACTGATATTTCATCTTTTCTCCTTAACGACCCGCCGTCCAGTCCTGAGCCGTGAGCGCCGTCAGGACGTGATCCTGCCACTCACCGTCGATCAACAAATAGTCTTTGGCGTACCCTTCTTTTTCAAACCCTAACCGCGCCAGCAGGCTACCGCTGCGCTGATTGTGGGGCATGTAGTTCGCCATAATGCGATGGATATGCTGCGTGCGCTGCATATACCGGATTGCCGCCGTTAACGCTTCGTACATCAGACCCTGCCCCTGCCATTTCTGGCCGATGGAGTAGCCGAGATAGCAGGCGTGAAACGACCCGCGCACCACGTTAGAGAAGTTGGCGATGCCGATAATCTCTTTTTCATCAGGATCCAGCAGCGCGAAATAAAATGCGCTCCCCTGCTTGTGAAATTCCGCGATCATACTGAGCCGCGCCTGCCAGCCGGAAGGGTAGCAATGGCTTTCATCCCGAACGGGTTCCCAGGGTTTTAAAAACTGGCGATTCTCGGCGTAATAATCCGCCAGACGCCAGGCATCACGCTCGTGCACCAGACGAACAACCAGCCTGTCCGTTGTCAGACGCACTTTTGGCACATTACTGCGATAGCCAAACATCGATACCACTCCTTCCCGTCGCTTCTGCTCTACCTGTTAGCTTTACTATACCTGCGGCAGTGCCGTCTGTGAAAACAGTGACATACCATTTTCACCTCTTTTCACAACTTTCGATGAGAACTCTCTATCAAAGCACCTTTTTGATAAAAAAATATTGTCACGCCCGGGGGTGGGAAAACGCGCGGCGACACCGCAGAATGTTAGCGTGCTCACCTTCTTATTTTCCCTGGAGGGAAAATGTCCCGCGTATCACAGGCCAGGAGCCTGGGTAAATATTTCCTGCTCGTCGATAACATGCTGGTCGTGCTCGGCTTTTTTGTCGTGTTTCCCCTGATATCGATCCGTTTTGTCGATCAAATGGGCTGGGCGGCATTAATGGTCGGTATTGCGCTGGGATTACGCCAGCTTGTTCAGCAAGGGTTAGGCGTGTTTGGCGGCGCAATCGCCGACCGCTTTGGCGCAAAACCGATGATCGTCACCGGCATGCTGCTACGCGCGGCAGGCTTTGCCACGATGGCCATCGCCCATGAGCCGTGGGTGCTGTGGTTCTCCTGCTTCCTGTCCGGCATTGGCGGCACGTTGTTCGACCCGCCGCGTACCGCGCTGGTGGTGAAGTTAATTCGTCCGCAGCACCGGGGGCGTTTCTTCTCCATTCTGATGATGCAGGACAGCGCCGGCGCGGTTGTGGGTGCGCTGCTGGGAAGCTGGTTGTTGCAGTATGATTTCCGTCTGGTCTGCGCGACCGGTGCCGTGCTCTTTATCCTGTGTGCGCTGTTTAACGGGCTGTATCTGCCCGCGTGGAAACTGTCGACGGTGAAAGCGCCGGTGCGCGAAGGGCTTGGGCGCGTGCTGAGCGATAAGCGTTTTGTGACCTATGTATTAACCCTGACCGGCTACTACATGCTGGCGGTTCAGGTGATGCTGATGCTACCGATCATGGTGAATGACATCGCCGGTACGCCGACTGCGGTCAAATGGATGTACGCCATTGAAGCCTGCCTGTCGCTCACGCTGCTCTATCCGATTGCCCGCTGGAGTGAACGGCGCTTTCGTCTTGAGCACCGCCTGATGGCGGGCCTGCTGATCATGACGCTGAGCATGATGCCCATCGGTTTAGTAAGCTCGCTTCAGCAGCTGTTTACGCTTATCTGCACGTTCTACATCGGCTCTGTTATCGCCGAACCGGCCCGTGAAACCCTGAGCGCCTCGCTGGCGGATGCACGGGCGCGCGGCAGCTATATGGGGTTCAGCCGTCTGGGCCTGGCACTGGGTGGTGCGCTGGGCTATGCGGGCGGTGGCTGGCTGTTCGATGCAGGCAAAGCGATGAGCCAGCCGGAACTGCCCTGGGTCATGCTCGGCGTGGTGGGGTTTATCACCTTCATTGCCCTGTGGTGGCAGTTCAGCCAGAAGCGCAGCGCGCGCGGCATGCTCGAGCCTGGCGCGTAATACCTCACGTCGGCGGGAGGCCCCTCCCGCCGCGCTTATCAGTTTTTTCTGCTGGTTTCTGCCATTTTACACTGACATACTGACGCAACAGGACAGAAGCGCCGATTTTTCGTTGAGGAACACTATGAAGAAAATTGTTATTGCCGCTGCGTTGATCGTCAGTGGTTTGCTGGTAGGCTGCAATCAGCTTACCCAATACACCGTCAGTGAGCAGGAAATCAATCAGGCGCTGGAAAAACATAACAACTTTTCCAAAGACATTGGCGTGCCGGGCCTTGCCGACGCACACATCGTCCTCAGCAATCTCGTCAGCCAGATCGGACGTGAAGAGCCGAATAAAGTCACGCTTACCGGTGACGCCAGTCTGGACATGACCTCCCTCTTTGGTAATCAGAAAGCCAATATCAAACTCAAACTGAAGGCGCTGCCAGTCTTTAATAAAGAGAAAGGGGCGATTTTCCTTCAGGAGATGGAAGTGGTCGATGCGGTTGTCTCACCGGAAAAGATGAAGCCGGTACTGCAGACGCTCATGCCTTACCTGAATCAGTCGCTGCGCAACTACTTCAACCAGCAACCGGCCTACGTTCTCAGCGAAGACAAGAGCAAGGGCGAGTCGCTTGCTAAAAAGTATGCCAAGGGCATTGAGGTAAAACCCGGCGAAATTATTATTCCTTTCACCGATTAACATCAGGGCGCTCAGGCGCCCTTTTTTTTACGGAAAAGTGTGCAAACGAAAACGTTTCCGCTTATGATTTGTGTCCGGCAAAAACAGCCCTCTTATGACTGATCCTTTTCAAGCCGGAGCTTCCATGACTGCACAATCCCAGGTTCTTAAAATCCGCCGCCCTGACGACTGGCATATCCATCTGCGTGATGGCGATATGCTCAAAACCGTCGTGCCCTATACCAGCGAAATTTATGGCCGCGCGATTGTCATGCCAAACCTGGTTCCGCCCGTCACCACCGTCGATGCAGCCATCGCCTATCGCCAGCGCATTCTGGATGCGGTCCCGGCAGGACAGGATTTCACGCCATTGATGACCTGCTATCTCACGGATTCTCTCGATCCGAACGAAGTGGAGCGCGGGTTTAACGAAGGGGTGTTCACGGCCGCTAAACTTTACCCGGCGAATGCCACCACCAACTCCAGCCACGGCGTGACCAGCATTGATGCCATCATGCCGGTGCTGGAACGCATGCAGAAGCTGGGCATGCCGCTGCTGGTGCACGGTGAAGTGACCCATGCGGATATCGATATTTTCGACCGCGAAGCCCGGTTCATAGAGACGGTGATGGAGCCGCTGCGC
Source organism: Enterobacter sp. 2VL (assembly GCF_005503595.1). NCBI lineage: Bacteria > Pseudomonadati > Pseudomonadota > Gammaproteobacteria > Enterobacterales > Enterobacteriaceae > Enterobacter > Enterobacter sp. 2VL. The sequence goes on from NZ_SCNE01000012.1 coordinate 65,378, forward strand.
CAGCGCCTGCCCGCGCTGAAAGTGGTGTTTGAGCACATCACCACCAAAGATGCGGCAGAGTATGTCCGTGACGGCAATGAGCTGATTGCTGCCACCATCACGCCTCAGCATCTGATGTTCAACCGCAACCACATGCTGGTCGGTGGCGTGCGCCCTCACCTCTATTGCCTGCCGATCCTCAAGCGCAACCTCCACCAGCAGGCGCTGCGTGAACTGGTTGCCAGCGGGTTCTCCCGCGCATTCCTCGGCACCGACTCCGCGCCGCATGCCCGCCACCGTAAAGAAGCAAGCTGCGGTTGCGCAGGCTGTTTTAACGCCCCTACTGCCCTGGCGAGCTATGCCACCGTATTCGAAGAGATGAATGCCCTTGAGCATTTCGAGGCGTTCTGCTCCCTGAACGGCCCCCGTTTCTACGGCCTGCCGGTCAATGAGACCTTCATTGAGCTGGAACGCAAAGCGAGCCAGGTTGAAGAGGCGATCGCGCTTACGGATGACACGCTGATCCCGTTCCTCGCCGGTGAAACCGTGCAGTGGACCGTCAAACGCTAAAAAACCCCGCCCCCGTGTTGTCAAAACACTAATATACCTGTATAAATGCACAGTATATTACACAGGGGGCATTTATGCGTATTGAAGTCACCATTGCCAAAACCACCGTTCTGCCTGCCGGCGCGCTTGATGCACTGGCAGGCGAGCTATCCCGTCGTATTCACGAAAATTTTCCCGATCACGATAATCCCGTAACGGTGCGTTATGCGACCGCGAACAACCTGTCGGTTATCGGTGGTGCTAAAGAAGATAAAGAGCGTATCACTGAAATTTTACAGGAAACCTGGGAAAGCGCTGACGACTGGTTTATCACCGATTAACACTTGCTCCCTCATTGTGTTTTTTGCCGGGTCGCCCCGGCTTTTTTTCATCTCATTTATTTTTAGTTCAGATTAATTCAGCATCTTCTTAAAAAATCGTGAACAAGATGGCGTTTTATTGCTCGAACAATCCTAAAATGCAGAAAAATGTGTTGCTACCTATTTATTTTTCCCATAAGAACCCTTATCTATTGATATACTGAAGATGCTTTCAGAAAAACATGCATTGAACCTCAAAGCCGTTGTCTTCTAACACGCATTTAGGGGGTTATAATGGAAAAGAATAGTGAAGTCATCCAGACCCATCCGCTTGTCGGCTGGGATATCAGCACCGTAGACAGCTACGACGCGCTGATGCTGCGTTTGCACTACCAGACCCCAAGTCAACTCAACCGTGAAGAAGCGGAAGTTGGACAGACGCTGTGGCTTACAACAGACGTCGCCCGTCAGTTTATTTCTATTTTAGAGGCAGGTATTGCCAAAATAGAATCTGGCGACTATCAGGAAAATGAGTATAAACGGCATTAATTTCATGCCCACTTTTCACTCAACAGGCACCCTCGGGGTGCCTTATTTATTTCTCCCTTGTATAACCCGCCGATGTTAATTACTCTGCTAACAAAGCGTTAGTTAACGAGATGACCATGAAATACGACCTGATCATTATTGGTAGCGGCTCCGTCGGATCTGCCGCAGGTTATTACGCCACGCAGGCAGGCATGAAGGTGCTAATGATTGATGCCCACCTTCCCCCGCATTCCGAAGGTAGCCATCATGGCGATACCCGCCTTATCCGCCATGCCTACGGCGAAGGCGAGCGCTATGTGCCGCTGGTTCTGCGTGCCCAGACGCTGTGGGACGAACTGGCGAAGCAGACGGAAGAGCGCATTTTTGAGCGCACCGGCGTCGTGAACCTGGGCCCGGCCCACTCTGCGTTTCTCGCCTCGGTGGAACAGAGCGCGAAAGCATTTCACCTTGAGGTTGAGCGTCTGGATGCGCAGGGCGTGATGAGCCGCTGGCCGGAAATCACCGTGCCGGATGACTATATCGGGCTTTATGAAGCGCACTCCGGCGTCCTGCATTGTGAAACCGCCATCAAGACCTGGATCGACCTGGCCGCAAAAGTAGGCTGTGGGCAACTGTTTAACTGCCCGGTAACCGGTATTACCCATCATGCTGATGGCGTGACCGTGACGACGCCTGAAGGCAACTACGACGGCGCTCGCCTGCTTGTCAGCGCAGGGACGTGGGTGACCAAACTGCTGCCGGACCTGCCCATTCAGCCGGTGCGTAAAGTCTTCTCATGGTTCCAGTCCGACGGCCGCTACAGCAGCCAGAATAAATTCCCGGCGTTTACCGGCGAATTGCCTAACGGCGACCAGTTTTACGGCTTCCCTTCTGAGAAGGACGCGCTGAAAATCGGCAAGCATAACGGCGGGCAGACCATCGCCTCACCGGAAGATCGCAAACCTTTTGGCGCTTACCCGCAGGATGGCTCAGAAGCCTTTATGTTCCTGCGCAATATTCTGCCGGGTGTCGGTGGCTTGCTTTACGGCGCAGCCTGCACTTACGACAACACGCCGGATGAAGATTTCATCATCGATCGCCTGCCGGGCCATGACAATACCTTGCTCATCACCGGCCTGAGCGGGCATGGCTTTAAGTTTGCCTCTGTCCTCGGTGAAATTGCTGCCCAGTTTGCCCAGGGTATTACGCCGCAGTTTGATCTCACTCCCTTCTCGCTCGCCCGTTTTGACCGATAATATCCCGCAGGCTCCGGATGTCCGGGGCCTGTGACTTTGCTTACTCGCGGGGAATGATGCGCAGGATCGTTAGCTATCTTATTAATAATATCCGTGAGCATTTCATGCTCTATATCCTGCTGTGGTCGCTGCTGGCGCTGATCGATTTTATTTATGTGATGTTTTACTGAATGCGCGGGCTTACAAATATTGACATTACTTTAGGTTAATTGAGTTAATCCATTTCCCTCCAATATTCCCCATAAAATATTGAACGAAGCTACTGAAATACATTCAAAGAAGACATTCAAATTACCTGAAATAAATTAAATAAATATCATTATCTCATTTTTTAAGTTGCATAATCTTTTCCAGCCGTTCATTTTTATTGTTCAAATTATTCAGAATGGTAATTTTCATGCAATTGCGTAACTCCCCCCATCGCTACGGAATGATATCCATGCTCTTACACTGGATATTCGCTCTGGCGGTGTATGCCATGTTCGGGCTGGGTCTCTGGATGGTCACGTTAAGCTATTATGACGGCTGGTATCACCAGGCGCCTGAATTGCATAAAAGCATTGGCGTGCTGCTGATGATGGGATTGGTGGTTCGGATTATCTGGCGACATATCTCCCCGCCACCACCGGCACCCGACAACCACAGCAAATTCACACGACTGAGCGCAACCGCCGCGCACATTACGCTCTACGCCCTGCTGCTGGCCATTTTGATTAGCGGCTATTTAATTTCCACAGCAGATGGCAAACCCATCAGCGTGTTTGGCCTGTTTGACGTCCCGGCTACCCTGGCCGATGCGGGTTCACAGGCAGATATCGCGGGCATTGTGCATCTGTGGCTGGCGTGGAGCGTGGTTATTCTGTCCGTCCTGCATGGGCTTGCTGCCCTTAAACACCATTTCATCGATAAAGACGACACGCTTAAGCGCATGCTTGGCCGATCGTCAGTTGACTCTGGAGCATAAAATGAAAAAACGCCTGCTGGGTATCGCATTAGGTTCCCTGTTATTCACCACGGGTTCCGCCGTGGCCGCTGATTACAAAATTGATAAAGAAGGCCAGCACGCCTTCGTCAATTTCCGCATTCAGCACCTGGGTTATAGCTGGCTGTACGGCAGCTTTAATGATTTCGACGGTACCTTTACCTTTGACGAGAAAAACCCGGCCTCTGATAAAGTGAACGTGACCATTAATACCAACAGCGTCGATACCAACCACGCGGAACGTGATAAACATCTGCGCAGCGCGGAGTTTTTGAACGTCTCGAAATACCCGCAGGCAACATTCGCGTCGACTGAAGTGAAAAAGGATGGCGACAAGCTGGATATTACCGGCAACCTTACTCTCAATGGCGTGACCAAACCGGTCACCCTTGATGCGAAATTAATCGGCCAGGGTGACGATCCCTGGGGTGGTAAACGCGCTGGTTTTGAAGCGACCGGTAAAATTCGTTTGAAAGATTTTAATATCACGACGGATTTAGGCCCGGCGTCTCAGGACGTGGATCTGATAATTTCTGTGGAAGGCGTTCAGCAGAAGTCGTAATAATGACGCCCGGCAGGCTCTCGCTTTGCCGGGCGTGACGATTATTCAGGGTCAGGAATGCCCAATTTGGTATTTAAACGACCGCGAGATTTGTTAAAAATCTTATTGCCGTTTTCACGACCCGCGCGCAGCCGACGCTGTTCCTCTTCAGGAAGTACGCTCTCTTCACTGCACACCTCGCTGCAACAGCCGTTAAACTTCTCGGCACAGGCCGGACACTGAATAAACAGCAGATGGCAGCCATCGTTTTTGCAGTTGGTGTGGGTATCGCACGGCGTACCGCACTGATGACATTGCGCAATGACGTCCTCGGAAATACGCTCGCCCATGCGCTCATCAAACACGAAGTTTTTCCCGATAAAGCGTACCGGTAGCCCCTGCTCGCGGGCGCGGCGGGCATACTCGATGATGCCGCCCTCAATGTGCCAGACCTTATTAAAACCGTTGTGCTTCATCCACGCGCTGGCTTTTTCACAGCGGATCCCGCCGGTGCAGTACATCACGATTTTTTTATCTTTATGCTCCTGCATCATCTCAACGGCTTTCGGCAGCTGCTCGCGGAACGTGTCGGCCGGGATCTCCATCGCGTTCTCAAAATGCCCCACTTCGTATTCGTAGTGGTTACGCATATCGATGAACACCGCATCCGGGTCGTCCAGCATCGCATTCACTTCAGCCGCTTTGAGATAGTCGCCCACATCGCTGGCGTTGAAGCTCGGATCGTCGATCCCGTCAGCCACGATGCGTTCGCGCACCTTAATGCGCAATACCCAGAAGGATTTACCGTCATCGTCGAGGGCAATGTTCAGGCGCAGCCCGTTCAGCGCCGGATCAAAGCCGTAAAGCAGCTCGCGAAAGGCGTTCACGTTGCTTTCCGGCACGCTAATCTGGGCATTGATCCCTTCACGCGCCAGGTAGACGCGCCCGAAAACGTTCAGCGCCGTGAAGGCCTGGTAAAGGGCGTCACGGGTCGCTTGCGGATCGACGATGGTGAAGTATTTATAGAATGAGATGGTGGTACGCGGTTCGGTCTCAGCCAACATACGCGCTTTCAACATCTCATTCGACACGCGGTTGTGTAACACTGGCATGGTGTACAAGTCCTGCAATCGTTAGAGAAATAAAATTCGGTCGGCATCATATAGCAAACAATAACAATTTACATCCATACAATTTACGCTACATTTCTCCCTGTCTGATTAATCAGGCTTAACATTTGCTGCATTCGTGCGCGTTTCGAAGACAGATATTTTGGCAATGCCTCAAAAAATGAGACAATGGCCACTCAGGACGTTAGAACACAGGACAGACATGACCCAGTTACCCAAATTTACTGCCGCCCTCCTACACCCCCGTTATTGGTTAACCTGGCTAGGCATTGGCTTGTTGTGGCTTATCGTACAACTTCCTTATCCTGTCATTTTCCGTTTGGGGAAAGGGCTGGGGCATCTCGCCCGGCATTTGATGAAACGCCGCGCGCGGATCGCCTGGCGCAACCTGGAACTGTGTTTCCCGCAGATGAGCGAAGCCGAACGTCATAAGATGGTCGTGAAGAATTTCGAATCCGTCGGCATGGGCCTAATGGAGACGGGCATGGCGTGGTTCTGGTCCGATAAACGCATGGCGCGCTGGACGGAAGTGGCCGGCACCGGCATGGAGCCGGTTCATACCCTTCAGGCTAATCAGACCGGCGTGCTGCTGATCGGCATCCATTTCCTCACGCTTGAGATTGGTGCGCGGATGTTTGGCATGCAGGCCCCGGGCATTGGCGTATACCGTCCGAACGATAACCCGGTGATTGATCTGCTGCAGACCTGGGGCCGCATGCGTTCCAATAAAAGCATGATTGACCGAAAAGATCTCAAGGGCATGATCCGCGCCTTAAAAGCAGGCGAAGTGATCTGGTATGCCCCCGATCACGACTACGGTCGTCAAGCCAGCGTGTTCGTTCCCTTTTTCGCCGTTGAGCAGGCTGCAACCACCAGCGGTACCTGGATGCTGGCGCGAATGTCGAAAGCGGCAATTGTTCCGTTTGTGCCCCGCCGCAAGCCGGACGGTTCAGGCTATCAGCTGATTATGCTGGAGCCAGAAATGGCTCCCCCGCTGGACGACGCGGAAACCACCGCTCGCTGGATGAACGGCGTGGTCGAGAAGTGCATCATGCTCGCCCCGGAGCAGTACATGTGGCTGCACCGCCGCTTTAAAACGCGCCCCGAAGGCGTACCTTCTCGCTATTAATGCTGATGCGGCCAGCCTGGCCGCACCTGTTTTAGCTTTAAGCGCTCCCCGACATTGCGACAACCCTAACCCAGGCGCATAATTAGCAGGCTTATTACCCTACTGCTCACGGTGCGCTGCACCTCATCATGCGGAACGTTATGTCACCCTCAGATGCCCCCATAAACTGGAAACGTAACCTCGCGGTTGCCTGGTTTGGCTGTTTCTTACCGGTGCGGCCTTTAGCCTCGTGATGCCCTTCCTCCCCCTTTACGTTGAACAGCTTGGCGTGACGGGCCACAGCGAGCTCAATATGTGGTCCGGGCTGGTATTCAGTATTACCTTTCTGTTTTCCGCCATTGCGTCGCCGTTCTGGGGCGGTCTTGCCGACCGTAAGGGGCGAAAGATCATGCTGCTGCGCTCCGCGCTTGGGATGGCCATCATTATGCTGCTGATGGGGGTGGCGCAGAACGTCTGGCAGTTCCTGATATTGCGCGCCTTGCTTGGCCTGCTGGGCGGCTTTGTCCCGAATGCCAATGCGTTGATTGCTACACAGATCCCCCGCCATAAAAGCGGCTGGGCGTTAGGTACGCTGTCGACCGGCGGCGTGAGCGGCGCACTGCTGGGGCCGCTTGCGGGCGGCCTGCTGGCGGACACCTACGGCCTGCGTCCGGTATTCTTTATTACCGCCAGCGTCCTGTTCCTCTGCTTTATCGTTACGCTTGCCTGTATTCGCGAAAACTTCACCCCCGTGCCCAAAAAAGAGATGCTCCACGCCCGGGATGTGCTGGGATCGTTAAAAAACCCCAGGCTGGTGTTGAGCCTGTTCGTCACCACCATGATTATCCAGGTAGCAACCGGGTCGATCGCCCCGATCCTCACGCTCTACGTGCGTGAACTTGCCGGAAATGTCAGTAATATCGCGTTTATCAGCGGGCTTATCGCCTCGGTACCTGGTGTGGCAGCGCTTCTGAGCGCGCCGCGGCTTGGCAAGCTGGGCGATCGGGTTGGCCCGGAGAAGATCCTGATCTGCGCCCTGGTGATTTCTGTCCTGCTGCTGATCCCGATGTCGATGGTACAGTCCCCGTTGCAGCTGGGCGTACTGCGCTTTTTACTGGGCGCGGCGGATGGCGCATTGCTTCCCGCGGTACAAACCCTGCTGGTCTATAACTCCACCAACCAAATTTCCGGGCGGATATTCAGCTACAACCAGTCATTTCGCGATATCGGCAACGTCACCGGGCCGCTTGTCGGCGCGGGGGTCTCTGCCACTTTCGGATTCCGTACCGTCTTTATCGTGACGGCATGCGTCGTGCTGTTTAACGCCGTGTACTCGTGGTTCAGCCTGTCACGGGCGTTACGCACACCCGCGAATAAGCCAGAAGCGTGACGGCTTATTTACGCATTCATACTTGCAAAATCTCATATTCAGCTATTCTTTCCCTGAATACCTTATCGAAAAACAGGGAGACACCGATGACCATGTACGCCACGCTGGAAGAAGCTATTGATGCCGCTCGCGAAGAGTTCCTCGCCGATAAACCCGGCCTTGAGGAAGAAGATGCTGACGTGCAACAGCTCAACATTCAAAAATATGTGCTGCAGGATGGCGATATTATGTGGCAGGCCGAGTTCTTTGCCGATGATGGCCAGGACGGAGAATGTTTGCCGGTGTTGAGTGGTGAAGGTGCGCAGGCTGTCTTTGACGGCGACTACGATGAAATCGAGCTACGTCAGGAGTGGCTTGAAGAGAATACGCTGCACGAATGGGATGAAGGTGAGTTTCAGCTCGAACCGCCGCTGGATACCGAAGAGGGCCAGGCCGCAGCGGATGAGTGGGACGAGCGTTAATTAACGCTTATTCGTACGGGCCGTGGCTGGCGTCAATGGGCAGCAGCAGCGTGTCGAAGATCAGCGAGAACGGCAGATCGAGCACCGTGAGGTAACGCCACGCTGAGTCGCGAACATCCCACTGGACGCCGGGGTAGTACTGATTCCCGTGGCCCTGCCCGGGAATGGTACGGCTGATGATGCTGCCGCAGCCGCTGAGCAGCATCGCCATGACCACCACTGCAATTATTTTCATGCCTTACCTCATAAAAAATACCGGCGATTAAGCCGGTATTTTATTTAGTGGGTGACGCTTCGCTTACCCGCCCTACGTTTATGTGTAGGCCCGTGCAAGCGTCGCGCCGCCGGGCAAAGAAGCGTTACTTCGCCTTCAGTGCCAGCGGATTCAGTTTCAGCTCATTGTAGTGGCTCACCCACGACGAGTATCTCTCCGGCGCAGACCAGACGCGGTAGTGCAGGCGCGCCATTGTTACCGGATCGCTCAGCAGCACCAGACGACGGTCGCGGTTGAGTTTCTCCGGCGTCTCGTTCAGCGCCTGCTCAACGTGACGATCGCGGGCAATCTCCAGTACATGGCTGGCACGGTGACGCGCGGTAGCCATTGCGGTGGCCAGGGCGTTAAACGACGGGTTAAACACCGCGTGCATAAAGCCATCTGCCAGCGAGCGGCTGCGGTTCAGTTCGAGATAACGGTCGGTATCCACCAGCACCTGCGGCGGGGAATACTCTTCCGGGATCAGGAACAGCTTCCAGCGTTTAGTGCGCAGGCCAACCGTTGAGCGGCTGGAGATCACCGACACAAACGGCGACAGGATCAGGGAGAAGACAATCGGAGCCAGCCAGAACAGGAAACGCAGATCCAGCCACGCCATCCCGGCCGCCCACACCAGCCCCAGCAGCAGCTGCGAACCGTGACGCATAAAGGCTTCGCTCCACGGCGTGGAGTCATCGTCACGCTGCGGCGAGTTCCAGACCACTTCCCAGCCCAGGAACGCGCTCACCACAAATACGGTGTGGAAGAGCATACGTACCGGTGCCAGCAGGACGGAGAACAGCACTTCCAGCAGCAGCGACAGCGTCACGCGGCAGAAGCCACCGTACTCTTTAGAGCCTTTACACCAGATCAGCACAATACTGAGCAGTTTTGGCAGGAACAGCAGCACCATGGTCGACGCAAACAGCGCAATCGCCAGTTCCGGACGCCACTGCGGCCACACCGGGAACAGCTGGCGCGGTTGCAGGAAGTATTGCGGTTCCGTCAGCGCGTGGACAACCTGCAACGCCGTCGACAGCGCCAGGAACATAAACCACAGCGGTGCAGACAGATAAGACATCACGCCCGTCAGGAAGACCGCACGGTGAACCGGGTGCATCCCTTTCACCAGGAACAGGCGGAAGTTCATCAGGTTACCGTGACACCAGCGGCGGTCACGCTTGAGTTCATCCAGCAGGTTCGGCGGCAATTCTTCGTAGGAGCCTGGCAGATCGTAGGCGATCCAGACGCCCCACCCTGCACGGCGCATCAGCGCGGCTTCAACAAAGTCATGCGACAGGATAGAGCCTGCGAAGGAGCCTTCGCCCGGCAGCGGCGCAAGCGCACAGTGCTCGATAAACGGCTTCACGCGGATAATGGCGTTGTGACCCCAGTAGTGGGATTCACCCAACTGCCAGAAGTGCAGACCCGCGGTAAACAGCGGCCCGTAAACGCGCGTCGCAAACTGCTGGCAGCGTGCGTACAGCGTGTCCATTCCGGACGCTTTTGGCGAGGACTGAATAATCCCGGCATTCGGGTTAGCTTCCATCAGGCGAACCAGGCCGCTCAGACAGTCGCCGCTCATCACCGAGTCAGCATCCAGAACCACCATGTAGCTGTACTGGTTGCCCCAGCGACGGCAGAAGTCATCGATGTTACCGCTTTTACGCTTCACGCGACGACGACGACGGCGATAGAAGATCTGCCCTTCGCCCTGCACTTCCGCAATCAGCTCCATCCAGGCTTTTTGCTCTGCCACGCAGATATCGGGGTTGTAGCTGTCGCTAAGAATGTAGACGTCGAAATGCGCCGCGTTACCGGTCGCCTTAACGGACTCCCAGGTGGCGCGAAGACCCGCGAATACGCGGTCAACGTCTTCGTTACAGATAGGCATAATCAGCGCGGTACGATGCTCGGGATTCAGGGGTTCATCCCCGACCGTCGACGCGGAAATGCTGTATTTGTCGCGGCCCATCAGCAGCTGCAGGAAGCCCATCAGCGCGGTCCAGAACCCGGCCGATACCCAGCAGAACAGCACGGCGAACAGCAGGAGGATGCCGCTCTGCAGAATATACGGCAGCAGCTGCATAAAGGAGACCCAGATATCCTGGCCTATCATGTCAGCAGGGTTGATCAGCGCCCAGCCCTGATAAGGCAGGATCGTCTTCATGTACCACGTCGCAACGACCGTCTGCGCCAGCGTCAGCAGCAGCAAGGTATAGCGACGCAGCGTACCCACGGTACGCCATTTCTGCTCAGAGGCCTGCTCTTCTTTGGTCAAACGGGACAGATAGCGCGGCGTAACTTCACGCCCGCGCAGGCGATCCCAGAAGCGGCCCACCGGGTTGGTGCGCCAGGGATCGGGGAACATTGAGGAACGCGTTGCTTTTGGCATTGCCTGAAGCTGGTCGCGCCCTTCATCGTCCTTAATCAGTTGCCCTTCTGCCAGCGAGTCCGGCCACGTACGCTCCAGACGCATTTTGACTGACCCGAGCGGTGAATCATCCTCACGGGTAAAGTGACGATGTTCACCATCCAGGGCGGCATGCACCGCCTGAATGTCGCTCCTGGGCAGTGCCGCTTTTTCAATATCCGTCAGCGGCATCGCATCAATATATTCAGTTGTATTATTCATTGGCAGGTAGCTGATAGCTCCAGGTTTCGCTCAGTGGCTGATCTTCACTGACCAGCGCAGCACGCATTTCAGTGGTCTGTTTCGGATCTTTCACTTTCACACGCAGGGTTAAACGCCACCCTTTGGTTACCGGGTTATAACGCACAGCATTTTCCACAATCTCACCGTTATCACCGATGCTGGCCTGGGCGGTCACTGCGGTATCCGGGGACAGTTTTTTCATGTCCTGGCCGGTGAAATCCACCACAAACGCGACGGTGCCGTCCGGCTGACGGATAAGGTTAGATTGCTTCACATCGCCCGTAGAGCGACGCGTCTGCATCACATACGCATTGTCCGGCGCGTGCAGTTTATCTTCGTCACGGCTGAAGGTAATCGCGTACTTGAAGTTCATCTCTTTACCGGCTTCCGGCAGCTGATCCGGCGTCCAGTAAGCGACGATGTTGTCGTTGGTTTCATCGTTGGTTGGAATTTCAACCAGCTCGACTTTGCCTTTGCCCCAGTCACCTTTCGGCGTTACCCAGGCGCTTGGGCGCAGGTCGTAACGGTCGTCCAGATCCTCAAAGCGAGAGAACTGACGGCCACGCTGCAGCAGACCGAAGCCCTGCGGGTTTTCCATAGCGAAACTGCTGACGGCCAGATGTTTCGGGTTGTTCAGCGGACGCCAGATCCATTCGCCGTTACCGGCATGGATGGAGAGACCGTTGGAGTCGTGCAGCTCAGGGCGGAAGTTGGTTGCCGGAGACGGCTGGTTAGGGCCGAACAGGAACATGCTGGTCAGCGGTGCCACGCCCAGCTTGCCTACTTTATCGCGCAGGTACACTTTGGACTGCACGTCAACAACCGTGTCACGGCCCGGCATGATCACGAAGCGATAAGCGCCGGTCGCACGAGGGGAGTCCAGCAGCGCATAAATCGTCAGACGTTTGTCCGTAGGTTTAGGACGTTCGATCCAGAACTCGCGAAAACGCGGGAACTCTTCACCGGATGGCAATGCCGTATCAATGGCCAGGCCACGCGCGGAAAGCCCGTACACCTGCCCTGCGCCAATCACGCGGAAGTAGCTGGCGCCCAGCATGCTGACGATTTCGTCGTTTTTATCTTTGCTGTTGATCGGGTAAAGCACCTTGAAGCCTGCGAAGCCGAGGTCTTTCACCGTGTCTTTGTCGTGCTGTACGTCGCCAAAATTGAAATAATCCGGGCTGTACTTGATTTTACGGACCGCGGTCGCCGTCACTTCATTGATGGCAACAGGGGTGTCGAAATACATACCCTGGTGATAAAACTCAAGCTTGAACGGGGTTTTAATGTTGTTCCAGTACGCTTTGTCATGGTTGAACTGGATCTGCTGATAGTCCGCGTATTTCATGTCGCGGAAAACGGAGGGCAAGTTACTTTTCGGCGCTTCGTAGCTCTTCCCCGCCATCGATTTTGCCTGTTTTGCGACGTCATCGATGTTAAAGGCCAGAGCCGATGAGGTATACAGTGATAACACCACTGCAGCACCCAACCAACGCATTTTCATCATTTGTTGTTTATGTTTCATAATAAGTAAGCACTTCCCCCTTTGTGTGCTTATATCGATCCGATCCATTTTAATGGAAACTCAGGCAATCCGACAACATTATCACTGCTTTGTTCAGCTCGCTGGCTCATGGATTAAGCAAATGAAAGAACCCGCTTTTCACTTTGCGTGCTTATCCTGGAGACAGGGTGTCGGTCTTGGTGTAGGGTTGGCTCCGAATGTAACCATTATGAGTCTTAGGGATAAGGCGAAAAGTCTGAGAATGCACAAAGTTATATGAGCACAACACCCGTACAACGCGAATATTTCCTCGACTCGATCCGGGCATGGTTGATGCTCTTAGGGATCCCGTTCCATATTTCACTGATTTACTCGAGCCACACCTGGCACGTTAACAGCCTTGCACCTTCCTGGTGGCTTACGCTGTTTAATGACTTTATTCACGCCTTCCGTATGCAGGTGTTTTTCGTCATCTCGGGCTACTTCTCCTACATGCTTTTCCTGCGCTATCCGCTTAAGCGCTGGTGGAAGGTGCGCGTGGAGCGCGTGGGCATCCCGATGTTAACCGCCATTCCCCTGCTTACGCTGCCGCAATTTATTATGCTGCAGTATGTCAACGGTAAGGCGGCAAACTGGCCTACGCTTTCGCTGTATGAGAAGTACAACACCCTGGTCTGGGAACTTGTTTCTCACCTCTGGTTCCTGCTGGTGCTGGTCGTGCTCACTACGGTGAGTCTGGTGATCTTTTCCCGGCTGCGCCGCCACGTCAGCGAAAAATCCGATGCGTTCTTTGCCAACATTACCCTCGGCAAACTGTCGCTGCTCTTTCTGGTGCTGGGCATAATCTATGCCGCCATCAGACGCACGTTGTTTATCGTCTACCCACCGATTCTGAGCGACGGGCTGTTTAATTTCGTCGTTATGCAAACGCTGTTCTACCTCCCCTTCTTCCTGATTGGGGCGCTGGCGTTTATCTATCCGCAGCTGAAATCGCTCTTCACGACCCCTTCTCCGTGGTGTGCGGCGGGCGCGGCGCTGGCGTTTGCAGCCTATCTGCTGAACCAACGCTACGGCAGCGGCGACGCGTGGATGTATGAAACCGAGAGCGTGATTACCACGCTCATGGGGCTGTGGATGGTGAACGTGGTATTCGCCCTGGGCCATCGCCTGCTGAATTTTAAATCCAGCCGCGTCACTTATTTCGTCAATGCGTCATTGTTTATTTATCTGGTGCATCACCCGTTAACGCTGTTCTTCGGGGCGTTTATCACCCCGCACATTGCCTCGAATACGGTGGGCTTCTTTACCGGGCTGGTCTTTGTGATAGGGATTGCGATTGTGCTGTACGAGATCCACCTGCGGATCCCGCTGTTGCGTTTCCTCTTCTCCGGCAAACCGCAGGTTAAAGCCTGATAGCAGAGCGGCGCCCATCTGGCGCCGCTTTTTTTATCCGATACCTAACTCCTGCTCGCGCTGGATCAGCATCTGCCCATACAGACGCGCCGTCTCTTCATCAAAACAGACAAAAATGACCTTCTCCGGCACAGGCTTGAGCGAGAGATAGTGGTAAACCGTGTTCACGGCTATCCTGGCGGCCTCGGCTTTCGGATAGCCGTACACGCCCGTACTGATGGCCGGAAACGCCATGGTGTTATAGCCATTATCAGCCGCGAGGCGCAGGCAGTTGCGGTAGGTCTCTTCCAGTATGCTGGCCTCGTTGCGGTCTCCACCGTGCCAGACAGGCCCCACGGCGTGGATGACGGCTTTGGCGTTCAAATCGCCCGCGAGCGTAATGACAGCATGCCCCGGCGGGCACTCGCCCTGCTGCTGGCGCACCACCTTACAGGCTTCAAGCAGCTGCGGTCCGGCAGCCCGATGGATGGCACCATCAACACCCCCGCCCCCCATTAACGATGGATTTGCCGCGTTGACGATCACGTCAACCCGTAGCGTGGTGATATCGCCCTGGACGATCTCTATTTGTGGTTTCATATTTCCCCCTGCTCTCCACCTTTCGGTTCAGTGTATAGCAGAGGGAATTCAATGAAAAAGGGATTTGAATGGCCCCCGGCCTGAGAGGGGGCAAGAAAGACTCAACGGTAGTCGAGTTCAACGACCGCTAATTTCTTCTCTGGATCCAGGTACTTCATGCTGACCTGCACCGTATTTGCAGACGTGTGATGTCCATCCAGGGCATCCTGATAACTGATGTGCGTTGTTTGCATCCGCCCGTTTTGAGGGCAGGTTAACGCAAATTTCTGATGTTGAGGGTTTACCACGCAAGGGTCTTCCACGATCTGCCCGCGGAAGTGGATCACGCCGCCCTGCGCCGTGGTGGCCGCCATCGCGGGAGTTAGCGCAGCGGTACAGATAAAAGCAATGCCAGAGATGAATCGGGAAATGGACGCAGCCATCGGTAGCTCCTCAATGATAAATCGTCCTTGAGGGGTTGATATGTTCCTTGGTACAGCCAAAACGTCACTCTGATCCCTTGCGGCCACGTAGCGCCGCTCTCATGATCATAGTAATAACTCCCGGGTGGCGCCATCTCACACAAATTATTGATTTGATGAATATTATGACGTCATCACTCAGAGGACGGCCAGCGTTGCGTTAAATGTAACGATTCGCCGTCGGAGACAGTCACTACAAGCGTTACCGAGTCGAGGGCGTGAATATTAACGCTCAGGCGTGAAAGATCTATCGGCTGATTGGCGGGAATATTTAAGGTATTTCGCTGCGTCGAGGTGCTGTTGCCCCCCAGTCCATGGCGGCTAAAATCAATATGTACCTGACAAAGACAGGCGTGCGTCAGGGTGACCTGCGGAATGATGGTGGTCATCTCGCCCTCTTGCGAGGTTTTGAAGGTAATTTGGCTGGAGAGCGCAGCAAGGAGGACTAAGGTATGCATGATGAACTCCCGAAAAAAAACAGGGCGCAGGCCCTGTTTTATGTCGAACTGAAGTTTGTCTTAATACTGATGCGCTGTCGCGTTGTTACCGAAGCCAACCTGCTGAACAGTCACAGTAGAGCCGGAAGCCGTTTGATCAACCGCCGCACCGTTACCACCACCAAACTGGCTCACGGTCATTGTGGAGTCTTTACCATTCCACTGATCGAGCGTTGCGCTGTTACCGAAACCGTTCTGGGTCAGGGTAATGGTGCTGTCATCGGAACCTTGTCCGACATCCGCGCCGTTACCGCCACCGCTCTGGCTGATGCTCAGGGAGGAATCCCGGGCGTCTGATTGCAGTGCAAGAGCTGAGTTACCGCCGCCGTACTGGTAAATGCTCAGGGTTGAATCAGGACCATTATTATTATGACCGCCACCATGACCCCAGCCGCCTTGATTAATAAGACCTGCCATAGCACTACCTGAAACGACGATTGCTGCAAGTGCTGCCACTTTGATAAATTTCATGGTAAACCCCCATCGGATTGATTAAAGTCGCCGCGAAACAGCTAGCGTTGAATAACGCGAATGGCCATTTGCGACTGTCTTTGCACTACAACTGCGGTTTTCTGCGTACCGTACTGCGTAATATTGGCTTTATTACCCGAGCCTTTCTGGATAATCATCGCCGTGTTACCAAATGCCCCTTGCGTAATACTCGCATCGTTCGAACTGCCACTCTGCGCGATATAGGCAAAGTTATAAGTCCCTGATTGATCAACTCTCGCTCGGTTTCCTGTCCCCTCCTGGGAGACAACAGACAGTAATTTAGAACCGCCCTGCCGAACCTGAGCGTCATTATTTACGCCCTGCTGACCAATAATGGCTGCCTGATTTAATGAGGAACGACTTAATTCATTCACCGCGAAGTTATATTCAGCATGTGCTAAATCTGAACCTGCCGCGGTGACAAACCCAGGCACTCCCAGTAATGTAAACATCATAAATAACGAGCTGTTTTTCATGTTGTCACCCTGGACCTGGCTATATATCAACAGTGATGTGACCTCGTGTTAACTCATTCATCATTTTGTTAACGCGTCGTTACGGTGATGAGTATGTCCGCCGAAACATTTTAAATATCTCACCCGCGCGGCTTATTTTTATTTAAGGCATCACCTCAAAGTATTAATTAAAGCCAAAAAGCGCTGCACTCAGATAACGTAAGCTTTAATTGCGCGTTTTCTTTCAGCCCTGCATACCGCTAGCAAAACAGCCACCGAGCCTTATCCGAGGCCTTTTTACCGCTTCGCTGAACACATTCCTGTTCACGTCGTGACACAAAGCGCGTTTTCTTAAGACGATTCCCATGGATTTTTATGGCGTAGATTTTTTTGGTGACTCATACCTTTACAGAAGAGAGAGGGAAAAAATATATCGTATTAAAATCATCGGTATACATTTATTTGTATGATTTTTAAAAACTGTCCACAATTATTTATCTGTACAACTTTCCTATCAAATCCCCGCAATTCCTCGCTTCGATTTTCACAAATTAATATTGATTTTTACATCTTGTTACACCATTAACACTTGCTTTAAAATTCGTAATAGCTAGATTGAAATCAGAAGTAAGCAATTCGTTTTATATTTACCTCCTGCTGGAGGTTATGGTCTGATTCTACACACAGCAGTGCAACATCTGTCAGTACTTCTGGTGCCCTCTTTTAATTAAGAGGGCAGCTGCCAGGTGTCCTAAAAAGTGGGGTTTCATCATGTTTAATGAAGTCCATAGTTTACAGGGTCATACATTACTGTTGATCACCAAGCCTTCTTTACAAGCGACTGCTTTATTACAGCATTTAAAGCAATCGCTTGCACTGAACGGAAAATTGCACAATATTCAACGCTCTTTTGATGATATTGCCTCAGGCAGCATTATTCTTCTCGATATGATGGAAGCAGATAAAAAGCTTATCCATTACTGGCAAGATAACTTAAGCAGGAAAAACAATAATATCCGCGTGCTGTTATTGAATACCCCTGATGAGTATCCGTTCAGAGACATTGAAAGCTGGCCGCATATCAATGGCGTTTTTTACGTCACTGAAGAGGAAGGCCGTGTCGTTGAAGGGCTGCAGGGGATATTGCGCGGTGAATGTTATTTTTCGCAGAAGCTTGCCAGCTATCTCATCACCCATTCCGGAAACTATCGCTACAACAGTTCAGAATCTGCCCTTCTTACTCACCGTGAGAAAGAGATCCTCAACAAGTTGCGCATAGGCGCCTCCAATATTGAAATCGCCCGTTCGTTATTTATCAGCGAAAATACGGTAAAGACGCATCTTTATAATCTTTTCAAGAAGATAGCCGTTAAAAACCGGACCCAGGCGGTGTCATGGGCAAACGATAACCTCAGGCGTTAATAACATGAAACGCACGTTGAGTTGGATTGCCGCAGCGGGCATTCTGCTCGCTGCCGGGAACCTCCAGGCCGTAGAGGTTGAAGTTCCCGGGCTGTTAACTGACCACACCGTCTCGTCCGTCGGGCACAATTTTTACCGTGCTTTTAGCGATAAATGGGACACGTCGTATCCTGGAAATATCACGATTAACGAACGGCCCAGTGCGCGATGGGGAAGCTGGATAACCATAACGGCCAATCAGGACGTTATTTACCAGACATTTTTATTTCCCACCAGAATAGACTTCGATAAAAACGTTGACTTAGCACTGGCACAAACTGAAGACGCTATTAATCGCCTGCAAATAGATAAAGCGCTATTAAGCACCCGCGATTTAGCAAAAGACGAATTCTAGTCACCCACTATTCGGAGGCTGTCATGCGTATTGCATATGCAGTGGTTTCGTTAATGCTTATTACACCTGTAAGCTGGGCCGGGAATATGACGTTCCAGTTTCGTAACCCTAACTTTGGTGGCAATCCTAACAACGGGGCGTTTCTGCTCAACGAAGCTCAGGCTCAAAACTCGTACAAAGACCCCAGCTATGAGGACTACAGCGTTGATACGCCCTCCGCGCTGGACAACTTCACCCAGGCGATTCAATCACAGATTTTAGGCGGCTTACTCACCAATATTAATACCGGAAAACCCGGGCGAATGGTGACGAATGACTTTATTGTCGATATTGCCAATAAAGACGGGCAGCTTCAGCTCAACGTGACGGATCGTAAAACGGGGAAAACATCCACCATTCAGGTGTCCGGTTTACAAAATAACGCCGCTGATTTCTAAACAACCACGAAATAAGGACAACGACCATGCAGCGCTTCCTGTTAATTGTTGCAGTGTGCTTATTAAGCGGATGTTTAACTGCTCCGCCAAAAGAAGGTGCAAAACCGACATTAATGCCTCGGGCCCAGAGCTACCGTGATTTAACGCATCTTCCGTCGCCTACCGGAAAAATATTTGTCTCGGTTTACAATATTCAGGATGAAACGGGACAGTTTAAGCCTTATCCGGCCAGTAACTTCTCTACGGCTGTGCCACAAAGCGCCACCGCGATGCTGGTCACCGCTCTGAAGGATTCACGCTGGTTTATTCCGCTGGAACGTCAGGGGCTACAGAACCTGCTGAACGAGCGTAAAATCATTCGTGCCGCACAGGAAAATGGCACCGTGGCGAATAACAACCGTATGCCGCTGCAATCGCTGGCGGCGGCCAACGTCATGATCGAAGGCTCGATAATCGGTTATGAAAGCAACGTTAAATCCGGCGGCGTGGGTGCGCGGTACTTCGGTATCGGGGCAGATACCCAGTATCAACTTGATCAAATAGCGGTGAACCTGCGCGTGGTCAATGTCAGCACCGGGGAGGTGCTGTCGTCGGTCACCACCAGCAAAACCATCCTCTCGTATGAGGTGCAGGCTGGGGTGTTCCGCTTCATCGACTACCAGCGCTTGCTTGAGGGTGAAATTGGCTATACCTCTAACGAACCGGTGATGATGTGTCTGATGTCCGCCATCGAAACGGGGGTCATCTTCCTGATTAACGACGGGATCGACCGCGGGCTGTGGGATCTGCAGAACAAGGCCGAAGCCAAAAACCCGGTTCTGGTAAAATACCGCGAAATGACCGTTCCGCCGGAATCCTGATCCGACGCGCATAAAAAAGGCGAGAACGTTATCTCGCCTTTTTTTATTCACTGAGTGCCGTGGCGTTTTGCGTTCGCTCCCGCCGGGCAGCCAGCCAGAGGCCGCTGTTTTTCATCGCATAACCAAACAGTAAGCCCAGCAGCAGCGATGGCACCACCAGCTTCCAGTCACCCTGCCCTGCAAAAGTTGCGCAGGCGCCCATAAAGGTACCCGGGACAAACGACAGCAGAAGATGTTTCGCCTGAATGCACATCAAAAAGGCGACCACGCCCGTCATGACATACCCCAGAATCTCGAGGTGCGGTGCCAGCGCACTGCCCTTCATGATCACCATCGCCCAGACAACGCCGCTCATCAGCGTACAGCCAGAGATAAACAGCCCCTTCAGGCCGCCCTGAGGGCAGGCGAAATAGGCAGTGCAGCCCAGGAAACCGGCCCAGCTCAGCAAACCAAGAGACACGGCCACCCATCCCCACAGCCCGGAGAGAATGCCTGTTGTAAGTGCAATGCAGAGTAATATGTTCATGGCGCGCATATTAGCAGAAGCGCGCCATGAAAATGCGATCATGAGCACATTATGTGCAAGCTGAAATGTATCGTTGCAGAACTTATGTGATTCAGATCACTCTTCGTTCTCTTCTTCCAGTTCATCCCACATCGCGGCAATAGCGTCACGGGTCAGCGGGGCCAGTGTTCGCCAGAACGGAGACGTCGCGTGCGCTTCCACTTTACCGAGGAAGGTGCCACACCACGGCAGCAGGTATTCTTCAAACAGGGTCTGGATGGCGTCATTCTCATCGTCGCCCGCATGATCTTCAATCCAGGAGGCCGCCAGCAGCAGCGTCCCGATGTGGTCGGCCGGGGTATCCGTCAGCGGCATACCGCGCTCGGATAAAAAGGCGCGCACTTCCGCTTCCGTTGCGCCTTCCTGCCACGCAGAGCGATACGGCGAAACGCGACACTCGTCGCCCACAAACAGGGCATTGTAGTCGGTTGAAATCTGCTGCATATCGCAGCTTTTCTGCAGCCGCTCCAGTAACGCATCCTGTTCCAGCGGCCAGTTCTGCGCCAGCTTCCCTTCACGAATCAGCGTGAAGAGCGGAACCAGCAGCGGATCCTGCGGCTGACGATAATAGAGCGTACCCAGCACGCGGCAGAGGATGGAAAACTCATTCATTTTTTTATTCCGTTACGTAATTAAAGGTCGACAAATTCATCGATCGGCGCCATTCCGCGCGATTCCAGAAAATCAAGCATGCGGCGCGGGGTGACGTTCAGGATCCGCTCCTCCGGGAACCCAACGTCATTCAGCACCTTCAGGCACTCGCTGAAATCGCCGAGGGTAAACGCCGTGTGTGAATCGGATCCCAGGGCTACCATGCCGCCAGCATCCCGTACCGCCGCAGCAATGTTGCGGCAGTTAGCTTCACTTCCCTTGCGGGAGTGAACGAAAGAGGAGTTGTTTATCTCCAGCGCCACGCGGTGTTTCGCCGCAGCCTGCGCAACCGCCTCGATATCAACAGGGTACTTCGGGTTTCCCGGATGGCTGATGATATGCACATTGCCGCTGGCAATGGTGGCAATCATCGCCGCGGTGTTGGTCTCTTTGTCCTGCGGCGCAAAAACCGGCTCATGGAAGCCGGCAATAATTAAATCCAGCGAGGTCAGCATCGGGCCGGTGCAGTCAATTTCACCGTCGGTATTCTTAATGTTCGCTTCGATGCCGCGCAGTATCCCGACGCCATCCACCAGGCGTGGCCAGATACGCATATTCACAAAGTGCCAGTAGTGCGGTGCATCAGCCATATCAGGACCGTGATCGGTAATGGCAAACAGCTTGATACCTTTACGCTTTGCTTGCGCGATGTAGTCATGAAGGGTGCTGTAGGCGTGAGTGCTGGCGACGGTGTGCATATGCAGGTCAACGGGATACATCTTTCTCTCCTCGGCTATTTTTTCAAAGGATAGCAGTTATCAGCGGCGAATATTAGCAAAAACCCGGCTAACGCCGGGTTACTATCAGTATCCACGCTGTCTGTCGACCTGCCCGGTGACGGTTTTTCCTTTTTCAATCTCGCTGATGGTGTGAGAAATGTACGCCACGGCTTCGGCAGGCCGCGTGACCGCCGCGATGTGCGGCGTCATCGCCACCCGCGGATGCGCCCACAGCGGGCTTTCTTCTGGCAACGGTTCACGGCTGTAGACATCGAGCATTGCACCTTTAAGCTTACCGCTGTCCAGAGCTTTAATCAGGTCGGCTTCCACAAGGTGAACGCCGCGCGCGAGGTTCATGACGTAGCTCTGGTCTGCCAGCTGGTTCAGCAGCTCGCCGTTGATGATGCCCACGGTTTCAGCAGTATTTGGCAACAGGTTTATCAACACGCGGGTGTCTTTCAGGAACGCTGGCAGCTCCTGTATTCCTGCAAAGCTGACAACGCCCGGATAATCTTTGCGACTGCGGCTCCAGCAGCGCAGCGGGAACCCCCACGGGGCAAGGGCTTCGGCCACTTTCGATCCCAGTACGCCCGCCCCGAGAAGACCAATCGTGAAGGTCTCGCGGGGATACTCAGGCAGCGGCTCCCAGCGGGCCTGCTGTTTCAACGCCTGATAGTCATCAAAACGGCGGAACCAGTGCAGCACCTGGCTAACTGCATACTCCTGCATTTGCTGACCCATGCCGGTGTCTTCCAGGCGGAACAGCGGAACATGTTCCGGCAGCATTTCCGGGTGGGCTTTCAGTTTACTGAGGATCGAATCCACGCCAGCGCCCAGGGCAAATACGGCTTTCAGCTCGCGGCCCTGCAGCATTTCTACCGGCGGGTGCCAGACCAGCGCATAGTCAGCATGGTCGTTATCGCCGCGTTTCCACTCACGTACCCGTGCGCCCGGCAGCGCCGCTGAAAGTGCTTTAATCCAGTAAGCCGTATCAAAAGTGGGGTGATAGAAAATAATATCCATAGTCATTCCTGCCTTTTATTGCGCTGTTTTATTTTCATTTTCAACTGGATTGCCAGCATAACAAATTTCATCGTCATCCGCGTTGCTGATAAAAAAGACGGTTTCCGTGCA
The DNA here is from genome assembly GCF_005503595.1 of Enterobacter sp. 2VL. Classification (NCBI taxonomy): domain Bacteria; kingdom Pseudomonadati; phylum Pseudomonadota; class Gammaproteobacteria; order Enterobacterales; family Enterobacteriaceae; genus Enterobacter; species Enterobacter sp. 2VL. Next base: position 88,114 of record NZ_SCNE01000012.1, read on the forward strand.
TTTAGGAATCAGGTTGCCTGAAGTTTGTCTAAACACACGACATTACTGAAAAAGTGAGTTGACGGCAGTTCGGCTTTTCCTTACATTAGCGCCCGTCCCGACAACAACGGGATGACAATATGGTGAGGTGTCCGAGTGGCTGAAGGAGCACGCCTGGAAAGTGTGTATACGGCAACGTATCGGGGGTTCGAATCCCCCCCTCACCGCCATATTTAATGAAGAGCTCGTACGAAAGTACGGGCTTTTTTTTCGCATGTCGCACACCACCGGGGGGATGAGAACGCCCGACCGGGGTTCGACAACGGGCGACAGCCCGTTGGACAGACTGGGCGCGCAGCGAACAGGCTGCCCGCAGGGCGAGCGCAGCGAGTCAATCC
>NZ_SCNE01000013.1:0-81489 GCF_005503595.1 Enterobacter sp. 2VL
TTACGTATGTTCACTCAGAGACTTGGTATTCATTTTTCGTCTTGCGACGTTAAGAATCCATGTCACTTTGAGTGCCCACACAGATTGTCTGATAAATTGTTAAAGAGCAGTGCCGCTTCGCTTTTCTCAGCGGCGCGGGGTGTGCATATTACGCTTTCCCGCCTCAGAGTCAAGCTTTAATTTCGCTTTTCTCTGCTGACCCGGCGGCGTGTGTGCCGTTGTTCCGTGTCAGTGGAGGCGCATTATAGGGAGTTATTCTGAAGTGACAAGCATAAAATACAAAAAAATTGTCGTTCGCTCACTTTTCAAACTTCACGCTTAATTTACCCGCGAATCGCTTGTTAACTGTGCGATTTCCCGGGCAAAACCGGCCACCTGCAGCCAGTCGGTATATACCACTTCTTTACGCGTATCGGTTTCACCGCCGGTCATTTTCATAATCAGGCGGATCATCATCCGGTCATACCAGCGATAATGCGGGTAGCGCAGCGCCCCGGCGAAGACAGCGCACAGATCGGGTTGCCATGGCGAGTTCAGCAAAAACTTACGCGTATAGCTGTTTGTCTGCGGCGTACGCTTTTCAGCTTTACGGGCGACCAGGTTGACCGAATAGAACGCGCCAGGCAGCCGACTGAGCGCAGCCAGGTGTTTCTTCACGAAACGGTCCAGTGCAGGATGGAAATGACCATAACGAATAGACGCGCCAATCACTACGCGATCGTAATCCTGCCAGGCAATCTGTTCGGCACGGTTCAGGTTCACCACGTCCGAGTAAATGCCCTGCTCTTTTAATTCAGAAGCAAGATAAGAGGCAATCTCACGCGTTTGCCCGTCTCGCGTTGAGAAAAGAATAAGTGTTTTCACCGACGACTCCTTACTCGCGCCAGAATGTTGGGGTAAACAGAACCAGCAGCGTAAAGACCTCAAGACGACCAAACAGCATGTTGGCAATCAAGATCCACTTCGCGACCGGGTTCATGCTGGCAAAGTTATCCGCCACCACGCCCAGCCCAGGCCCAAGGTTATTAAGCGTAGCCACAACAGAAGCAAACGCCGAGAAATCATCAACGCCGGTAGCAATAATAGCCAGCATACTGACGATAAAGACCAGCGCATAGGCGGAGAAGAACCCCCACACGGCTTCGAGAATACGTTCAGGCAGTGCGCGGTTTCCCAGCTTGATACTGTAGACCGCGTTCGGGTGGACCAGACGTTTCAGCTCACGGTTTCCCTGCTTGAATAACAGCAGAATTCGAATCACCTTCAGCCCCCCGCCCGTTGACCCGGCACAGCCCCCAATAAACGCGGAGCAAAGCAGCAGGACCGGCAGGAACAACGGCCAGCGCGCAATGCTGTCCGTTGTAAAACCGGCGGTCGTCGCCATCGACACCACCTGGAAGAACGCCTGGTTTAGCGTTGTGACCGCCGAGGTATAAACGTCGTGGAACCACAGGACCAGGGTACAGATAATGACCAGCGTTAACTGCACGCCAATAAACATGCGGAACTCCGGGTCACGCCAGTACACTTTCAGGCTACGCCCGCTCAGTAAAGAGAAGTGCAGGCCATAGTTACAGCCGGAGATCAGTAAAAAGATGGCAATAATGGTGTTAATCGTTGGGCTGTCAAAGTAGCCCACGCTGGCGTCGTGCGTTGAAAATCCGCCGATAGCGATGGTCGCAAAGCTGTGTCCGATGGCATCAAATGCGGGCATACCGGCAAACCACAGCGCCAGCGCACAGGCCACCGTCAGCAAAACGTAGATAAGCCACAGGGTTTTCGCCGTCTCGGCAATACGTGGCCGCATTTTGTTATCTTTTAGCGGGCCTGGCATTTCAGCACGATAGAGCTGCATCCCGCCGACGCCCAGAATAGGCAAAATAGCTACCGCCAGGACGATGATCCCCATACCGCCGAACCACTGGAGCATCTGACGATAAAAGAGGATTGCGTGGGGTAACGAATCCAGCCCTACCAGCGTGGTCGCCCCGGTAGTCGTTAAGCCGGAGAAGGATTCAAAAAAGGCATCCGTGATGCTCAGGTTGGGCTGTTCAGAGAAGATAAAGGGCAGCGAACCGACGCTGCCCAGCACCGTCCAGAACAGCACGACAATCAGGAACCCCTCGCGCGATTTCAGTTCCCCTTTTTCACGGCGGTTTGGCCACCATAGCAGCGAACCGATCGCCAGCGCAACAAAGAAGGTCTGGGTAAACGCGCGACCCGCACCGTCTCTGTAAAGAAGCGCCACCAGTCCAGGGAGGATCATCGTCCCGGAAAAGAGTATGACCAGCAGTCCAACGATTCGGGTAATGGCACGAAAATGCATCTCTGCCGCTTCCTTTGGTATTAAAAGTAAGGTGGGGATTATTCTTCAATCGGCAGCAATTGCAACGCGCCGCGACTAAAATCAGCGAGTTTCGCTGAAAAAGCAGCCAGTTCCGCCTGTGGAAGCGCCACACGCAGTTGCACCATCGCCTGGTAAGCGCTGTGGACTATCGCACCGTTAAACTGCCTGAGCAGCGCGTCAATGCCCGACAGCTGGGCGTAGTCACATAACAGAGTATATTCGGTCAGTGGCGTTTTGCGGGTGGTTATCAGCAGATTCAGCGCCTGCTGGACGCCGCCACCGTAGGCTTTCACCAGCCCACCCGTGCCTAATAAAATCCCGCCGTAGTAGCGAACCACCACGGCGGTGATCTCGCCCACGCCGCTGCCCATCAGCTGCGAGAGCATGGGCTTACCGGCCGTACCCGCCGGTTCACCGTCGTCTGAAAACCCCAGCTGCTGCGAGTCGTTTGGCGGCCCCGCTACCCACGCCACGCAGTGGTGACGTGCGTCAGGATGCTGCGCGCGAACGGACTCGACAAACGCCTTGGCCGCCTCCACGCCCTCGGTATGGGCAAGCAGCGTGATAAAACGGCTTTTCTTGATTTCCTCAACACAGGTGACCGGTTCAGCCGGTATCAGCCAGCTTTCCATCAGGCCAGCTTCAGATCTCGCGTCATGTTCTCGGTACCGTTTTCGTGGATGACCACGTTGTCTTCGATACGGATACCGCCAAACGGTTTAAGCGCCTCAATTTTTTCCCAGTTGAAGTGCTTGCTGAACTGCCCTTCGCGCCACGGTGCCAGCAGGGATTCGATAAAGTAGATCCCCGGCTCAATGGTCAGCACCATGCGTGGCTCAAGAATGCGGGTGCAACGCAGGAAAGGATATTTTGACGGTGCGGCCAGATGCGTGCCGGTATCATCCTGCATAAAGCCCGCGACATCATGAACCTGCAGACCCAGCGGGTGACCAATACCGTGCGGCATGAATGGCCCGGTCAGATCGTTCTCGACCATCGCCTCTTCGCTCATGTCTTTTACAATCTGATGCTTACGCAGCAGTTTGGCGATGCGCTGATGGAACTGGATGTGGTAATCCACGTAGCTGGTGCCCGCTTTCATGGTGCTGATAAGCGCCAGCTGTTCATCGTTAACGTCTTTAATGAGGTGCGCAAAGTCCGTATCCGCATTCGCCGCCCAGGTACGGGTCAGGTCAGCCGCGTAGCCGTTGTACTCCGCGCCCGCATCCAGCAGGAAGCTGCGCATCTCAGACGGTACATGGTGATCCAGTTTGGTGTAGTGCAGTACAGAGGCATGCTCGTTCAGCGCCACAATGTTGCTGTAAGGGACATCGGTATCACGATGACCGGTGGCGGTCAGGTAGGCCTGGTTGATATCGAACTCGCTCATGCCGGACAGGAAGGCTTCATGCGCCGCACGGTGGCCGGTAACGGCCGTTTTTTGCGCCTGGCGCATGCAGTACAGTTCGTAATCGGTTTTATAAGCGCGGTTATAGTGCAGGTAATCCAGCACCCCTTTCGGGTTGAGTTTATCTGCCGGAATATCCAGACCCAGCGCGCGCTCCGCAACAGGGCCGATATAGGCGATATTGCCGCGCGCAGCGGGCAACTGGCTGCCAATGCCGTCGGCTTTCGGCAGCGCAATCACATCAATTTCTTCCGTCCAAAAGGACGTCGGCAGCGGTTCAACGTTGTGCCAGTAGTCCACCGGCAGGTAGAACCACAGTTTCGGCTTGTTCACGCCATCCACCAGCAGCCAGCAGTTGGGAACCTGTGTTACTGGCACCCAGGCTTTAAACTGCGGATTAACTTTGAAGGGATAAGCATGATCGTCGAGAAACGTGTTCATCAGCTCACCGGAGTGAATCAGCAGCGCGTCCAGCTTAAAGCGCGCCAGCACATCGCGGGTACGTTCCTGTAGGGTAACGATATGATTTTTATAAAGCGAAGCCAGTGAGTCCATCATTCTTCCTTTCGTTTTATTGACCTCAAGTCATCGCATCTTAGCACACCTCTCCCTCACTGCGTGATTTCCACCGACCGTGATCAATGCAGCAATTTCTTAATGAGTAATTTGCATTTTATTAACATAAATCCCACACTCCGTCTCATCTGGTACGACCAGATCCACATGCTGGATTCAGGAGACTGACATGCTCTACAAAGGCGACACCCTGTACCTCAACTGGCTGGAAGATGGCATTGCCGAACTGGTGTTCGATGCCCCCGGCTCAGTCAACAAGCTCGATACCGCGACGGTGGCCAGCCTTGGCCAGGCGCTGGACGTGCTTGAAAAACAACCTGATTTAAAAGGGCTGCTGCTGCGCTCAAATAAAGCGGCCTTTATTGTCGGTGCGGATATCACCGAATTCCTCTCGCTGTTCCTCGTTCCGGAAGAACAGCTGAGCCAGTGGCTGCACTTTGCCAACAGCGTCTTTAATCGTCTGGAAGATTTACCGGTTCCGACGATCTCCGCCGTTAACGGCTATGCGCTGGGCGGCGGCTGCGAGTGCGTGCTGGCCACCGATTATCGTCTGGCCACGCCAGACCTGCGCATCGGCTTACCGGAAACCAAACTGGGCATCATGCCGGGCTTTGGCGGTTCCGTGCGTATGCCACGCATGCTCGGTGCCGACAGCGCGCTGGAGATCATTGCCGCCGGTAAAGACGTTGGCGCGGAGCAGGCGCTGAAAATCGGCCTGGTGGACGGCGTCGTTAAGCAGGAAAAACTGATTGAGGGTTCTGTTGCGATTCTGCGTCAGGCAATCAATGGCGATCTCGACTGGAAAGCCAAACGCCAGCCGAAGCTCGAGCCGTTAAAGCTCAGCAAAATTGAAGCGACCATGAGCTTCACCATCGCCAAAGGCATGGTGATGCAAACGGCGGGTAAACACTATCCGGCGCCGATCACCGCGGTGAAAACCATCGAGGCGGCAACCCGCCTGGGACGTGATGAAGCCCTGAAGCTTGAAAACCAAAGCTTTGTCCCGCTGGCGCACACTAATGAGGCCCGCGCATTGGTTGGCATTTTCCTGAACGATCAGTTCGTGAAGGGTAAAGCCAAACAGTTGACCAAACACGTTGAGACGCCAAAACACGCGGCGGTGCTCGGCGCAGGCATTATGGGCGGCGGTATTGCTTATCAGTCGGCATGGAAAGGTGTGCCGGTGGTGATGAAGGATATCAGCGATAAATCCCTTACGCTGGGCATGACCGAAGCGGCCAAACTGCTCAACAAACAGCTGGAGCGCGGCAAGATTGACGGCCTGAAGCTGTCCAGCGTGATCTCCACGATCCAGCCCACGCTGGAATACAGCGGTTTCGATCGCGTGGACGTGGTAGTGGAAGCGGTCGTTGAGAATCCGAAGGTCAAAAAAGCGGTACTGGCCGAGACCGAAGATAAGGTTCGCCCGGACACCGTTCTGGCCTCGAACACCTCCACCATTCCGATTAGCGAACTGGCAAGCGTATTAAAGCGCCCGGAAAACTTCTGCGGCATGCACTTCTTCAACCCGGTGCACCGTATGCCGCTGGTCGAAGTGATCCGCGGTGAAAAAACCTCTGACGAGACCATCGCCAAAGTGGTGGCGTGGGCCAGCAAAATGGGCAAAACGCCGATCGTGGTGAATGATTGTCCGGGCTTCTTCGTCAACCGCGTGCTGTTCCCGTACTTCGCCGGCTTCAGCCAGCTGCTGCGCGACGGCGCAGACTTCCGCAAAGTCGATAAAGTGATGGAAAAACAATTCGGCTGGCCAATGGGCCCGGCATACCTGCTGGACGTGGTCGGGATTGATACCGCACATCACGCGCAGGCGGTGATGGCGGCGGGCTTCCCGCAGCGTATGCAGAAAGATTACCGCGACGCGATTGACGCGCTGTTTGACGCCAACCGTTTTGGTCAGAAAAACGGCCTGGGCTTCTGGCGCTATAAAGAAGACAGCAAGGGCAAGCCGAAGAAAGAAGAAGATCCGGCAGTGGATGGCCTGTTGTCCGACGTCAGTCAGCCAAAACGCGACTTTACCGACGAGGAAATCATTGCCCGGATGATGATTCCGATGATTAACGAAGTGGTGCGTTGCCTGGAAGAAGGCATTATCGCCAGCCCGGCCGAAGCGGATATGGCACTGGTCTATGGCCTTGGCTTCCCACCGTTCCACGGCGGCGCGTTCCGCTGGCTGGACACGCTCGGCAGCGCAAAATATCTCGATATGGCGCAGCAGTACCAGCACCTCGGCCCGCTCTATGACGTGCCGGAAGGTCTGCGTAACAAAGCGCACCATAACGAACCCTACTATCCCGCAGTTGAGCCCGCCCGTCCGGTTGGCGAGCTGAAAACGGCTTAAGGAGTCACAATGGAAAAGGTTGTCATTGTTGATGCAATTCGTACCCCGATGGGCCGTTCCAAGGGCGGAGCCTTTCGCAACGTACGCGCGGAAGACCTCTCCGCACACCTGATGCGCAGCCTGCTGGCGCGCAACCCGGCGCTGGATCCTGCTGCGCTGGACGATATCTACTGGGGCTGCGTGCAGCAAACGCTGGAGCAGGGCTTCAATATCGCCCGTAACGCGTCGCTGCTGGCGGAGATCCCGCATTCGGTTCCGGCCGTCACCGTCAACCGCCTGTGCGGCTCGTCAATGCAGGCGCTGCACGACGCGGCCCGCATGATCATGACCGGTGATGCGCAGGCGTGCCTGGTCGGCGGCGTGGAACATATGGGCCACGTACCCATGAGCCACGGTGTCGATTTCCATCCGGGCATGAGCCGCAACGTCGCGAAAGCCGCAGGTATGATGGGGCTGACAGCCGAGATGCTCTCACGCCTGCACGGTATCAGCCGTGAAATGCAGGATGCCTTTGCCGCGCGCTCTCACGCCCGTGCCTGGGCCGCCACGCAGTCCGGCGCGTTTAAGAACGAGATCATTCCCACTGGCGGTCATGATGCCGACGGCGTGCTGAAGCAGTTTACCTGGGACGAAGTGATCCGCCCGGAGACGACCGTCGAAGGACTCTCCACGCTGCGTCCGGCCTTTGATCCGGTCACCGGCACGGTGACCGCAGGCACCTCGTCTGCGCTTTCCGACGGTGCAGCCGCGATGCTGGTGATGAGCGAAAGCCGCGCCCGCGAGCTGGGCCTGACGCCACGCGCCCGAGTGCGTTCGATGGCGGTTGTCGGCTGCGACCCGTCGATTATGGGTTACGGCCCGGTTCCGGCCTCAACGCTGGCGCTGAAAAAAGCCGGTTTAACCGCCAGCGATATCGATCTCTTTGAGATGAACGAAGCCTTCGCCGCGCAGATCCTGCCGTGCATTAAAGATCTGGGGCTGATGGAGCAGATCGACGAGAAAATTAACCTCAACGGCGGGGCGATCGCCCTTGGTCACCCGCTGGGCTGTTCCGGCGCGCGTATCAGCACCACGCTGATTAACCTGATGGAACGCAAAGATGCCCAGTTTGGCCTGGCAACAATGTGTATCGGGCTGGGTCAGGGTATCGCGACGGTATTTGAAAGAGTGTAAATCAGGAAAAGTATCTCAAAGCCAATGGCGTCAGAACAAGGCGGCAAGCGAGCGAATCCCGATGAGCTTACTCAAGTAAGTGATTCGGGTGAACGAGCGCAGCCAACGCAGTTATGGCGTCATTGGCGAAGAGAGACAGTTTAGTTGCCGTTCTTCCCGCCTGTCAGGGGCGGGTTTTTTTATTTAAATGAACGCAAACGCATCGCCGAAGAGACGGTCCTCACGCGCATCGCGTTCATTGCAGAACAGGTCACGGGCAATTTTCGCCATTTCGAAACGGCCGGCAATATAGATATCGTGCCCCGCCAGCGTACCGTAATCCTGCAGTACCGCCGTTAACACCGTCCCGTTGCGTCCACGCCAGCCCTCTTCCGGCTGCTCAACAACCGGCTCAATGCGCAGGTTCGGATGGGTTACGCTCAGCGCTTCCAGTTCAGACAGATCGTACAGATGCTTCTCTTCACGGCCTCCCCAGTAAATCGTAATATCACGATTCGGGTTGCGCGCCAGCGCGGTCAGCAGAATCGAACGCACGTAGGAGAAGCCGGTGCCACCGGCAATCAGGATCAGGGGACGCTCTTCGTCATCACGCAACCAGGCTTCACCGTGTGGAATATCCACGACGATTTCACGCTCCTTCAGAATGCGATCCATCACCGCCATCGCATACAGGTTAAGCTCTGACGCACCGATATGCAGCTCAATAAATTCCTGCTCAGCAGGCGTTGAAGCCATCGAGAAAGGACGCTTATCGCGCTCATCCATCACAACCATTAAGTACTGACCAGCGCGGAAAGAGAATGGCGCTTCAGGCGTTAAACGGACGCGATATACGGTGTCGGTAATGGCATCTACCGAAGTCACTTTACAGCTTAAGGTTGTCATTCGCTCTCTCTGTCGGGAAGTCTATAGGGCTTAACGGTCAGATTCAGTTTTACCGTTACTCATTATGGCCAGCTCGTCCCAGATCGCGTCAATGCGCGCGGTCACGGCAGGATCTTTTTCGATCGGGCGACCCCATTCACGGTCGGTTTCGCCAGGCCATTTATTCGTGGCATCCAGTCCCATCTTTGAGCCAAGGCCGGAAACCGGCGAGGCAAAATCCAGATAATCAATCGGTGTGTTTTCCACCAGCACCGTGTCGCGCGCCGGATCCATACGCGTGGTAATGGCCCAGATAACGTCATTCCAGTCGCGGGCATTGACGTCATCATCGCAGACAATCACAAATTTGGTATACATAAACTGGCGCAGGAAAGACCATACGCCCATCATCACGCGTTTAGCATGACCGGCATACTGCTTTTTGATGGTCACAACGGCCAGGCGGTATGAGCACCCTTCCGGCGGCAGATAGAAATCAACGATTTCCGGGAACTGCTTTTGCAGGATCGGCACAAACACTTCGTTCAGCGCCACGCCCAGCACAGCCGGTTCATCCGGTGGACGGCCGGTGTAGGTCGAGTGGTAAATCGGATCGTCACGCTGGGTAATGTGCGTTACGGTAAACACCGGGAAGTTATCCACTTCGTTGTAATAGCCCGTGTGGTCGCCGTACGGCCCTTCCGGTGCCAGCTCGCCCTGCTCAATGTAACCTTCGAGGACAATCTCAGCGCTGGCCGGCACTTCCAGGTCATTAGAGATGCACTTCACCACTTCGGTTTTCGTGCCGCGCAAAAGTCCCGCAAAGGCGTATTCGGAGAGCGTATCCGGCACGGGTGTGACCGCCCCAAGGATCGTCGCCGGGTCAGCACCCAGCGCGACAGAAACAGGGAAACGCTCGCCGGGATGCGCTGCACACCACTCCTGGAAGTCCAGTGCGCCACCGCGATGGGACAACCAGCGCATGATGAGTTTGTTTTTTCCAATCCGCTGCTGGCGATAAATGCCGAGATTCTGGCGCTCTTTGTGCGGGCCGCGCGTTACGGTCAGGCCCCAGGTAATGAGCGGTGCGGCATCTTCGGGCCAGCACTGCATAATCGGGATTTTTGTCAGATCGACCGCGTCGCCTTCCAGCACTTTCTGCTGGCACGGCGCACCGCGCAGGCGTTTGGTTGGCATGTTCAACACCTGCTTAAACTGCGGCAGTTTGTCGAATAAATCGCGGAAGCCTTTTGGTGGTTCAGGCTCTTTCAGAAAGGCCAGCAGTTTGCCCACTTCACGCAGCGCCGTGACATCCTCTTGCCCCATCCCCATCGCCACGCGACGCGGTGTGCCGAACAGGTTGCACAGCACCGGCATGGCATAGCCTTTTGGATTTTCAAACAACAAAGCGGGACCACCGGCACGCAGGGTGCGGTCGGCAATTTCTGTCATTTCCAGAAAGGGATCGACAGGAAGCGTAATGCGTTTGAGTTCGCCCTGCTTTTCCAGCAGTGCCAGGAAGTCGCGTAGATCGTGGTATTTCATGCAGTTAGTCATGGCCTCTCTGTAAGCGCTTCATTATACGGCGTAAGCCTGCGTGATGCTGTAATTTTGTTAAATTGGGGTGAATTTCTGCGACTTACTTCCTTTCCGGCCATTATAATCACCTTAGCGATCCCACCTGGATTTTGGTATGCTTGCGCCCCGAATAAAGGGAAAGAGTGATTATGCAGGCCTGGTATTTACTGTATTGCAAACGCGGGCAACTTCAACGCGCGCAGGAACATCTGGAACGTCAGTCTGTGAACTGCCTGACGCCCGTGATCACGCTTGAAAAAATGCAGCGTGGCAAACGCGCCCTCGTCAGCGAACCTTTGTTCCCAAACTACCTGTTCGTCGAATTCGACCCGGAAGTCATCCACACCACGACCATCAGCGCCACGCGCGGCGTCAGCCACTTTGTGCGTTTTGGTGCCAGCCCCGCGACGGTCCCCTCAACGGTTATCCATCAGCTATCGGTCTATCAGCAACCGGAAGGAATAACCGACCCGGAAACGCCCTATGCGGGCGATAGCGTGGTGATCACCGAAGGCGCGTTTGAGGGCCTTCAGGCCATCTTCTCTGAGCCGGACGGGGAAGCCCGCTCCATGCTGCTGCTAAACCTGCTGAATAAACAGGTGCTGCAAAGCGTCAAAAACACTGACTTTCGAAAAGTTTAAAACGTTACCCCAAACAGGCGGCGAACGTTGTCATCCGTTTGCGCTGACAGCCACTGCGGATCGTCCCCGCGCCAGTGCGCCACGCGTTCAACGATATGCCCCAGCCAGGCCGGTTCGTTACGCCGAGATGCCGGTTTGGGCTTTATATCGCGCGGCAGTAAATAGGGCGCATCCGTTTCAACCAACAGGCGGTCAGCCGGAATAATGGGCAGTAAGTCACGCAGTTCAAGCCCACGACGCTCATCGCAAACCCAGCCGGTTATCCCCAAATACAGCCCACGCTGCAGGCACTCAAGTGCCTCCTGTCGCGATCCGGTAAAACAGTGCAACACGGCCCCAGGCAGCTTATCAAGCCACGGTTCCAGCAGCGTGAGGAAACGTTCGTGGGCGTCGCGGCAATGCATAAAGACCGGCATTTCCAGCTCGGCTGCCAGAGCAAGCTGGGCGGTAAAGGCCCGTTCCTGCTCATCAGGCGTTGAAAAGTTGCGATTAAAATCGAGACCGCACTCACCGATGGCGACCACCTCAGGCGTCATCGCCAACTGACGGAGCGTTTCAGCGCTGCGATCCGTCCAGTGACTGCTGTCGTGAGGGTGTACCCCTGCCGTTGACCAGCAATGGTCATAACGTTGCGCCAGCTGCTGCGCCTGCTCGCTCTCATGCAGGTTGGTTCCCGTCAGCAACAGGCCTTTTACCCCTGCGGCAAACGCGCGCGCGACGACGTCGTCGACATCTTTGGCAAACTGCGGGCTGGTGAGATTGAGTCCAATATCAAACATGCGCTTCCCCATATGACAACCGCCCTGACGGGCGGCTGGTTTTATTCTTCTGTGGTCTGTTCAGACTCGTCGTCTTCTTCATTCTGCCGACGTCCTTTACCCACATAGAAGCGCGAGAAGAACACCCCGACTTCAAACAGGCAGTACATCGGTATAGCCAACAGCGTTTGGGAAAAAACGTCCGGCGGCGTCAGCAGCATGCCCACAACAAATGCCCCGACCAGGATATACGGGCGCTTTTTACGCAGATCTTCAGGCGTGGTGACGCCCACCCAGCAGAGCAGCACAATGGCTACCGGCACTTCAAACGCCACGCCAAACGCCATGAACAGCGCCATAACGAAGCTGAGGTAGCTGGCAATGTCCGTCGACACCTGAACACCCACCGGCGCGGTATGCGTCAGGAAGCCAAAGGCCAGCGGGAAGACCACGAAATAGGCGAACGCCATGCCGATATAGAACAGCAGGGAACTGGACACCAGCAGCGGGATCACCAGCTTGCGTTCGTGTCTGTACAGCGCAGGCGCTACAAACGCCCAGACCTGATACAGAATGACCGGCGCAGAGGCAATCAGCGACACCCAGAATGTCAGCTTAATCGGGGTAAAGAACGGTGACGCAACGTCCGTTGCGATCATCGTTGCACCCAGCGGCATTTGCTTAATCAGCGGCGCGGAGACCACCTGATAGATGTCATTAGCAAAATAGACCAGGCACAGGAAAATGAGGAAAACCGCAATAATGCAGTTTAACAGGCGCTTACGCAGCTCAATCAGGTGCGCAATGAGCGGTTGAGTATCATCTACTGCCATGTTTACGCTTTATCACTCGACGAAGGGGATGATTCGGAAACGGGGGCAGCGGGCTTTGCTTCAGCCGCTTTTACCACGGGCTCTTCCGGCTGCACCGGTTTTTTCACTTCGGATTCCTGCGGCGTCTGCTCAGGCGCAGCGGCCTGATGCTCAGCGCTTGATGGCGTTACGCCCTCACGCTGTTCTTCGCTGCCTTTCACCACCGGGTTATGGATGGTGTTAGCTTCATCGCTCGCCTTTTCAGGATCGTTAATGCTGTAAGACCGCTTCATGGATTCCGCCGCTTCGCGCAGTTCGTCCATCGAGGCTTTCAGCTCCGGCGTCAGGTTGTCCATGCTCGCCTTCTCAACCTTTTTCAGGCTGTCCTGAAATTCCTGAAGCTTAAGCTCCTGTGCCAGCTCGTTTTGTACTGTCGTAGCCAGCGATCGCAGCGCACGTACCCAACCCGCAACGGTTTTTACCGCGACGGGTAAACGTTGCGGCCCCAGTACAATCAGGCCAATCACGAAGACCAGCAGTAACTCACCAAAACCAATATCGAACACGAATTACACCTGCTCTTTATCGTGGCGTTTAGCGTCTTCCTTTTTGGCTTCATCTTGCTTATCAGCGATGGTTTTAGCAGTGAAGTCCGCATCCTGGCTGGCTTTGTCCTGCTTACTTTCATCATCGCCCATGGCTTTCTTAAAGCCTTTGATAGATGCACCCAGATCGGAACCGATAGAACCGAGTTTCTTCGTACCAAACAGCAGTACGACGATGACGGCAATGATTAACAATTGCCAGATACTGATACCACCCATACGTGTTCCCCAGTGATAGATGATTAATTAACCAGATCGCATTATACGTATGCAACCTGTCGATAGCGATGCCAATTCAGCGCGTTTTTCTCCAGCCAGCGAGCCAGACCACGACGCCCGCGGCCATCAGCCAGGCGGGCATCATCTCCCAGTCCGGACGATTGATCAGCAGCAGCGTGCCGCTTAGCAGCAGTGTCGCCCCTATCCCAAAGAGATAACGTGACTGACCCTGACGTGCACGACTGGTTTTAAGCTCGTGGGCGATTGTATCCATGCTGTGCTGAAGGTTCTTGCTCTGACGCAAACTGTCGTAAACCAGTTCAGGAATTTCAGGCATTTTTTCAATCCAGAACGGTCCTTTCTCTTTTAAGGAGCGAACCAGCGCCGGAATACCGACCTGATCTTTAATCCACGATTCAAGGAAAGGCTTCGCCGTTTTCCACAAGTCTAACTGAGGATAGAGCTGGCGGCCTACGCCCTCAACGTAAAGTAGTGTTTTCTGAAGTAAAACTAATTGAGGCTGCACTTCCATGTTGAAGCGACGCGCAGTATTAAATAGATTGAGTAAAACGTGGCCGAAAGAGATCTCCGACAGCGGTTTTTCAAAAATCGGTTCACAGACCGTACGGATCGCAAACTCAAATTCTTCGACGTTGGTATCCGGCGGAACCCAGCCGGAATCGACGTGCAGTTCAGCCACCTTGCGGTAATCGCGATTAAAGAACGCGATAAAGTTCTCTGCGAGGTAGCGTTTATCTTCTTTGTTCAGCGAGCCGACAATACCGCAGTCGATACCGATGTATTTCGGGTTTTCAGGGTGTTCGTAGCTGACAAAAATGTTGCCCGGGTGCATATCCGCATGGAAGAAGCTGTCGCGGAAGACCTGAGTAAAGAAGACCTGAACCCCGCGCTCGGCCAGCAGCTTCATGTTGGTTCCCTGCTTTTCCAGCGCAGCCACATCGGAAACAGGAATGCCGTAAATGCGCTCCATCACCATCATGCCTTCGCTGCAATAGTCTGAGTAGACCTCCGGCACGTAGAGCATCGGGCTGCCTTCAAAGTTGCGGCGCAGCTGAATGGCGTTCGCGGATTCACGCAGCAGATTGAGTTCATCAATCAACGTTTTTTCATACTCACGCACCACTTCCAGCGGACGTAGACGACGTCCGTCAGGCAGCAGACGCGGTACCCAGCGCGCAAGGCGATAGATAAGCTTCATATCGGCTCTGATAATCGGCAGGATATCAGGGCGGATAACCTTGATTACCACCTCTTTGCCGTTCTCTTTCAGGCGCGCGGTATGCACCTGAGCGATAGAGGCCGAGGCAAGCGGCTGAATGTCAAAATCATCAAACCAGGTTTCAACAGGAATGTTGCCCATCGCCTGTTCAATCTGCTTTTTGGCCCGTGCGCCGTCAAACGGCGCAACGCGATCCTGCAGGAGCGCAAGCTGATCGGCAATTTGTGGCGGGAAGAGATCGCGACGGGTCGAGAGCATCTGCCCGAACTTAATCCAGACCGGGCCAAGCTCCTGTAACGCCAGACGCAGGCGTTCACCTAACTCCTGGTCTTTATGGCGATTGGGCATCCAGAACAACGTTCGCCGCCAGAGACGAAGCGGCAGCGTGATACGCATTTTGGGGATAAGCTCGTCGAGCCCGTAACTCAAAAATGTCTGAACGATAAAGTAGAGGCGCCGAATTTCACCAGGCGTCATTTGCCCTCCAGTTTTTCCAGCCGTTTGGTTAATGCATCAACCGCACGTTCTACGGCCGCCGTCTCTTCTGCAAACCATGCCACTTCCAGCGGTCCCGGTGCCATTCGCCACTCTTCGGTTAACACTTCCGCTGCATAGCGCTGCTGTCGTTGCAGCGTTTTACGCAGGATCGCCGTTCCGCCCTGAATAGCTTTGCCGATCCCTTCGGCTGCAATGTCGCCGATATACGGCGCGAGCAACTCTGCCGGGTCAAACTCGGCGAGATCGCTGAGCGCAACGAAGTTCTGCACAACCTGGATGTCACCTTCAACCTCCAGCTCACCGCTGCGGATCAGCGCCGTGAGCTGCTGACGATCGCGCAGTTTTGGCAGCACGCTCATGTGCGTGATGACGGCGCAATCAGCCTCGCCTTCCCACTCACCCAGAACGTCAAGCTGGCGTTCGCTGAATACCAGCACAAGCGGGGTCGAGAACTCTTTTAACGCAATGCGCAGAACCTTGCCGTTCAACCGCTGGCGCGCAGCTTTCAGTGCAGGCGCACGGTACAGAAAGGCGTTCAGTACATTCTCAATGCCTGCAGTGACTAAGGGTTTAAAGGGCACAGAAGACCTCCACTCAGAACTTGTAACCGCGATGCAGCGCGACGACGCCCGCCGTCATGTTGAAGTACTCTACGTTTTCGAGACCTGCATCCTGCATCATCGCCTTCAGGGTGTCCTGATCGGGGTGCATACGAATAGATTCCGCAAGGTAGCGGTAGCTCTCTGCATCGTTTGCCACCAGCTCACCAATGCGTGGCAGAACGTGGAAGGAGTAGGCGTCGTAAGCTTTGCTCAGCGGATCGATAATCGGTTTGGAGAACTCCAGCACCAGCAGGCGTCCGCCCGGCTTCAGCACGCGGTACATAGAGCGCAGCGCTTTGTCTTTATCGGTGACGTTACGCAGGCCAAACGAGATAGTGATACAGTCAAAGGTGTTGTCCGGGAACGGCAGCGCTTCGGCATTTGCCTGCACGTATTCGACGTTGCCGACAACCCCGATGTTACGCAGCTTCTCGCGCCCCATTTTCAACATGGAGTCGTTGATATCTGCCAGCACAACGCGACCGGTTTCACCCACCAGACGGGAGAATTTAGCCGTTAAATCGCCCGTACCACCTGCCAAATCCAGTACAGTCTGACCACGACGCACGCCGCTACAGTCGATGGTGAAGCGCTTCCACAAGCGATGAATACCGAATGACATCAAGTCATTCATCACATCGTACTTCGCCGCCACGGAATGAAATACGTGGGCCACCATGTCAGCTTTCTGCGCTTTGGCGACAGTCTGAAAGCCAAAGTGCGTTGTGTCTTGTGAATCGTCAACCATCTCAGAGCCTGCTAATCAGTAAAATGTTTGTGAAGTGTAACAGATTGGGCGCATTTGCCCTACGATTCAACCACCGTGATAGAAACGCGTCGGCTGCTCATCTGCGGATAATCCCGCCGCTAAATCATTGTCTTCGCTGGATGTCTTTTGTTCACCAGCCCCTTCACGCAGGCGAAATTCTTCGTCCTGCGCCGTGGCTTGTTCAACCAGTTCCGGATTAATCTCGCGCTTCACTTCCACCCCCATGCTGCGGAACGCCTCCGCCTGAGCCAGAAGATTGCCGCGACCGGAGGCGAGTTTTTTCATCGCCTGGCGGTAATTATCCTGGGCGCGATCCAGGCTTTGCCCTACGGAGGACATGTCGTCTACAAACAGGCGCATTTTGTCGTACAGCTTGCTGGCACGGTCGGCGATCTGCTGCGCATTGCGGCTCTGGTGCTCGTAGCGCCACAGGTTAGCAATGGTGCGCAAGGCCACCAGCAGCGTGGTAGGGCTGACCAGCATAATGTTATTTTTCAGCGCTTCCGTTATCAGTTCGGGCTGTCTGTCGAGCGCCAGCAGAAACGCGGGTTCGACCGGGATAAACATGAGCACGTAGTCCAGCGAACGCAGCCCCGGCAGTTGCTGGTAGTCTTTGCGGCCCAGCAGACGAATGTGGTTACGCACCGACGCGATATGCTCCTGCAGCGCCGATTCGCGGGTGTAGTCATCGTCCGCGTTGAAGTAGCGTTCATATGCTACCAGCGTCATTTTGGCATCAATCACCACGTCCTTGCCCTGCGGCAGGCGGACAATCACATCCGGCTGCATGCGCGAGCGGGCATCGTTTTCAATGCTGACCTGCGTCTCGTATTCATGCCCTTCCCGCAGGCCAGAGGCTTCCAGCACGCGGGTTAGCACCACTTCGCCCCAGTTGCCCTGCGCTTTGTTATCGCCTTTCAGCGCGCGCGTCAGGTTGATGGCTTCCTGCGCCATCTGGGCATTCAGCTGCTGGAGGTTACGAATTTCATGGGCCAGGGTGTGGCGCTCTCGCGCCTCCATGCCAAAGCTGTCCTGCACCTGGCGGCGAAAGCCATCAAGCTGTTCGCGCAGGGGCGTCAGCAGGCTGTTCAGGCTTTGGCGGTTTTGTTCATCAACGCGGCGGTTGCTGTGCTCGAAAATGCGGTTCGCGAGGTTCTCAAACTGCTCGCTCAGGCGTTGTTCGCTGTTGATCATCTGGCGGATTTTGTCTTCCGCGTGCAGTTGGGTAGATTCAAGGCGGGTAGTCACTTCGCGAAGATCGGCTTCCAGCGAGGTGTTGATATCACGCAGATTGCGCACTTCGTTATTAAGCAGCTCGCACTCGTCGCGCCAGTGACCACTTTGGGCAAGCTGTTGTTTTACCGCGCTTAGTTCGGCAACCATCTCTTCACGCTCTGCCAACTGGTCGGCCTTTTGCTGCGCGTGCTGGTAGCTGGCGATCAGCCAGCCTACTCCCACGCTCACCAGCGCAACCACTGCATAAATCAGGATAGAGATATCCACACTGCCCCCTGCATCAACGAATTTCCCGCATAAAATAGAATTGTGCTGTATAAACGTCCAGTTTGAAAGGGTTTTCCTGCGAGGCGCTACGCAAAAAGAAAAGGCCGAACGTGTCGGCCTTTTATCTCAGAAGAGAGGATTAGATCAGGCGGCGAGCCGCTTCAACCACGATTTTCACCGCATGACTTTCGGTCTGCTTCATGGTCTCAGCGTTCGGGATCTCCTGCTGGGTGCGGTTAACGATAACGCCCGCCACCATACCGGCGCGCAGGCCCTGGCTGGCACACATGGTCAGCAGGGTTGCAGACTCCATTTCGTAGTTCATCACGCCCATTGACTGCCACTCTTCCATGGAGCCTTTAAAGCGGCTGACCACGCGGCCAGAGAAGGTGTCGTAACGCTCCTGGCCCGGATAGAAGGTATCTGAAGAGGCGGTGACGCCCACGTGCGTGGTGGCACCAATGGATTTCGCCGCGTCCACCAGCGCAGTGGTACATTCAAAATCAGCGACGGCCGGGAATTCCATCGGCGCAAAGTGCAGGCTTGCACCATCCAGACGCACGGATGCGGTCGTGACCAGCACGTCACCCACGTTGATGTGTGGCTGAATGGCGCCCGTGGTACCGATACGCAGGAAAGTACGAATGCCCAGCTGAGCGAGTTCTTCAACAGCGATAGAGGTCGACGGGCCACCGATACCGGTAGAGCAGACGATGACCGCTTTGCCATCCAGCTCCGCGCGCCAGGTGGTAAATTCACGATGGGCTGCCAGCTTAACCGGCTTATCCATCAGCGCGGCGATCTTTTCCACACGCTCAGGATCGCCAGGGACGATAGCCAGCGTAGCCCCTTGTAAATCGTTTTTAGTGAGGCCGAGATGAAAAACATCAGACTTAGACATAGGTGACTCCTCTGTGGGTCGGTTAGTCAGAAGAAGTAAAAAGGTACTTTACAGAAGCAAAGCGCTGAATTTCGTGACACATCTCACCATGAATGAAAATGATTGCAGTTAATTTCCGTCAAATAGTGATTTACATCACATTAACAAGTTATATCGTGGGACACTGCACAAAAGATAGACCGTATCAGGCACTGTGGATTGTTAACCTGGTGTCTATATTTACCTTTGCGCTAACTCATTGGTACGGAGAATGCCATGACTGAAAAAACCGGCTTTGCACCTGCTGCGGCCCCTCATGCTTCCACCCTCGTCTCAACGCCTGAAGAGGCGATTACCGCTGGCGAAACCTCGATTCCCACGCAGGGAGAGAATATGCCTGCTTATCACGCGCGGCCAGAATCGGCGGAGGGTCCGCTGCCGATCGTGATTGTGGTTCAGGAGATTTTTGGCGTTCACGAGCACATTCGCGACCTCTGCCGCCGCCTGGCGCTGGAGGGTTATCTGGCCGTTGCGCCAGAACTCTATTTTCGCCAGGGCGATCCCAATGATTACAGCGATATCCCGACGCTGTTCAGTAATTTCGTCAGCAAAGTGCCGGATGCACAGGTGCTGGCCGACCTCGACCACGTCGCCAGCTGGGCGGCGCGCAACGGCGGCGATCCGCACCGTCTGATGGTCACCGGCTTCTGCTGGGGTGGGCGCATTAGCTGGCTGTATGCCGCACACAATCCGCAGCTTAAAGCCGCCGTGGCCTGGTACGGTAAACTGGTTGGGGAAAAAACGCTGAATTCGCCGAAGCACCCTGTTGATATCGCGACCGATCTCAACGCGCCTGTGTTGGGGCTGTACGGCGGTCAGGACACCGGTATTCCGCTGGATACGGTCGACACGATGCGCCATGCGCTTCGCGCGGCTAACGCAAAGGCGGAGATCGTGGTTTACCCGGATGCCGGACACGCCTTCAATGCCGATTATCGTCCGAGCTATCACGCGGAGTCTGCCAAAGATGGCTGGCAGAGAATGCTGGCATGGTTTAGCCAGTACGGCGGGAAGAAGGCGTAAAAGTCAAAAGCCCGGTGGCGGCGACGCCTTACCGGGCCTACATTTTGGGTTGGCGATTATATTACCCCTGACGCAAGTTCTGCGCCGCCTTCACCATGTTCGCCAGAGCGCTTCGGGTTTCCGGCCAGCCGCGGGTTTTCAGGCCGCAGTCCGGGTTCACCCACAGGCGCTCTGCCGGAATGCGCTGGGCGGCCTTCTTCAGCAGAGCCTCAATCCACTCCACGCTGGGCACGTTTGGCGAGTGAATGTCGTACACGCCCGGCCCGATTTCATTCGGGTAATCAAACTCCTCGAACGATTCCAGCAACTCCATGTCCGAGCGCGAGGTCTCGATGGTGATCACGTCGGCGTCCAGCGCGGCGATAGCGTCCATGATGTCGTTAAACTCGCAGTAACACATGTGGGTGTGGATCTGCGTGTCGTCCTTCGCCACGGCAGCGTTGATGCGAAATGCCTCCACGCCCCACTTCAGATAGGCGTCCCAGTCGCTGCGGCGCAGCGGCAGGCCTTCACGCAGCGCCGGTTCATCAATCTGGATGATGCCGATGCCCGCCGCCTCGAGGTCCGCCACTTCGTCACGCAGCGCCAGCGCGATTTGCTTCGCGATGGTTTCGCGGCTAACGTCTTCACGCGGGAAAGACCAGCAAAGAATGGTCACCGGGCCGGTCAGCATGCCTTTCACCGGCTTGTCGGTCAGCGACTGGGCAAACTTCGCCCACTCCACGGTGATCGCTTCCGGGCGGCTGATATCGCCGATCACCACCGGCGGTTTCACGCAGCGGGAGCCATAGCTCTGGACCCAGCCGTTCTGGGTAAAGACGAAGCCGTCGAGATGCTCGCCGAAGTACTCCACCATGTCGTTACGCTCGGCTTCGCCGTGAACCAGCACGTCCAGGCCGAGACGCTCCTGCTCGGTAATCGCCTGCCTGATGTGCTCAGCGATACCGGTGCGGTAGTGGCTGGCGTCCAGCTTGCCCTTTTTGAAGTCGAGACGCAGACCGCGGATTTCAGTCGTCTGCGGGAACGAGCCGATAGTGGTGGTTGGCCAGGCAGGCAGGTTAAAGCGGGCACGCTGGGCTTCAGCACGCACCTCATAGGCGCTCTGACGCTGGCTGTCCTGGGCGGTAATGGCCGCCAGGCGTTTCTCTACCGCCGGGTTGTGAACGCGGGATGAGTGACGACGCGCCTGAATCGGGGCGCTCCATTCGGCAATCGCCGCCGTGTCGCCGCTGTTAAGGGCGTCGCGCAGCAGGGCCAGCTCCTGGCATTTCTGCAGGGCAAAGGCAAACCAGCTTTTCACCTCCGCATCCAGACGGGTTTCAACGCTCAGGTCGATGGGGCTGTGCAACAGCGAGCAGGACGATGCGACCCACAGCTCACGTTTCCCGACAATGTCTTTAATTTGTGCATATTTCTCGGTCAGATCGGCGCGCCAGACGTTACGACCGTTGATCAGGCCTGCGGATAATAGCCACTCTTCCGGCAGGCGTTTGTGCAGCGCTGCCACATCGTCTTTGCCGTGGACCAGGTCAACGTGCAGGCCCTGCACCGGCAGCGCGGTAATGGTATTCAGGTTCGGCGTGACGCCTTCAAAATAGGTGGTCAGGAGCAGCTTCACCTGCCCGGTAAGCGCGGCATATGCCGGCTTGAAGGCATCCAGCCACGCCTGCGGCAGCTCCAGTACCAGCGCAGGCTCATCGATTTGTACCCACTGAATACCGCGCTTACCCAGCTCAATCAGCACCTGTTTGTAGACCGGCAGAATGTCGTTCAGCAGGCTCAGGCGGTCGAACGACTCGCCTTTTACCTTGCCCAGCCACAGGTACGTCACCGGCCCCAGCAGGACAGGTTTCACCTGATGCCCCAGCGCCAGCGCTTCGTCCACTTCATCCAGAAGCTGGGTCCAGGTCAGCCTGAACTGCTGACCTTTCACAAACTCAGGCACCATATAGTGATAGTTGGTGTTGAACCATTTGGTCATTTCCGCCGCTGCCGCTGGCTCACCCGTTGGCGCACGGCCACGGCCAATGCGGAACAGGGTGTCGATATCTACCGATCCATCGCTGTTCTGATGACGAGCCGGCACGTTGCCAATCAGCAGGCTGGTGGTCAGAACATGGTCGTACCAGGCGAAATCGCCCACGGGCAGCAGGTCAATGCCTGCGTCTTTCTGCTGGTCCCAGTGACGTGCGCGCAGCTCGCGGCCCGTTGCCAGCAATTCTTCACGGCTGAGGTTGCCCGCCCAGTAGCTTTCCTGCGCTTTTTTCAGCTCGCGACGCAGACCAACGCGAGGGAAACCGAGAGTGTGATTACGGATTGTCATGGTGTGCCCCTTGTGAAATTCGTTATTTAGACGTCCAGATGTTTACACATCTATAATTGGCAGGTACTGTATATTCCTCAAGCGCAAATTGTTCATGGCGAAGTGAAGGACTTTCATGATCGAGATAAAACACCTGAAAACGCTACAAGCGTTGCGGAACTGCGGTTCACTCGCGGCGGCGGCGGCCACGCTGCATCAGACCCAGTCCGCACTTTCTCACCAGTTCAGCGATCTGGAACAACGCCTTGGCTTTCGTCTGTTTGTGCGTAAGAGCCAGCCGCTGCGCTTTACGCCGCAGGGTGAAATTCTGCTCCAGCTCGCGAATCAGGTGCTGCCGCAGATTGCGAGCGCCCTGCAGTCCTGCAACGAGCCGCAGCAGACCAGGCTACGCATCGCCATTGAGTGCCACAGCTGTATTCAGTGGCTGACCCCCGCGCTTGAGAACTTCCGCCAGAAGTGGCCGCAGGTGGAGATGGACTTTACCTCCGGCGTAACGTTTGATCCCCAGCCTTCGCTCCAGCAGGGCGAGCTGGATCTGGTGATGACCTCGGACATACTGCCGCGCAGCGGGCTGCACTATTCCCCGATGTTTGATTTCGAGGTGCGTCTGGTGCTGGCCCCGGACCATCCGCTGGCCGCCAAAACGCGCATCAGCCCTGAAGACCTGGCCACGGAAACGCTGCTAATTTACCCGGTTCAGCGCAGCCGACTGGATATCTGGCGTCATTTCCTCCAGCCAGCGGGCATCAGCCCACAGCTGAAAAGCGTGGATAACACCCTGCTGTTGATTCAGATGGTTGCCGCCAGAATGGGCATCGCGGCGCTGCCGCACTGGGTGGTGGAGAGTTTTGAACGCCAGGGCCTGGTGGTGACCAAAACCCTGGGTGAAGGACTGTGGAGCCGGCTGTACGCCGCCGTGCGCGATGGCGAGCAGCGTCAGCCGATTACGGAAGCGTTTATTCGCTCAACGCGGAACCACGCGTGCGACCATCTTCCGTTTGTGCGGAGCGCGGAGCGACCCAACGGCGATGCACCCACAGCGAAGCCAGGGTCACTGCTCCCCCAATAATGAAGCTCGGCCAGTGCGGCTGTTCCTGCCAGATCGCCAGGTTGACCAGCAGCCCGGCAGGCACATGAACGTTGTTCATGATCCCCAGCGTACCGGCGTCCACTTGGGTCGCGCCGTAGTTCCACATAAAGTAACCCAGCCCGGACGCGACCACGCCCAGCCATACCAGAACGCCCCACTGTAGCGACGTGGTCGGCAGCTTCTGCGGATTGCCGAGCATAAACCACGCCGCTACCGCAACGATTGCCGCGCCCATATAGAACCAGGCAAAGGCGTTGTGCTGCGGCATCGGGCGGGTCTCCATCAGGCGCTTGTAGCCCACCATGCCGATGGCAAAGCTGATATTGGCAAGCTGGACGAACATCAGCCCGGTCCAGAAGTGATCGCTTACTTTGTCATAACGAATAATCGCCGCCCCCACGACCGCCAGCGCAGCGCTTAGCAGATATCCCCAGCGCAGACGACGCCTGCTGAGCAGATCGTAGATCAGCGTGATGTACAGCGGCGTAAGCACGGTAAAGAGCAGGAATTCCGAGACGGACAGGTAAACGTAGGCCCGGAAGCTGAACAGATACATGATGCCGAGCTGCATCGCGCCCACCAGCATGTACAGCAGGAGAGTTTTCAGCGTTTGCCCGCGCGTGCGCAGAAACGGCAGGAACACCAGCGCCGCCAGCCCCACGCGCATCAGCACCGAGAAGTAGCTGTCGACCGAACCGGCAAGGTATTCGCCAATCAGGCTAAAGGAGAAGGCCCACAGGATGGTGGTGATAATGAGTAGCGCCACAATGCTTGTCTCTCAGAAAGAAGGACAGGCATTGTAGCGAACTCTTTAGTTGACGACTGAGTAATAAATAACCGAATGAAGATTATTCAAGAAACAGTTTGCGCAGGTACTTCGGCACCGCGTTGTCGCCGTTGGTACCGATGACTTCCAGCTCAGGATGCAGATCTTTCAGGCGCTGGTGCGCGTTCTGCATGATGCAGCCTTTGCCCGCCATAGAGAGCATCTCAGCATCGTTCATGCCGTCGCCAAAGGCGATACAGTCTTTCAGCCCGAAGCCCAGACGTTTGGCTACCGCTTCCAGCGCATGGCCTTTAGAGACCCCGCCCGCCATCACTTCCAGACAGGTCAGCGTTGAGAAGCTGACGTTCACCCGGTCGCCCCAG
Organism: Enterobacter sp. 2VL; assembly: GCF_005503595.1. Classification (NCBI taxonomy): domain Bacteria; kingdom Pseudomonadati; phylum Pseudomonadota; class Gammaproteobacteria; order Enterobacterales; family Enterobacteriaceae; genus Enterobacter; species Enterobacter sp. 2VL. Next base: position 24,478 of record NZ_SCNE01000013.1, read on the forward strand.
CGCGCGTTAATCGCCTGCTCCAGCGGCAGCAGCTCTTCGTGGTTTTCGCAGGTAAAGAACACTTTGCTGATCCCTTCCGGATCCAGCAGCCCCGGTTCGTACAGGGAGTAGTTAAACACGGCTTCCTTGAAGAAACGCATCTCGTCCGGGCGGTGGCGGTTCATAAACCACTCGTCGTCACGGTACACGTTGGTGACGATATTCGGGTTGTTGTTCACCACGCCGAAGAGATCGGTGGCGATGTCGCGGTCGAGGTTATGGGTAAAGATCAGGTTGCCATCGGTGTCGTGCACGCGCGCACCGTTGGAGGTGATCATGTAGGCTTTGATCTCCAGGTTATCGCGGATCTGCCCCACGTCTACGTGGTGGCGGCCAGTGGCGAACACAAAGTTCACGCCACGGGCGGTCAGGAGTTTTAAGGTCTCTTTCGCGTAAGGCGACAGGGTGTGGTCGGGCGAAAGCAGCGTGCCATCTAAATCAGATGCGACAACCTGGTACATAGGGATTTCAACCTCTGGTAAAAAAACAAGAATCAGTTATGCCTGTTGAAAAATTCAACGATGGCGTTAAGCGCGACTGAGCGCATGTCGTCCTTTTCGAAAAGGATCTCATGGTACGCGCCGTTTATGACCAGCGGTTTACCCCCTTCACAAGGGTGTCCGGCGGCGGCGCGCAGTTCACAAAAGCGGTCATGCATGCGGTTATCGACCACACGCTCCTCTTCCGCCTGGATTAACAATGTCGGGGTGGCGTCATTCGCCACGCCTGCCAGCACCTGTTCACCCGCAAGGATACCTTCCCGCACCCAGTGCCAGGTAGGGCCACCGACGCGCAGGCGTGGTTCATCGGCATAAAAACGCAGATTACGGCGATAGCGCTGCCGGCTGTGGGTCAGCACGTTGATGGCAAACGGCAGCGCGCGCCACCGCCCTGTGCCGATGGCATACCCCTCTCGAATGCGCTGATGGCCCTCAGCCCAGTCGAGAATGTGGCGCACCATCCAGTCAGGAAAACGAATGACAATGCCATACATCGGCGCGGTCAGCGCAATGGCATCGCACTGGTGTTCATGGCGTTGCAAAAAGAGCGTAGAGATAGCGCCACCCATAGAGTGCGCCAGGATATAGCGCTTACGCCACGGGCCCGGCTCCACTTCCTGCTGCCAGAAGGCGGCCAAATCGTCGACATAATCGCTGAAATTATCCACGTGGCCGCGATGGGTGTCCGGCAACATGCGCCCGGAAAGCCCCTGCCCGCGGTGATCGATGATCAGAACATCAAAACCGGTGTGAACCAGGTCATAGGCCAGTTCCGCATATTTAACATAGCTCTCAATGCGTCCGGGACAGACGACAACCACACGATCGTTTTTCTCGTTGCGAAAACGCACGAAGCGTACCGGAACATCACCCACGCCCGTAAACTCATCTTCCTCACGCTGACGCCAGAAGTCGGTCAGCGGCCCCATAGAGAAAGCAGCAAATGCGTTTTCTCGAGTTTCCCAGTCCTTTTTCTGCTGAAACATCGGGTTTCCACCCCCGTAAGCCAAGGAATATCGTTTTTTCGTAACCGGTCACAAAATGACTCAACAATAGCGTATTGTGGCATAAAAACAGACGATTCGGGAGCTTCAAATGACCTTCGAGTGGTGGTTCGCGTACCTGCTGACATCCATCATCCTCAGCCTTTCCCCTGGCTCTGGCGCCATCAACACCATGACCACCTCTATTAACCACGGGTATCGCGGCGCGGTTGCCTCTATTGCCGGTTTACAAACCGGGCTGGGCATCCACATCGTACTGGTGGGGATTGGTTTGGGAACGCTGTTCTCCCGCTCGGTGCTGGCATTTGAGGTGCTGAAATGGGCCGGTGCGGCATATCTGATTTGGCTGGGTATTCAGCAGTGGCGCACGGCAGGTTCGATTGACCTGAACATGCTCGCCCAGACGCAAACCCGTGGCCGTCTGTTTAAACGGGCGGTTTTTGTGAACCTGACTAACCCGAAAAGCATCGTTTTTCTTGCCGCCCTGTTCCCGCAGTTTATCGTGCCGCATCAGCCGCAGGTGATGCAGTATGTGGTGCTCGGCGCGACGACCATCATTGTCGATATCATCGTGATGATTGGCTACGCGACGCTGGCCCAGCGGATTGCGGCGTGGATTAAAGGGCCTAAACAGATGAAGGCCCTGAACAAGGTGTTTGGTTCGCTGTTTATGCTGGTGGGCGCGCTGCTTGCGTCAGCGCGTCATGCTTAGCGAGAAATGATAAGGTGGATGCCAAAGCCGGCGAACAGCGCGCCGGCAAAGCCGTCGATCCACTTCGCGATGCGCTGGTAGCCGCGGCGCATGGCCGGTAACGCAAACAGGCTGGCGACCACGGTAAACCACGCAAAAGTTTCTACCACGATCAGCAGGAAGATCCCCCAGCGCGCGCCTGCGCCGACGTTATCGCCCACGAACAGCGAGAACACAGAGCCGAAATAGATAATCGCCTTCGGGTTCGCCAGGTTGGTCAGCAGCCCTTTCACAAAGCTGCGGCCGCCGGTGGCCAGTTCTACCTTCGGCTCTTCCGGCTTTTTCTCTTCTTTCTTCAGCGCACCGCGCAGCATCTGGTAGCCCATCCAGCACAGATACAGGCCGCCGCCGACCATGATGATGTTATGCAGCCAGGCCATTTTCGCCAGAATCAGGTTCAGGCCAAGCAGCGCCACCGCTGCCCACACCATGACACCCATGGTAATGCCGAGTACGCCCATCATCGCCTCTTTGCGGGAGCGGCTGACGGCAGTTTGCGATACGAAGAAAAAGTCAGGGCCGGGGCTCATCAGCGCAACGATGTGCACTAATGCCACGGTGAGAAATAGCATTAACATAATTAGCTCGCGGGGAAATAATACAGTGAGTCATCATACTGGCACTTTTTTGGCCGGCTGACTACTCCTCATCATCACCATCGGCATGAGAGCGAATAAGCGCCATAAACTCCTTGCCGAATCGCTCGAGCTTGCGCGTGCCGACACCGTTAACGCTGAGCATTTCACCGGCGCTGAGCGGCATCTGCTCGGCCATTTCTATCAGCGTTGCGTCGTTAAAGACCACATAAGGCGGAATGTTCTCTTCGTCGGCAATGGCTTTACGCAGCTTACGCAGCTTGGCGAACAGCTTGCGGTCATAGTTGCCGCCGTAGGATTTCTGCATCACACGCGGCTTCAGGGCAATAACGCGCGGCACGGCGAGCTTGAGTTCAATTTCACCGCGCAGCACCGGACGCGCCGCTTCGGTAAGCTGAAGCGCGGAGTGCTGAGCAATGTTTTGCGTGGCGAACCCCATGTGGATCAGCTGGCGGATAATGCTGACCCAGTGCTCGTGGCTCTGGTCTTTACCAATACCGTAGACAGGCAACTTGTCGTGGCCCATATCACGGATACGCTGGTTATTCGCGCCACGCAGCACTTCCACCACGTAGCCCATCCCGAAGCGCTGATTCACGCGGTAGATGGTTGAGAGCGCCTTGCGCGCGTCCATCAGGCCATCGTACTGCTTCGGCGGATCGAGGCAGATATCGCAGTTGCCGCACGGCTCCTGTCGCCCTTCGCCAAAGTAGTTGAGCAGCACCAGACGACGGCAGGTTTGCGCTTCGGCAAACGCGCCCATCGCATTGAGCTTGTGGCGCTCGATATCCTGCAGCTGGCCCTGGGGCTTCTCTTCCAGACAGCGGCGCAGCCACGCCATATCCGCCGGATCGTAAAACAGCATCGCTTCCGCAGGCAGGCCGTCACGCCCGGCGCGGCCCGTTTCCTGATAGTAGGATTCGATATTGCGCGGAATGTCGAAATGCACCACAAAGCGCACGTTGGGCTTGTTAATCCCCATACCGAACGCCACCGTGGCGACGACGATTTGCAGATCGTCGCGCTGGAATTTTTCCTGCACATCGGCGCGGATGTGGTTTTCTAGCCCGGCATGATAGGCCGCGGCGCTAAAGCCACGGTTTTGCAGTCGCGCGGCGGTGTCTTCCACCTTCGCACGGCTGTTGCAGTAGATAATGCCCGACTTGCCGCGCTGCTCCTGGACGTAGCGTAAGAGCTGATCCAGCGGTTTGAACTTCTCCATCAGCATGTAGCGGATGTTCGGGCGGTCGAAGCTGCTGACCTGAATAAACGGATCGTTAAGGCCCAGCAGCCGAACGATATCAAGGCGGGTGGTGTCGTCGGCGGTGGCGGTGAGCGCCATAAACGGCAGCTCGGGGAAGCGCTGACGCAGCTGGCCAAGCGCGGCATATTCCGGACGGAAATCGTGACCCCACTGGGAGATACAGTGCGCTTCATCCACCGCCAGCAGCACCGGATTCCAGTGCGCCAGGTGATCGAGGAAGTTATCCAGCATCAGGCGTTCCGGCGCGATGTACAGCAGGCGGATCTGCCCGTTACGGCAGCCAGCCATGACGTCCTGCTGCTGTTCGCGGGTCTGCGTGGAGTTAAGACAGGCCGCCGCCACGCCGTTGGCAAGCAGCTGGTCAACCTGGTCTTTCATCAGCGAGATAAGGGGCGATACCACCACCGTCAGGCCGTTAAGCACCAGCGCGGGTACCTGATAGCAGAGCGATTTACCGCCGCCGGTCGGCATGACCACCAGACAATCGCGGCCTTCCAGCACGGTTTCAATGATGGTTTCCTGGCCGGGGCGGAACTGCTGGTAGCCAAAGGTTTCATGCAAAACCTGTTTAGCCAGCGACTCCTGATTCAATACTTCCGCCTGCGCCACATTAACCCCATATGCCAGAAATAAAACAGGCGCTATTTTCAGCGCCTGAGAGAGAAACTTCAACGTTTAACGCAAAAACATTCGTGCTGCTTAGAAAATATCGTTCAACATCACGCCCACACCGACGCGGGTCTGGTTGAAGTTGTAATCGATAAGCGACTCGCCGTAACCGCTGTAAACCTGGGTGTAGAGGCGCACGTGTTTGGTCATAGGATAGCTTAAGCCCAGTTCTGCGCCACCGTAGCCGGTGTTCCAGTTGTACTGGCCTTTGGCGCTCAGCACTGCGTCACCGATTTGATAGCCAACTTTAAGCTGATAGTAACCCATATATTTGGTGATATCCGGGTTATCGTCGGTATCGCCCACGACGTACCATGGTTTGACTTCCACCATGAAATTGCCGTTCTGCGCCATCAGGCGCGTATAGGCGCGGTTCCAGCTGCGTGAGGTGGGATCGGAACGGCCGTTGGAATCATGGTTGAACCCGAATTCAACGTCACGCAGGGTCCAGCCGGCAAACTCATAATCGGTTGCGAAGCCGAGGAACAGCTGCGGCTCGTAGTTGGTTTCACGAAACGGCGACGATTCTCCACGGTTAGAGAGCTGCCACCAGGATTTCTGGGTATAAGAGGCACCGAGCACCGAGTTAGGCCCGGCGATGCCGCGCCAGAACGGAAACGCGAGGCTTAGCTGGAACTTCACTTCATCTTTACGCGCATTATCCGACCAGTTGTAAGAACTTATCGCCTCTTTGTTGAGATCGTTGGTCTGGGTGTAAATGACGTAGTTGGTGTCATACGGATAAAGGGTGAACGGATTGTCATGCTCCTGAAGCAGGTTGGCGATGATACTGCCGCGAACGGCTGGCGCATCGTGCACCTTTTTAACCGTGGCTTCCTGCGCATAGGCTGTGAGGGGCAGCGAAACCGCCGCAATTAACCAACCCAGATACGTCCGCATCGGTGGTGTTCTCCTGCAAAGATATAGAATGAGTGAATAGTTATGTGCCGGACATTCTACATACTTCCGCGCCAACTTCCGCCTGTTCGTTTCTGAAAGTGGAATTCCTTATTGCAGAAGCATAAAATCAACATTTTATTAACAATAAGGATGCCGTTTCTCATGTCTGCCACGCTTACCGCCGACGAAGCTTTGAAACTTGTGGGCGAGATTTTTGTTTACCACATGCCGTTTAACCGTGCGCTTGGACTGGAGCTGGAGCGTTATGAGAAAGCCTTTGCCCAGCTGAGCTTCAATAATCAGCCGATGATGGTGGGCAACTGGGCGCAAAGCATTTTGCACGGCGGCGTGATTGCTTCCGCGCTGGACGTCGCGGCAGGCCTGGTCTGCGTTGGCAGTACGCTGACGCGCCATGACACCATTAACGAGGATGAACTGCGTCAGCGTTTATCGCGCATGGGAACCATCGATTTACGCGTCGATTACCTGCGCCCGGGGCGCGGAAACCGCTTCACCTGCACCAGCAGCCTGCTCCGCGCGGGCAACAAAGTGGCCGTCGCCCGCGTCGAGTTACATAACGAAGAACAACTGTATATCGCCAGCGCAACGGCCACTTATATGGTGGGTTGAAACGGCAAAATCGCGTAAAATCGCCTCACTACTTTGTAACGGATTATCCTGATGGATGCTAAACAGACGCGGCAGGGCGTTTTACTCGCCCTTGCCGCTTATTTTATTTGGGGCATCGCGCCTGCTTATTTCAAATTTATCCACTATGTGCCCGCCGATGAGATCCTCACTCACCGCGTGATCTGGTCGTTTTTCTTTATGATCGCGCTGATGAGCGTTAGCCGTCAGTGGTCAGGCGTTAAAACGCTCCTGAAAACGCCGAAGAAGGTCTTTCTGCTGGCGCTGTCTGCCGTACTGATTGGCGGCAACTGGCTGCTGTTTATCTGGGCGGTGAATAACCATCACATGCTCGAAGCCAGCCTCGGCTACTTTATTAACCCGCTGGTGAATATTGTGCTGGGGATGATTTTCCTCGGCGAGCGCTTCCGCCGGATGCAGTGGGTGGCCGTCATTCTGGCCTTCTGCGGCGTGCTGGTTCAGCTCTGGACCTTCGGCTCGCTGCCGGTTATCGCCTTAGGCCTGGCGTTCAGCTTTGCGTTCTACGGGCTGGTACGTAAGAAAATCGCCGTTGAAGCGCAAACCGGTATGCTGTTCGAAACCCTGTGGCTGCTGCCGGTGGCCGCGATTTACCTGTTTGGCATTGCCGACAGCGCCACCAGCCACATGGGCAATAACCCCTGGACGCTTAACGTTCTGCTGATGGCGGCGGGCGTGGTCACCACGATCCCGCTTCTGTGCTTCACCGGCGCAGCAACGCGCCTGCGCCTCTCGACGCTCGGCTTCTTCCAGTACATCGGCCCGACGCTGATGTTCCTGCTGGCGGTGGTGTTTTATGGCGAAGTGCCGGGTGCGGATAAGATGGTGACGTTCGCCTTCATCTGGGTCGCACTGGCGATTTTCGTGGCGGATGCAATTTATACCCAGCGCAGGGTGCGTAAAGGGTTGTAGCGCCTTTTTGCCGGATGGCGGCGGCGCCTTATCCGGCCTACATGTTCTGTAGGCCCGGTAAGCGTAGCGCCACCGGGCGGATCCTCAAAGCCAGTTCTTCCGTTTAAAGTACAGATACGGCGCCAGCCCGGCGAGGATCATAAAGATAATCGCCCCCGGGTAGCCAAAGCTCCACTTGAGCTCCGGCATAAACTCAAAGTTCATCCCATAGCTTGAGGCCACAAGCGTAGGCGGCAGGAACACCACGGATACCACCGAAAAGATCTTGATGATGCGGTTCTGCTCGATGTTGATAAAGCCCATCGCCGCCTGCATCAGGAAGTTGACCTTCTGGAACAGGGATTCGTTGTGCGGCAGAAGGGATTCGATATCGCGCAGGATCTCACGCGCCTGTTCCAGCTGACCACCCGGCAGACGCGCTTTACGCACCAGGAAGTTAAGGGCGCGCTGGGTATCCATCAGACACAGGCGTACCTTCCAGCCGATATCCTCCAGCTCCGCGAGCGTTGACAGCGCTTCGTCATATTCATCGCCCTGATGGCCTTCCATGATCACGCGGCTCAGCTTTTCCAGGTCGCTGTAGATGTTTTCAATCTCATCCGCCAGCTGTTCAATTTTGGTTTCGAACAGGTCGAGCAGCAGCTCGTAAGCGTTGCCGTCGACCATCGCCTGGCTGCGGGCGCGCATACGGTAAAGACGAAACGCAGGCAGTTCACGCTCGCGCAGGGTAAACAGGCGACCATCGCGGATGGTAAACGCCACGGTGGAGTTCCCCGCGTGATCGTCGGCGTCTTCAAAGAAGAAGAAGGAGTGAATGTGCAGACCGTCTTCGTCTTCAAAAAAACGCGCAGATGCTTCGATATCTTCCAGTTCCGGACGGGTCGCGAGGCTTTGCCCCAGCTCAGATTGTACGCGAAGGCGTTCATCGTCGTCCGGCTCGACCAGATCCACCCATACGGCATCAATGAGGGGCTGTGACTCTTCGGCTTCAAGCCGAGTCAGTCGGTTTTTTTCGAGTTGAAATGCGCTCAACATGACCGGGACTCCCAATGCAAAAAATATCGGACAGTTCGGTGGGCACACAGAAACGATTTGGGTTTCAGACCATTAAACAGCCTGACTCAGCGCGACGGGAATAATGCAGGTCGCTGACAACCACTAAGGCCATCAGCATGAGGAGATAGCCTTAGGAGTTGTTCCTGGATGACAGGGAATTGAGCCAGTATCTACTGGGTGTGTCCAAGGCGAATGTCCTCTTAGCGTAATCGTGCGCGCATGTTACGCCAGCAATAACTGCGGCGTCAACACGCAACGGAACGCGGAAGGGCATTAATTGACCTCCAGCGTATAAGGCTAGCAGATTATTACAAAATAGTGATATTTTTCTGAAAGTTACACAGTTTCCAGCTTCGCATACGCGGCCACCAGCCATTTGATCCCCTGCCCCTGGAACGCCACCTGCAGGCGGCTGTGTTCACCGCTGCCTTCAAGATTCACAATAGTGCCTTCCCCGAATTTCGAGTGGCGCACGCGCTGGCCCAGCTTGTACCCGGTGTCGTTTTCGGAGATTGGTGCACCCATACGCTGATGGCTGACCGGACGGCTGATGCTGGCGCGCAGGCGTACCTCCTCCACGCACTCTTCCGGCAGTTCACCGATAAAGCGCGAAGGACGGTGATACACCTCTTTACCGTACAGGCGGCGGGTTTCGGCGTAGGTAAGCGTGAGCTTCTGCATCGCACGCGTCACGCCCACGTAGGCCAGACGACGCTCTTCTTCCAGGCGTCCGCCTTCATCCAGCGACATCTGGCTCGGGAACATCCCCTCTTCCATCCCGACGATAAACACCTGCGGGAACTCCAGGCCTTTCGCGGAGTGCAGGGTCATCAGCTGAACCGCATCCTGCCAGGTGTCCGCCTGCCCTTCGCCCGCTTCCAGCGCGGCGTGGGAGAGAAATGCCTGCAGCGGCATCAGATCTTCATCTTCTTCGTTGTAGCTGAACTGGCGCGTTGCCGTCACCAGTTCCTCTAAGTTCTCAATACGGGTCTGGCCCTTCTCGCCCTTCTCCTGCTCGTACATCGTTCTCAGGCCGGAGTCTTTAATGACGCGGTCGGTCTGCACGTGCAGCGGCATATCGGCGGTTTCCTGCGCAAGAGCGTCTATCAGCTCAAGGAAGCGTTGCAGCGCGCTGGCCGCACGTCCGGCGAGGGCTTTTTCCTGCAGCAGCTCGCGGCACGCCTGCCACAGCGTAAGCTGACGATCGCGCGATGCCTGACGCACCACGTCCAGCGTGCGATCGCCGATGCCGCGCGTTGGCGTATTGACCACGCGTTCAAACGCTGCGTCGTCGTTACGGTTGGCGATCAGGCGCAGATACGACAGCGCATCTTTAATTTCCTGACGTTCGAAGAATCGCATCCCGCCGTAAATACGGTACGGCATACTCACCTGCAATAGCGCCTCTTCCAGCACGCGCGACTGGGCGTTGCTGCGGTAAAGAATGGCGCACTGCTCCAGCGCGCCGCCGTTGTCTTGCCAGGTCTTAATGCGGTTCACCACGAACCGTGCTTCGTCGAGTTCGTTGAACGCACAGTAAAGTGAGATCGGCTCGCCGTCGACGCCGTCGGTCCACAGCTTTTTGCCCAGACGCCCGTTGTTGTTCTCGATCAGGGCGTTAGCCGCGCTCAAAATGTTGCTGGTTGAGCGGTAGTTTTGCTCCAGACGAATGGTTTGCGCACCGGGGAAATCGTTGAGGAAGCGCTGGATGTTTTCCACCTGCGCCCCACGCCAGCCGTAGATAGACTGGTCATCATCGCCGACGATCATTACTTTGCCGGTATCGCCCGCCAGCAGGCGGATCCACGCGTACTGAATGTTGTTGGTATCCTGGAATTCATCCACCAGGATATTGGTGAAGCGCTCGCGGTAGTGCTGGAGAATATGCGGCTTGTTAAGCCACAGCTCGTGCGCGCGCAGCAGCAGCTCGGCAAAATCCACCAGACCGGCGCGATCGCACGCTTCCTGATAGGCCTTGTAAACGTTCTGCCAGGTCTGCTCGACCGGGTTGCCAAAGCTCTGGATATGGTGCGGGCGCAGGCCTTCGTCCTTCTGACCGTTGATGTACCACATTGCCTGACGCGGCGGCCACTGCTTCTCGTCAAGGTTCATCGCCTTGATCAGGCGCTTCAGCAGGCGCAGCTGGTCTTCACTGTCGAGGATCTGAAAATCCTGCGGCAGGTTAGCGTCCATATGGTGTGCGCGCAGCAGACGGTGAGCCAGGCCGTGGAAGGTCCCGACCCACATGCCGCCCTGGCTGGTGCCCATTAGCTGTGCGATACGGTGGCGCATCTCCGCTGCCGCTTTGTTGGTGAACGTCACCGCCATAATGGAGTATGGCGAACAGTTTTCCACGCTCTGCAGCCAGGCGATGCGGTGAACCAGCACGCGCGTCTTACCACTGCCCGCTCCAGCCAGAACCAGCATATTGGTGCGCGTTGCGGCTACCGCATCACGCTGTTTGTCATTAAGGCTGTCGAGCAGGTAAGAAACGTCCATTGGCACCGTCACATAATATTCAGGAACAGAGCAAAACGCCCGGTGGCGCTTCGCTTACCGGGCCTCCAACTGCAAAACCCTGGTAATTTATACAGAACAATTGATGATTATATCAGCGTCGTGAGGGATGCCAACCGCGAAATTTCGATGTGCGGCAGAAGACGACCGTCGGACGCGGTCATCAGATCGGCATTTTCCGGCTTGATCCAGCAGGCCTGCATGCCACAGCGGATCGCCCCCGCCACGTCCGTGGTCAGGTCATCGCCAACGTGCAGGATTTCGCCGAGCGGCAGGTTCAGCTTTTCCGCCGCCAGGTGATACATGTCGTTGAACGGCTTCGAGCGCCCGTGCGGGCCGGCGCGCAGCACGAACTGAAAATACTCTCCAAGCCCAAAGAGTTCGGGCTGGGCATTGCCGTTGGTGATGGCCACCAGCGGCCACTTTTCGGCCAGTTTTGCCAGCGTGTCGTGGGTCTCCTGCGGCACGTCGATGCGGCTGCGCCATTTGGCGAAGTTTACCATCGAAGCGTCAGCGCCAATCGCCGCGTCGCGCGCGCTCAGCCCGGCGTTGAGCATCGCCTGCTCAACCGCACGGCGTCGCCACTCGGTCACGTCGTGGTAAATATCCGGCTCGGTTTCGCGCAGGGACTGGCGCAGCTGCTGGAAGTCTTTGTTTTGCATCGTTTTCAATGCGGGATGGTAGTTTTGCACAAACGCCAGCGACTCCTGCTCGGTGCGCAAAATCACCGGACGGTTGTCATACAGGGTGTCATCAAGGTCGAACGTGAGTGCTGAAATCTGGCCGAGTGGGCGGTAAAAACGCATTATTTCCCCCGTTTGGCGCGTGGATGCGCCGCGTCATACACCGAGGCAAGGTGCTGAAAGTCTAAGTGGGTGTAGATTTGTGTGGTCGATAAATTGGCGTGGCCGAGAAGCTCCTGCACGCCGCGCAGATCGCCGCTCGACTCCAGCATGTGGGTCGCAAACGAGTGGCGCAGCTTGTGTGGGTGAACGTGGCTGTTCAGCCCCTGTTTGATGCCCCACTCGGCAAAACGCTTCTGCACGTTACGCGCCGAGATACGCTTGCCGAGCTTCGACAGGAATAGCGCATTTTCTTCCGCGCCAAACAGCCCACGCAGATCCAGCCAGTGTTCAATCCACGAAACCGCGTTGCGGCCAATCGGCAGGCGGCGCTCTTTGCTGCCTTTGCCCATCACCCACACTTCGCCGGATTCAAGATCGAGGTGTTTCAGGTCGAGGTTAACCAGCTCGGACAAACGCAGCCCGGCACCGTACATCACCTCCAGCATCGCGCGGTCACGCACGGCCAGCGGATCGTTAAGATCGATATCCAGCAGACGATTCACATCATCCACATCGATATTTTTAGGCAGATGGCGCGGGGCTTTTGGCGTGGCAATGCCTTTTGCCGGATTGGCTTTTAAGACGCCCTGGCTGACCAGCCAGTCGAAAAAGCTGCGTAACGCAGAGAGGCGCAGCGCCAGGCTCGCAGGGCTTAACTTTTTTTTACGGCTACGCACCACAAACCCGCGCACCGTCGCGGCGTCACATTGTTGCCAGCTTTTCAGGCCGATTTCATCGGCAATCTGCATGATGGCATCAAGCTGACGCTGATAGTTCAGCAGCGTAACAGGGCTAAGCTGGCGTTCTACACCGAGATAGCGCAAAAAGCGCGTGACGTCGGTGGCAAGCAGGGCATCCGTCATATGCGTTCAATCCAGCGCTCCAGCAGCTCGGGCAGCATGAGCGCAATTTCCTGCAGCAGGTGCGTGCCCTGGCCTTGCTCATAGTGATGGGCATCGCGGCTGGTAAACAGGATGATGCCCAGGTCGCCTTCACGGCCCATCAGGGACATCGCCACCGAGCCAATGGCTTTCGCTTCCGGCAGCACCACCAGCAGTTCGGGTCCGTTTAGCGGCCCGAGATAGTGATGTTCATGCCCGAGGCGCTGAATACGTAGCGGTTCAAATGCCTGGCGGCTCAGCGCCAGATGGGTAAACCCGGACGGCGCGCCGATACGCCAGCGGTCGGGGAAAAGACGAATCGTTGCGCCCGCCAGACCCAGCTCGCGCGCCCAGCGATGAAAGCGGCTCAGGAACTCATCAAGGCTGTGCGCCGAGGCCAGACGCGCCTGCAGGTTCAACAGCCGATAGAACAGGCTCTCGTTGTTGTTGGCCTGCTCCATGAGCATCGTCATGTTCTCTTCGAGCTGATGGATGTGGTTGCGCGCACGTGCCATGTGCCATTCGACCAACGACACCGTACCCCGTACCGGATGTGGCACGCGCATCTGTTCGACGACGCGTGCATTGCGAATAAAGAACTCAGGATTGTTCAGCAGATAATCAACAACAGCGCTGTCGTCCAGCTCCGTCACCGTTTCCTGCAGTTCTTCCCCTGGTTGTTTCATAGATGGATAAACCCGTCATAGACATGTGCCGCCGGGCCTGTCATATACAGTGGCTGACCCGGTCCTTTCCAGGCGATATCAAGACGACCGCCCGGTAATTCCACGCGAACCTCTTCTGCCAGTAACCCCTGGGAGATGCCGACCGCAACCGCCGCACAGGCACCGCTTCCGCAGGCCTGGGTTTCGCCTGCGCCGCGTTCGTAAACCCGCAAACGAATGTGCTCGCGCTTCACCACCTGCATAAAACCGATATTGGCCCGCTCAGGAAAACGGTCGTGGCTCTCAAGCACCGGGCCGAGCGTTTCAACCGCAGCGGTTTCGACATCATCCACCTGAATCACGCAGTGCGGGTTACCCATCGAGACGACGCCGCACAATACTGTCTGCTCGGCAGCCCGCATGATATAGGTCTTTTCCGCTTTGTTCGCGCGAAACGGCACGGCGGAAGGCTCGAAGTTTGGCTCGCCCATATTCACGCGCACCAGCTCGTCGTCGGTGACGCTTAACACCATCCGACCGTTTGCCGTGCTGACGCGAATATCGCGTTTGTTGGTCAGCCCTTTCAGGCGGACAAAGCGGGCAAAGCAGCGCGCGCCGTTGCCGCACTGTGACACTTCGCTGCCGTCCGCGTTGAAAATGCGATAGTGAAAATCGAGGTCGGGATCGTACGGCGGCTCGACCACCAGCAGCTGATCAAACCCCACGCCCAGATGCCGATCTGCCAGGCGGCGGATCAGCTCCGGGGAGAAAAAGACATTCTGCGTTACCGCGTCGACGACCATAAAATCGTTGCCAAGGCCATGCATTTTAGAGAACTGCATCATCATGCTCCACTGCGCGGGTACAGAACGAAATTGTCAGATATTGACCTGAGTCGGACCGCCATTGTCGCCACGATCGTTCGTATTCGGCGTTGAAGATTCAATGCCACTTTGCACAGGTTTGGTCGGCGGCGGTGCGGTTTTATCCGCAGGCGGGAAGTAAAGCGGCCCTTTCAGCCCGCAGCCGGTCAGGCTGAACAGCGTGATGAGAACAGCAAGCGTTCGGAAGACGTTTTTCATTATAAAGTTGCCCGTAAATTCAAATCTGTTTCTATCATCGCAGGAGAAGACACAAAAGCAAGAGTTTGCCGCTTTCCTGCAACGGGAATTATTTAGCGTTATACTGCCGCCATCACGAAAAACAGGAACAACACCATGAACGACAGTGAATTCCATCGCCTTGCCGACACCCTATGGATGACCATCGAAGAGCGTCTTGACGACTGGGATGGCGACAGCGATATCGATTGTGAAATCAACGGCGGCATCCTGACCCTAAGCTTTGAGAACGGCAGCAAAATCATTATCAACCGCCAGGAGCCGCTTCACCAGGTCTGGCTGGCGGCCAAACAGGGCGGCTACCATTTCGATCTGAAAGGTGACGAGTGGGTGTGCGACCGCAGCGGCGAAACGTTCTGGGATCTGCTGGAGCAGGCGGCGACAGCACAGGCGGGTGAGACCGTCAGTTTCAGGTAGTTTTTTAGCCGGGTGGCGCTGCGCTTACCCGGCCTACGGGTTCGGGCTGTTGTAGGCCCGGTAAGGCGTAGCCGCCACCGGGCTCACGAAATCAGGAGAAATACTGCTGCAACAGCGGCGCGGTATCCTGGTTTGCCGGCACCGGTGCGATAGCCTGGGTGCGGAACGGAATCACCTGCGCGCGCCCGTCCACGTTCACAATCTGGTAGAACTGCGGCAGGTTGAAGTTGATAAAACTCGAGCCGTAGGTAAAGCGGTCGTGCGAGGATGAATAGAAGCGACTGACGTCGCGCACCAGCTCCTCTTTGCTGCCTTCGCAGTGGTGATACACCTCTGCGCGGTTGGTTTCATCCAGAATATAGATATTGAAACCGGCATCCTCACCTGACTCTTCAAAGAAGAACTGAATAATCCCTTCGCTGGCGAAGCCGTCCACCACCTGCGGCAGTTTGACGTGGTTGGTTTCCACCTGCACCGACAGGCCGTGCAGCTTGTTGTGCGAAATCGCGCCGTAAAACTCAATAGCGTTTTCCAGCTTCTGCACCGACACGTTCAGGCGTTCGAAGAACAGCCCCCACGTCTGGCCCGAAACGCGCAGCGCCTTAAAGCGGCCCGTTTCATGACGGGTACTGGAGAGGCGCAGTTCGATACATTCAGACACCAGCTGCTGCACCCGGGTACGGATCAAGCCGCGCAGGTGCTGGCTATAGCAGAACACCTCGACGCTGTCCGGCGGCGCGGCGTCCTGGTGCATCTTACCGAGGATCGTTTTCAGCGCTTCAATCATCGCCTGTTCGCCGTTGAAATGCAGGGTACGCACTTCATTCCACGAGTTGCGGTAAAGCAGGTCGACGCTGCCGACCAGGCAGTTTTGCTGCTCGCCAAAGCTAAAGACGTCCAGCTTGCGGAAGTCAAAATGCACCACCTGATTGCGGAAGGCCGCCGTCGGGTCGTATTCCAGATTGACGATGATCGCCAGATGGCGAATCTCACACGGGCTGTAGAGCGCTTTTGGCGTCGGCGCAGGCAGGCGCAGCGGGAAGTGGTGCGAAACATCCGCCACCATCTCCTGCAGCTTGGCAAGATCAACCACCTCGTTGCCTTTGATAAACAAGCGGGTGCGCGAGGTCAGCAGGCCGTTAAACCAGGCCCACGCCACCAGCTTGTTCAGATAACGGTTATATTCCAGCGGCTGATGGCTGATGATGGAGTCCATGCTTGGCGCACGGTTGTACAGGTACCACCCGGTGCGGTTCGCGCGGCCCGGCGGCACATAGATAAAGGTCAGGTTAGGTTCTGACAGGTCCGGTGAAATTTGCGGGTTCACCAGGGTGACTTTCCCCGGCAGTGCTTCAAACGCGGCGTACAGTTTACGGGTCAACACCCCGATATCCTGCGGGCTGGCGGAAACGCTGAGGTTGTTACGGCGCGCAAAGCGGATCAGGTTACGGTAGCTTTGCATCATGGCATCGAGCAGTTCGTTGTGCGCTTCACGCACCTGGTCGATTTTCCAGTTGGCGCGGTTGTCGAGCATCGACAGACGCTCTTCGTCCCATCCCCACTCTTTAACTAACTGACTGACCACTTCACGACGCCAGCCAACGCATGCGCGTTCGCGGCTGAGTTTTTCACAGACTTTGAGATAGAAACATCGACGTACCAGGTCAAGGCGCGTGTGGTCGTCGATGGCTTTCAGGTATTCGGTGACGCGTTCGAGCATCATGCAGTAAGCATCCAGCCCGTAGGAGACGATTTCTCCGTCGTGCAGACGCTGTTTGATGTCTTTCGCCAGTAGACGCGGCGTAGGGTATTCCCAGGAATAGGCTTCCAGCAGCAGGGTTTTCAGCACGGCTTTATACGGCGAGTCGATGCTTTTATAAAGCTGCCAGAGGCTTGCGCCGAAGTACTCTTCTGCAGAAAGGGAGCTCAGGCCGCCCAGGTCCAGCCACTCGTTTGGCGTCAGGACGCCCTGCGAGTAGAGCGACATCACGTAATCGTCGTAATGCTCTTCTTCATTGCACGGCACCATATTCCACAGAATACGCTTACCGGCCAGGCGAACGGCGGTACGGTAGAACTCATCCAGCAATAAGATGTGCTGCGTGGAGCCGCAGTCTTCACCACCCAGACTGCCGCTTTCATTATGGCGGAAACGGTTTTCATCAATCAGGAAGAAGCTAACTTCCACGCCGAGCGAGGCCGCCCAGCTCTCGAGCAGGCTGCATTTACGCTGCAACAGCTGGCGTTCGTCGTTATCGAGCCAGGCCTGATGACAAACCCAAATATCGAGATCAGACGAACAGCTTTGCCCTACCGATGAGGTACTTCCCATGGAGTAAACGCCGGTAATCGGCAGTTCACCTTTCGGCGATTCCTGGGGCGGCATACCGCGGTAGAGTTCGAGTTCGGTCAGGTAATGCTGTTGGGTTTCATCAGGCGTGAAGAGGCAAATGCCCTGGGGAACGTTACCATCGAGGTAGCCCGGCATCAGCGGATGGTGATAGTGCAATAATGTCGGCAGCAGACTGTAAACCTGTTGGAAAGCAGGTCCCATGGCAGCAAGCGCGCGATCCACACGCAGTTGATTTATGGCATCCAGTCTCTGTTTAAGAGTCTCAATATAGAGGTACAAGACGTATCGCCTGATGTTCCCGGGCGTCACTGGCTATTCCAGAATCGAATAACCGCGGGCCCGCAGTATTTCAAAAAGATAACCGTTACCCTTTTTCGCCCTTATCTTTATGGTGGTACAGACGAAAAAATGGTCTAAAACGTGATCAATTTAACACCTTGCCGGTTGACCGTAAAGAAAGATGCGCTACATACAAGTGTAGCACCGTTCTGTACGTGTAAATTCCTGAATACGGCTGTGGCTGACGCGTGCGCAGCCCTGTCCCTCTTCTTACGTCGTCACCGTAAAACTGCCATCCGAGTGTCAACAATGTTAGGATGGTTAGTGATTGATAATGACGGTAACAAGCATGTTAGACAATGTTTTGAGAATTGCCACACGCCAAAGCCCCCTTGCGCTCTGGCAGGCACATTATGTTAAGCAGCGCCTTGAAGCCTGCCATTCCGGATTACGCGTCGAACTGGTGCCAATGGTCACGCGCGGCGATGTGATCCTTGATACACCGCTGGCCAAGGTCGGTGGGAAAGGCTTGTTCGTCAAAGAGCTGGAACTGGCATTGCTTGAAAACCGCGCCGATATCGCCGTGCATTCGATGAAGGATGTGCCCGTTGAGTTCCCGCAAGGGCTGGGGCTGGTGACCATCTGCGAGCGTGACGATCCGCGCGATGCGTTTGTCTCTAACCACTATGATTCACTTGATGCGATGCCGGTAGGCAGCGTGGTTGGCACGTCCAGTTTACGTCGCCAGTGTCAGTTGGCTGAACGCCGACCGGACCTGGTCATCCGTTCGCTACGCGGCAACGTTGGCACGCGCCTCGGCAAGCTGGATAATGGCGAATATGATGCGATTATCCTCGCCGTGGCGGGGCTGAAGCGCCTTGACCTGGAATCACGTATCCGCGTGGCGCTGCCGCCCGAGTTTTCCCTTCCGGCCGTGGGCCAGGGTGCCGTGGGCATTGAGTGCCGCCTGGACGACGATCGCACGCGTGCGCTGCTCGCGCCGCTGAACCACGACGACACCGCGATCCGCGTAAAAGCCGAACGCGCAATGAACACCCGCCTCGAAGGGGGATGTCAGGTGCCCATTGGCAGCTATGCTGAATTAAGCAATGGCGAGCTGTGGCTGCGCGCGCTGGTTGGCGCACCGGACGGCTCGCAGATGGTTCGCGGTGAACGCCGCGGCAAGCCGCAGGACGCCGAGGCGCTTGGCGTGTCGCTGGCAGAAGAGTTGCTCAATAACGGCGCGCGTGAAATTCTGGCCGAGGTCTATAACGGAGAACCCCCAGCATGAGTATTCTTGTCACCCGCCCTTCTCCCGCAGGGGAACAATTAGTGAGCCGTTTGCGCGCACTGGGGCGGGTGGCCTGGAGTTTTCCGCTGATTGAGTTCTCTCCTGGCCGGCAGCTTTCGATGCTTGCCGACCAGCTACATACCCTTCGGGAAGGCGATTTGCTCTTTGCCTTGTCGCAACACGCCGTGGATTTTGCCCATGCGCAGCTGCAACAGCAGCAGCGCGACTGGCCTGCCGCACCGCGCTATTTCGCCATCGGGCGCACCACCGCCCTGGCCCTGCATACCGTTAGTGGAAGCGAAATTCTCTACCCGTTAGATCGGGAGATCAGCGAAGTCTTGCTACAATTACCTGAATTACAAACTATTGTCGGGAAACGTGCGCTGATACTGCGCGGTAATGGCGGGCGTGAACTGCTGGGTGAAACGCTGCGCGCGCGCGGGGCTGACGTAACGTTTTGCGAATGCTACCAGCGCTGCGCAAAACATTATGACGGCGCGGAAGAGGCCATGCGCTGGCATACGCGCGGCATTAATACCCTGGTGGTGACGAGTGGTGAAATGCTGCAACAGCTTTGGGCACTTATTCCACAATGGTATCGTGAAAACTGGTTACTCCGCTGTCGGCTTCTGGTCGTCAGTGAGCGTCTGGCGAACCAGGCCCGGGAACTGGGCTGGCAAGATATTCGGATCGCTGATAACGCCGACAACGATGCGCTGCTGCGCGCATTACAACAACTCTCATAATGGGAAGCCATAATGACGGAACACGAAAAATCATCCGCCGTGGTTGAAGAGACCAGGGAAACTGTGGATCTGACCCCACAGCCAGAGACGACTGAAAAGGCCGCTGAGAAGAAAACCGGCAGCAACAAAACCAGCCTCGCGCTGAGCGCCATTGCCATCGCGATAGCACTTGCCGCAGGCGTAGGCCTGTATGGACTGGTGAAGCAACAAGGCACTAACCAGACGGCGACCAGCGATGCGCTCGTCAGCCAGTTGACCGCGCTGCAAAAAGCACAGGAAGCGCAAAAAACCGAGCTGGAAGGCGTGATCAAACAGCAGGCCACCGCGCTGGCTGATGCCAACAGTAAGCAACAGGCGTTGACTAAACAGCTGGATGAAGTGCAGCAGAAGGTCGCCACCATCTCCGGTACCGATGCGAAAACCTGGCTGCTTTCACAGGCCGATTTCCTGGTGAAGCTGGCCGGGCGTAAGCTCTGGAGCGATCAGGACGTCACCACCGCTGCCGCGCTGCTGAAAAGCGCCGATGCGAGCCTGGCAGACATGAACGACCCAAGCCTTATTACCGCGCGTCGTGCGATTACCGAAGATATCGCCAGCCTCTCCGCCGTTTCACAGGTGGATTATGACGGCATCATCCTGAAGGTTAATCAGCTCTCCAACCAGATTGATAACCTGCAGCTGGCCGATAACAACGACGACGACTCCCCGATGGACTCTGACGGCACCGAGCTGTCCAGCTCGCTCAGCGAATGGCGCGTGAACCTGCAAAAAAGCTGGCAGAACTTTATGGATAGCTTCATTACTATCCGCCGCCGCGATGAAACCGCCGTCCCGCTGCTTGCGCCGAATCAGGATATCTACCTGCGCGAGAACATTCGCTCCCGCCTGCTGGTTGCCGCACAGGCCGTGCCGCGCCATCAGGAAGAAACCTACAAGCAGGCGCTGGACAACGTCTCCACGTGGGTGCGCGCTTACTACAATACTGACGATGCTACTACCACCGCGTTCCTGGAAGACATCGACACGCTGAGCCAGCAGAACATCACCATGAACGTGCCGGACAAACTGTCCAGCCAGCCGATTCTGGAAAAGCTGATGCAAACGCGCGTGCGCAACCTGCTGGCACAGCCGGGCGTTGCGGCTGAACCGAATACCGCCGCGCCTGCCGCCGCGCCAGCGCCTGAAAGCGCACCACAAGGAGAGTGATCATGTTAAAAGTCCTCTTGCTCTTCTTACTGTTGATCGCCGGGATCGTCCTTGGGCCTATGCTGGCGGGACATCAGGGTTACGTCCTGATCCAGACCGATAACTACAACGTTGAAACCAGTGTGACCGGGTTGGTGATCATCCTGATCCTCGGCGTTGTGGTGCTGTTTGCCGTCGAGTGGATCCTGCGCCGGATTTTCCGCACCGGCGCGCATACCCGCGGCTGGTTCGTTGGCCGCAAGCGTCGTCGCGCGCGTAAGCAAACCGAGCAGGCACTGCTTAAGCTCGCCGAAGGCGATTATCAGCAGGTTGAAAAGCTGATGTCGAAAAACGCCGACCACGCCGAGCAGCCGGTGGTTAACTACCTGCTGGCCGCCGAAGCCGCGCAACAGCGTGGAGATGAAGCGCGCGCCAACCAACATCTGGAGCGCGCGTCTGAGCTGTCCACTAAAGACCCTATTCCGGTTGAGATCACCCGCGTTCGCCTGCAGCTGGCCCGTAATGAAAACCATGCAGCACGCCACGGCGTTGACCGACTGCTGGAAATTACGCCGCGCCACCCGGAAGTGCTGCGCCTTGCTGAACAGGCCTACATCCGTACCGGCGCGTGGGGCTCGCTGCTGGATATTACCCCGTCGATGGCGAAAGCCGACGTCGGCGACGATGAGCATCGTGACGAACTTCAGCGTCTGGCGTGGATTGGCCTGATGGACCAGGCGCGTGCCGACCTGGGCAGCGACGGTCTGAAAACCTGGTGGAAGAATCAGAGCCGCAAAACGCGCCAGCAGATCCCTCTGCAGGTGGCGATGGCGGAACACCTGATTGAGTGTGACGACCACGACACCGCTCAGGAGATCCTCCTCGACGGCCTGAAGCGCCAGTACGACGATCGTCTGGTGATGGTGATCCCGCGTCTGAGAACCAATAACCCAGAGCAAATCGAAAAAGTGTTGCGCCAGCAGATCAAAACCGTGGGCGACCGCCCGCTGCTGTGGAGCACGCTGGGTCAATCGCTGATGAAGCACGGTGAATGGCAGGAAGCGAGCCTGGCCTTCCGCGCGGCGCTGAAACAGCGTCCGGACGCGTTTGACTACGCCTGGCTTGCCGATTCGCTGGATAAACAGCATAAGCCGGAAGAGGCCGCAGCCATGCGGCGCGACGGGCTGCTGCTAACGCTGCAGAATAACGGTATACAACCGTAATGAAAAAGGAGGCCAGACGGCCTCCTTTTTTTTGCCCATAAAAAAACGCCTGCTATAAAAGCAGGCGTTAAAACAGGTCTGTAAGACAACATATTTGGTGCTTCACTCAACGTTGTGTCCATGGTGTTTGATGAGGCCGAAGCGACATCTGTCAGTGGACGATAAGCACCGTAAACGGCTCTGCGTCATTCCTGAGTTTATGAGGCACTAAGGCGAACATAAGAGATGGAATGAGCATCTACACGTATATTATTGCACGTAACGTGCCAACGTTACACGAAGAACTTTTACATTGCGCAACATTTTAAGATAAAAGGAATTTTCGGCGATAAGGACCCTCTTATCGCGCATCCCACGCCTGAAAATAAGCTGAAGTGTCGCTCAAAAACGACAGTAATAGCGTCTAAAAAAATTATTCAGTTATTTCATGAGGTTAGTTGTCGCTGAAACGCGACATTCAGACACAGCGCTGTCGGGGAATGGCTACAGGGGAGAATAAACTGCAGAAAACAAAAAACCCCGCCGAAGCGGGGTTCAAAATTGGTCGGCGAGAGAGGATTCGAACCTCCGACCCACTGGTCCCAAACCAGTTGCGCTACCAAGCTGCGCTACTCGCCGATGTACTGCTTTTTTGAATTTTTAGTTCAATTCATTTTAAAAGTCGTGGTGCGAGGGGGGGGACTCGAACCCCCACATCCAAAGGACACTAACACCTGAAGCTAGCGCGTCTACCAATTCCGCCACCTTCGCAATTCACAACTCTTTCAAATAATGGGGTGGCTAATGGGATTCGAACCCACGACAACTGGAATCACAATCCAGGGCTCTACCAACTGAGCTATAGCCACCACTGTATTCTTTCACGCGGTACTGACTACTTCTCAGACCACCGCAGCTCCAGCACCGGGTTAATGGTGCGCCCGACAGGATTCGAACCTGAGACCTCTGCCTCCGGAGGGCAGCGCTCTATCCAGCTGAGCTACGGGCGCTTAGCGCCGTTGCGGGGCTGGATATTACGTACCTCCGTCCCCGCTGTCTAGTGCTTTTTTGAAAAATATGCGCGTTTGGTTATGGTTTGCACATTTTGCCGCTTAATCCTCCACTTTCTGCGTGGTCGCGCGGCGTCCCAGGCCAAAAAGCTTATAAGCAACCGTCACGGCGGCAAGGAAGATAATCCCGACAAACAGCGACATGCGGGTATCTTCATTAAAGTACATCCCGATTAATACGCAAATCAGGAAGGCCATCGTTAAATAGTTCGCATACGGGAACAGAATGGAGCGGAACGGGTGGCTGGCGATCGCCTTTTTATGCGCCTGACGAAAACGCAGCTGGCTAATCAGGATGACAAACCACGGGATCATCCCCGGCAGCACGCTGGCACTGTAGACGTAAACGAACACACGCTGTGGGTTGGGAATAATGTAGTTCAGGCATGAGCCAATCAGCAGGATGCCAATCGAGACCGCCACGCCCGCCACCGGAACGCCCGCACGCGACACTTTGCCCATTGCCGTCGGCAGCTGGTTATTTTTAGCCAGCGCGTAAAGCATGCGGCCACAGCTGTACATTCCGCTGTTACAGCCGGACAGCGCCGCGGTCAGAACCACGAAGTTGATGATGCCTGCCGCCGCCGTGATGCCAATCTTCGCGAAGGTTAAGACAAACGGGCTGCCGGTGGTGCCGATTTCGTTCCACGGGAAGATGGTCACGATAACGAAAATCGCGCCCACGTAGAAAATGAGAATACGCCATAACACTTTACCGACCGCGCTACGCAGCGTGACCTGTGGATTTTTCGCTTCACCCGCGGTGATACCGATAAGCTCAACGCCCTGATACGACGCCACAACGATACACAGCGCCGTCAGGAAGCCTTTCCAGCCCCCGGCGAAGAAGCCGCCATGCTCGGTCAGGTTGCTAAAGCCGATCGCGTGTCCGCCATTGCCAAATCCGAAGAAGATCACCCCGAGGCCGACCACAATCATGACGATAATGGTGGTGACTTTGATCATCGCGAACCAAAACTCAATTTCACCGTAAAGCCGCACGGCGGCGAGGTTCGCCAGCGCCACCAGCCCCACGGCGATGAGCGCAGGTATCCACTGCACCATGTCCGGGAACCAGAACTGGACGTAGACCCCTATCGCGATGATCTCCGAAATGCCTACCGCCATCCACATAAACCAGTACGACCACGCCGTCAGGTAGCCGAAGAACGGGCTCATATAACGGTGCGCATAAACGGCGAATGAACCGGTTACCGGCTCCAGAAAGAGCATTTCGCCCATGGAACGCATGATGAAGAAGACGAACAGCCCGGCTATGATGTACGCCAGCAGTACGGAAGGGCCAGCCCATTTGAGCGTACTCGCGGAGCCCATAAAGAGGCCGACGCCGATCGTCCCGCCCAGGGCGATCAATTCAATATGTCGAGCTTCCAGCCCACGCTGTAGCTCCGGTTTTTTCTCTGCCATAAATCCTCGGTTGTGTTTGCTGTTTCCCGGCTTTTTGCCGGTTATTATTTTTTAGGGGTACTGAAATACGGGCGAATGGTTTCTCAAAATCGGGCAAATGGCAAACGATGCATTAAAAAAATGAATGCATTGCACATAAACGCAGCAGTTTTGCAGGGGAGTTGCAGCGCGACCAGCATATCGCGCTACATTTTGATTACATTTTCCCGGTGTAGTGCCAGGAGAGGTAGCGCAGCAGGCGAATCTGTCGTTTGATGCGCGTCGGCTGTGAGAGCAGGCGATACAGCCACTCCAGCCCGAGGTTTTGCCAGACCTTCGGTGCACGCTTAACGTGGCCGGTAAAGACGTCATAGGTGCCGCCAACGCCCATGTACAACGCATTCGGGCAGACCAGACGACAATCGCGCATCAGGATCTCCTGACGCGGAGAGCCCATCGCCACGGTGACGATTTTCGCCCCGCTGTCCCGCACGCGCTCGAACAGCGCCTGCCGATCGTCCGGTTTGAAGTAACCGTCCTGAAGACCCACAATATTAACATTCCACTGGCTGCGCAGCTTCTGCGCCGTCTGGGCGAGCACCTCTGGCTTACCGCCAATCAGGAATACCGGCGTGCCCTCTGCGCCCGCGCGCGCCATCAACTCTTCCCACAGGTCTGCACCCGCCACGCGCGATACATTAGCACCAGGAAACTTTTTGCGGATGGAGCGCACCACGCTAATACCGTCGGCATATTTAAACTCGGCAGCCTCAATCAGGCTTTTCACTTCCGGGTTATCTTCGACCGCCAGCATTTTTTCTGCGTTAATCGCCACCAGCGTGCCCGATTTCATCTGCCCGTCCGCGAACAGAAAATCCAGCGCATGCTGCATATCACGCCAGCCAATAAGCTGCAGACCGCGCAGCGCGTAGCGTGGCGCGGAGGTTGTATCCGTCATGACAATCCCTACTCAGACTTCCGACAGCGTTGTGCTGCCCCGTGGCTCGCGTCTGTGTACCAGCCCTGCACTGTCAAACAACCAGTACAGCAGTTTGGCCAGCAGCAGACAGATACCGAAAACGACCATAAAAAAGACGACGCGTGAGACAAACGAATCCAGCCCCTCACGTGCCAGAACGATCATATTGAAAATGGCACCAAAACAGAAACTGTGCAAAATCGCCGCTTTATAGCGGTTCGTCTCCTCCAGGCCGCGCACATAGAGCCAGTCAAACCATTTGATTATCAGCCCTACCGCAACCGCCCCTGGCAGAATGAACCAGGTTCCCCCCATCACCACCAGCGAGCCAATCAGCGTGGGTGAGATAGCCAGCCCGGAATGGTTATTCAGCACTTCCCAGGTAAAGTAGTTCGCCGTGTTAAGCACTACGCCAGGCCGATCCGGCCACAGCCAGGTCGGAATAAAGACGTAGAAGTCGCGGACAATGGGCGCTAAGCCCTGGAAATCGATTTTGTCGTAGTTCTGCAGCAGCAGCGCCAGGTTTTCCCATGGCGAGAACGTATCGCGCGTCAGGTACAGGAAGGTGTAGAACGCCTCGTCACCGGCCACGTTCAGGCCGTAGCGTTTAAGCGCCAGCCAGAACATCCCGACAATACCGAACACCCCCGCCGCTGCCAGCATCCATAAGGAGATCCAGCCGCGAATGATGCCGATAAACAGGAAGATGGCGAAGGCGATAATGATATTGGCGCGCGTTCCGCCGACGATCATGTAGGTCAAAATGCCGAACGCCACGGTGCTCACGAGGAAGAAAAGCCAGGCTTTGCTGTCCTGGCGGAGAAAAAAGACCACCAGCATTGCCGGGATGAAGAAGTAAAAGAAGCGCTTAAGCGCAACGCCTGACACTTCTGCCGAGAATATCTGGCTGTAGGATTGCAGCTTGAACAGCAGAAAACCGTTGTGCATGAAGAAGATGCCCACGCTTACCAGCGCAATGGTCATCAGCATCACCCACGTCAGGTGCGTCTCTACCCGGTTCATGGTGAATAACGCCCGACGGGGTGCAGTCGCTTTGACCGGGCGCAGGCGCGTTTTATAGGTGACGTAATACACCGCGTAGAAACAGGTTGCTGATAACAGCGCCTGAAGCAGGATTTCCGGGGGCGCGACGCCCACATCAAAACGGAAGACCAGAATGCTGGTCAGCGGGAAACCGAAATAGAAGGTCAGCAGAAACAGCAGCGAGAAAAAGACGTTGAAGTTAAAGCGTACGCGACGGAACTCAAACCAGGTCAGCGTGGCGATAAACAGCGTACTCAGCAGCCAGACCACCAACAAGCCGCTAAATTGCAACTGGCTCATGCGTTATCTCCTGACGCGATACGCAGCGCGCGATGCCACGGCGTGAGGTAGTTCGGGCTGAAGAAGTCGATGGCATTTTTATCCACCAGCCCCAGCTGACGCTGGGCTTCCCGCACCACCTTTTCATTAAGAGTGTCTGTCGTGAACAGTACCGGGATATCTTGTTCCGCCATGTCCTGCCAGAACGGATTCTCGCGGTTGAGCACACACGGGATGCCAGCCTGAATCAGCAGACACAGCGTACCAATCCCCTGCTGACGGGCAAAGATGAAATAGCCTAAATCGCACTTTCTCAACAGCGCAAGATAGTCATCAAACGCCAGCTTATCGCGCAGAATAGTCAGATTTTCAGCGCTAAAGAGCGCAAGACCCTGCTGGCTCACTTCGTCAATATAAGCATCGTTATTGGCCGGGTAGCCCATCGGCACCACGACGTTGACCGTATCACCAAACTGTTGATGTACCGCCCTGAGCGCCGCCACGTGCTCGTTACTGCGATCGCCGGAGTTACCCACCAGGACGGTCAGCTTGCCGTCGCGCACCGTATCGTTAGCCATCGTGTTGAGCGCCGGGTTCATCCGCGTCGGAAAATAGAGCAGTTCACCGCGCACGCCAGGGTGCTGTTTGGCAAAGTAATTGAGATCGCCGCGGGTAGCGAATACGCAGCCTACGCGCCCTTGCGCCATGCGGCGCAGCGGATAGAAAAGGCGGAATTTCAACCCACGGGACACTTCGTAGAGATCTGCACCCCAGATATGCCAGCTGCACTGAGAGGGCTTGATCCCGCCGCTCAGCAGCGCCAGCCACAGGCCGGTATTAAACTGTCCGTGAAAGAAGAAGCGCTGCTCGCGATCCGCTTTGGCTTTGGCAACCACCGCCTTCGCCAGCGCCGCTTTGTCCGGCCAGAAGGTCATGTTGAGTGCCGGACACGCCGCGCTCAGGCCGCTATCCTGGCCTGCAACCATAAACTCGCGTGCATCGGGGGTGCCGGGTGCCAGTTCATCATTAAAGAACCGCAGAACGGTCTGGTTATGGTGTGGGATATCTGACCCCAGTATGTGAATCAGTGCAGTCATGCGCGTCTACGCCAAAGTAAAAATACGCCGCAACAGGCAGCGAAATAAACGATATAGGTTGCCATATAGGCCTGAGCGGCGCCCAGCGCACCCTGGGTTGGGATCAGCCAGTGAGAGAATGCCGTCAGGAGCGCAAACTGGCTAATCTCTGCCAGGATATACAGCCGCAACGAGGCTTTCGCAATCACCAGATAACCGAAAACGTAAGCACCCACTTTCAGTACATCACCGATCAGCTGCCACGCGAACAGGTCGCGCATGGCGGCAAACTTCGCGGAGAAGAGCAGCCAGATGGCGACATCACGCAAGAGCCAGACGGTGAAACTGGCGGCCGCGACGGCGGGTAACACAAAACGCAGGGAGCGGACAATCTCGCGGGTGATGTCTCTCTTTTCGGTCAGGCGCGATAAGGTTGGCAGCAAATAGACGCTAAAGGAAGCCGTTATAAATTGGAGGTATGCGTCGGAAATACTGCTGACGCCCTGCCAGATACCCACTTCATCCCAGCTGTAGTGGGCTGCGAGGAGGTTTCGCATCATCACGTAGGCCACGGGCAGCGTGACGGACGTAATGAGCGCCATCAGGGTAAATTTCCCAAGCTGACCAGCCAGTACCTTGTCCCACTGCGGCTTGAGGTAACGTAGAGGAATATCGCCTCTGCGTATCAGCATAAATGCGGCCGGGATAACCACCAGCGCAGGCACAAGCGCCAGCCCCAGCAGCGCCCCTTCATAGCCACCAAGGCGATAGCAGAAGTAGTAGGCAATCACGCCGATGATGCTGCCGAGGATCAGCGCCAGCGCGTTTCCGGCGGCATCACGGAAGCCCTTCATTAGCGCCAGTAGCAGGTTCGCCCAGGCGATACCCATCTGCACCAGCGCAACCAGGCGAATCAGCCCCTGGAAGTGGGTATGTCCAAACAGGCCCTGACTGATGGGCGCCGCAGCCAGCAAAAATACCGCGGCCAGCAGCGTTGAAAAGCCCAGCACCATGGCGGACGAGGTGCCCACGACGGTGCGCAATTTTTCGGCGTCATCATGGTACTGTGCGACGTATTTGGTCACGCCGTTGAATATCCCGGCCCCCGCCAGCACGCCCAGCACCGTCACCAGCTGGCGGAAGTTACCCGCCAGACCGACCCCGGAAGGGCCAAAGGAGACGGCCAGCAGCTTGACGACCAGTAACCCGGCACCAATTTTGACGAGTGTGGACGCAGCGGTCCACATCGATGCTTTTGCCAGAGACATATCAGCCGAAATAACTCAGAAGGGTGTTGATGACCGTACGTTGGTTAACTGGCTCAAGATTGTAAAAGAGCGGCAAGCGAAGCAAACGCTCACTTTCTTTGGTGGTGTAACGGTCTTCACCGGCAAACACGCCAAACGCTTCACCGGCAGGGCTGGAGTGCAGCGGAATGTAATGGAACACTGCCAGAATTTCAGCCTCTTTCAGCCAGGCAATCAGGCCGCTGCGATCGTCGTTATCGCGCAGCTTGATGTAGAACATATGGGCGTTGTGGACACAATCCGCCGGAATGGTCGGCAGCTCAATGCGCCCCGCTTTAGCCAGCGGCTCCAGCGCGTCGTAATAGGTTTGCCACAGGGAGAGGCGTTGCAGGTTAATGCGCTCTGCCGCCTCGAGCTGCGCCCAAAGATAGGCAGCCTGAAGGTCAGCCATCAGGTAGCTGGAGCCGATATCGCGCCAGGTGTATTTGTCTACCTGCCCGCGGAAGAACTGGCTGCGGTTGGTGCCTTTCTCGCGGATCACTTCTGCGCGTTCAACCAGGGCGCGATCGTTAATCAGCGTCGCTCCCCCTTCGCCACCGGCGGTGTAGTTTTTGGTTTCGTGGAAGCTAAAGCAGCCGATATGCCCGATAGTGCCCAACGCACGCCCTTTGTAAGTGGACATCACGCCCTGAGCGGCATCTTCCACCACGAACAGATTATGCTTTTTGGCAATCGCCATGATCGTGTCCATTTCACAGGCCACGCCCGCGTAGTGAACCGGCACAATTACCCGCGTTTTGTCTGTGATCGCCGCTTCGATCAGCGATTCGTCGATGTTCATGGTGTCCGGACGGACATCGACAAACACAATTTTGGCGCCGCGCAGGACAAACGCGTTCGCCGTGGAGACGAAGGTGTAGCTCGGCATGATCACTTCATCACCGGGCTGGATATCCAGCAGCAGAGCCGCCATTTCCAGAGAGGCGGTACAGGACGGCGTCAGCAGCACCTTGGCGCTGTGGAAACGCTGTTCCATCCACTGCTGGCAGCGACGGGTAAAGCCTCCGTCACCGCAGAGCTTGCCGCTGCCCATAGCAGACTGCATGTAGTCGAGTTCCGTACCGACGACGGGGGGGGCGTTAAATGGGATCATCATGTCACCTGTATAGCCAGTAAGCGGTGGCGTCAACGTTGGCCCCACTCGCAATATAACGTTTCAGCGCGGCGGTGTTGCCCATCTGGGTCGCCACCCGCAGCGTCGAGCATTCCTGTTGCTGCGCCCAGTACAGCGCGGCCTGCATCAGTTTTTCTCCCATGCCGCGCCCGGCAAGCAGCCCGATACGCGCGTCATGTTCATTCAACTTACGCAGCGAGACAAAGCCCTGAATCTGGCCGCCCGCCGCGCGAAAAACCAGACAAACGTGGTCGAATGTGCCTCGGACGGCATTCTCGATCCACTGGGCGTAAAAGCGTCCGCTGTCCTGGGGCGCATACCAGGGCGCACGAAAGCGGCTCCGGGCAAACGCCTGCTCAGCCAGCTGGCGCAGCGCCGGGATATCCCGCTCTGTCGCCACTTCTGCGCCTGGCGAAGCGTGGCGGGCGATCGTCAGGGAGAGATCAACCTCGCCTTCGACCAGCCGGAAACCGCGCTGCTGAAGCGCGTCCAGCAGGTCGGCGCGGTCCGCCGGGATTTTAGCCTGTACCCGTTCCCAGGCGGCGAAATCCATCTCGGTGAGCGCAGGGGCATTTTCACTCAGACGGACAATCGCCGTAGGAAGCGCAAAAAAGGTGCTTTCCCACTGAAGAGACTCAAGCGCGCCGTAGAGTTCACTCAACGCCAGACACCTTTGGTATCAACCACATACTGCTGGCGCACGGCATCGCCAGCGATCGCTTTAAAGTCTTTGTGATCGACCAGCAGCACCAGCACATCCGCCGTTGCCAGCGCGGCGTCTAAGGCGGTCAGCGTACAGTGTCCTGCCAGTTTTGCCGGCAGCTCATGGATGTTTGGCTCCACCACCAGCGTTTCACCGCTGTGCCATCCGGCAATCATTTCGGCAATTTCCATTGCCGGGCTTTCGCGCAGATCGTCGATGTTTGGCTTGAAGGCCAGGCCGAAGCAGGCGATTTTCAGTTCGCTGGCGCGTTTACCGCTCTCTGCCAGACAGTCTGCCACGGTGGCTTTAACCTGGTTCAGTACCCAGTGCGGTTTACTGTCGTTCACTTCGCGCGCGGTACGGATCAGGCGCGCCTGGTCCGGGTTTTGCGCGACGATAAACCATGGGTCTACCGCGATACAGTGGCCGCCCACGCCCGGACCCGGCTGGAGGATATTCACGCGCGGGTGACGGTTCGCCAGGCTAATCAACTCCCACACGTTAATGCCCTGAACGGCACAAATCAGCGACAGTTCGTTGGCAAAGGCGATGTTGACGTCGCGGAAGCTGTTTTCCGTTAACTTGCACATCTCGGCGGTGCGGGAGTTGGTCACCACGCATTCGCCTTCAAGGAAAATCTTGTACAGCTCGCTGGCGCGTGCAGAACAGGCGGACGTCATGCCGCCAATTACGCGGTCGTTTTTAATCAGTTCAACCATGACCTGGCCCGGCAACACGCGCTCCGGGCAGTAGGCGATATTGATATCGGCCTGTTCACCGGCCTGCTGCGGGAAGCTCAGATCGGGGCGGGCGTCCGCCAGCCACTGCGCCATTTGTTCGGTTGCGCCTACCGGCGAGGTGGATTCCAGAATCACCAGCGCGCCTTTTTTCAGCACGGGCGCAATCGATTTGGCCGCGGCCTCGACGTACGCCATATCAGGCTCATGGTCGCCTTTGAAAGGCGTTGGAACCGCAATCAGATACGCATCTGCCGCAACGGGGGTGGTGCTGGCACGCAGGAAGCCGCCATCGACGGCCTCTTTCACCACGCGGTCAAGATCCGGCTCCACGATATGAATTTCGCCACGGTTGATGGTTTCCACCGCGCGCGCATTGATATCCACGCCGACAACCTGCTTTTGACGAGAGGCAAAGGCCGCCGCCGTGGGCAGCCCAATATAACCAAGACCCACGACAGAGATGGTAGTAAAACTCATAGTGATACCCGATTGTGTTTAAGTGCATGCAAAATACGACCACAGGCCTGCCCATCGCCGTACGGGTTATGGGCTTTGCTCATCGCCTGGTACGCTTCTTCATCGTGTAACAGGCGTGTGACCTCTTCGACGATACGCTGCGGATCTGTGCCGACCAGACGTACCGTCCCCGCTTTCACCGCCTCCGGACGCTCCGTGGTTTCTCGCATCACCAGCACCGGTTTGCCAAGCGAAGGCGCTTCTTCCTGAATGCCGCCGGAATCGGTCAGGATCAGCCAGGCGTGGTTCATCAGCCAGACGAACGGCATGTAGTCCTGTGGTTCAATCAGTAAGACATTCTCGACATGGCCCAGAATGCGGTTTACCGGCTCGCTGACGTTAGGGTTGAGGTGCACCGGATAGACAATCTGCACATCTTCATTCTGCGCGGCAATTTCGGCCAGCGCATGGCAGATTTGCTCAAAACCCTGACCAAAGCTTTCGCGACGGTGGCCCGTCACCAGAATGGTCTTTTTACCGTTATGTAAAAACGGATAGCGCGCGGCGAGCTCGCTCTGGAGGTCTTTGTTCTCCAGCACCCGATCGCGCACCCAAATCAGCGCATCAATGACCGTATTCCCGGTCACGAAGATTTTGTTATCAGTAATGTTTTCACGCAGCAGATTCTGGCGCGAGTTTTCGGTTGGCGCGAAGTGATACATCGCCAGGTGGCCCGTTAGCGTGCGGTTGGCCTCTTCCGGCCACGGTGAATAGAGATTGCCCGTCCGCAGGCCCGCTTCAACATGCCCGACCGGAATGCGTTGGTAGAATGCCGCCAGGCTGGTCGCCACGGTTGTCGTGGTGTCACCATGCACGAGGACGACGTCAGGCTTATATGACTCCAGAATCGGTTTCAATCCCTCCAGAATCCGGCAGGTGATCTCCGTCAGTCCTTGCCCCGGTTTCATAATATTGAGGTCGTAATCCGGGACAATAGAAAAGAGAGATAAAACCTGATCGAGCATCTCACGGTGCTGGGCAGTCACGCACACTTTCACTTCTATATCAGGATCCCTGGCCAGCGCATGGACCAGAGGCGCCATCTTGATGGCCTCCGGTCTGGTGCCAAATACGGTAAGTACTTTCACATCGATTCTCTTCGATTAGGCGTTCTTATAATTAGTGCGACGACGCGTTAACGCCACGCCAGCGCCAGTCAATGCGCCCACAATCCCCCACATGATCATCAGGAATGCGCGACGCGGACTATCGCGTTTTACAGGTTCTTCAGGCGTTCTTAAGTAACGATAGGTCTGAAAACGCGGATCCAGCGTCGGGCCCACGTTCAGGGTATTGAGCATGGCGCGGTTCTGGTCGTAGTCGAGGTCAAAATCAGGGCCAACGGCCTGGAGATTTTCAAGACGCGCCTGGAGCATTGGACGCCCCAGCAGGAACATTTCGGAATCAGGCAGCTCGTCAGCCGGCACATCGGTCTCGCTGCGGGAAATATTGCGCTGTTCGGCAATTTTCAGCGCCTGCTCAAGGTTATGGACGCGACGGGTGAAAATGGCTTTTGACACCTCTTCCTGACGTTTAACCTGCGCTTTCATCTGGATGGTGCGCGCCGCCCATGCGCCTTTCAGCTCATCGTTAAGGTGGCTCGCCGCACGCTGGCTGGCGAAAGCGACGTACTGACGAAGCAGGTTATTGGCATCCGGCGCGGTTTCCGCAATCAGTTTCACGCTGTCGTTAACGTTACGCAGGATATCGCCCGGCATAAACTGAATGTTGTTGATCATGTCATCCAGCAGCGCGGCATCGGCCTTGCTGTTGCCCACCATGCGTTGCTTGTAGTAATCGGTCTGGGACCAGAAATCACGACGCGTATCCCATGAGGCCAGCTGCATGACAAACTCTTTGTAGGCTTCATCCATAACGGACGTCTGATCCGGCGTGGCCAGGTTCGCTTTGATATCCAGATTGCGCAGGAACTGCTGCTGGGAATAGAACCCACCTAGCATGTTAACTGTTGGTCTATCTGTTATCGCCGTGGCGCTCCACTCCTGTTTTGCGAAGAAAGTGTACGCAAGCGCAATTAGCGCAAAACCTAATGCTGTTCCAACAATCCACAGTTTGCCCGCCCATAAAACGCGAAACAAGCCACGAATATCCAGCTCATTCTCGTTCATCTCTGATTTTGCTCCTGCCAACGGTTGAGTCATCACAATCCCAGTTTATTTAGTTAAAGTTGGATTATTGCCACTATTTCGACGCATCCTGCGTTTAATACGCTTAATGAAACGCGCAACCCTCCATGCACGTTTAATGCAGTAGCCATACAAAGAAAACGCTAGCAAGAACAATACCAACATTACCCATTCAGGAATAAAGTGGGCGTATTCCGCTGCAACGCCAATGCTCGCAAGGATAGCAGCCGCCAGAGTAATAAGCATGAAAGCCTGACGAGAAGTAAATCCCGCGCGCATGATCAGATGATGAATATGTTGCCTGTCGGCAGAGAAGGGACTCATTCCTTTGCGCAGGCGGCGATACATAATTGCCACCATGTCCATCAGCGGAATGGCAATAATCCACAGCGCGGTGACAGGGCTAATCGGGTGAGTTTTACCCTGCGTAGTTTCCAGCAAAACCCATATGATCGTAAAACCGATGAACGTGCTGCCCGCATCGCCCATAAAGACTTTATAGCGACGGCCCAATGCGCCGAGATTTAAAAGGATATAAGGCAGAATGGCTGCAATCATGGCAAAGCACCACATCGCAAGGCTGTATTGACCATCGAACCATAAAATCATCCCTATAGCTGCAAACGAGACACAGGATAGCCCTCCCAGAAGACCATCTATCCCATCGACCATATTGAAGGCATTAATGGCTACCCACACGGCAAAGAGCGTGAGGAAGTAACCGAACGGGCCCAGCACCAACTCCCAGGATCCAAAAATGTAGCCCAGACTGCCTAAATGAAGTTTAG
The DNA here is from genome assembly GCF_005503595.1 of Enterobacter sp. 2VL. Classification (NCBI taxonomy): domain Bacteria; kingdom Pseudomonadati; phylum Pseudomonadota; class Gammaproteobacteria; order Enterobacterales; family Enterobacteriaceae; genus Enterobacter; species Enterobacter sp. 2VL. The sequence goes on from NZ_SCNE01000013.1 coordinate 59,507, forward strand.
CCACAACCATCATAGCGATACCCACGGCAGCCTGAACGAAGGCCCGAATTTTTACGCTGATATCATATCGATCGTCGAGCGCCCCCACGACAACCAGAACCGTCGCGCAGATGAGATAAAGTCTGGCATGAGGAATGTAGTAATCGGTAACAGCGAAAGCGAAGCAGATACCTGCAAAAACGGAGATACCACCCACCAACGGGATCATCCCTTGATGGCGTTTGCGGAAGTTGGGTTTATCCACTAACCCCAGGTATTTTGCCACCTTGCGCGCAAGAAACAAAAAGCAGGTGGTGAACAAAAAAATACTGGTTAGTTCAGTAAACGTATCGAGTAGGTTCACAATGGATTTTCTCAACAAATGTCAGTCAAGGGAGTATAACCATGATGGCGCCGGGCCAGAAGGCATAAAGCACATCTCTTGCAACTCCATTTGTTTATTATTCAGTCTATTAATGTTTTTACTGTGCGAATTATCTTATTGTCGCACCGACAGGTCAAAATTGGGAGTCATTGGTAATAGCGTATAGTCCATAAAAGAAAAACGCCACGTAAAAACGTGGCGTTTGCTGGGAATATTTACGTTACGAGCGTTTCATCATATCGAAGAAATCGTCGTTAGTTTTGGTCATCGCCAGCTTATTAATGAGGAATTCCATTGCGTCGATTTCGCCCATTGGGTGAATGATTTTGCGCAGGATCCACATTTTCTGCAGCTCTTCCTGAGTGGTGAGCAGCTCTTCTTTACGGGTACCGGAACGGTTGTAGTCGATAGCCGGGAAGACGCGTTTTTCCGCGATTTTACGAGAAAGGTGCAGTTCCATGTTACCTGTACCTTTAAATTCTTCGTAAATCACTTCATCCATCTTTGAACCGGTGTCGATCAGCGCGGTTGCGATGATGGTCAGGCTGCCGCCCTCTTCCACGTTACGTGCCGCCCCGAAGAAACGCTTCGGACGGTGCAGGGCGTTCGCATCCACACCACCGGTCAGCACTTTACCGGAAGCCGGTACGACGGTGTTGTACGCACGCGCCAGACGGGTGATGGAGTCGAGCAGGATGATCACGTCTTTCTTGTGCTCAACCAGGCGTTTCGCCTTCTCGATAACCATTTCTGCAACCTGAACGTGGCGAGATGCTGGTTCGTCAAAGGTAGAAGCCACAACTTCGCCTTTCACCAGACGCTGCATCTCGGTCACTTCTTCCGGACGTTCGTCAATCAGCAGCACCATCAGCACGCAGTCCGGGTGATTGTAAGCAATGCTCTGCGCAATGTTCTGCAGCAGCATAGTTTTACCCGCTTTAGGCGGCGCGACAATCAGGCCACGCTGGCCACGGCCAATTGGAGAGGCCAGATCCAGTACACGCGCCGTTAAGTCTTCGGTTGAACCGTTACCACGTTCCATGCGCAGGCGAGAGTTCGCGTGCAGCGGCGTTAAGTTCTCGAAGAGGATCTTGTTACGCGAGTTTTCAGGTTTGTCGTAGTTAACTTCATTCACTTTCAACAGCGCAAAGTAACGTTCACCCTCTTTTGGAGGACGAATCTTACCTGAAATGGTGTCACCAGTGCGGAGGTTGAAACGGCGGATTTGGCTAGGGGATACGTAGATGTCGTCAGGGCCGGCGAGGTAGGAGCTGTCTGCAGAACGGAGGAAACCAAATCCGTCTTGCAATATCTCCAGCACACCGTCGCCAAAGATATCTTCGCCACTCTTAGCGTGCTGCTTCAGGATGGCGAAAATGATGTCCTGCTTGCGCATACGAGCCTGGTTTTCCAGCCCCATATTTTCGCCGAGAGTGATCAGCTCAGAAACCGGCGTGTTCTTTAATTCGGTAAGATTCATAATGGTGTGGGTTCTTAAACTCGGGGTGATTCTCGAACTTAATAATGTGAATGGTATGGCAGGGTCATCCATGCCTGTTTAGCGGCCATCAACTCATGTCTGTACGCTGTCTGGTCACAGGGAAAGAACGCAGAACTGAAACGACAAGACGGATTGAGTGACAAGCCCGGAATTTAGCAACTTCACGCACTGTTTGTGTCAACAACGGGAAGTATCGGGTAAAACAAGATTCAAACAACAGATATGTTTAAAACGAAGTCATAGCTAACTTAGCACGACTAAAGCCGGGCGTCCAGAGATCCACACAATATTAGGATTAGGCGCTCTGGACGCGCAGCCGAGAAACCTTACGCCAGGTTGGCGTCCAGGAACTCTTTCAGCTGACCTTTGGACAGTGCGCCCACTTTGGTCGCCGCCACTTCACCGTTTTTGAACAGCAGCAGGGTTGGAATGCCGCGGATGCCGTATTTCGGCGCGGTACCCGGGTTCTGGTCGATGTTCAGCTTGGCAACGGTCAGTTTGCCCTGATACTCGTCAGCGATCTCATCCAGAATCGGGGCGATCATTTTGCAAGGACCACACCATTCAGCCCAGAAATCGACGAGGATCAGCCCGTCAGCCTTAAGTACGTCCGTGTCAAAACTGTCGTCAGTCAGGTGAATAATTTTATCGCTCATATATAACTCCACAGGAATAAGCCTGGTACGTTGGTTTCGCCCGCATCAACGACGTGTTGATGTCGCAATAACCAACTAAAGGTTGACTTTATTTCACCGGATACGCTTTCGTAAAGCAATAGTAAGCTGATATTCTACCACACTATGAGCAAAACACATTTAACAGAACAGAAGTTTTCCGACTTCGCCCTGCACCCAAAGGTGATCGAAGCCCTTGAAACTAAAGGCTTTCATAACTGCACGCCTATTCAGGCTCTCGCCCTGCCGCTGACGCTGGCCGGTCGCGATGTTGCGGGGCAGGCGCAAACCGGTACTGGCAAAACGATGGCGTTCTTAACGTCAACGTTTCATTATTTACTTTCTCATCCCGCAATTGCAGACCGCAAAGTTAACCAGCCGCGCGCGCTCATTATGGCTCCGACGCGAGAACTGGCGGTACAGATCCACGCAGATGCGGAACCGCTGGCGCAGTCTACCGGCCTGAAGCTTGGCCTTGCCTACGGCGGCGACGGCTACGATAAACAGCTGAAAGTGCTGGAAAGCGGCGTAGATATCCTCATTGGTACTACCGGTCGTCTTATCGACTATGCCAAACAGAACCACATCAACCTCGGCGCAATTCAGGTTGTGGTGCTGGATGAAGCGGACCGTATGTACGATCTGGGCTTCATTAAAGATATCCGTTGGTTGTTCCGTCGCATGCCTGCGGCAAACCAGCGCCTGAACATGCTGTTCTCCGCGACCCTTTCTTACCGCGTACGCGAGCTGGCGTTCGAGCAAATGAACAACGCCGAATATGTCGAAGTGGAACCGGAACAGAAAACGGGCCACCGTATTAAAGAAGAGCTTTTCTATCCTTCTAATGAAGAGAAAATGCGTCTGCTGCAAACGCTGATTGAAGAAGAGTGGCCAGATCGCGCCATTATCTTCGCCAATACCAAGCACCGCTGTGAAGATATCTGGGGCCACCTGGCTGCAGACGGTCACCGCGTTGGCCTGTTGACCGGCGACGTTGCGCAGAAAAAACGTCTGCGTATTCTCGAAGAATTTACCCGTGGCGATCTCGATATTCTGGTCGCTACCGACGTTGCCGCGCGCGGCCTGCACATCCCAGCCGTGACGCACGTCTTTAACTATGACCTGCCGGACGATTGTGAAGATTACGTTCACCGTATCGGTCGTACCGGTCGTGCTGGCGCAAGCGGTCACTCCATTAGCCTGGCGTGCGAAGAGTATGCGCTGAATCTCCCGGCGATTGAGACCTATATCGGTCACTCTATCCCGCAGAGCAAGTACAACCCGGATGCGCTGTTAAGCGAATTGCCGCCGCCGAAGCGCCTGACCCGCGCCCGTCCAGGCAACGGTCCGCGTCGTTCCGGCGCACCGCGTAATCGTCGTCGTTCAGGTTAAGAAATTATGCCATACACAAAATCATTCATGATGCATCAAGGCGGCAAGTCTGCGGATCTCCTGGCGCTTACTTCAGTAAGTGACAGGTGTGAGCTGGCGCAGCCAACGATGAGGCAGCGTGAAGGATGAAGTGTATGAGTTCTACCTCGCTCTATGCAGCAATAGATCTCGGTTCGAATAGTTTTCATATGCTGGTTGTGCGCGAGGTAGCGGGAAGCATACAAACGCTCACCCGCATCAAGCGCAAGGTCCGTCTCGCGGCGGGCCTGAGCAGCGATAACCATCTCTCTGCTGAAGCCATGGAACGTGGCTGGCAGTGTCTGCGTCTCTTTGCTGAACGTCTGCAGGATATCCCGCACGCGCAAATCCGCGTTGTCGCGACGGCAACGCTTCGCCTGGCGGTGAACGCCGTGGATTTTATTGCCAAAGCGCAGGAGATCCTCGGCTGTCCGGTGCAGGTTATTAGCGGTGAGGAAGAAGCCCGTCTGATTTATCAGGGAGTGGCCCATACGACCGGCGGCGACGATCGCCGTCTGGTGGTGGATATCGGCGGTGCCAGTACCGAACTGGTCACCGGCACGGGCGCGCAGGCCACCTCGCTTTTCAGCCTGTCGATGGGTTGCGTCACCTGGCTTGAACGCTACTTTACCGATCGCAATCTCGCAAAAGAGAACTTCGACGAGGCTGAAAACGCCGCCCGTGAAGTGCTGCGCCCGGTGATGGAAGAGCTGCGCTATCACGGCTGGAAAGTCTGCGTGGGTGCCTCGGGTACCGTGCAGGCGCTGCAGGAAATCATGATGGCTCAGGGGATGGACGAGCGGATCACGCTTGCCAAACTCCAGCAGCTCAAACAGCGAGCTATCCAGTGCGGTCGCCTTGAAGAGCTCGAAATTGAAGGTCTGACGCTCGAACGCGCGCTGGTCTTCCCGAGCGGGCTGGCTATTCTGATCGCCATTTTCACCGAGCTGAATATCCAGTGTATGACGCTGGCCGGCGGCGCACTGCGTGAAGGGCTGGTTTACGGGATGCTGCACCTGTCCGTCGATCAGGATATTCGCAGCCGTACGCTTCGCAACGTGCAGCGCCGCTTTATCGTTGATGCCGAGCAGGCCGGTCGCGTGGCGCAGCTGGCCTCGCTTTTTGCCGATCGAGTAAATCAGAGCTGGGATATTGAACCGTTAAGCCGCGAACTGCTGCTCAGCGCCTGCGCGCTGCATGAGATTGGGCTGAGCGTTGAGTACAAGCAGGCACCGCTGCATGCTGCCTGGCTGGTGCGTAACCTGGATTTGCCGGGCTTTACCCCCGCGCAGAAAAAACTCCTGGCGACGCTGCTCCTGAACCAGACAAACGCCGTCGATCTCTCCTCGCTCCACCAGCAAAACGCCGTTCCGCCGCGCGTGGCAGAACATCTTTGCCGCTTGCTGCGTCTGGCGATCCTGTTTGCCAGCCGCCGTCGTGATGATGTGCTTCCCGCCACTACGCTTGACGTCGAAGATGAAAAACTGATCCTGACGCTGCCGGAAAAATGGCTGGATAATCATCCGCTGGGTGCAGAGCTGATTGAACAGGAGTGCCAGTGGCAGAGCTACGTTCACTGGGTGCTTGAGGTTAAGTAAGGTTATCGAACATCGCCGGGCGGCGCTGCGCTTGCCCGGCCTACCATTCTCCCGGCTTCATCCCTTCTCTTTGGCTTTCGCCAGCATGGCGCGGATATTCGCCACGTTAGCCTGACCTTTATGCATTCGCTCTTCAGCCGTGATGACCTTGCGCTCCTGCTCCCAGATCAGGTCATCCTGCGGCAGCTCCAGCAGGAAACGGCTCGGCTCCGGGCGGACAAGCTCGCCGTACTGTCGGCGCTCTTTGCAAAGCGTAAAGACCAGCTCTTTCTGAGCACGCGTAATGCCCACGTAGGCCAGACGACGTTCTTCATCGACGTTGTCTTCGTCAATGCTGCTCTGGTGCGGCAGTAACCCCTCTTCCATCCCCACCAGATAAACATACGGGAACTCCAGCCCTTTAGAGGCGTGCAGCGTCATCAGCTGAACCTGATCGGCCTCCTCTTCGCTCTCGCCGCGCTCCATCATATCGCGCAGCGTAAAGCGGGTGACCACCTGCGTCAGGGTCATCGGCTCGTCAATCTCCGAGCCTTCCAGCATTTCCGTCATCCAGTTGAACAGCTGGTTAACGTTTTTCATCCGCATCTCTGCTGCCTTCGGGCTGGCGGACGTTTCATAGAGCCAGGATTCGTAATCAATACCGTGGATCAGATCGCGCACCGCGGCGACGGGTTCGCGTTCCGCCAGCCGCTGCACCTCGCCAAGCCAGTGGGTAAAGCGGGTTAAGTTGTCGTAGCCGCGCCCGGTGAGCGTCTGGCTCAGGCCCATATCGAAGCTGGCGGTAAACATACTTTTACTGCGCGTCATCGCCCATTCGCCGAGTTTTTGCAGCGTTGCCGGGCCGATTTCGCGCTTCGGCGTGTTCACGATACGCAGGAAGGCGCTGTCGTCATCCGGGTTGGTCAGTACACGTAGATAGGCCAGCAGGTCTTTGATTTCCGGGCGGGAGAAGAACGAGGTACCGCCCGAGATTTTGTACGGAATGCGGTTCTGCATCAGCATCTTTTCAAAGACGCGGGACTGGTGGTTGCCGCGATAGAGGATCGCGTAATCCTTATATTCGGTTTTATTCACGAAGTGATGGGCGATCAGCTCGCCGGTGACGCGCTCCGCTTCATGCTCTTCATTGTTGGCACTAAGCACCTTCAGCTCCGTGCCGTAGCCCAGCTCGGAGAAGAGACGCTTTTCAAACACGTGCGGGTTATTGGCGATCAGAATGTTTGCCGCCTTCAGGATGCGCCCGGACGAACGGTAGTTCTGCTCCAGCTTAATCACCTGCAGCGCCGGAAAATCTTTGCTCAGCAGCACCAGGTTTTGCGGACGTGCGCCGCGCCAGGAGTAGATAGACTGATCGTCATCGCCCACGACGGTAAAACGCGCCCGCTGCCCGACCAACAGCTTCACCAGTTCGTACTGGCTGGTGTTGGTATCCTGATATTCATCCACCAGCAGGTAGCGGATTTTATTCTGCCAGCGCTCGCGTACCTCTTCATTGCGCTGCAACAGCAGCGTAGGCAGCAGGATCAGATCGTCGAAATCCAGTACGTTACAGGCTTTCATGTGCGCATCGTACAGACCGTAGCAGTGCGCGAAGATGCGATCCCGTTCGCCTTTGGCGATCGCCGCTGCCTGCGACGGCGTCATCAGATCGTTTTTCCAGTTGGAGATCGTCGAGATCAGCTGCTGGAGAACGGTTTTGTCATCCTCGATCAGCCCTTCGGTCAGCTCTTTGAGCAAGGCCACCTGATCGGTGTCATCGAAGAGCGAGAAATTAGACTTCATCCCCAGCGCCGCATACTCGCGCTTGATGATGTCCAGCCCCAGCGTGTGGAAGGTGGAGATCATCAGGCCGCGCGCCTCTTTGCGCCCCAGCGTCTGGCCCACGCGCTCTTTCATCTCGCGTGCCGCTTTATTGGTAAAGGTCACCGCCGCGATATGCCGCGCCTGATAGCCACAGCCACGGATAAGATGGGCAATTTTATTGGTAATGACGCGGGTTTTACCGGATCCCGCCCCCGCCAGCACCAGGCAGGGTCCGGTGACAAATTCGACGGCTTGTTGTTGTCCGGGGTTTAAACGCATAAGGATCGCTCAATGAAAGTCGGGAGAGGAGGAAAAACGCGTGGTAGTATACCGAGCGTAAACTCGTTGACTCAAGGCACGATCATGGCAAAAACAGCAGCAGCACTGCATATCCTTGTTAAAGAAGAGAAACTGGCACAGGATCTTCTTGAACAGCTTAAAAACGGCGCCGACTTCGGCAAGCTGGCAAAGAAACACTCGATTTGTCCGTCAGGCAAACGCGGCGGCGACCTGGGTGAATTCCGTCAGGGCCAGATGGTTCCGGCGTTCGATAAAGTGGTTTTCTCCTGCCCGGTGCTGGAGCCTACGGGTCCACTGCACACGCAGTTTGGCTACCACGTCATTAAAGTGTTGTATCGCAAATAAAAAGCCGGGTGGCGACTGCGCCTTACCCGGCCTGCATTTACGTTTTTGTAGGTCGGGTAAGCGAAGCGCCACCCGACAAGAGGGTTAACTCGCTACCGCAATACGCTTCATATCGGTCATGTAGCCGCGCAGCTTCTGGCCCACTTTCTCGATCTCGTGGCTACGAATGGCTTCGTTCACGTCACGCAGCTGTGCGTTATCTACCGCACCTTCCGCAATCGCTTTGCCCAGATCGCCCGCCTGCAGGGTGGTCATGAACTCTTTCAGCAGCGGTACGCAGGCGTAAGAGAACAGGTAGTTACCGTATTCAGCGGTATCCGAGATAACCACGTTCATTTCATACAGACGCTTACGGGCGATGGTGTTCGCGATCAGCGGCAGTTCGTGCAGTGATTCGTAGTACGCAGACTCTTCGATGATGCCGGAATCCACCATGGTTTCAAACGCCAGCTCAACGCCCGCTTTCACCATCGCGATCATCAGAACGCCTTTATCGAAGTACTCCTGCTCGCTGATTTTGCCGTCAAACTGCGGGGCGGTTTCAAAGGCGGTTTTACCGGTCTCTTCACGCCAGGTCAGCAGGTTTTTATCGTCGTTCGCCCAGTCGGCCATCATACCGGAAGAGAACTCACCGGAGATGATGTCGTCCATATGTTTCTGGAACAGCGGAGCCATGATGGTTTTCAGCTGTTCAGACAGCGCATAAGCACGCAGTTTTGCCGGGTTGGACAGACGATCCATCATCAGCGTGATACCGCCCTGCTTCAGCGCTTCGGTGATGGTTTCCCAGCCGAACTGAATCAGTTTTTCGGCGTATGCCGGGTCCGTACCCTCTTCCACCAGCTTGTCGAAACACAGCAGAGAACCGGCCTGCAGCATACCGCACAGAATGGTTTGCTCACCCATCAGGTCAGATTTCACTTCTGCAACGAAGGAGGATTCCAGCACGCCCGCACGGTGGCCGCCAGTGGCCGCTGCCCATGCCTTGGCAATCGCCATGCCTTCGCCTTTCGGATCGTTTTCCGGGTGAACCGCGATCAGCGTCGGTACGCCGAAGCCACGTTTGTACTCTTCACGCACTTCGGTACCCGGGCACTTCGGTGCCACCATCACGACGGTGATGTCTTTGCGGATCTGCTCGCCCACTTCCACGATGTTGAAGCCATGGGAGTAACCCAGCGCCGCGCCATCTTTCATCAGCGGCTGTACGGCACGCACCACGTCAGAGTGCTGTTTGTCTGGCGTCAGGTTAACCACCAGATCCGCCTGCGGGATCAGATCTTCATACGTGCCCACTTTGAAGCCGTTTTCGGTTGCTTTACGCCAGGACGCGCGCTTTTCGGCAATCGCTTCTTTGCGCAGGGCGTAGGAGATATCCAGACCGGAGTCACGCATGTTCAGCCCCTGGTTCAGGCCCTGTGCGCCACAGCCGACGATGACCACTTTTTTACCCTGAAGGTAGCTCGCGCCATCGGCAAATTCTTCGCGCCCCATAAAGCGGCATTTGCCCAGCTGCGCCAGCTGCTGGCGCAAGTTCAGTGTATTAAAGTAGTTAGCCATGGGTGATACCTCGTGATGTTGTGTGTCTTATTGTTCGGTTCGCCTTTCAGCGAGAATGTACCCACATTACAACAGGAAATTTATTGCGGAAATTGATATATTCACAACGTCACGTTGCAGTATTTGCAATGTAAATCGGGGGATGGGTATTCATGGATTTACGCGATCTGAAAATGTTCCTGCACCTGGCGGAAAGCCGTCACTTTGGCCGCAGTGCCCGCGCGATGCACGTCAGTCCTTCCACGCTGTCGCGCCAGATCCAGCGGCTTGAGGAAGACCTCGGCCAGCCCCTGTTTGTCCGCGATAACCGCACCGTCACTCTCACCGAAGCCGGGGAAGAGCTGCGCGTGTTTGCCCAGCAAACGCTGCTGCAGTACCAACAGCTGCGGCACACTATCGACCAGCAGGGGCCGTCTCTTTCCGGGGAGCTTCACATATTCTGTTCGGTAACCGCCGCCTATAGCCACCTGCCGCCGATCCTTGACCGTTTCCGCGCGGAACATCCGTCGGTGGAAATTAAGCTCACGACGGGTGATGCTGCCGACGCAATGGAAAAAGTGGTGACGGGCGAAGCCGATCTGGCCATTGCGGGCAAACCGGAAACCCTGCCGGGCGCGGTGGCGTTCTCTATGCTCGAGAACCTGGCCGTGGTGTTGATTGCCCCCGCGCTGCCCTGCCCGGTGCGTAATCAGGTGTCGGTGGAAAAACCGGACTGGTCAACGGTGCCGTTTATCATGGCCGATCAGGGGCCGGTGCGCCGCCGCATAGAGCTGTGGTTCCGTCGCCAGAAGATCAGCAACCCGTCAATCTACGCGACGGTTGGCGGGCATGAGGCGATGGTTTCGATGGTGGCGCTGGGCTGCGGCGTGGCGCTGCTCCCGGAGGTGGTGCTGGAGAACAGCCCGGAACCGGTGCGCAACCGCGTGATGATTCTGGAGCGCAGCGACGAGAAAACGCCGTTCGAGCTTGGCGTGTGCGCACAAAAAAAGCGGCTGCATGAGCCGCTTATTGATGCGTTCTGGAAGATACTGCCCAATCACTAAAGCCGGGTGGCGCTACGCTGACCCGACCTACGCTCCGCTTACCCTGCGAGGAAGAACCTGAACGCCGGGTTGTGCGTTTCGTCGTGACACTCATAGCCCAGCTCGTTCAGCCGCGTTTCGAAATCCGGCTCGTGCTCGCCCAGCTCGAACGCCGCCAGCACGCGACCGTAGTCGGTGCCGTGGCTGCGGTAGTGGAACAGGGAGATGTTCCAGTGCGTGCCCAGCGTGTGCAGGAACTTGAGCAATGCGCCCGGCGATTCCGGAAACTCGAAGCTGAACAGGCGTTCCCGCAGCGGCTTGGACGGACGTCCGCCGACCATGTAGCGCACGTGCAGCTTCGCCATTTCATCGTCGGACAGATCCACCACGCTATATCCCCCCTCGTGCAGCAGGCTGAGGATCTCTTTTCGTTCTTCCAGGCCACGGCTCAGGCGCACGCCAACAAAAATACAGGCGTCTTTGGCATCGGCGAAACGGTAGTTGAACTCCGTCACCGCCCGGCCGCCCAGCAGCTGGCAAAACTTCAGGAAGCTGCCCTTCTCCTCCGGAATGGTCACCGCCAGCAACGCTTCACGCTGCTCGCCCAGCTCGCAGCGCTCGGATACGTAGCGCAGACCGTGGAAGTTCACGTTGGCTCCGGAAAGCACGTGCGCCAGACGCTCGCCGCGAATGGTGTGCTGGACGATGTATTTTTTCATTCCCGCCAGCGCCAGCGCGCCGGAAGGCTCCGCCACGGCGCGAACGTCCTCAAAGAGATCTTTCATCGCCGCGCAGATAGCATCGCTATCAACCGTAACGATATCGTCGAGATATTCCTGGCAGAGACGGAATGTTTCATCGCCAATGCGTTTGACGGCCACGCCCTCGGCAAACAGCCCGACGCGCGGCAGATCCACCGGATGCCCGGCGTCCAGCGCCGCCTTCAGGCAGGCTGAGTCTTCCGCTTCAACGGCGATGACTTTGATCTGCGGCATCAGCTGTTTGATCAGCACGGCCACGCCCGCCGCCAGACCGCCGCCGCCCACCGGCACGAACACGCGGTCAAGATGGGCATCCTGCTGGAGCAACTCCAGCGCCAGCGTGCCCTGCCCGGCGATGACCATCGGGTGATCGAACGGCGGCACCCAGGTAAACCCCTGCTGCTGCGCCAGCTCAATCGCTTTGGCCTTGGCTTCGTCAAAATTAGCGCCGTGGAGCAGCACCTCGCCGCCGAAACCGCGCACCGCGTCGACTTTGATATCGGCTGTGGCAACCGGCATCACGATCAGCGCTTTCAGCCCCAGACGGGCCGAGGAGAACGCCACGCCCTGCGCGTGGTTACCTGCCGACGCGGTGATCACGCCGCGCGCTTTTTGCTCGTCGGTCAGCCCGGCCATCATCGCGTAGGCACCGCGCAGCTTGAAGCTGTGCACCGGCTGCCGATCTTCGCGTTTCACCAGAATAACGTTATCCAGGCGCGAAGAGAGTTTTTCCATTTTCTGCAAAGGCGTGACCTGCACGGCCTCATAGACCGGCGCGCGCAGCACCGCCCTCAGATATTCCGCCCCCTCGGGGGCGGCAGATAAGGGTTGTGACTCGGCCATTATTAGCCCCCAAGTTTCGATTTATCGCGTACCGCGCCTTTGTCTGCACTGGTGGCAAGGCTCGCATAAGCACGCAGGGCGAAGGAGACTTCACGCTGGCGGTCTTTCGGCGTCCAGGCTTTGTCGCCGCGTGCATCCTGCGCTTCACGACGCGCGGCAATCTCCTGGTCGCTGAGCTTGAGCTGAATGCCACGGTTCGGAATGTCGATCTCAATCAGATCGCCATCTTCGATGATCGCAATGTTGCCGCCGCTTGCCGCTTCCGGCGATACGTGACCAATGGAGAGACCGGATGTCCCGCCGGAGAAACGGCCGTCGGTGATCAGCGCGCAGGCTTTACCGAGGCCCATGGATTTCAGGAAGGTGGTTGGGTAAAGCATCTCCTGCATGCCCGGCCCGCCTTTTGGCCCTTCGTAGCGGATCACCACCACGTCGCCGGCAACCACTTTGCCACCGAGAATGGCTTCCACCGCATCGTCCTGGCTTTCGTACACTTTTGCCGGACCGGTGAATTTCAGGATGCTGTCATCCACGCCTGCGGTTTTCACGATGCAGCCGTTTTCCGCAAAGTTACCGTACAGCACGGCAAGCCCGCCGTCTTTGCTGTAGGCGTGCTCCAGCGAGCGAATGCAGCCTTCGGCGCGATCGTCATCCAGCGTATCCCAGCGGCAATCCTGCGAGAACGCCTGCGTGGTACGAATGCCTGCCGGACCGGCGCGGAACATGTCCTTCACCGCGTCGTCTTTGGTAAGCATCACGTCGTATTGCTCCAGCGACTGCGGCAGCGTCAGGCCAAGCACGTTTTTCACGTCGCGGTTAAGCAGCCCCGCGCGGTCCAGCTCGCCCAGAATACCCAGCACGCCACCGGCGCGGTGAACGTCCTCCATGTGGTACTTCTGGGTGCTTGGCGCAACTTTGCACAACTGCGGCACCTTGCGCGACAGCTTGTCGATATCGCTCATGGTGAAGTCAATTTCGGCTTCCTGCGCGGCGGCCAGCAGGTGCAGAACGGTGTTGGTGGAACCGCCCATGGCGATATCCAGGGTCATGGCATTTTCAAACGCGGCTTTGCTGGCGATGTTGCGCGGCAGCGCGCTGGCGTCGTCCTGCTCGTAGTAGCGTTTGGTCAGCTCCACGATGCGCTTGCCCGCATTGAGGAACAGCTGTTTGCGGTCGGCGTGGGTTGCCAGCAGCGAGCCGTTGCCCGGCTGGGACAGGCCCAGCGCTTCGGTCAGGCAGTTCATGGAGTTAGCGGTGAACATCCCGGAACACGAGCCGCAGGTCGGACATGCGGAACGTTCCACCTGATCGCTCTGCTCGTCAGACACTTTCGGGTCCGCGCCCTGAATCATCGCGTCGACCAGGTCGAGCTTGATGATTTTATCGGACAGCTTGGTTTTTCCCGCTTCCATCGGCCCGCCGGAGACGAAGATCACCGGAATGTTCAGGCGCAGGGAGGCCATCAGCATCCCCGGGGTGATTTTGTCGCAGTTGGAGATACAAACCATCGCATCGGCGCAGTGGGCGTTAACCATGTACTCCACCGAGTCGGCGATCAGCTCGCGCGACGGCAGTGAATAAAGCATGCCCCCGTGACCCATCGCGATGCCATCATCCACCGCAATGGTGTTGAACTCTTTCGCCACGCCGCCAGAGGCTTCAATTTGCTCGGCAACCAGTTTACCGAGATCGCGCAAATGTACGTGGCCCGGCACAAACTGGGTGAAGGAGTTAACCACGGCGATAATGGGCTTGCCGAAATCGGCGTCGGTCATCCCGGTGGCGCGCCACAGCGCGCGGGCACCGGCCATATTACGGCCGTGGGTGGTGGTGGCGGAACGATACTTAGGCATGCTTAATTTACTCCCGTCTGACTCGTAAAGGGGACGGTGCGTGCCGCCCCACAGTTATATTTAGTGATTAACCTGATCCAACCAGCCGTATTTATCGTCTGTTTCACCGGTGAACAGGCCAAAGAAAGCTTGCTGAATGCGTTTGGTGACCGGGCCACAGCGGCCTTCGCCCACCTGAATGCCGTCGACGCTACGAACCGGCGTGATTTCAGCCGCCGTACCGGACATGAACACTTCATCGGCGAGGTACAGGGATTCGCGGGAGAGCACCTGCTCGCGCACTTCGATACCCAGATCTTTCGCCAGCTTGATGATGGCATCGCGGGTGATGCCCGGCAGCGCAGAAGAGGTAAACGGCGGCGTGAACAGAATGCCGTCTTTGACTTCAAACAGGTTTTCGCCCGCACCTTCCGAGATGTAGCCATTCACATCCAGCGCGATACCTTCCTGATAGCCGTGGCGGCGTGCTTCGCTACCCACCAGCAGAGAAGAGAGGTAGTTACCGCCCGCTTTGGCGGCGGTTGGGATGGTGTTGGGCGCCACGCGGTTCCAGGAAGAAACCATTGCGTCGATCCCCTGATCCAGCGCTTCGGCACCCAGGTAGGCGCCCCACGGGAACGCAGCAATGATCACATCGGTGGTATAACCCTCTGGCGGGTTAACGCCCATCCCCACATCACCCACAAACACCAGCGGACGAATATAGGCGCTGGTCAGGTTGTTCTTGCGGATCACCTCGCGGCAGGCTTCCATCAGTTCATCCACGCTCTGAGAGACCGGGAAACGATAAATTTTGGCTGAGTCATGCAGACGCTGCATGTGTTCGCGATGGCGGAACACCACTGGCCCTTTGTGAGAGTCGTAGCAACGGATACCTTCAAACACGGAGGTGCCGTAGTGCAGCGCGTGGGACATCACGTGAACTTTCGCGTCTTCCCAACGAACCATCTCACCGTTGAACCAAATGTAATCAGCTTTTTTTGTCGTCATTTTTTCGTCCTGTCACGCTCAAGCGCGGATTTGTTGTGATGTGGTTGTGCTCTGGCAGATGGCAACATGGGCAACGTCTACCAGCTTTGATAACTGACTAAACAGTAAGTCGACCGACCGCGGGCTGGCAACGGTTAATTCGATACTGATGTTCTGAGCGTCGGTGGCCGTCTCCATGTTCATGGAGCAGATCTGAAAGCCACGGTGACGCACCACGCGCAAAACGCGTTCTAATGTTTCCGGATTGAAGCGAGCCTGCACGGCGACCTGATGTTGCATCATGATAATTTCTCCAGCATTTGTGAGTTACTGGCACCGGGCGGTACCAACGGCCAGACGTTCTCAAGTTCGTCGATTGAGACATGAAGCAGGTACGGCCCTTCGCTTGACAGCATGGTGTCGAGTGCCGCTTCAACCTGGTCTTTACGGGTGATGTGCTGGCCGGGAATGCCAAAGGCGCTGGCCAGAGTGAGGAAGTCAGGGTTATCGGTCAGGGTGGTTTCGCTGTAACGCTCCTGGAAGAACAGCTGTTGCCACTGACGCACCATGCCTAAACGCTGGTTATCGAGCAACACGATTTTCAGCGGCAACTGCTTGCGCTTCACGGTGCCGAGTTCCTGAACGTTCATCATGAAGGAGCCGTCACCGGAGATACAGATAACCGTGTCGTTCGGACGGGCAACCTGAGCACCCACAGCGGCAGGCAGACCAAAGCCCATGGTACCTAACCCGCTGGAGGTGATGAAGTTTTCCGGTCGCGTATAGGTCATGTGCTGGGCCGACCACATCTGATGCTGGCCAACGTCGGTGGTGACCACGCTGTCTGCGGGTTTACGGTCGGACAACTGTTTCAGCAGTAGCGGCGCGTAGATGGCGTCGCCTGGGTGATCGTAACGCCACGCGTGTTCAGAACGCATATCAGCGGTGTGCTGGCGCCATGCGTTAATATCCAGCGGCTGCTGCAAAGCGGGTAACAGTGCGTTCAGATCGCCCTGCAGCGCAACGTGCGCCTGACGCAGCTTGTTCATCTCCGCCGGGTCGATATCCATATGGATCACCCTGGCGTTCGGCGCGAAGGTGTTCAGTTTGCCGGTGACGCGATCATCAAAACGCGCGCCCACGGCGATGAGCAGGTCGCACTCTTGCACCGCCAGGTTCGCTGCTTTGGTGCCGTGCATCCCCAACATGCCCAGATAGTACGGGTAGTCTGCGTCAACCGCGCCCAGACCTTTCAGCGTGCAGGCGGCGGGTATTTGCGTCACCGCGATGAACTCACGCAGGGCGGGAACGGCCTGCGCCATGCCTACGCCACCACCAACGTACAGCATCGGCTGCTGGGCCTGAGCCAGCATTTCACAAGCCTCGCCCATGGCGGCATGTGGGAACGTATCGGCACTTTCAACCGTGGAGAAGTGTGGCTCCAGTTCACCCTGAGCGACCTGGATGTCTTTCGGGATATCAACCAGCACCGGACCCGGGCGACCGGAGTTTGCCACCTCGAATGCTTCCGCCATCACGCGCGGCAGCTCGTCCAGCGACTGAACCAGAAAGCTGTGTTTGGTGCAGGCCAGCGACAGACCGAGCACATCCACTTCCTGGAAGGCATCGGTACCGATGAACGGCGAAGCCACCTGGCCGGTGATCGCCACAACGGGAACAGAATCGAGCAGTGCGTCGGCCAGGCCGGTGATCAGGTTGGTGGCACCCGGGCCGGATGTCGCCATGCAGACGCCGGTTTTACCCGTAGCGCGTGCATAGCCAATGGCCGCCATTGCCGCGCCCTGCTCATGGCGACACAGCAGGTGTTCCACGCCGCCGTCATACAATGCATCGTAAATCGGCATAATTGCGCCACCCGGATATCCGAATATCGTTTCGACTCCCTGCGCGCGCAACGCATGTACCACCCACTGTGCCCCGTTCATAGTTAGTTCCCCGTCATAAATCGGGAGAAACAGAATTTTGTGCTAATTCTCATTGTCTGCTCCTCGTTAACGTTTTTTAGTCATAAAAAAACCCCCGGACCTTTCGGTGCGGGGGTCTTAGTTCGTTAAGGCTTGATTTCTAAGCCTTTCCTCGTCCAAGTGCAGCCCCGCACGGTGGGATAATAATCACCACCACGCTAATCACGACCAGGCTAATCACTCGTAGAAGGGCTGTCATTTTCAGTTCTTTTGGCTTCTTGTTCGAAGGAATACCTAAAGAGTTACCACAGTTATTTAAATAAGCACAAGATTTATTTATGACTGATTTAGATAGCGTGCAAATTATTTTTTTATTAAGTGTTGTTTTATATAGGGAAAATACAAAAATGAATTTTTTTCATTTTTTTTGGCGTTTTTAAGACCCGAAACGCATGAGCAGCCATTTCTACGATGCGCATTCCAGATTGATGCAACGCTTACAACAAGAAGGTAAAAAGCCGGAACACGCACCGAAACGCCGGGAAAGAACGCTAAAAAACGGCGCATGATGCGTGCATAGTAACGGACAGGAGGTAGTGTCATGTCACTGTCAGTTGTCTATACGCGCGCGGCGCTCGGCGTGAAAGCTCCGCTCATTTCCGTTGAGGTGCATTTGAGCAACGGTTTACCCGGGCTAACGCTCGTGGGCCTGCCGGAAACGACGGTTAAAGAGGCCCGGGATCGGGTGCGCAGTGCAATTATCAATAGCGGTTATAACTTCCCGGCGAAGAAGATCACTATCAACCTCGCCCCAGCCGATTTGCCAAAGGAGGGCGGACGATATGATTTACCTATTGCTATCGCGCTTCTCGCCGCCTCTGAGCAGCTTAATGCCTCAAGGTTAGGCTCGTATGAGTTCATCGGTGAACTGGCGCTTACAGGCGCGCTAAGAGGCGTTCCCGGTGCGATCTCGGGTGCGCTGGAAGCTATCCGCGCAGGACGGCAAATCATTGTGGCGAATGAGAATGCGGCAGAAGTTAGCCTCATTGCTGAGAAAGGCTGCCTGGTCGCCGGGCATTTACAGGAGGTTTGTGCGTATCTGGAAGGACGGCATGAGCTTGCTGAACCGGAAGAGTGTCACGACGCGCTGCCGGCGCCTGTAGACGATCTGAGCGACATCCTGGGCCAGGAGCAGGGGAAGCGAGCATTAGAGATTACCGCTGCAGGAGGACATAATCTTTTGCTCGTCGGCCCGCCCGGGACGGGTAAAACCATGCTGGCAAGCAGGCTGAGCGGTTTGCTGCCTCCGCTCAACAACCATGAAGCCCTCGAAAGCGCGGCGATTTTGAGTCTGGTCAATGCGACATCCCTGCACAAACAGTGGCGGCGCCGCCCTTTCCGATCGCCGCACCATAGCGCCTCTCTCACGGCGATGGTGGGAGGCGGGTCAATCCCGGGGCCAGGTGAAATTTCGCTGGCACACAATGGCATTCTGTTTCTGGATGAACTGCCGGAATTTGAGCGGCGCGTGCTGGATGCGCTGCGCGAGCCGATAGAGTCGGGAGAGATTCATATCTCCCGCACGCGAGCCAAAATTAGCTATCCCGCTAAATTTCAGCTGGTTGCGGCAATGAACCCCAGCCCGACAGGGCATTACCAGGGCAACCACAACCGTTCGACGCCCGAGCAGACGCTGCGCTATCTGGGAAAACTCTCCGGCCCTTTTCTCGACCGGTTTGATTTATCTCTTGAGATCCCGCTACCTCCGCCTGGGCTACTTCGACACCCCGACGCCAGAGGTGAAAGTACAGCACAGGTGCGCGAACGGGTTATTGCTGCACAGGAGCGGCAGTACGCGCGTCAGGGCAGGCTCAACGCGCGTCTTGATAACACGGGTATACGCCAGTGTTGCCCCCTTAAAACCGAAGACGCAGGCTGGCTGGAAGAGACGTTGCAAAGGTTTGGGCTTTCCATTCGCGCATGGCAGCGCCTGTTAAAAGTGGCAAGAACTGTCGCCGATATGGAGGGATGCCCCGATATTGAGAGGCAGCATTTGCAGGAGGCACTGAGCTATCGGGCGATCGATCGCTTACTTCTTCATCTACAAAAACTGCTGGCATAAAAAAAGGGGCCGTAGCCCTGAGGGATCCCCAGAAACATTATCAGTACACCATGATGATGTTTCGATAGGCCCTCGCCATATCGGCGTATACCCTGTCGGGGTTCATCCCCGACAGGAGTCCCGGCGACTGCCGCATGACATTTTCACTCAGCGTCAGATACGACAGCACCCTGCGTGATTTCTCACTGCTCGCCTGGAACCAGCGGTTTATTCCCTTACTTTCAATAAAATATCCCGTCAGCCACATAATGATGCTGTAAAGGGTAGCCACCAGACACAGCACGGATATTCTTTTTTCTCCCCGGCTTTTACTTGCCCGCAGACCCAGCCCATAGCGTTCGTTTTTTTCATCCCTGAAGTTCTGTTCTATCTGCATACGGCGACTGTAAATTTTCACTATCTCGCGTGGCTTATATCCCATCAGGCTGGTAAAAAGCAGCCACGGCTCACGTGCGCTTTTGCGGTACATCCTGTCTGTTCCGGGGTAATGCTGGCTGCTTTTCCTGCCCGTCGCCCGCTTATGCACAGTGTAGAAATGTCCCGGACAGTCACGGCTGGCGTTACGTGCCAGTCGCCCGAATCCCAGATAGCGCGCCGTTGTTGTCGACGCAATATCCCGTGCCATCTGCCACTCTTCATTCCCGACGACCTGAAAATAGAGGCTGCCCCTGACCCGTCCGACAAAATCCCAGCCCAGAGAGCGGATGTGGTGAAACCAGCTGCTGCGAAAGCCTGCATCGGTCACGATAATGACCTGCTTGTCTTTGCCGATGGCGGCAGCCATCTGATCGAGAAAGGCATTTTGCACGGCAGAGTTGTTCTGGTAGCGGGAAGAAATAACTGTGCTCATCAGAGGGATAGCTCTGCCATCACACAATAAGCTTGCCCGCAAAACACTGAGTTCTGATGAAGGATAGCCACTCCAGTCCACGGCAATGACACAAACTGAAAGGCTGTGCGTGAGGCGTGATACAAGCTGCTGGTAGACGGAGGGAATATCACTGAACATCAGGTCGCTGTTGAGGTGCCGGTCAACACGCTTAATCTTGTGCTTAACACGTGCGGGGCCTGGCAGGTATCTGCCGATGCTGGTAAGAGAAAGCGAAGCACCACGCGTCAGGGCCACGGTCATATCGAGCAGGGCATTTTTACGGTACTGATGAATGGAGTTCAGGGACTGGCTGAAAAATTTATGGCAAACTTGTGAAGCAGGCATAGAGGAGTGACCTTACTTTTTGGTGGAACACTAAGTAGATCACAACCTTCTATGCCTGTCTTTATTTATGGGGAACCGTCAGGCCGTAGCCCCTTTTCTCTTCAGATTAATCGTCAGACTCGGTGTAATCCTCAGCACCTTCAACCTGAGGCTTACCGCCTGATAGCGTATGGAAACGCTTAGGACGCTTGATGCGAGCCATATACTTGCTCCATACACGTTCTACCTCAGACTGCGGCTCACGCTCGCCGCGGCAAACAGCCACAAACAGTTTTTCATCTTCAGTCACAGGCTCACGTTTACCGAGGTCCAGCTCGTTAAAGGCATAACCATGACGCTCAAGCAGCTGCGCCTCTTTGATGGTGAAATCGCCGTGACGAGAGAACCCGCGCGGATAATGTTTATTGTCGAAAAAACGATTAGTCGTCGTAAAGCTTTCCGCCATCCTACACGCTCCTAATTCTTTGGCCGAGCTATTTATGGCGCGGAGTATTAGTTACGCTTGACAGAGTGTAAAACAAAACATTTAAATCATAACGACAAATAATTTTGCGGAGAAAGATGTGGATACGGAATTGCTAAAAACTTTCCTTGAAGTGAGCAGAACACGCCACTTTGGGCGAGCAGCTGAAGCCCTTTACCTGACGCAGTCAGCGGTCAGTTTTCGTATTCGACAGCTGGAAAATCAATTGGGTGTGAATCTTTTTACCCGCCACCGCAATAATATCCGCTTAACACCGGCGGGGGAGAAACTGCTGCCCTACGCAGAAACGTTGATGAATACCTGGCAGGCAGCCAGAAAGGAGGTGGCGAATACCTCAAGGCACAATGAATTCTCCATTGGCGCAAGTGCATCGTTGTGGGAATGCATGCTCAGCCAGTGGCTTACCCGCCTGTATCATTCACACAATCATCTGCAATTTGAGGCTCGTATTGCACAACGCCAGTCACTGGTGAAACAACTCCATGAACGACAACTGGATCTCCTGATCACGACAGAAGCCCCCAAAATGGACGAATTTAGCAGCCAGATCGTCGGGCAGTTTGCTCTTGCACTTTATGCCTCTGCCCCGTCGATGATGAAAGCCGATCTTAACTACCTTCGTCTTGAGTGGGGGCCGGATTTTCAACAGCATGAGTCCGGGTTACTTGCGAGCGATGACGTGCCGCAGTTAACCACCAGTTCAGCGGAGGTCGTCTGTCAGCAGCTTCCTTCATTGAAGGGGTGTACATGGTTACCGACACGCTGGGCGGAGGGTAAACCGGGTCTCCATACCGTTACGGATTCCACCACGCTTTCCAGACCGCTGTATGCTATTTGGCTGCAAAACAGCGATAAGCAGTCGCAGATAAAAGATCTGCTTAAAATCAATATCATGGAATGATACTTCAGCCTGCAGGGACGCAGGCTGGGTAAGAAATGGGGAGATTTTGCTAGATTTGAGGCAAAAAAAAATCCTTTGCCGAAGCAAAGGATTCTATATGGCAGGGGCGGAGAGACTCGAACTCGCGACACCCGGTTTTGGAGACCGGTGCTCTACCAACTGAGCTACGCCCCTAAATCTTCTTGCCATTAAGCCTGCCAAAAAGGCAGGCTTAATGTCTTAATAAGTGGCGGAACGGACGGGACTCGAACCCGCGACCCCCTGCGTGACAGGCAGGTATTCTAACCGACTGAACTACCGCTCCACCGAAGACTTCTGTAACCACCGGATTT
>NZ_SCNE01000014.1:0-44429 GCF_005503595.1 Enterobacter sp. 2VL
CCAATACGTTTAATATTCATGTGGACACCTCCCCCTGGGAACTGAAGTTAACACCTCAGTCTGGCACTAATGATGCCGTAAGGTGGGAGGTGTCCATCACATCGGCCTACGTTCAATGTCGCTTGTAGGCCCGGTAAGCATGAGCGCCACCGGGCGTTATGCATTACTCGTCTTCTTCGTCACGCAGTGGAACAATCAACATATCCACGTGAACGGTGTTGATCAGCTGGCGCGCGGAGGACATCAGCTTGCTCCAGAAGTCCTGGTGATGACCGCATACCACCAGGTCCATATCGTATTTCTTAATCGCATCGACCAGCACCTGGCCCAGATCGCCGCTACCGCTTAAGGTTTCGGTGATAGGGTAACCTGCGTTGGTGGACAGCTCGCTCAGGGCATGGTGTGTCTCTTCGGAGATGCGTTTTTGCATATCACCGAGATTCACGTCAATCAGGCCGGTATAGAGATCGGAGTAATTCACGTCAACGTGAATCAGGGAAACTTTCGCGTTGTAAGGGCGTGCCATGGATACCGCTTTATCAACCAGCACTTTGCTCTCAGGTGAGAGGTCTACCGCGATGAGAATGTGTTTGTAAGCCATAGTGTTACTCCTTCCTTAAGTTATCGATGACTAAAAGAGAAAGCCGTCGTCTGATGCCTTCATTACGGCCCAGTTAAACAAAATTATCAAGCTTTGGTGTTGATAACGATTAACCTTGTGGCAAAAAAATTAACGGATCTCCTACACTATTTAATGAGCCGTTCGGATATTAAAACGCGAACCGGATCGACTTTTAGTCATTCTTTCACTGAACTGTCTGTCAGGGCATTGGGGTGCGGTAGCTCAGAAGGCTTTCTTCGTGGGCGGGCGCCGGGGAGGATGTATGATTAGCACCGTCGCATTGTTTTGGGCGTTATGCGTGGTTTGCATAGTGAATATGGCGCGCTACTTCTCATCGTTACGTGCGCTATTAGTGGTACTTCGTGGTTGCGATCCGTTGCTTTATCAGTATGTGGACGGGGGAGGATTCTTCACCTCGCATGGACAGCCCAGCAAACAGATGCGTCTGGTGGGGTATATCTATTACCAGCGCTATCGCGACCATCATGATGACGAATTTATCCGTCGCTGCGAACGCCTGCGTCGTCAGTTCATCCTGACCAGCGCCCTGTGCGGCCTGGTTGTAGTGAGTATGATTGCACTGATGATTTGGCATTGAGCGCAGGAAAGGCGGGGGGTTCCCTCGCCTTTATTCCTGGGATCACGGTTTTATCGTGAACCGAAGGTCAGATACGTTTTCATGCAGAGAAAACACGTTGCCACTGTAGGTAATGGCTACCTCGCCTTTATCGTTTATCCGTGCTTCAGAAATGCTGCCTGTCCCCTCCAGAACTGGCGATTTTGTCGCTAGCTCCTGGACAATCTCAGCGTTTTTACCCTGTAAAGGCTGCGACAAATAATATCGATAAATCGTAGGTACGGTTGCGCTTCCCTGGTTGTTCACG
Organism: Enterobacter sp. 2VL; assembly: GCF_005503595.1. Taxonomy (NCBI): domain Bacteria; kingdom Pseudomonadati; phylum Pseudomonadota; class Gammaproteobacteria; order Enterobacterales; family Enterobacteriaceae; genus Enterobacter; species Enterobacter sp. 2VL. Next base: position 1,507 of record NZ_SCNE01000014.1, read on the forward strand.
GTCATATAAAGCCAGACGCTATTTGAAATTTGATATGTACGGAGAAGTTCATCGCTTGCTCGCGGATTAGGCAGATGGTTTAGCCATGCGAATTCGATGACCATAATGAGCAGCGCCAGTGTGGTAAATCGATGAAGCCATTTAATAGCCGCTCTGAATGGTTCTTTATTGAGTGATCCTGGAACAGAGGCCATACACTCTCCGATATGCACTATTTATCCTGATCGGAATGATAGTGACTCGTCACGGGCAATGATGTGCAAAAAATGTTCAGGTTTTTCTTAGGGTTGTAGGGTTTTCTGTAAACCGACAGCCATAAAAAAAGCGGGTCAGTTGCCTGACCCGCTTTTTGTCGCTCTTAGTCGATTACAGCAGCTTGAGGGAAAGCCAGTACAAACCGCCGGACAGCAGGATAGAGGCCGGCAGGGTGAATACCCAGGCCATCAGAATGTTGGTCACGGTTTTGCGCTGCAGACCGCCGCCGTCAACAATCATGGTACCTGCCACGGACGAGGAGAGTACGTGGGTGGTTGAAACCGGCATACCGGTGTAGCTTGCCAGACCGATAGAAACTGCCGCCGTCATCTGCGCGGACATCCCCTGCGCATAGGTCATGCCTTTCTTACCGATCTTCTCGCCGATGGTGGTCGCCACACGACGCCAGCCAATCATCGTACCGATACCCAGCGCCAGCGCGACAGCCATGATGATCCAGATTGGCGCGTACTCGATGGTGCTGAGCATATCGCCTTTCAGTTTCTTCAGCAGACGCTGGTCGTCAGCATTCACTTCCGGCAGCTTCGCCACTTTATCGGTGATGTCGGAGATGCAGAGCATGATACGGCGCAGCTGACCACGTTGTTCAACCGGCAGTTTGTCGTAACTTTCGATATCGCCCAGCATAACTTTTGCACGTTCCAGCGCGTTAATTGCGTTTGCCGGATGGCAGTGGAACTCGCCAGGTGCCGTGGTTGCGCCCGCTTCCGGAGAAGGGATCAGCTGGTCAACGCCGGTCGCTTTCTTCAACAGCTGTGGGTGCTGCTGGAAGTAAACTTCAACGTTGTTGACCGCATCACGGGTACGGGTGATTTCGTAGCCGGAGGCATTCATGTTCACCACGAAACCTGCCGGGGCCACGCCAATCAGGACCAGCATCACCAGACCAATGCCTTTCTGACCGTCGTTCGCACCGTGTGAAAACGCCACGCCGATAGCGGAAATGATCAGGGCAATACGCGTCCAGAACGGCGGCTTTTTCTTGCCGTCTTTCTTTTCACGCTCTGCTGGCGTCAGGTGGATACGTGCGCGCTTCTTCGTGTTGCTCCAGTAGCGACGCAGGATGAAAATTAATCCCCCCGCAACCACCAGACCGACAATCGGGGAAACGATCAGCGAGGCAAAAATCCCCAGTACTTTCGGGATATTCAACGCATCAACGACCGAGGTGCCGGTCATCAGGGCATTGGTTAACCCGATACCGATAATCGCGCCGATGAGGGTGTGAGAACTGGATGCAGGCAGGCCGAAATACCAGGTACCGAGGTTCCAGATAATTGCAGCAAGCAGCATTGAGAACACCATGGCAAGACCATGGCCAGAACTAACGTTAAGAAGCAGATCCGTTGGCAGCATGTGCACGATGGCATACGCAACGCTCAGTCCGCCCAGGAGGACACCAAAAAAGTTAAATACCGCCGCCATAACAACCGCCAGTTGCGATCGCATTGCGCGAGTGTAGATAACCGTTGCTACTGCGTTTGCAGTGTCGTGGAAGCCGTTGATTGCTTCGTAAAACAGTACAAAAACCAGAGCAAGCAAGAGTAAAAGCCCGGTATGTAAATCCAGGCCAGCAAACAAATGTAGCATAGGACGTTACGCCATTTTGGAGGACATGAACGCGGCGCATTATCCAGGACAAATGCGCAACGGGCAAAGTGAAATATAGACTTTTTTTGACATACCACCTGTTTTGAGAAATGTGCCAGAAAGGTTATTCGTTAAATTTCAATGGAATGGCTTTGTAATATCTTTTTACGCTGGTGTGACCACATAGGAAACTTTACAATCCGCGGCAGTTAACGATGAGGATTTAGACGTGGAAAGGTTTGATGCCGTGGTAATTGGCGCCGGTGCGGCGGGTATGTTTTGTGCGGCAATGGCCGGACAGGCGGGTCGTCGCGTGTTGCTGCTGGATAACGGTAAAAAACCAGGCCGTAAGATCCTGATGTCGGGCGGCGGGCGCTGCAACTTTACTAACCTGTACGTTGAACCCGCGGCCTATCTGAGCCAAAACCGTCATTTTTGCAAATCGGCGCTGGCGCGGTACACCCAGTGGGATTTTATCGACCTGGTGGGCAAGCACGGCATCGCCTGGCACGAAAAGACGCTGGGACAGCTGTTCTGCGATGACTCCGCGCAGCAGATTGTCGATATGCTGGTGGCCGAGTGTGAGAAGGGCGGCGTGGTGACGCGTCTGCGCACCGAGGTGCTGGCGGTGTCCCGCGACGAGCAGGGCTATACGCTGCAGCTCAACGGTGAAACGGTTAGCGCTGATAATCTGGTGATCGCCAGCGGCGGCCTGTCGATGCCTGGTCTGGGCGCATCGCCGTTTGGCTACAAGGTGGCCGAGCAGTTCGGCCTGAAGGTGCTGCCCACGCGCGCCGGGCTGGTCCCGTTCACGCTGCATAAACCCTTGCTGGAGCAACTTCAGACGCTGTCTGGCGTCTCGGTGCCTTCGGTCATTACCGCAGAAAACGGCACGATGTTCCGCGAGAATCTACTCTTTACCCATCGCGGGTTATCAGGCCCGGCGGTGTTGCAGATCTCCAGCTACTGGCAGCCAGGTGAGTTCGTGACCGTCAATCTGCTGCCGGACTGCGATCTCGATAGCTTCCTCAGCGAGCAGCGCGCCGCGCATCCGAACCAGAGCCTGAAAAACACCCTGGCGATGCAGCTACCGAAGCGTCTGGTCGAGTGCCTGCAGCTTTTGGGGCAAATCCCGGATGTGTCGCTCAAGCAGCTTAATGGCCGCGAGCAGCAGGCGCTGGTCGACACGCTGACCCACTGGCGCGTTCAGCCTAACGGTACCGAAGGCTACCGCACGGCAGAAGTGACGCTTGGCGGCGTGGATACGGACGGGTTATCGTCCCGCACCATGGAGGCGCGTGACGTGAAGGGCCTCTACTTTATCGGCGAAGTGGTGGATGTCACCGGCTGGCTGGGTGGCTATAACTTCCAGTGGGCATGGTCAAGTGCCTGGGCCTGCGCGCAGGCGCTGGCCGCAGAATAATTTTTTTAAGGAAAGACGTATGTCCTCTGCTCATCTCGGTTTCCCAACGGAAACCGTTGTTGTCTTTGTAGTGATGGCCGTTGGGGCGATGTTTATCGACCTCTTTATGCACCGTCACGATAAACCTGTCTCACTGAAAAGCGCCGCGATGTGGTCCATCTTCTGGGTCATGATGGCGATGGCGTTCGCTGGCTTCCTGTATGTGCATCACGGCGCGGAGATGGCCAGCCTGTTCCTGACCGGTTACGCGCTGGAAGAGGTGCTCTCCGTCGATAACCTGTTTGTGATGATGGCGATTTTTGCCTGGTTCGGCGTGCCGGATAAATACCGTCACCGCGTGCTCTACTGGGGCGTGCTGGGGGCGATTGTGTTCCGCGGGATCTTCGTTGCCATCGGCACCAGCCTGCTGAGCCTGGGGCCATACGTGGAGGTGATTTTCGCGCTGGTTGTCGGCTGGACGGCGGTCATGATGCTCAGACGCAACGAAGAGAGCGATGAGGTCGAGGACTACTCCGGCCATCTGGCCTATCGGCTGGTGAAGCGTTTTTATCCGGTCTGGCCGAAAATCAGCAGCAACAAATTTATTCTGACGCAGAAAGAGGTGGATGCGGAGCTGGAAAAACCGGAAAACCGCGACGTCATGGTCGGGCGCGTGAAAAAGGCGAAGCGCTACGCCACGCCGCTGCTGCTCTGCGTGGCGGTGGTAGAGCTGTCCGACGTGATGTTCGCGTTTGACTCCGTTCCGGCGATCATCGCCGTGAGCCGTGAACCGCTGATTATCTACAGCGCGATGATGTTCGCCATTCTGGGCCTGCGTACGCTCTACTTCGTGCTCGAGGCGCTGAAGCAGTACCTGGTGCATCTGGAGAAAGCGGTTGTCCTGCTGCTGTTCTTTGTGGCGTTTAAGCTGGGGCTGAATGCCACCGATCACTTCTGGCACCACGGGTACAGCATTGGCGCGACGGCCAGCCTGTTTGTGGTATTGGGCGTACTGGCGCTGGGGATTATTGCGAGCGTGATGTTCCCGGGGAAACGTGAAGCCTGATGTTCGCCTACCGGGCCTGCGATGCTAACGTAGGCCCGGCAACAAAGATTACTTGATCGGCGAATTGCGACGCTTGCGCGGGTGATGGAAATGCCGCCAGTGCGGGTCCTGGGCGGCCGCCAGCAGTTCGTGGTCACCACGGGTATCGCCCCAGGCGCGCAGGTGGTAGTCGCTCAGGTTGCCATACACTTTTTCCAGGCGCGCGACCTTCTGCGCACAGCGGCAGTTATGCCCGGTGATCCGCCCGGTCAGCTTGCCGTCTTTCACTTCAAGCTGAGTACCAATCAGCTTAATGCCGAGCTTGTCCGCCCACGGCTGCAGCACCAGAGCCGGAGACGCCGAGCAAATGGTCACTTCCGCACCGGCATTCACCTCAGCCGCCACGGCCATCACCCCTTCCGGGCGCATCAGCTTGTTCCAGTATTTTTCGCAAAACGCTTCCGCCTGCTGGCGTAACCAGCGCTCATCCACCCCCGTCAGGAACGTCCTGATGAGCACCTCTTTCAGCTCATCACGCGTTAACCTGCGGCGCACACAGTGAAGCGTAGGAAGCGCCATCCGTACCAGGCGGCCCGCGAAGTAACGCTTACCAAACGCGAAACGCAGGAAGGGGATAAAGCTGTCGTGGTGCGTCAATGTTCCATCAAAGTCAAAGACTGAGAGGACGCTGGACTTGGCTACGGCCTCGTCGGCAATCATATTGGTCATAAATACGTCTTAACTGAAATACACATTCTGCTCATTAGTTTACCTGTTTTAACGCCACAGTCCGTAAACCACACGCCTTTTTTTCTCGATCTTGCGACATGGCAAGCCTGTCCGAAATTGGATCCGATAAACATTGGGTAAAAAGTGAGCTGTCTATATTATCGCCGCATCGAAAGATATTTTTAGGGGGTCGTTGGCCTCCACGCGTAAGGAAAAAATCACTCACTGCTGCTTTTGGTTATGAATTTTAAACATCTTATTTCAGTACTCTCGTTAACCTTTGCTTCGTTTTCGGCCTTCAGTTTTCAGTTGCCTGCGTCAATGCTCTTGCCGCACAGCCCGTTTGCGGCGTCATCCGCCCGTGCGGCGCTGGTTCATCAGGCGTCGGGGCCGCTACGTTCCCGAATTATCGATCAATACCAGAAATGGAAAGGGACACAGTATCGGTGGGGGGGCACGACGCATCGCGGGGTGGATTGCTCGGCACTGATGCAGCATCTGTTCAGCGACGCGGCGCATCTCACGCTGCCGCGCACGACCGGGGAACAGATCCAGCGTGGCGTGCAGGTGGCGCAATACCGCCTGAAAGCCGGCGATCTGGTTTTCTTCCAGACCGGGCCGCACCGCCGACACGTTGGGGTATACATTGGCAACAGCCAGTTTATTCACGCCTCAAGCAGCCAGGGGGTGACAGTTTCCACCCTGACCGACAACTACTGGCAGGATCGCTACATTACCGCCCGCCGGGTGGCGGGCAGCCTGTCCTGACGGCTTTAGAGGATGTCATCCACCACGCCACCATCCACGCGCAACGCGGCGCCGGAGGTGGCGGAAGCCTGCTCTGAACAGACGTAAATCACCATACTGGCGACTTCCTCAACCGTTGCTGCGCGCTGGATAACCGAGCTGGGGCGGTTCGCCATCACGAACTCTTTTGCCAGCTGCTCCAGCGATTTGCCCGTCTTTTCCATTTCGTCTTTCATCATGGCGGCAAAGCCGTCCGACATCGTCGGGCCGGGCAGAACGCTGTTTACCGTCACGCCGCTTCCCGCGACAAATTTTGCCAGCCCGCGCGCCAGCGAGAGTTGCGCCGTTTTGGTCACGCCATAGTGGATCATGTCTGCCGGAATATTGCGTGCGGATTCCGATGAGATAAACACCACGCGGCCCCAGCCTTTCTGCACCATGCCCGGCAGCAGGGCACGCGCAAGGCGCACGCCGGACATCACGTTGGTTTGCCAGTAGCGTTCCCAGGTCTCGTCGTCGGTGGAATAAAAATCCTGGGGCCCGTAAATGCCCGCGTTATTCACCAGAATATCGACGCTCGGGGCCACCTTCAGAAGGCTATCGACGCCCTCCTGCGTGCTGAGGTCGGCAATCGCCGCGCGAACCTGTACGCCCGGCACCACCTGCTGGAGCGCCTGAATTCCCTGGTTGACCGATTCGGTGCTCCGGCCGTTAACGATCACCTCTGCGCCGCTTTCAGCCAGCCCCCTGGCGATGGCAAACCCAATTCCACCCGTTGAGGCGGTGACCAGCGCCACTTTCCCCGCAAAATCGATTTTCATTATCGGCTCCTTATCGTTATCAACATTCAGACCTTAAAGCGTAGCAGGTGCAATTTACGGAGCCGGGCTAAAAAGGCGCAGCAGCGTCTCGACCTGCTCGTCCAGCGGCGTGAGCGTGCGTTTCACCATCAGATGCAGCGGCGTGGCGCGACGCACGCCGTGGCTAAGCGGCAGCGTTTTAAGCACCCCCTGTTCAAGCTGGGTCTGGATGCGCTCCTCCGGCAGCCAGCCGTAGCCCACCTGCGAAATCACCGCTTCGATGGCGGCATCGATAGTGGAGAAGGTCCAGGAGCCGCCCGTGTCCCGCGCCGCCGTGTGGCTATCGGCAATCTGGATCAGCGGCCACGGGCGCAGCATGTCATCGTTAAGCGGTGCGTCGAGGGTAAACAGCGGATGATCACGATGGGCGACGGCGACAAAATCGATGTTCATCAGCCATTCGCCCAGCCCGGTGATGTCCTGACGACGAGTTAACACCATGATGTCGGCTTCACTGGCGGCCACGTCAATGCTGGCGTTTTCCAGCACCTCGGTCAGCCGGACCTGCGTGTGCGGATAGCACTGCTGGAACTGACGCAAAATGGCAAACAGGCGGCGGCGGGGGAAAATACTGTCTACCATTAAGTCGATGCGGGTGCGCATTCCGCTACGCAGGGTGGCCGCGCGCGTCTCCAGGTAGGTAAAGCCTTTAAGCAGGGGTTTCACCTGGCTCAGCAGCTGCTCCCCGGCGGGCGTCAGTACGGCCCGTCTCCCTTCCGCCACCAGCAGCGCCACGCCGATGCGCTCCTGCAGTAAAGAGAGGTTGTAGCTTACGGATGACTGGCTGCGGTTTGTCAGCTCTGCCGCTTTGGCAAAGCTGCCGGCTTCTACCACTTTTTCCAGTAATGACCACTGTTCAAGCGTTGTCTTGTGCATAACTCATCTAAATTTTGAATTAATTTGATTCAAACATAGCGTTATTCATTTGATTTTTGAAGGGGTACGATACGTTCATCAAAACAAAGGAGACACATTATGAGCAACTTCGACAAACACGACTTAAGCGGCTTTGTGGGTAAACACCTGGTCTATACCTACGATAACGGCTGGAACTACGAAATTTACGTCAAAAATGAAAATACCCTCGACTACCGTATCCACAGCGGTCTGGTGGGCAACCGCTGGGTTAAAGATCAGCAGGCGTATATCGTCCGTGTTGGAGAAAGCATCTACAAAATCTCCTGGACCGAACCTACCGGTACCGACGTCAGCCTGATTGCGAACCTGGGCGACAAACTGTTCCACGGCACCATCTTCTTCCCACGCTGGGTGATGAATAATCCGGAAAAAACCGTCTGCTTCCAGAACGATCACATTCCAGAGATGAATGCCTATCGCGATGCCGGCCCGGCCTATCCGACCGAGGTTATCGATGAGTTTGCGACCATCACCTTTGTGCGAGACTGTGGTCCAAATGATGACAGCGTTATTGCCTGCGCGGCCAGCGAGCTGCCAGAAAACTTTCCCGCTAATTTAAACTAAGCGCGACAATTAACGTAAATGAAAAGTTCCCGGCGCATTTGCTATTTATTCAAATGGCCGGGATTTTCTTTTAATGGTTGACCTTCGGTTTAGGAAAATATTTTCAAATGTTAACGCAGTGCACAAATTAAATAATTCATATTAATAATAAGTTATTGTTTAATAATGGTTTAAATTGAATTCCCGCCCTTAAATAACTCCCTTCTTAATTTTTTCCTAAGAAATCAGCATTACCTTGAGATGAGTTTATGGTTCGTTGAAATAAACGGACCGGCTTTTGGTTAATATCCAAAAAATGCTTTTCACATCTCAAGGAAATTAAAGATGAGTGATTTCTTGCCTTTTTCCCGCCCGTCGATGGGGCCGGAGGAATTAGCGGCGCTGCAGGAGGTATTAACCTCTGGCTGGATCACCACAGGCCCCAAAAACCAGGCGCTTGAAGAGGCATTTTGCACGCTGACGGGCAACCGCCACGCTATCGCCGTCAGCTCCGCCACCGCCGGGATGCACGTTACGCTGATGGCGCTGGGCATTGGCCCCGGCGACGAGGTGATCACCCCTTCGCTGACCTGGGTGTCGACGCTGAACATGATCGTTCTGCTGGGCGCGACGCCAGTGATGATCGATGTCGACCGGGATACGCTGATGGTCACGCCGCAGGCGGTCGAGGCGGCGATAACGCCCCGTACCAAAGCGATTGTGCCGGTCCATTATGCCGGCGCGCCGTGTGATATCGACGGGATCCGTGCCATCGCTGAACGCCACGGTATTCCGGTGGTAGAAGACGCCGCACACGCCGCAGGAACCTACTACAAAAGCCAGCACGTCGGCCATCAGGGCACGGCGATCTTCTCCTTCCACGCCATCAAAAACATGACCTGCGCCGAGGGCGGATTGGTGGTCACGGACGATGAACAGCTGGCGCAGAACATCCGCAGCCTGAAGTTTCACGGCCTGGGCGTGGATGCCTATGACCGGCAGACCCATGGCCGCGCGCCGCAGGCGGAGGTCATTACCCCCGGCTTCAAATACAACCTGGCGGATATCAACGCCGCGCTGGCGCTGGTGCAGCTGGGCAAGCTCGGGGAGGCCAACCGGCGTCGCCGCGACATTGCCGACCGCTACCTGCATGAACTCTCTGATACGCCCTTCCAGCCGCTGCGTATTCCGGCGTGGCCGCACTTGCATGCCTGGCACCTGTTTATCATTCGCGTGGATGAAGCGCGCTGTGGGATATCCCGCGATGGCCTGATGGCCGCGCTGAAAGAGAAGGGCATTGGCACCGGCCTGCACTTTCGCGCGGCACACACGCAAAAATACTACCGCGAGCGTTTCCCGGATGTCTCACTGCCGAACACCGAATGGAATAGCGCGCGCATTTGTTCCCTCCCTCTTTTCCCGGACATGACCCATGACGACACAACCCGCGTCATTACCGCGCTCCATCAGCTTGCAGGACATTGATATGTTCAGCGCCCCGACCGTACAGAAAGTTTCCGTGGTGATCCCGGTCTACAACGAACAGGAGAGCCTGCCTGAGCTTCTGCGCCGCACCACGGCTGCCTGCGAGACGCTGGGCAAGGCATACGAAATTTTGCTGGTGGATGACGGTAGCAGCGATGACTCCGCCCACATGCTCACCGACGCCGCGAACGAGCCGGGGAGCCACATTGTCGCCGTGCTGCTGAACCGTAACTACGGCCAGCACTCGGCGATCATGGCCGGCTTCAGCCACGTGACGGGCGATCTGGTCATCACTCTGGATGCCGACCTGCAAAACCCGCCGGAGGAGATCCCGCGCCTGGTTGCCAAAGCCGATGAAGGTTATGACGTGGTTGGCACCGTGCGGCAGAACCGCCAGGACAGTCTTTTCCGCAAGCTGGCGTCACGCACCATCAACCGCCTGATCCAGCGCACCACCGGCAAGGCGATGGGCGATTACGGCTGCATGCTGCGCGCCTATCGCCGCCATATTGTCGACGCCATGCTGCACTGCCACGAGCGCAGCACGTTCATTCCCATTCTGGCGAACACCTTTGCCCGTAAGGCCACGGAGATCCCGGTGCTGCACGCCGAGCGCGAGCACGGGGAGTCTAAGTACAGCTTCATGCGGCTGATCAACCTGATGTACGACCTGATCACCTGCCTGACCACCACGCCGCTGCGTCTGCTGAGCGTCTTCGGCAGCGTGATCGCGCTCGCCGGGTTTGCGCTTTCCGTGTTGCTGGTCGTTCTGCGTCTGGTCTTTGGCCCGCAGTGGGCAGCGGAAGGGGTCTTTATGCTATTTGCCGTGCTGTTCACGTTCATCGGCGCCCAGTTTATCGGTATGGGGCTGCTGGGTGAGTATATCGGCCGAATCTACAACGATGTTCGCGCGCGTCCGCGCTACTTTATTCAACGTGTTGTCCGTCAGGAACACAAAGCGTCTCAAGAGGAAAAACACCCATGAAAGCTGTCGTCTTTGCCTATCACGATATGGGGTGCACGGGCACACTGGCCCTGCTGGAAGCAGGCTATGATATTGCTGCCATTTTTACGCATCCGGATACCGTCGGTGAAAACACCTTCTTCGGGTCGGTGGCGCGTATTGCGGCCGAGCGCGGCATCCCGGTTTACGCCCCGGATGACGTAAACCATCCGCTGTGGGTTGACCGCATCCGCAAGATCGCCCCGGAGATGATCTTCTCGTTCTACTACCGCAGCCTGCTGTGCGACGAGATCCTGAGCGTGGCGACAAACGGGGCGTTTAATCTTCACGGCTCCCTGCTGCCCGCCTATCGCGGCCGCGCACCGCTGAACTGGGTGCTGGTTAACGGCGAAACGGAAACCGGCGTAACCCTGCACCGCATGGTCAACCGCGCCGATGCCGGGGCGATTGTCGCGCAGCAGCGTGTGGCCATCGGCCCTGACGACACCGCCCTGGAACTCCATCATAAGCTCTGTGCTGCGGCGCAAACGCTGTTGCGTGATACGTTGCCGACGCTTCTGAACGGCTCCTTCAGCGAAATCGCCCAGGACGAGAGCAAGGCCAGCTACTTTGGCCGCCGCACCCCGGAAGACGGGCGTCTGGACTGGCATAAACCGGCGCGACAGCTGCACAACCTGGTGCGCGCCGTGACCGACCCGTGGCCGGGGGCGTACAGCTTCGCCGGGGTCAGCAAATTTATCGTCTGGAAATCCCGGGTGCGTGACGATATTCCTGCCGCCAGGCCGGGCACCGTTGTCTCCGCCTCGCCGCTGATCATCAGCTGCGGCGAGCAGGCGCTGGAGATCGTCACCGGGCAAACCGACAGCGGCCTGTACGTGCAGGGCGCGCAGCTGGCGCAGTCGCTCGGTCTGGTTGCCGGGGCACTGATCACCAGCGCGCCGGTTGTTGCTATTAAGCGCCGCACGCGCGTGTTAATCCTTGGAGTGAACGGGTTTATCGGCAACCACCTGACCGAGCGTCTGCTCAGGGACGACAACTACGAGATCTACGGTCTGGACATTGGATCCGATGCGATCGGCCGCTTCCTCGACAACCCGCGTTTTCACTTCGTCGAGGGGGATATCAGTATCCACTCCGAATGGATCGAATATCACATTAAGAAATGCGACGTGGTGCTGCCGCTGGTGGCGATTGCAACGCCGATCGAGTACACCCGTAACCCGCTGCGCGTGTTCGAGCTGGACTTCGAAGAAAACCTGAAGATTATCCGCGACTGCGTGAAATACGATAAACGCATCATCTTCCCGTCGACCTCGGAAGTGTACGGCATGTGCACCGACAACAACTTCGACGAAGACACCTCGAACCTCGTGGTCGGGCCGATCAACAAGCAGCGCTGGATCTACTCGGTGTCCAAACAGCTGCTAGACCGCGTGATCTGGGCCTACGGCGAAAAAGCGGGGCTGCGCTTTACCCTGTTCCGTCCGTTTAACTGGATGGGGCCGCGTCTGGACAACCTCAACGCGGCGCGCATCGGCAGCTCGCGCGCCATCACCCAGCTGATCCTTAACCTGGTGGAAGGGTCGCCTATCAAACTGATTGAAGGCGGTAAGCAGAAGCGCTGCTTCACCGATATCAGCGACGGCATCGAGGCGCTGTTCCGCATCATTGAAAACAAAGATAACCGCTGCAACGGCGAGATCATCAACATCGGTAATCCGGATAACGAAGCGAGCATTCGTGAGTTGGCCGAGATGCTGCTGGCGAGCTTTGAGCGCCACCCGCTGCGCGATCGCTTCCCGCCGTTTGCGGGCTTCCGCGAAGTGGAAAGCAGCAGCTATTACGGCAAAGGCTATCAGGACGTTGAGCACCGCAAGCCCAGCATCCGCAATGCGAAGCGTTGTCTGAACTGGACGCCGACCATTCAGATGGAACAAACCATTGATGAAACGCTCGATTTCTTCCTGCGCACCGTGGAGCTATCGGAACAGGCCTCATGAAAAAAGTCGGTTTACGCATTGATGTCGACACCTTTCGCGGCACGCGTGCCGGCGTGCCACGGCTGCTGGCGCTGTTGAACAAGCACGGCGTGCAGGCCAGCTTTTTCTTCAGCGTCGGGCCAGACAACATGGGGCGTCACCTGTGGCGCCTGGTTAAACCGGCCTTTCTGTTCAAAATGCTGCGTTCGCGCGCAGCCTCTCTCTACGGCTGGGATATTTTACTGGCCGGCACCGCCTGGCCCGGCAGACGTATCGGGGCAGGCAATGAAGCGGTTATCCGCGACGCCGCGCGCGATCATGAGGTGGGGCTTCACGCCTGGGATCACCACGCCTGGCAGGCATGGGCCGGGGTCTGGGACATTCCGCGTCTGACGCGCGAGGTGGATCGCGGCATGCTGGAGCTGGAAGCGATTACCGGCCAGCCTGTTCGCTGCTCGGCGGTGGCCGGGTGGCGGGCCGATCAGCGGGTGGTGAAAGCCAAAGAGCCGTTCGCCTTTCACTACAACAGCGACTGCCGGGGCACCGGGCCGTTTTTGCCGCTGTTAGGCGAGAACCGCTTCGGCACCGTGCAAATCCCGGTCACGCTTCCCACCTGGGACGAGGTGGTCGGGCGCGAGGTCAGTGCCGACGGCTTTAATCGCTTCATTCTGGACGCCATGCATCGCGATGCCGGGACGCCGGTCTACACCATCCACGCTGAGGTCGAAGGCATTGCGTATCAGCAGGATTTCGATGCGCTCCTGACGATGGCGGCGCGGGAGGGCATTCAGTTTTGCCCGCTGAGCGCGCTGTTACCGGACGATCTCCAGAGCCTGCCGCCCGGCAAAATCGTTCGTCGTGAAATGGCTGGCCGGGAAGGCTGGCTTGGCTATCAACAAACCGTGAGTTCGGGACTATGAAAACAGCCCGTTATGGCGCAGCACTTCTTGCCCTGTTTATCGTTTACTACCTCATTCCGGTCGATCTGCGCCTGCTGTGGCAGCCAGACGAAACGCGCTACGCGGAAATCAGCCGCGAAATGCTGGCCTCGGGCGACTGGGTGGTGCCGCATTTTCTGGGGCTTCGCTACTTCGAAAAACCGATTGCCGGATACTGGATCAACAGCATCGGGCAGTGGCTGTTTGGCGACGGCAACTTTGCCGTTCGCGCCGGATCGATTTTCTCCACCGGGCTGACGTCGCTGCTGGTGATGTGGCTGGCCTGGCATCTCTGGCGCGATAAGCGCGTCGCCTTGTTATCCGGCGTGATTTTTTTAACCCTGCTGCTGGTCTACGGTATCGGAACCTATGCCGTGCTGGACCCGATGATTACCCTCTGGCTGGTGGCCGCGATGTGCAGCTTCTGGCTGGCCGCGCAGGTAAAAAGCCCCGGCGGGAAAGCGGCGGGCTATCTGCTGCTGGGGCTGGCCTGCGGCATGGGCGTGATGACCAAGGGCTTTCTCGCCCTGGCGGTACCGGTCATCGGCGTGCTGCCGTGGGTGATTGTGCAAAAACGCTGGAAAGAGGTGCTGCTGTTTGGCTGGCTCGCCGTTCTGAGCTGCGTGCTGATTGTCCTGCCCTGGGGGCTGGCGATTGCGCACCGTGAACCTGACTTCTGGCGCTACTTCTTCTGGGTGGAACATATCCAGCGCTTTGCGCAGAGCGATGCCCAGCATAAAGCGCCGTTCTGGTATTACCTGCCGTTCCTGATTGCCGGTAGCCTGCCGTGGCTGGCGCTGCTGCCCGGCGCGCTGCGTCTGGGCTGGCGCGACAGGCAAGAGGCGGGGCAGGGTTGGTATTTACTGGGCTGGGTGGTGATGCCGCTGCTGTTCTTCAGCATCGCTAAAGGCAAGCTGCCGACCTACATTCTGCCATGCTTCGCGCCTCTGGCGATCCTGATGGCACGCTATGCCTGCACCGTGGCGGAAAAAAGCGTCCGGGTGCTGCGCGTCAACGCGGGCATTAACCTGGCGTTCGGCGCGCTTGGCGTGGTGGCCGCACTGGTGGTGTCACCGTGGGGGCCGACCGCGCATCCCGTCTGGGCGCCCGTTGAGCTGTATAAAATTTTCTGTGCGGTCATGGCGTTCCTCGTCTGGGCAGCGGTGGGCATGTACACCCTGCGCGACAGCCCGCGGCGCTGGTGGCTGGCGGCGCTCTGTCCGGCCGGGCTGGCGCTGCTGGTTGGGTTCGCCGTCCCCAGCAAGGTGGAGGATTCAAAGCAGCCTCAGTCGCTGATCGAGACCGTGCGCGTGCCGCTGCAGGAGAGCCGGTTCGTGCTTGCAAACAACGTGGGCGTGGCGTCGGGACTGGCCTGGGAGCTTAAGCGTAACGACATCATTCTTTACGGTCAGGCAGGGGAACTCCGCTACGGCCTGAACTACCCCGACGCACAGGGGCGCTTCGTGAGCAAAGAGGCGATCGCCCAGTGGCTGGAGGAGCATCGCCAGCAGGGGCCGGTGTCGCTGGTGCTTCTGCTGTCTAAAAATGACGATCTTGTTCGCGCGAAGCTGCCTGAACCGGACAGCCTGTACGTTCAGGGCCGCCTGGCTTATTTGCAGTATTTCCCGCAATGATGACCTGGATCGGGCTGATACTGGCGAGCCTGCTGAGCTGCGCAGGCCAGCTTTGCCAGAAACAGGCGACCCGTCCGGCAACAACCGGGCGGCGCGGCGCGCACCGTGCGCTCTGGCTTGGCCTTGCGCTGCTGGCGCTGGGTAGCGGGATGCTGGTCTGGCTGGTGGTGTTGCAGCATCTGCCGGTCGGGATTGCCTACCCAATGCTGAGCCTCAATTTTGTCTGGGTGACGCTGGCGGCGAAAACCCTCTGGCGTGAGCACATTTCGCCGCGCCACTGGCTGGGCGTGGGCTTGATTATCGTCGGGATTATTGTGCTGGGAGGAAGCCTGTGAAGGGCGTGTTATGGGCATTATGCAGCGTGATTCTGGTCAGCGCGGCGCAGCTGCTGTTGCGCGCGGCGATGGTGGCCTTGCCCCCCGTCAGCGATCTCGCGGTATTTATGCCGGCGCTGTGGCACCGTGCGCCGGGCACCGGTTCGCTGGTGCTGGGCCTGATGGGCTATGTGGTATCAATGGGCTGCTGGTATCTGGCGCTGCACCGTCTGGCGCTCAGCAAAGCCTATGCCCTGCTGAGCCTCAGCTATGTGCTGGTGTGGGGCGCAGCCATTGTGCTCCCCGGCTGGGACGAACCCTTTTCCTGGCACGGGCTGGCCGGCGTCGGGTTGATTATTGCGGGTGTGCTGACAATTTTTCGCCCGACGCGTCGTTAACAGAATGGACCGCCGCCGCGGTAAGCGCAAAAGGGGTAGCGGTGCAGACGGCAAGACTCAGCGACGCAATCTGACACTGGCTGACCGAATGCAGCGCGTGGGCGGCGCTGTCGATGCTGACAATCTGCCACGAGTGCGCGCCGCGCTGTTTAACGATGGCACCTTTTCGCGTCCAGATGCGCCAGAACGCCGCAAGCTGGTTATCCGGCGCTTCATTTTCCAGTTCGGCATGTTCGGCACTGCTGAAAACGGCGTTGGCGAGCGTCCGCCAGTTATCCTGCGCACGAATATGTTCCAGCGAGCAGCCTACGTCACCTTCATCGCTGACGATCAGGGCAATATCATCCTCACAGTGGCTGACGCTGAACCACAGTGGGTAATGGTCGGCAAAGCCCGGTTTTCCCTGTTCACTGTAGATAATCTCCGGCAACGGCTCTGGCGCAAACAGGCGCGAGAGCAGCCCGCGGCCCGCCAGCCAGCGGGCGCGCTGTGCGCCCTCAGGGGCATAACGGGTAAGGGCTTCGGCCCAGTTATCGGTACTGAGCGAGGAGATTTTTCCCAGAAAAACCTGGTACATAAGAGGTCTGGCCTTCAGTCGAAACAGAGATATCCGCACAGTTGCGCGGCGAAACCATTACTATAATCTATTGCTGCTCACAATAGCTAACCGGGAAGCGGATTACCCCGGCAATCGACTTTTTGGCCGCCCTGGTCCGAGCAGTATCGCCAGTTTACTGCCGCCGTTGGTGGTCTCCATCCAGATTTTACACACGCTGGTAAGCGGTACCGACAGCAGCATCCCGACCGGCCCCAGCAGCCATCCCCAGACCAGCAACGACAAAAACACCACCATCGTCGACATGCCCAGCCGGTGGCCCATCATGCGCGGCTCAAGGATATTGCCCAGCACCATGTGCACCGCCAGGAACAGCGCCCCGACCAGCATACATTCATAAAAGCCATTAAATAAAAATGCCTGGATCATGGGCGGTACGGCGGAGAGCACCGCGCCAATGTTGGGCACGTAGTTCAGCAGAAACGCCAGCACGCCCCACATCAACGCGAACTGCACGTCCAGCAACACCAGCCCCAGCCAGACGATCACCCCGGTCCAGAGGCTCAGCAAGGTTTTCAGCGCCAGATATTTAGAGACGCCTTTTAACGCGCGGTGCAGGCCAGCGATGTGGATCTGCGGGTTATTCAGCGCAAAGCGCAGTTTGTAGGGAACATGGCGGACTTCAAAGAGCATGAATACCACCGTCATGACCAGCAGCAAAATGCTGGCCATCGCGCCGGACAGGCCGGTCATCAGCGTGGTGGCGTAGGTCATTACCTTCTCGGAATCCATCCGGCGCAGCATCCGTTCCGGCGAGATATGCAGGTTGATAAACGGCATCATTCGTTGCAGGTCGACCAGCTTGCGCGTCAGCTCTTTGTTGTATTGCGGCAGCATGGTGGAGAATTCACTTAGCGACGCGGCAAGCACGCCAAACAGGGCCGTCAGGACAATCAGCATCACAATCACCACAATGGTGATGGCGACCGGGCGACTGACTCCCCGGCGTAAAAACCACGTCACCAGCGGGTTGAGAACGATGGCAAAAAAGAGCGCCAGCAGGAGCTGGACAAGAATATCGGCGGCCGCGTGGATCCCCGCAAGGATCACCACCAGACAGGCGAGTTTGAGGAGAATGTGTAAACCCGCTTTGTCGGGCTGGGTGGTTAACATGGGTTTTCCTTAATGTGGTTGCACGCTAAGTGTAGTGCGGCGCAGGCGCTTCGTCTGGGTCGATAATCTGAAAGTCGCTGCTGATTTTCTTATCCCGTCATGGTAATAGTGAAACACTGTTGCAAAACTCTGGTAGACCGTCATGCCCGAACCTGCCGCCGAACCGGCGCTAAGCGGATTGCGCCTCAATCTGCGCATTGTTTCTGTTGTTATTTTCAACTTCGCCAGCTATCTGACCATTGGCCTGCCGCTGGCGGTTCTGCCGGGCTACGTCCATGAGGTGATGGGGTTTAGCGCCTTCTGGGCGGGGCTGGTGATTAGCCTGCAATATTTCGCCACGCTGATGAGCCGTCCGCATGCCGGGCGTTATGCCGATCTGTTTGGGCCAAAAAGTATTGTTGTGGTGGGGCTGTGCGGCTGCTTTTTGAGCGGGCTGAGCTATTTTCTGGCGGCCACCACCAGCCATCTGCCGCTGGTGAGCCTGGTGCTGCTCTGCCTGGGGCGCGTCATTTTAGGCATCGGGCAAAGCCTGGCGGGCACCGGCTCGACGCTGTGGGGCGTTGGCGTGGTCGGCGCACCGCATATCGGGCGCGTTATCTCCTGGAACGGGATTGTGACCTATGGCGCGATGGCGATCGGCGCGCCGCTGGGCGTGGTGTGCTACGCCTGGTGCGGGCTGTATGGTCTGGCGATAACCATCATGGCGGTGGCGCTGCTGGCGATTGTGTTCGCGCTGCCGCGCCCGAAGGTGAAAGCCAGCAAAGGCAAGCCGCTGCCGTTTCGCGCGGTGCTGGGGCGCGTGTGGCCGTACGGGATGGCGCTTGCGCTGGCCTCGGCGGGATTCGGCGTCATCGCCACCTTTATCACCCTGTTCTACGACGCTAAAGGCTGGGACGGCGCGGCCTTTGCGCTCACCCTGTTCAGCTGTGCGTTTGTGGGCACACGCTTACTCTTCCCGAACGGCATTAACCGCCTGGGCGGGCTGAACGTGGCGATGATCTGCTTTGCGGTGGAGTTTATCGGGCTGCTGTTGACCGGGTTCGCCAGCGCACCGTGGGTGGCGAAAGTGGGCGTTTTCCTCGCAGGCGCGGGCTTCTCGCTGGTCTTCCCGGCGCTGGGCGTGGTGGCGGTGAAGGCGGTGCCGCAGCAAAACCAGGGGGCAGCGCTGGCAACCTACACGGTGTTTATGGATATGTCTCTTGGCATTACCGGGCCGCTGGCCGGGCTGGTGATGGCGTGGGCGGGGGTGCCGGTGATCTATCTGGCGGCAGCGGGGCTGGTGGCTGTCGCGCTGCTGCTGACGTGGCGGCTAAAAAAATGGCCCCCGGTGCAAGCACCGGAGGCCACGTCCTCTTCGTGAAACTTACTGGATCACGAGGGTATTGATGATGTTTTCTGCGGCGGTCTGCGCTTTCTGCTGGTCGTCCGCTGGCAGGGTGATCTGGATGGTCAGCAGTTTGTTATCCACCTTGCCGAGCACCACAGACGAGTAGGCGGTCTGGCCTTTCGCCGAGATGATGCTGTCCAGCTGCTGCAGCGTGTGGCCTTTCAGGTCGATAGACTTGTTGGTCACGACCTGGAGCTGCGGGTCGCGGCTGCGCTGCTGGTCTTCCAGACGTTTAGACAGCACGGCCAGATCTTCGCTGGTGTCGTCGCCCACAATCACAATCACGGCTTTCTGCCCGGTGGCATCGGAATAGACGTGCATGTTGTTCGCCTGGGTGCCCAGCTTGCCGCTCTGATCGGTCATATCTGCGGGCAGAGAGAAACTGAGTTTGCCGTCCAGCAGGCTCACCGGCTGACCGGTGGCGTTGCTTTCTGCGGACGCGCCCTGAGCAGGCGTTTTCGTGTCGCTGTTATCACAGGCTGCAAGACCCACAACCAGCAGGCCAATCCCGACATATTTAACCAGATTGCGCATTGACTTCTTCCTTTCGATAAACGGCCATAGCGGCTCATTCGTTCATCTTATCACAACTGATAAAGCGAACCCTTAACCTGCCTGCAATGCGGAGATTTCAGATTTATCTGCCAGCCTTTTCAACAGCATATTCAACAGCACGCCGTACATCGGCAGGAAGAACACAATGCTGATCAGCACTTTGAAGCAGTAGTCCACCAGGGCGATCTCCATCCAGTGCGCGGCCATGAACGCGTCCGGGCTGCGCCAGAAGGCGATGAAGAAGAAGGCCAGCGTGTCGCTGACGTTACCGAACAGCGTCGACGCGGTAGGGGCCATCCACCAGCGGTGGTTCTGACGCAAGCGGTTAAAGACGTGCACGTCGAGGATCTGCCCCAGGGCGTAGGCCATAAAGCTGGCGGCGGCGATACGCGCGACAAATAGGTTGAAGTGCGTCAGCGCCTCAACGCCCTGCCAGCTTCCCATGTAAAACAGGGAGGAGATAACGTACGAAATGAACAACGCCGGAAGCATAACCGCGAAAATAATGCGGCGTGCCAGCGGTGCGCCAAAGATCCGCACGGTTAAATCGGTGGCGAGGAAAATAAACGGAAAGCTGAACGCGCCCCAGGTGGTATGGAAACCAAAAATGGAGATAGGGAGCTGCACCAGATAGTTGCTGGAGGTGATCACCACCAGATGAAAAAGCGAAAGCCAGAACAACGCTTTTACGCGCTGCGATTGAGAAAACTGCGTCATATCGTGACCTTTTTGAACGTTGGGGTGAGGGAACCCAATAAAAACCGCCGCATCATACTGCTTTGACAGGACTTTGCAATGGCTAATTTTCACGCAATCGTTAACCTGTTTGCAATGCGGGCAGCGGGGCGTAAACTACAGCCGTTTTTTTAGCCTTGAGAAGATTATGACCGACCTGTTCGCCAGCCCAGACCATACCCTTGATGCCCAGGGCCTCCGCTGCCCGGAACCTGTCATGATGGTGCGTAAAACCGTACGCAACATGCAGACCGGCGAAACGCTGCTGATCATCGCCGATGACCCGGCCACCACCCGCGATATCCCCGGTTTTTGTACCTTCATGGAGCACGAACTGGTGGCGCAGGAAACCCAGGCCCTGCCTTATCGGTATCTGCTTCGTAAGGGATAACTCCCCGGCCCTCTCGCACAGTGAGAGGGCGAGCACTATTTTAAACCGTCGTTTCATTATTTCGCACTTTTGTGAAGTGCTTCACCTCCGCCTTTCCAGCCGTAGTCTAATTTTTAAGCGTCTAAAAATAAAACACCGTTTTAACGCTTACCTCACTACCCTGGAGCTGACTCGATGAAAACGACCCTCAAGCCGTTACTGGCCGCGCTGTGTCTGTCTGTTATTGCCTGCCCGGTTTCTGCGCAAACCATCAAAGCCGCAGACGTTCACCCCGAAGGCTACCCGAACGTGGTCGCTGTGCAACACATGGGCGAAAAGCTCAAACAACAAACCAACGGCGAGCTGGAGATTAAGGTCTTCCCCGGCGGCGTGCTCGGTGATGAAAAGCAGATGATTGAGCAGGCGCAAATGGGGGCGATCGATATGATCCGCGTCTCTATGGCTCCCGTTGCGGCCATCCTGCCGGACATCGAAGTTTTTACGCTGCCCTACATCTTTCGCGATGAAGATCATATGCACAAGGTGATCGATGGGGAGATTGGCAAGCAAATCGGCGACAAGCTCACTGCCAACCCCAAATCCCGACTGGTGTTCCTCGGCTGGATGGACTCCGGCACCCGCAACCTGATCACCAAAGAGCCCATCGTCAAACCTGAAGATCTGAACGGCAAAAAAATCCGCGTACAGGGCAGCCCGGTGGCGCTGGCGACCCTGAAAGATATGGGGGCCAACGCGGTGGCCATGGGCGTGAGCGAGGTCTACAGCGGTATGCAGACCGGCGTCATCGACGGCGCGGAAAACAACCCGCCGACCTTTATCGCCCATAACTACATGCCGATTGCGAAAAACTACACCCTGAGCGGGCACTTTATCACCCCGGAAATGGTGCTCTACTCGAAGGTGAAATGGGACAAGCTGAACGCCGACCAGCAGCAAAAAATCCTGACCCTGGCCCGTGAGGCGCAGTTCGAGCAGCGCAAGCTCTGGAACGCCTATAACCAGCAGGCGCTGGACAAAATGAAGGCGGGCGGCGTGGCGTTTCACGACATCGACAAAACGGTGTTTATCAAAGCCACAGAGCCGGTGCGCGCCCAGTATGGCGACAAGCATCAGGATCTGATGAAAGCCATCGCTGACGTCCAGTAACCCGGAGCGCGTATGTCCGAACTCTACCTGAAGTGGATGGACCGTCTGTACCTGCTCGCCATGACCGTGGCGGGTATCTCGCTGCTGGTGATGACGATCGTGATCCCGATTGGCATCTTCTCGCGCTACGTGCTCAACCGCGGCGAATCCTGGCCGGAGCCGATAGCCATTATCTGCATGGTGACCTTCACCTTTATCGGCGCGGCGGTAGGGTACCGCGCCGGATCGCATATCGCGGTGAATATGCTGACCGACCGGCTGCCCGCGGCACTGCAAAGGCTATGCGCGCGGGTGGTGGACCTGCTGATGCTGCTGATTTCCGGGCTCATGTGCTGGTACAGCTACTGGCTGTGCGTCGAGCTTTGGGAGCAGCCCGTCGCGGAGTTCCCGCTCCTGACCTCCGGCGAAAGCTATCTGCCGCTGCCGGTCGGCTCGGCCATTCTGATCCTGTTTGTCGTTGAACGCCTGCTGTTTGGCTCGCAGGAACACCGTCCTGTCGTGCTGATCGGCAACCACAGTTAAGGGGTGAACCATGGATGCATTCGTATTGTTATTCACCCTCGCCATTTTGCTGGCGCTGGGGATGCCGGTGGCGTTTGCCGTCGGGCTTAGCACCGTGGCGGGCGCGCTGTGGATTGATCTGCCGCTGGAAGCGCTGATGATCCAAATCACCAGCGGGGTGAACAAGTTTACCCTGCTGGCGATCCCGTTCTTTATCCTCGCCGGGGCGATCATGGCGGAAGGGGGCATCGCCCGGCGGCTGGTCAACTTTGCCTACGTGTTTGTCGGCTTCATCCGCGGCGGGCTGTCGCTGGTGAATATCGTGGCCTCGACGTTCTTCGGCGCCATTTCCGGTTCGTCGGTAGCGGATACAGCCTCCATCGGCAGCGTGATGATCCCGGAGATGGAGAAGAAAGGCTATCCACGGGAGTACGCGGCGGCCGTCACCGCCAGCGGTTCGGTGCAGGCGATTTTGATCCCGCCCAGCCATAACTCGGTGATTTACTCCCTGGCGGCGGGCGGCACGGTCTCCATCGCCACGCTGTTTATCGCGGGCGTGCTGCCGGGGCTGCTGCTGGGCGTCAGCCTGATGGTGCTGTGCTTATGTTTTGCCCGCAAGCGTGGTTATCCGAAGGGGGACAAAATCCCGTTTATGCAGGCGCTGAAGATCATGCTTGATGCCCTGTGGGGGCTGATGACGGTGGTCATTATTCTCGGCGGGATATTGTCCGGGATATTTACCGCCACGGAATCCGCCGCCGTCGCCTGTCTGTGGGCGTTCTTCGTCACCATGTTTATCTACCGCGACTACAAGTGGAACGAATTGCCGAAGCTGATGTGCCGCACGGTGAAAACGGTCACTATCGTCATGATATTGATTGGCTTTGCCGCGGCGTTTGGCGCGGTCATGACCTACATGCAGCTGCCGACGCGCATCACCGAGTTCTTTACCTCGCTCTCTGATAACAAGTACGTGATCCTGATGTACCTCAACGTCATGCTGCTGCTGATTGGCACATTGATGGACATGGCGCCGATTATCCTGATCCTGACGCCGGTGCTGCTGCCAGTGACCAATTCGCTGGGGATCGACCCGGTGCATTTCGGGATGATCATGATGGTGAACCTCGGGATCGGGCTGATTACCCCGCCGGTCGGGTCGGTGCTGTTTGTGGCGAGCGCGGTAAGCAAGCAGCGAATCGAAACCGTGGTGAAGGCGATGCTGCCGTTTTACGGCATGCTGCTGGTGGTGCTGGGGATGGTAACGTACATCCCGGCAATTTCACTGTGGCTGCCGGGGGTATTAGGGATGCAGTGACGCCGCTCTTCTCCCTTTCACCGTGGGAGAGGGTTGGGGTGGGGCATCAGGCCGCACCCCAACCCAATCCATGACCGGGTAGCGGCGATGCCTTACCCGGCCAACGGTTCGATAACGATTTTATTGTCGACGTAATAACCGCAGCGCGTTCGCCGTCACCAGCACCGTCGCCCCGGTATCCGCCAGCACCGCCAGCCACAGCCCGGTGATGCCGAGCAGCGTGGTCACCAGGAATATCCCCTTCAGCCCCAGCGCAATGCCGATGTTCTGGCGAATATTGGATCGCGTTGCCCGCGCGAGATCAATCATCTGCGCCAGCCCGGTCAGGCGGTTGTGGGTCAGCGCCGCGTCGGCGGTCTCCAGCGCCACGTCGGTGCCGCTGCCCATGGCGATCCCGATGGTTGAGGCTTTCATTGCCGGAGCATCGTTAATTCCGTCGCCGACCATCGCCAGCGGGGCGTGCGCGTTTAATTCCGTCACGGCACGCACCTTATCCGCAGGCAGTAACCCGGCTTTAAATTCGAGGCCCAGCTCACCGGCAATCGCCGCTGCCGCGCGCGGGTTATCGCCGGTCAGGATCACACCCTGCACGCCCAGCGTATGCAGGGCTGCAACCGCCTCTTTCGCATCGTCGCGCAGGGTATCGCGCAGGGCGAGCATGCCTTTCACCACGCCCTCCAGCACCACGACGACAACCGTCTGCCCGGCCTGTTCCAGCGTCTGGATCTGCGGGCTTAACCCGGTCGCCGGGGATTTATCCGCCGCGACGATAAGCACTTTTTTGCCCTCAACCTCGGCCTCAATACCCGAGCCTGCCAGCGCGCGCTGCGCGGTTGCCGGCGGAACCGTTAGCCCGCGAGACTGCGCTTCGCGCACGATTGCCTGCGCCAGCGGGTGGGTGGAGCCTTGCTCGACGGCGGCGGCCAGCGTCAGGAGAGCGTTTTCACTCATATCCTGCGGGTACAGGCCGGTAACCTGTGGCTTCCCGACGGTCAGCGTGCCGGTCTTATCAAAAGCGATGTGTTGCACCTGGCTCAGCTGCTCCAGCGCCGCGCCGCCCTTAATCAGCGCCCCGCGACGGGCCGCCGCAGCCAGCCCCGAGGTGATCGCCGCCGGGGTGGAGATCACCAGCGCGCACGGGCAGCCGATCAGCAGCAGCGTCAGGCCTTTATAAATCCAGCCCTCCCACGGCGCGCCAAAGAACAGCGGCGGCACGACAGTGACCAGCAGGGCCACCAGCATGATGGCAGGGGTGTAAATTCGGCTAAAACGGTCGATGAAGCGTTCGACCGGCGCGCGGCGCTCTTCGGCCTCTTCAATCAGCTTAAGAATGCGGTCGATGGCGCTGTCGCCCGGTTCGGAGAGTACGTTCAACTGCACCAGACGATCGACGCTGGTGGCACCGGCAGGCACTTTCTCACCCGCTTCGCGCTCAACCGGAATGGACTCGCCGGTCAGCGCGCTTTCGTCAAAGCTTGCGGTGGCGGTAAGCAGCGCGGCATCGGCAGGTAAACGCCCGCCCGCCGCGACTTCAATCACGTCGCCAGGACGCAGGGTAGCGATCGCCACCGTTTCACGACTGCCGTTCACCACGCGAATGGCGGTTTCGGGCTTGAGCGCCATCAGCGCGCTGACCCCTTTGCGTGCCCGGCTCGCGGCCCATCCTTCAAGGCGCTCGCCGATTAAGAACAGCAGTAGCACCATCGCCGCTTCCGCCGTCGCGCCGATGAACAGCGCGCCAATCGCCGCCACGCTCATCAACGTTTCGATGGCGAACCAGCTGCCGCTTTTCATCAGGCGCAGCGCCTGACGGGCAATCGGGAACAGCCCAACGAGCGTGGTGGCGATAAAGGCCAGGTTGCCAAACGGATGGTTGATCTGCTCCAGACCCCAGCTCACCGCCATCATGATGACGAGCGTTAACAGCGGCAGGTTTTCCCGCAGGAGAGAGGTTTTTTCGACCGGGGCAGATTCGCTGCGCAGGGAATAGCCTGCCTGGCTGACGGCGGTTTCAACCTGTTTGCTGACGTCGCGGTCGGCGCTGACCAGCAGCTTTTCGGTGGTGAACAGCACCTGAACGTGGCTGACGCCCGGCACCTGTTTAACCGCGTTTTCTACCTTGCGCGCGCAGGCGGCGCAGTCCATGCCGTTAACGACCCAGCTGTAGCGGCTGCCGGTGTCGGGCAGCGCGTCGTTTTGCGCCTCACACCCGGACTCGCAGCAGCAGTCGTCCTTCGGCGGTACCGGGCTGAGCTTAAGTGCAGAGAATTGTGGAACTTTTTTTGACGATTCAGGAGCAGACATAGCAGCCTCCGGCGAATGATAATTTTCTCATTAACCGGAGTATGCACTCTGGAGTCGACTCCAGAGTCAAGCGTTATTTAGATGTACAGCGACCGCACAATCAGGAAGTGCCCGGCAAAGTAACAGGCGGCAGCAATCGCGTTATCCGCGCGGAAACGGCGGCGATAGTGGCTACCCAGCCAGACGATATTCCCGAGCAGCAGCAGGGCTGCGCCGAAGAAGGCGGACATGGCCTGTGAAGTCGGACGGAAGAACCACAGCTCGCCCGCCAGCCACACCATCACCAGCGTCATGGCAATAAAGGTGCAGACCGGCAAACGCATCTCTTCCAGGCGCGTCCAGATCACGGCGATCAGCAGCGCGCCAATTGCCAGTAGCACCAGCGGCAGCGGCCAGAAGAAGGAGAGCGTCATCTGGCTGGCAAAATAAATGGTGTAGAGCAGATGCGACAGGAAGAACGCCCCCACGGCATACAGCAGGCGCTGGCGCGGCAGCAGGGTTAAGGCATCGCCAATCAACGAGGCGCACAGCCCGGCGAGCACCAGATAGCTGATGGCGTTAAACACAGGCGCTTGCCAGGCCAACAGCAGCAGGAGCAGCAGCGTGACGGGTTTAAACAACCAGCGCTGCCAGGCGGGGCCACGGTACGACGCATCGACAAAGAGCCATGCGGACAAACAGACGGCGATAAATGACCAAAGCATATTAACTCCCTGTATCTGTTAAGGCTGAATTCTCAGTTTCTGATTCAGTGTAGTGACGCGCAGAGGCGTTTGGCAATGCCGGGAAAGGCAAGGTATCCTCAATTCCGCATTATCTGATGGAGTATTAGTGTGAGTAAGATGCCGCTGTTTTTGATTATTGTGGTCGCCATTATCGTCGTTGCCGCCTCGTTTCGCTTCGTGCAGCAGCGCCGCGAAAAGGCCGATAACGATGCCGCGCCGCTGCTGCAAAAACGCGTGGTGGTGAGCAATAAACGCGAAAAAGCGATCAACGACCGGCGTTCACGCCAGCAGCAGGTCACGCCTGCCGGAACCCCTATGCGCTATGAGGCGAGCTTCAGGCCGGAAAGCGGCGGGCTGGAGGTGACGTTCCGCCTGGAAGCGCAGCAGTATCATCAGCTGACCGTGGGGGAGAAAGGGGTGTTGAGCTACAAAGGATCGCGGTTTGAAGGGTTTGAACCGGAGCTGTAATTTTTCCCTCACCCCGGCCCTCTCCCAAGGGGAGAGGGAGTCAATGTCCCCTCTCCATGTGGGAGAGGGTTAGGGTGAGGGCATCAGGCCGCACCTTACTTCTTCGCCTGCGCCTTAAACGTCTTCATCCACACCAGCAGTTCAAACACGCCAAAGATAAACACGCGCAGCTGCTGCCAGCCGGTCATCTGCGGCCCATCTTTCGGCAGGCCGTTTTTCAGCATCACCATCTGCAGGGCGTGCATGAAGGCGGTGAAGATCAGCGCGACGTTAACAAAGATATTCATTGGCCGCGGGAAAGGGTGCACCAGGTTGAGGATCAAAAACGCCCAGACGCCCAGCATCAGTAAGCGCCCCAGATTAATCAGTACCGGCATCGGATTCTCCTTGTGCCTGACGATGATACAGACGATAAGCGACCTGACCGGCCACTTTTTCGCGGTGCAGATCCCAGTGAACCGGCACCGGAGGCAAACCGTTTTCCACTTCGCTCTCGACGTAAATCAGCGCGTCATCCGCCAGCCAGCCATTTTGTTCCAGCAGGGATAACGTCTCTTCCAGCAGACCTTTGCGGAACGGCGGATCAACGAAGACCACGTTATACGGCGTGCCCTGTTGCGCGAGGAAGCTCAGGGTATTGGTGTTTACCACCTTCGCATTCTTTGCTTTTAGCGTAGCCAGATTTTGCTGCAGCGTCTGCGCCACGTTGCGCTCCATCTCCAGCAGGGTGGCGCTGGCGGCATAACGCGACAGCGCTTCCAGCCCTAACGCCCCGCTTCCGGCGAAGCAATCCAGGCAGTGAGCGTCTACCATTGACGGGGCAAGCCAGTTAAATAACGTCTCGCGTACGCGGTCCGTCGTGGGGCGTAAACCGGGGCTGTCCGGCACCGGTAATTTCCGGCCTCGCCACTGGCCGCCGATAATGCGAATTTGACCGGCCGGGGCGCGGTTGGGTTTCTTCATTTCAGGAAAGCTCTGTTAACAATTCGCCTGCGATTGCGGGCGGTGATGTCAATTAAGTAAAGTGTTAGACTATTTCATCATTTTTTTAGCTTCCATGTATATAGCGCCGCGAGGAGTGTAGTCGCAGATGGCAAAACAAAAAAAACGTGGCTTCTTTTCCTGGCTGGGCTTCGGTGAAAAAGAGCAAGAGACAGAACAGAAAACCGAAGAACAACAGCAGGTTGAGGAGCCGTCACAGCCTGAAACGCCTGTAGAAACCGCCGCGATCATTGAAGCGGAGCAGCCTGCACACAGCAAAGAAGAGATTGAATCCTTTGCTGAAGAGGTCGTCGACGTCACTGAGCAGGTTCAGGAGAGTGGAAAGCCAGAACCGGTGGTGATTGAACAGGTTGCAGACGTTGTCGAGGTTGCAGACGTTGTCGAGGTTGCAGAGGTTGTCGAAACGCCTGCGGCGGCCATTGAACACGAAGCGCTGCCGTTGCCGGAAGAGGTGAAAGCCGCAGAGATTTCGCCGGAAGAGTGGCAGGCCGAAGCGGAAACCGTCGACATCATCGACGCGGTGGAAGAAGACGCGGCACTTGAGCCTGAACTCACCGACGAAGAGCTGGAAGCCCAGGCGCTGGCGGCACAGGCCGCAGAAGAAGCGATTATCGTCGTGCCAGTGGAAGAGCAAGCGCAGGCCGAAGAGGCGATCGTTCAGGAGCAGGAAAAACCGACCAAAGAAGGTTTCTTCGCACGCCTGAAGCGCAGCCTGCTTAAAACCAAAGAGAACTTAGGTTCCGGATTTATCAGTCTGTTCCGCGGCAAAAAGATCGACGATGATCTCTTTGAAGAGCTGGAAGAACAGCTGCTGATCGCCGACGTCGGCGTGGAAACCACCCGTAAAATCATCACCAACCTGACAGAGGGCGCGAGCCGCAAACAGCTTCGCGATGCCGAAGCGCTGTACGGTCTGCTGAAAGATGAGATGGGTGAAATCCTCGCAAAAGTTGACGAACCGCTTAATATTGAAGGCAAAACGCCATTTGTTATTCTGATGGTGGGTGTGAACGGTGTGGGTAAAACCACCACCATCGGCAAGCTGGCGCGCCAGTTCGAGCAGCAGGGCAAATCGGTGATGCTGGCGGCGGGTGATACCTTCCGTGCGGCAGCGGTGGAGCAGCTGCAGGTCTGGGGCCAGCGCAACGACATTCCGGTGATTGCCCAGCACACCGGCGCGGACTCTGCATCCGTTATCTTTGACGCCATTCAGGCGGCGAAGGCGCGTAACGTGGATGTCCTGATTGCCGATACCGCCGGACGTTTGCAGAACAAATCGCACCTGATGGAAGAGCTGAAAAAAATCGTTCGCGTCATGAAGAAGCTGGACGAAGATGCGCCGCATGAAATTATGCTGACTATCGACGCCAGCACCGGGCAGAACGCCGTCAGCCAGGCGAAGCTGTTCCATGAAGCGGTAGGGTTGACGGGCATCACGCTGACCAAACTGGACGGTACCGCCAAGGGCGGCGTGATCTTCTCCGTGGCCGACCAGTTCGGCATTCCTATCCGTTACATCGGTGTGGGCGAGCGTATTGAGGATTTGCGTCCGTTTAAGGCGGACGACTTTATTGAGGCATTATTTGCCCGAGAGGACTAACAATGATTCGCTTTGAACACGTCAGCAAGGCCTATCTCGGTGGGAGACAAGCGCTGCAGGGGGTGACATTTCACCTGCAGCCGGGCGAGATGGCATTCCTGACCGGCCATTCCGGCGCGGGGAAAAGTACCCTGCTCAAGCTTATCTGTGGGATCGAACGGCCCAGCGCCGGGAAAATCTTCTTCAGCGGCCACGACATCAGCCGCCTGAAAAACCGTGAGGTGCCGTTCCTGCGGCGTCAGATCGGCATGATTTTCCAGGATCACCACCTGCTGATGGATCGCACCGTGTTTGACAACGTCGCTATCCCGCTGATTATTGCCGGTGCCAGCTATGACGATATCCGCCGCCGCGTCTCTGCGGCGCTGGATAAGGTCGGGCTGCTGGACAAAGCGAAGAACTTCCCGATCCAGCTTTCCGGCGGTGAACAGCAGCGCGTGGGCATTGCCCGTGCGGTGGTGAACAAACCGGCGGTGCTGCTGGCGGATGAACCGACCGGGAACCTGGACGATGCCCTGTCCGAAGGGATTTTACGTCTGTTCGAAGAGTTTAACCGCGTGGGGGTAACGGTACTGATGGCGACGCACGATATCGGGCTGATCTCCCGCCGTTCGTACCGCATGCTGACCCTGAGCGACGGGCATTTGCACGGAGGCCACGGTGAATAAGCGTGATGCAATGAACCAGATTCGGCAGTTCGGGAACCGGTTTGACCGCTTCCGCAAGCCGCAGGGCGGTGGGGACGGTAATCGTCATGCGCCAAAGCGTGCAAAAGCCGCGCCGAAGCCGAACTCCCGCAAGACCAACGTCTTTAACGAGCAGGTGCGCTACGCCTTCCACGGCGCAGTGCAGGACCTGAAAAGCAAACCGCTGGCGACGTTCCTGACGGTGATGGTGATTGCCATCTCCCTGACGCTGCCGAGCGTTTGCTACATGGTCTATAAAAACGTTAATCAGGCGGCGTCACAGTATTATCCGTCGCCGCAGATCACCGTCTATCTGGACAAAGCGCTCGACGATAACGCGGCGGCGCAGGTGGTCGGGCAGATCCAGGCCGAACCGGGCGTGGAGAAGGTCAACTATCTGTCGCGCGACGAGGCGCTGGGCGAGTTCCGTAACTGGTCCGGGTTTGGCGGCGCGCTGGATATGCTGGAAGAGAACCCGCTGCCCGCCGTGGCGGTGGTGATCCCGAAGCTCGATTTCCAGGGCACCGATTCGCTCAACACGTTGCGCGACCGCATCACCCGTATCAACGGCATTGATGAAGTGCGCATGGACGACAGCTGGTTTGCGCGTCTGGCCGCGCTGACCGGGCTTGTGGGGCGCGTCTCGGCGATGATCGGCATACTGATGGTAGCGGCGGTATTCCTCGTCATTGGTAACAGCGTGCGTCTGAGCATCTTCGCCCGCCGCGACACCATCAACGTGCAGAAACTGATTGGTGCGACGGATGGGTTCATCCTGCGTCCGTTCCTTTACGGCGGCGCGTTGCTCGGTTTTTCCGGCGCATTTCTTTCACTGATATTGTCAGAAATTTTGGTGATGCGGCTTTCGTCCGCCGTTACTGACGTGGCGCAGGTTTTCGGCACCAAGTTTGATATCAGTGGCTTAGGGTTCGACGAGTGCCTGTTATTGTTGCTGGTCTGCTCGATGATCGGCTGGATTGCCGCATGGCTGGCAACGGTGCAACATTTACGTCACTTTACTCCCGACTAATAAAAGCGTGATATAATCTTTCCCTGCACTGAGATGTTCGCTCTGCAGGGAAAGCGTCCCTGTTTGCGCTTCCCCGCTTTATCATCTCCATGTCACATTTTGTGCGTAATTTATTCACTGTTGCACTGGGAACTTGTGGATAAAATCACTGTCTGATAAAAGAGTGAATGCTATTCTCGTTGCTCAAATGCTTTGGCATGGTTGTTGCCTGATGGGGATAACCTGAGCCAGAAGAAATTGAATTGAGAGGAATGAATGACCAAAGAAATGCAAACTTTAGCTTTAGCCCCTGTTGGTAACCTGGAGTCTTACATCCGGGCTGCGAACACCTGGCCGATGTTGACGGCTGAGGAAGAAAAGGAGCTTGCTGAAAAGCTGCATTACCAGGGCGATCTGGAAGCAGCTAAGACGCTGATCCTGTCTCACCTGCGCTTTGTTGTTCACGTTGCTCGTAATTATGCGGGCTACGGCCTGCCGCAGGCGGATCTGATTCAGGAAGGTAACATCGGCCTGATGAAGGCTGTACGTCGCTTTAACCCGGAAGTGGGTGTGCGACTGGTCTCCTTCGCCGTGCACTGGATCAAAGCTGAAATTCACGAATACGTTCTGCGTAACTGGCGTATTGTGAAAGTTGCCACGACAAAAGCGCAACGCAAACTGTTCTTCAACCTGCGTAAAACCAAGCAGCGTCTGGGCTGGTTCAATCAGGATGAAGTGGAAATGGTGGCGCGCGAACTGGGCGTATCCAGCAAAGACGTGCGTGAGATGGAATCCCGTATGGCCGCGCAGGACATGACCTTTGACATGTCTTCCGACGATGACGCCTCTGACAGCCAGCCGATGGCACCGGTTCTGTATCTGCAGGATAAGACCTCTAACTTTGCTGACGGCATCGAAGAGGACAACTGGGAAGATCAGGCCGCGAACAAGCTGAGCTTTGCGATGGAAGGTCTCGACGAGCGTAGCCAGGACATTATCCGCGCCCGCTGGCTGGACGAAGACAACAAGTCCACGCTGCAGGAACTGGCCGACCGCTACGGCGTGTCCGCTGAACGTGTACGTCAGCTTGAAAAGAACGCCATGAAAAAACTTCGCGCCGCTATCGAAGCGTAATTTCTGCGAAGTCCCCGTTTAGCCGAAATAGTTCAGGCTGCAGGAAGGCGGCAAATGAGTGAATCCCGATGAGCTTACATGAGTAAGTGATTCGGGTGAACGAGAGCAGCCAACGTACCTGCGGCTTGAAATATGAAGGATAAAAGCCCCTGGATGTGAATCCGGGGGTTCTGTTTTTTTAACGCCCGCTCTGGCGAAATTTTACCCCCTGGCAAACACTTACTGATGCGCTACACATGCGATCTTCGGGGGGATAAGGTGAACAATAAAGAACTGAATGACCGGCGCTTGCAGGCCACGCCGCGCGGTATTGGGGTGATGTGTAACTTCTATGCCGATAAAGCCGAAAACGCCACGGTGTGGGACGTCGAAGGCAATGAGTACATTGATTTCGCCGCCGGGATCGCGGTGCTGAATACCGGCCATCGCCATCCTGCCGTTATCGCCGCTATCGAAAAACAACTTCACGCCTTTACCCATACCGCCTACCAGATTGTGCCGTACGAAGGCTATGTCGCTCTGGCTGAACGCATCAACGCCCGCGTGCCGATTGACGGCCCGGCCAAAACCGCTTTCTTCTCTACCGGAGCGGAAGCGGTGGAGAACGCCGTCAAAATCGCGCGCGCCTGGACCCGTCGCCCCGGCCTGATTACCTTTGGCGGTGCTTTTCATGGCCGCACCTTTATGACCATGGCGCTGACCGGCAAAGTCGCCCCCTACAAACTCGGCTTCGGCCCGTTCCCCGGCTCGGTCTATCACGCGCAGTTTCCCGATCACCTGCGCGGCGTGAGTTCCCAGGAGGCGATCAAAAGCGTTGAACGCCTCTTTAAAGCGGATATCGCCCCTGACCAGGTGGCCGCCATTATCCTTGAACCTGTGCAGGGGGAGGGCGGGTTTAACGTCGCCCCCGCCGATTTTATGCAGGCTCTGCGCACCCTGTGCGACACCCACGGCATTCTGCTGATTGCCGATGAGGTGCAAACCGGCTTTGCGCGTACCGGCAAACTGTTCTCAATGGAAAACCACTGCGTGAAGCCGGACCTGATCACCATGGCGAAAAGCCTGGCGGGCGGCATGCCGCTCTCGGCGGTCTCTGGCCGCGCGGAGGTGATGGACGCCCCCGCGCCGGGCGGGCTGGGCGGCACCTATGCGGGTAACCCGCTGGCGATTGCGGCGGCGCATGCGGTGCTGGACGTGATTGACGAAGAAGATCTCTGCACGCGGGCGGCGCACCTGGGACATCATCTGGTTGAAGTGCTGAATAAAGCGAAAGACGGGTGTCCGTACATCGCCGATATCCGCGCGCAAGGCTCGATGGTGGCGGTGGAATTTATCGATCCGCAGACCGGGCAGCCGTCGCCGGAATTCACCCGCGAGGTACAGGATCGCGCCCTGCAGGAGGGGCTGCTGCTTCTGAGCTGCGGCGTGTACGGCAACGTGATTCGTTTTCTCTATCCGCTGACCATCCCGGA
Organism: Enterobacter sp. 2VL; assembly: GCF_005503595.1. Taxonomy (NCBI): domain Bacteria; kingdom Pseudomonadati; phylum Pseudomonadota; class Gammaproteobacteria; order Enterobacterales; family Enterobacteriaceae; genus Enterobacter; species Enterobacter sp. 2VL. The sequence continues at coordinate 35,491 of NZ_SCNE01000014.1, forward strand.
AGCGCAGTTCCGTAAAGCGCTGGATATTATTTCCGCCTCGCTGACACGATAAAGCCAAAAGCCCGGCGCAACAGGCTGCCGGGCTTAGCACAGTGACATGTCAAATTAGCTATTCCAAAATCATAAAAATGCGGTATGTTTTAGCAGAGTATGCTGAAAAAGCGCGGTCAGTACGCCTATAAACGAAATAAAGCGCTACACAACAACATCACAATAATCGTAATAACCATAATAATGGGGATTCTCAGGATGAACATGAAGGGTAAAGCATTACTGGCAGGATGTATGGCGTTGGCATTCAGCGCCATGGCGCAGGCCGATATTAAAGTCGCGGTAGTCGGCGCGATGTCCGGCCCGGTAGCCCAGTACGGCGACCAGGAATTTACGGGCGCAGAGCAGGCGGTTGCAGACATTAATGCTAAGGGCGGTATCAAGGGCGAAAAACTGCAGATCGTAAAATATGATGACGCCTGTGACCCGAAACAAGCGGTTGCGGTGGCGAACAAAGTGGTAAACGACGGCATCAAATATGTTATCGGCCACCTGTGTTCTTCTTCTACTCAGCCAGCGTCTGATATCTATGAAGACGAAGGCATTCTGATGATTACCCCGGCGGCGACGGCACCAGAGCTGACCGCGCGCGGCTATAAGCTGATCCTGCGCACCACCGGCCTGGATTCCGATCAGGGTCCAACGGCGGCAAAATACATCGTTGATAAAGTGAAGCCAAAGCGCATCGCGATTGTGCATGACAAACAGCAGTACGGTGAAGGTCTGGCGCGTTCCGTGCAGGATAACCTGAAGAAAGCGAAGGCTGACGTGGTGTTCTTCGACGGCATCACCGCCGGTGAGAAAGACTTCTCCACGCTGGTGGCGCGCCTGAAGAAAGAGAATATCGACTTCGTGTACTACGGTGGCTACCACCCGGAAATGGGCCAGATCCTTCGCCAGGCGCGCGCGGCGGGTCTGAAAACCCAGTTTATGGGGCCGGAAGGCGTGGCGAACGTGTCACTGTCTAACATTGCCGGTGAATCTGCCGAAGGCCTGCTGGTGACCAAACCGAAGAACTACGACCAGGTGCCTGCCAACAAACCGATTGTGGATGCGATCAAGGCGAAGAAACAGGACCCAAGCGGTGCGTTCGTCTGGACCACCTACGCGGCGCTGCAGTCTCTGCAGGCGGGCCTGAACCAGTCAGCCGATCCGGCGGAGATTGCCACCTGGCTGAAAGCCAACTCCGTGGAAACCGTGATGGGACCGCTGTCCTGGGATGAGAAGGGCGACCTGAAAGGCTTTGAGTTCGGCGTGTTTGACTGGCATGCCAACGGTACGGCGACCGACGCTAAATAATACGGGTGCGGATTGATGCCCTCACCCTAACCCTCTCCCACAGGGAGAGGGGATAGTTCGGTGTTTTTCCTCCCCTTTGGGAGAGGGGATAGTTCGGTGTTCTCCCTCTCCCCGTGGGAGAGGGCCGGGGTGAGGGCACCAGCCCGCACAAATTTAACGCTTCTCCCACCCGTTCGTCTGCGCCGTAAATCCTAACGCCTGCATAAATGCCGCCATTACGCCGCGGTCTTCCACGCCCACGTCGGCCATCCACCATGCGTCTACGCTCGGGTTATCGCGCATCACCTCTTCAATCAAATATTGCCCCACGCCGCGACGGCGGGTGACGTCACGCACGCGTAAAGAGTCCAGCGCGCCCTGGGTGCCGCTCAGCGTTACGCGTACGGCGGCCAGCAGGCGCTCGTTAAAACGCGCGGCGTAAATACGGTGATTCTCATCAACGTCCAGCGAAGAAGGGGAGTATTCCGGCCAGATTTTGCCCAGGTCGATATGATCCTGGTCGCTAAAGGTCACCAGACGAACGATAGTCAGTTTCATTAGCTGCTTGTCCACATCAAAAAAAGTAAGGGCAGTGTACTCAATTTATCCGCCCCGAGGCTTTCTCTTTTTCTCCCATTAACCAGGTGATTAGTTTTTTGGCTGCGCAATGTGCAGTCTGAAAACGCATGGATCGAAAAATAAGCAGAATTTTAACCTGAAAGGTAGTGATTTATTCGGCGCTTTGTGCCGTTATTTTATGCTGCAAACCGCGCTTTTATTTGTTTATCTCTGCCTGATTTCAGAATATTATCTTTGCTTAATCGCCTGAAAAATAGAGATTTTAGTCTGGTTTTTGCTAAAAAACTGCGCTAAACCATTAAAGGCACTGGTAAAAATAGCGTTGTTCATTAAAAGTACAGAATGCTTTTTAACCATAATAAAACAAAATATAAACATCACGTCACGAATGGGGATTCACAGATGAAAAGGAACGCGAAAGCATTAATCGCGGGAATGGTTGCACTGGCAATGTCGCAAAGCGCGATGGCGGAAGATATTAAAGTCGCCGTGGTCGGCGCGATGTCCGGTCCGGTTGCCCAGTGGGGCGATATGGAGTTCAACGGCGCGCGCCAGGCCATTAAAGACATCAACGCCAGCGGTGGCATCAAGGGCGACAAGCTGGTCGGCGTAGAGTATGACGACGCCTGCGATCCCAAACAGGCCGTAGCGGTCGCCAACAAAATTGTGAACGACGGTATTCAGTACGTGATTGGTCACCTGTGCTCATCGTCCACCCAGCCGGCGTCCGACATCTATGAAGATGAAGGCATTCTGATGATTACCCCTGGCGCGACTAACCCGGAGCTGACTCAGCGCGGTTACGCGCACATCATGCGTACTGCGGGTCTGGACTCCTCTCAGGGGCCGACCGCGGCAAAATACATTCTCGACACGGTCAAGCCGCAGCGTATTGCCATCATCCATGACAAGCAGCAGTACGGCGAAGGCCTGGCGCGTTCCGTGCAGGACGGCCTGAAAAAAGGCGGCGCGAATATCGTCTTCTTCGACGGTATCACCGCCGGTGAGAAAGATTTCTCAGCGCTGATTGCCCGTCTGCAGAAAGAAAATATCGATTTCGTCTATTACGGCGGCTACTACCCGGAAATGGGCCAGATGCTGCGCCAGGCGCGTGCGACCGGCCTGAAAACCCAGTTCATGGGCCCGGAAGGCGTGGGCAATGCCTCGCTGTCTAACATCGCGGGTGACGCGGCGGAAGGCATGCTGGTGACGATGCCAAAACGCTATGACCAGGACCCGGCTAACAAGGCTATCGTCGACGCGCTCAAGGCGCAGAAGAAAGATCCGAGCGGTCCATACGTGTGGATCACCTATGCCGCCGTGCAGTCGCTGGCAACGGCAATGGATCGCACCGGCAGCAAAGAGCCGTTGGATCTGGTTAAAGATTTAAAAGCACACGGGGCAAACACCGTGATTGGGCCGCTGAACTGGGATGAGAAAGGCGATCTGAAGGGATTTGAATTTGGTGTCTTCAAGTGGCACGCCGACGGATCTTCCACGGCAGCCAAATAATAATCCCACCGCCCGCGCAATGCGGGCGGGTTGAGAAAGGTTACGTTATGTCTGAGCAGTTTCTCTATTTCTTACAGCAGATGTTTAACGGCGTCACGCTGGGCAGCACCTACGCCCTGATCGCCATCGGCTACACCATGGTTTACGGCATTATCGGCATGATCAACTTCGCCCATGGCGAGGTCTACATGATCGGCAGCTATGTCTCCTTCATGATTATCGCCGCCCTGATGATGATGGGTATCGACAGCAGCTGGCTGCTGGTCGCCGCCGGGTTTGTCGGTGCGATTGTTATCGCCAGCGCCTACGGCTGGAGCATCGAGCGTGTAGCCTATCGGCCCGTGCGTAGCTCCAAGCGCCTGATTGCGCTGATCTCGGCAATTGGTATGTCTATCTTCCTGCAAAACTACGTCAGCCTGACCGAAGGCTCGCGCGACGTGGCGCTGCCAAGCCTGTTTAACGGCCAGTGGATTGTAGGGGCGAGCGAGAACTTCTCGGCGTCAATCACCACCATGCAGCTGGTTATCTGGGTCGTCACCTTCCTGGCGATGCTTGCTCTGACTGTGTTCATCCGCTACTCCCGCATGGGACGCGCCTGCCGCGCCTGCGCGGAAGACCTCAAGATGGCGAGCCTGCTCGGCATCAACACCGACCGCGTAATCGCCCTGACCTTCGTGATCGGCGCGGCGATGGCGGCGGTGGCAGGTGTCCTGCTCGGCCAGTTCTACGGCGTGATTAACCCCTACATCGGCTTTATGGCCGGGATGAAAGCCTTCACCGCAGCGGTACTGGGCGGCATCGGCAGTATCCCGGGCGCGATGATCGGCGGCCTGATCCTGGGCGTAGCCGAAGCGCTCTCCTCGGCGTACCTGAGTACAGAATATAAAGATGTGGTGTCGTTTGCCCTGCTGATTCTGGTTCTGCTGGTCATGCCTACCGGTATTCTGGGCCGTCCGGAGGTAGAGAAAGTATGAAACCGATGCATTTCGCGATGGCGCTGCTCTCTGCCGCCATGTTCTTCGTGCTGGCGGGCGTCTTTATGGGCGTCCAGCTGGAGCTGGATGGCACTAAGCTTGTGGTCGACACCGCGCCAGATATCCGCTGGCAGTGGGTGTTTCTCGGCACCGCCGTGGTATTTCTGTTCCAGCTGCTGCGTCCGCTGTTCCAGAAGACGCTGAAAAACGTCTCGGGGCCAAAATTCGTACTGCCGGCGATTGATGGCTCCACCATGAAACAGAAGCTGTTCCTCGTGGCACTGCTGGTGGCCGCCGTGGCGTGGCCGTTCGTGGTATCGCGCGGGACGGTGGATATCGCCACCCTGACCATGATCTACGTGATTTTAGGCCTCGGCCTGAACGTGGTGGTGGGTCTGTCCGGCCTGCTGGTGCTGGGCTACGGCGGCTTCTACGCCATCGGTGCTTACACCTTTGCGCTGCTGAACCACTATTACGGCCTCGGCTTCTGGACCTGTCTGCCGCTGGCAGGGCTGGTTTCTGCCGCTGCGGGCTTCCTGCTTGGCTTCCCGGTCCTGCGCCTGCGCGGCGACTATCTGGCGATTGTGACCTTAGGCTTCGGTGAAATCGTCCGTATTCTGCTGCTCAACAACACCGAAGTGACCGGCGGCCCGAACGGCATTAGCCAGATCCCGAAACCGACCTTCTTCGGCCTGGAGTTCAGCCGCACCGCCCGCGAAGGCGGCTGGGATACCTTCAGCAACTTCTTTGGCATTAAGTACGATCCGTCCGACCGTGTGATTTGGCTCTATCTGGTGGCGCTGCTGCTGGTCGTCATCACTCTGTTTGTGATTAACCGTCTGCTGCGCATGCCGCTGGGCCGTGCGTGGGAAGCGCTGCGCGAAGATGAGATCGCCTGCCGCTCGCTGGGCCTGAACCCGACCCGCATCAAGCTGACTGCGTTCACCATCAGCGCCGCGTTTGCGGGCTTTGCCGGAACGCTGTTTGCCGCGCGCCAGGGCTTCGTCAGCCCGGAATCCTTCACCTTTGCCGAATCTGCCTTCGTACTGGCGATTGTGGTGCTTGGCGGGATGGGCTCGCAGTTCGCCGTTATCCTCGCGGCCATCCTGCTGGTGGTTTCCCGCGAGCTGATGCGCGACTTTAACGAATACAGCATGTTGATGCTGGGTGGTTTGATGGTGCTAATGATGATCTGGCGTCCGCAGGGCCTGCTGCCGATGACCCGTCCGCAGTTAAAGCTTAAAGAGGCGGAAGTGAAAGGAGAGCAGCCATGAGTCAGCCATTATTATCGGTTAACGGCCTGATGATGCGTTTTGGCGGCCTGCTGGCGGTTAACAACGTATCACTGGACCTGCACAAGAAAGAGATTGTCTCCCTGATTGGCCCGAACGGCGCGGGGAAAACCACGGTCTTTAACTGCCTGACGGGCTTCTACAAGCCGACGGGCGGCACCATCATGCTGCGCGACCAGCACCTTGAAGGCCTGCCGGGCCAGCAGATTGCCCGCATGGGCGTGGTGCGTACCTTCCAGCACGTGCGCCTGTTCCGCGAAATGACGGTGATTGAGAACCTGCTGGTGGCGCAACATCAGCAGCTTAAAACCGGCATCTTCTCCGGCCTGCTGAAAACCCCGGCCTTCCGCCGCGCGCAGGAAGAAGCGCTGGACCGCGCCGCCACCTGGCTCGACCGCATCGGCCTGCTGCAGCACGCCAACCGTCAGGCCAGCAACCTGGCCTACGGCGACCAGCGTCGTCTGGAGATTGTGCGCTGCATGGTGACGCAGCCGGAAATCCTGATGCTCGACGAACCGGCGGCGGGCCTCAACCCGAAAGAGACCAAAGAGCTGGACGAGCTGATCGCCGAGCTGCGCGATCGTCACGACACCACCATCCTGCTTATCGAACACGATATGAAGCTGGTGATGGGCATTTCTGACCGTATCTACGTGGTAAACCAGGGCACGCCGCTGGCAAACGGGACGCCGGAAGAGATCCGCAACAACCCGGACGTGATCCGTGCATACCTGGGTGAGGCATAAGATGGAAAAAGCGATGTTAACGTTCGATAAGGTCAACGCGCACTACGGCAAGATCCAGGCGCTGCACGACGTCAGCCTGCACATTAATCAGGGCGAAATCGTCACCCTGATTGGGGCCAACGGCGCGGGTAAAACCACGCTGCTCGGCACCCTGTGCGGCGATCCGCGCGCCAGCAGCGGGCGGATTGTGTTTGACGGCAAAGACATTACCGACTGGCAGACCGCCAAAATCATGCGCGAAGCGGTGGCGATTGTCCCGGAAGGGCGTCGCGTCTTCTCGCGCATGACGGTGGAAGAGAACCTGGCGATGGGCGGTTTCTTCGCCCACCGCGACCAGTTCCAGTCCCGCATCAAATGGGTATACGAACTCTTCCCGCGCCTGTGGGAGCGCCGCGTGCAGCGTGCAGGCACCATGTCCGGCGGTGAACAGCAGATGCTGGCGATTGGTCGCGCACTGATGAGCCAGCCGCGTTTACTGTTGCTTGACGAACCTTCGCTCGGCCTTGCGCCGATCATTATCCAGCAGATTTTCGACACCATCGAGCAGCTGCGCAAAGAGGGGATGACCATCTTCCTCGTCGAGCAGAACGCCAACCAGGCGCTGAAGCTCGCCGACCGTGGCTACGTGCTGGAGAACGGTCGCGTGGTGCTGTCCGATACCGGCGACGCGCTGCTGGCGAACGAAGCGGTGCGGAGTGCGTATTTAGGCGGTTAATCGCATTTTCCCCTCACCCTAACCCTCTCCCCCAAGGGAGAGGGAACCGATCGGTTTTCTCCCTCTCCCCGTGGGAGAGGGCCGGGGTGAGGGCATCAAACCGCACCGATCCCCTTCACACAACCATCATCCCGCTGACGCGTTGTTGTCATTTTTCTGTAAACAAAAAGTTATTTTTCTGTCATTCGAGCATGTCATGTTACCTCGCGAGCATAAAACGCGTGATATCGCGCATCCGGCACAATAAGAGAGATGACAATGACATCGTTACGACACACAGCTTTGGGTCTGGCAATTGGACTGGCTTTTGCGACGAACGCAATGGCCGTTACCACCATTCCGTTCTGGCATTCCATGGAAGGGGAGCTGGGTAAAGAGGTTGACTCCCTGGCGCAGCGTTTCAACGACACCCATCCGGATTACAAAATTGTGCCGGTGTACAAAGGCAACTACGAGCAGAGCCTGAGCGCGGGCATTGCGGCATTCCGCACCGGTAACGCACCGGCGCTGCTGCAGGTGTATGAAGTGGGCACAGCCACCATGATGGCCTCCAAAGCGATTAAGCCGGTCTACGAAGTGTTCAAAGACGCAGGCATTAACTTTGACGAATCCCGCTTTGTGCCGACGGTTTCTGGTTACTACACCGACTCCAAAACCGGCCACCTGCTGTCGCAGCCGTTTAACAGCTCCACCCCGGTGCTGTACTACAACAAAGATGCCTTCAGGAAAGCCGGTTTAGACCCGGAGCAGCCGCCAAAAACCTGGCAGGATCTCGCCGAGTACACCGCGAAGCTGAAAGCCGCAGGGATGAAGTGCGGCTACGCCAGTGGCTGGCAGGGCTGGATCCAGATTGAAAACTTCAGCGCCTGGCACGGCCTGCCGGTCGCCACCAAAAACAACGGCTTCGACGGCACCGACGCGGTGCTGGAGTTCAACAAGCCGGAGCAGGTGAAACACATCGCGCTGCTTGCCGATCTGAACAAGAAGGGCGACTTCAGCTACTTTGGCCGTAAAGATGAATCCACCGAGAAGTTCTACAACGGCGACTGCGCTATTACCACCGCCTCCTCTGGCTCGCTGGCGGACATCCGTCACTACGCCAAATTCAACTACGGCGTGGGCATGATGCCTTACGACGCCGACGTGAAGGGCGCGCCGCAGAATGCCATCATCGGCGGGGCGAGCCTGTGGGTGATGCAGGGCAAAGACAACGGCACCTACAAGGGCGTCGCCGAGTTCCTCGACTTCCTGGCGAAGCCGGAAAACGCCGCCGAATGGCACCAGAAGACCGGCTACCTGCCGATCACCAAAGCCGCCTATGACCTGACCCGCGAGCAGGGCTTCTACAGCAAGAACCCGGGCGCGGATATCGCGACGCGCCAGATGCTGAACAAGCCGCCGTTGCCGTTCACCAAAGGCCTGCGTCTGGGTAACATGCCGCAGATCCGCACCATCGTGGATGAAGAGCTGGAAAGCGTGTGGACCGGGAAGAAAACCCCACAGCAGGCGCTGGACTCCGCGGTTGAGCGCGGTAATCAGCTGCTGCGCCGCTTTGAGCAGTCGACGAAGTCTTAATTAAAACTAATCCCCCTCACCCCGGCCCTCTCCCCATAGGGGAGAGGGTGTAATCGTTCCCTCTCCCCATAGGGGAGAGGGTGTAATCGTTCCCTCTCCCCTATTGTACAGTCCGGGGACATAGCAGACAGGTGTTCGGGGACATGGTGAACACTTTTTAACATCCTTTACCCATGGTGATCGACTTTTTCTTCAGGTCGATCACCCCCACTTTCGT
>NZ_SCNE01000015.1:0-42456 GCF_005503595.1 Enterobacter sp. 2VL
GTGACGCCGTCGAGCAATCCGAAAGGCACCGACGTCAAGCTTTCGCCAGGTTCGTCCACCGGTCAGACCGGCATGGACATGCCGAAAACGCCTGAGCACAAGCAGTGGAACGGCGATATGACTAACGGCGTGACGCCGTCGAGCAATCCGAAAGGCACCGACGTTAAGCTTTCGCCAGGCTCGTCCACCGGTCAGACCGGCATGGACATGCCGAAAACGCCTGAGCACAAGCAGTGGAATGGCGATATGACCAACGGCGTGGCGCCGTCGAGCAATCCGAAAGGCACCGACGTCAAGCTTTCGCCAGGCTCATCCACCGGTCAGACCGGCATGGACATGCCGAAAACGCCTGAGCACAAGCAGTGGAACGGCGATATGACCAACGGCGTGGCGCCGTCGAGCAATCCGAAAGGCACCGACGTTAAGCTTTCGCCGGGCTCGTCCACCGGTCAGACCGGCATGGATATGCCGAAAACGCCTGAGCACAAGCAGTGGAACGGCGATATGAGCGCAACAGCACAGCCGAAGCAGTGGCTGCCGCTGATGACGGAAACGCCAATTGATATCTATGCGAAGGTGACCATTGCGTTCCAGGACGAACAGCTGAGTTAACCCCCCTCCCCCCGTCGTTCACCGGCGGGGTTTTCATGTAGCCATAAAAAAGGGTCTGACCGTGGTCAGACCCTTTTCTTATTCAGCAGGCGGGATAATTACTCGTCTTCGAGGTAGGTATACCCGTACAGACCCGCTTCAAACTCTTCGAGGAACTGCTGTTGCAGCGCATCGTCCAGATCGGTGTTTTTAACCTGATCGCGGAACTGGGTTAACAGTTTGCCCGGATCGAGCTGAACGTACTGGAGCATATCCGCGACGGTATCCCCTTCATCAGACAGCTCAACCTCCACACTGCCGTCAGGGAAGACAAACACGTCAACCGCTTCGGTATCACCGAACAGGTTGTGCATGTTGCCGAGGATCTCCTGGTACGCACCGACCATAAAGAAGCCCAGCATCGGCGGGTTCTCCGGATCGTACTCCGGCATCGGCATGGTGGTGGCGATACCGTCGCCGTCCACGTAGTGATCGATAGCACCATCGGAGTCACAGGTGATGTCCAGCAGCACCGCACGACGTTCCGGGGCGTGGTTCAGTCCTTCCAGCGGCAGAACCGGGAACAGCTGGTCGATACCCCAGGCATCCGGCATCGACTGGAACAGCGAGAAGTTGACGTAAATCTTATCCGCCATACGCTCCTGCAGCTCGTCGATAATCGGACGGTGCGCGCGGTTACTCGGGTCGAGCTGCTTCTGTACTTCATGGCACATGTTCAGATAGAGCTGCTCTGCCCACGCGCGCTCCTGCAGGCTGAAGGTGCCTGAAGAGTAGCCGACGTGAATGTCGTGCAGATCCATCTGGCTGTCGTGCAGCCATTCGCGCAGCGAGCGGCGCGTGCCCGGCTCGTGCATCTCCTGCCAGGTTTCCCACATACTTTGCAGGGAACGAGGCGCATCTTCCTGCGGCGGCGTCGCTTCAGAAATTTCGCTACGCTCAACGCCGATAATGTTGGAAACAAGCACGGTGTGGTGCGCGGTCACCGCGCGGCCCGATTCGGTGATCACCGTCGGATGCGGCAGGCCGTGCTCTTCACAGGCATCGCCAATCGCCCAGATAATGTTGTTGGCGTATTCGTTCAGGCCGTAGTTAACAGAGCAGTCGGACTGCGAGCGGGTTCCTTCATAGTCCACGCCCAGACCGCCGCCGACGTCGAAGCACTGAATGTTGACGCCCAGCTTGTGCAGCTCAACGTAGAAACGCGCCGATTCACGCACGCCGGTGGCGATGTCGCGAATGTTCGCCATCTGCGAGCCGAGGTGGAAGTGCAGCAGCTGGATGCTGTCCAGACGACCGCGCTCGCGCAGAATTTCTACCAGCTGCAGCACCTGGTTCGCCGCGAGGCCGAACTTGGACTTTTCGCCGCCGGAGGACTGCCATTTACCGGAACCCTGGGACGCCAGACGCGCACGCACGCCGAGGCGTGGGATCACGTTCAGACGCTCCGCCTCTTCCAGCACAATTGCGATTTCGGTCATCTTCTCGATAACCAGATAGACCTTGTGGCCCATCTTCTCGCCAATCAGCGCCAGACGAATGTATTCACGGTCTTTATAACCGTTACAGACAATCACCGACCGGGTCATGCCCGCGTGCGCCAGAACGGCCATCAGCTCCGCTTTGGAACCGGCTTCCAGCCCCAGCGGTTCGCCGGAGTGGATCAGGGATTCAATAACGCGGCGGTGCTGGTTCACCTTAATCGGGTAAACCAGGAAGTAGTCGCCTTTATAGCCATAAGATTCGCGCGCGCGCTTGAACGCGGCGTTAATCGAACGCAGGCGATGTTGCAGGATCTGCGGGAAGCAGAACAGTGCAGGCAAACGCTGGCCCTGCGCTTCGCGAGCTTTCACCAGTCTGGCGAGATCCACGCGCGCATCGGGGACGTCCGGATCGGGGCAAACGCTAATGTGGCCCAGCTCATTGACGTCGTAGTAGTTATTGCCCCACCAGGCAATATTATAAGTGCGCAGCATCTTGCTGGCTTCCTGGGAGCTCATCGCAACCTCCTGCATGGAACGTAGTACACCCTGTTCGCCCGCTGACGAAGGCGAAACTGAAGACATGTCGTCAGACATAGCGAACCTCAACTCTTTGTATTAAGTGTAAAACAGTTGACTACTATCGCAGCGTTATACGGCGATAACAACCCATAAACGGCTCCATCTCCCAGCAGAGTATGCTGAAATCCAGACCGTGCGACCGGTTTCTTATTCATATCATTGTAAAACACGTAACCGAACTGTGTATGACAAGGTTCGGCGAAACCACGAGATAACTCTTGTATTAACAAGAGCGCCCTTGTTCAGTTTTCACAAAGCGTGACCGGCCCTGGAATCCTGAGAAGCGCCGAGATGGGTATAACATCGGCAGGTTTGCAGACTAGAAATGCGGGTTGCGGGAATCAAATGCGCGCCAGAACGGCTGCGCTGAATTAGCGGAAAACGATGGTTCATTATCTCGTATCACCTCCACGGCCGCCTCTGCTGAAACGGACCCCAAGCCAAAGCTGAAAGTTCACTGCTTAACCCGGCTGGAAGTGGCAACACGATGAGTTCATCGAGCGCTTTTTTTTAGAAGCCGCGCGCCGCGTTTTATACCGAGAAGGGGGCTAAAATGCAAAACAAAAATGCGCGCGTTGCCAGCGGCGTCAGGAAATATTTCCAGCTGCGTTTTCAACGCAGTGAGAGGTGAGTCAAAAAAAACTGGAAATCGGTCTAAGAAGTGACCTAAAATAGCCGTCCAGATGTTAATCCATCCATACTGATTAACACTCAGACTGCCAGTGTCAAAACCCGTCGGCCTTGGTAGAATTATCTCCCTTGGCTATTCCACACAGCAGCTTGAGCTAACCAAATTCCTCTTAGGTGAAATATAACATGGCAAAACACCTGTTTACGTCCGAGTCCGTATCAGAAGGACATCCTGATAAAATTGCTGACCAAATCTCCGATGCGGTGCTGGATGCGATCCTGACCCAGGATCCAAAAGCGCGCGTTGCATGCGAAACCTATGTCAAAACCGGCATGGTTCTGGTGGGCGGTGAGATCACCACCAGCGCATGGGTTGATATCGAAGAGATCACCCGTAACACGGTGCGTGAGATCGGCTATGTGCATTCTGATATGGGCTTTGATGCCAACTCCTGTGCGGTACTGAGCGCCATCGGCAAACAGTCTCCGGACATCAACCAGGGCGTTGACCGTGCCGATCCGCTGGAACAGGGCGCGGGCGACCAGGGCCTGATGTTCGGCTACGCCACCAACGAAACCGACGTGCTGATGCCAGCGCCAGTCACCTACGCACACCGTCTGGTGCAGCGTCAGGCTGAAGTGCGTAAAAACGGCTCCCTGCCATGGCTGCGCCCGGATGCAAAAAGCCAGGTGACCTTCCAGTACGACGACGGCAAAATCGTCGGTATTGATGCGGTGGTTCTGTCTACCCAGCATTCCGAAGAGATTGACCAGAAAGCGCTGCAGGAAGCGGTGATGGAAGAGATCATCAAGCCTGTTCTGCCCGTTGAGTGGCTGAACTCTGCAACCAAATACTTCATCAACCCAACCGGACGCTTCGTTATCGGCGGCCCAATGGGCGACTGCGGCCTGACCGGTCGTAAAATCATCGTTGATACCTACGGCGGCATGGCGCGTCACGGTGGCGGTGCGTTCTCTGGTAAAGACCCGTCTAAAGTTGACCGTTCTGCGGCATACGCAGCACGTTATGTTGCGAAAAACATCGTGGCTGCAGGCCTGGCCGACCGCTGTGAAATTCAGGTTTCTTATGCCATCGGCGTGGCGGAACCAACGTCAATCATGGTGGAAACCTTTGGTACGGAGAAAGTGCCATCCGAGCAGCTGACGCTGCTGGTGCGCGAGTTCTTCGACCTGCGTCCTTACGGCCTGATCCAGATGCTGGATCTGCTGCACCCAATCTATAAAGAAACCGCTGCGTACGGTCACTTTGGTCGCGAACATTTCCCATGGGAAAAAACCGACAAAGCCGCCCTGCTGCGTGACGCTGCCGGTCTGAAATAATCGACCGACCGTAGCGTTAAACAGGCCAGCCTTTGCGCTGGCCTTTTTTTATGTCGGGTGGCGGCTGCGCCTTACCCGACCTACAAAATCTTCGGACCCGTAGGTCGGGTAAGGCGCAGCCGCCGCCCGACGACAGACCGCACCCTTTGAAACCGTTTACACCGCACCAAATATATCCTGCTTTCAGATTATTCCCTTTGCATGATCGCATTTCTTCTGCTGTTACATTTCCTTTCAGTTAAGTCTGAATTGTGTACATTCGCGATGCATATCACCTCGTTTACCTCTATATTTTCAAAGCTTTAATATTATTTACGTAGTCAATGTTGTGTAACCGATTACACCGTTGTGATTTGTCTCACATATTTTTACGCACTACTCACCTACTCTTAACATCGTAAAAACTGATAACCCAACTGGAGGGCATAATGCCTGACAATAAAAAACAGGGGCGTACGTCCAATAAGGCGATGACCTTCTTCGTCTGCTTCCTCGCAGCCCTGGCAGGATTACTCTTTGGCCTGGATATCGGCGTTATCGCCGGTGCGTTACCTTTCATCACCGATGAATTCCAGATCTCTTCACACACTCAGGAGTGGGTGGTCAGCTCCATGATGTTCGGTGCCGCCGTGGGTGCGGTGGGCAGCGGCTGGCTCTCCTTCAAGCTCGGGCGTAAAAAGAGCCTGATGATCGGCGCGATCCTGTTCGTGGCTGGGTCATTGTTCTCTGCCGCCGCACCAAACGTTGAGGTGCTGCTGGTGTCGCGCGTACTGCTCGGCCTGGCCGTTGGCGTGGCGTCTTACACCGCGCCGCTGTACCTGTCTGAAATCGCGCCGGAGAAAATCCGTGGCAGCATGATTTCGATGTACCAGCTGATGATCACCATCGGTATTCTGGGCGCTTATCTTTCCGATACGGCGTTCAGCTACAGCGGTGCATGGCGCTGGATGCTCGGCGTGATCATCATCCCTGCGGTGCTGCTGCTGATTGGCGTCTTTTTCCTGCCGGACAGCCCGCGCTGGTTCGCCGCCAAACGCCGCTTCCACGATGCCGAACGGGTTTTACTGCGCCTGCGTGATACCAGCGCAGAGGCGAAAAACGAGCTGGAAGAGATCCGCGAAAGCCTGAAGGTAAAACAGTCCGGCTGGGCGCTGTTTAAAGAGAACAGCAACTTCCGCCGCGCGGTGTTCCTGGGCGTGCTGCTGCAGGTGATGCAACAGTTCACCGGGATGAACGTCATCATGTACTACGCGCCAAAAATCTTCGAACTGGCGGGTTACACCAACACCACCGAGCAGATGTGGGGCACGGTAATCGTCGGTCTGACCAACGTGCTGGCGACCTTTATTGCCATTGGTCTGGTAGACCGTTGGGGACGTAAACCAACGCTGACGCTGGGCTTCCTGGTGATGGCCGTCGGGATGGGCGTCCTCGGTACGATGATGCATGTGGGCATTCACTCCCCGTCTGCACAGTACTTTGCCGTGGCCATGCTGCTGATGTTTATCGTCGGTTTTGCGATGAGCGCCGGTCCGCTGATCTGGGTGCTGTGCTCGGAGATCCAGCCGCTGAAAGGGCGTGATTTTGGTATCACCTGCTCCACCGCGACCAACTGGATCGCCAACATGATTGTCGGCGCAACGTTCCTGACCATGCTCAACACGCTGGGCAATGCGAACACCTTCTGGGTTTACTCCGGCCTGAACATCTTCTTCATTGTTCTGACCATCTGGCTGGTTCCAGAAACCAAACACGTTTCGCTGGAACATATTGAACGTAACCTGATGAAAGGTCGTCCGCTGCGTGAGATTGGCGCACACGACTGAGTGTTCTGCCGGGGAGGTGCCGCTTGCACCTCCCCGCTTCCCGCTTTATGCTCTGCCCCTATGAAAGCTCCCCGTCTCCCCATCGCCCTTCAGCAAGCCGCTATGCGCAGCCTGCGGGAAAAACTCGCCCAGGCAAACCTGAAGCTCGGGCGCAATTATCCTGAACCCAGGCTGGTGTACCACCAGCGCGGCACTGCAGCAGGCACCGCCTGGCTGGAGTCCTGGGAGATCCGCTTAAACCCGGTGCTGATGATGGAAAACCAGCAGGCATTTATCGAAGAGGTGGTGCCTCACGAGCTGGCGCATCTGCTGGTGTGGAAACATTTTGGCCGCGTAGCGCCCCACGGCAAAGAGTGGAAATGGATGATGGAGGCGGTGCTCGGCGTGCCCGCTCGCCGCACGCACCAGTTCGAGCTTGTATCAGTACGCACCAATACTTTCCCCTACCGCTGCTCGTGCCAGCAGCATCAGCTCACCGTGCGCCGTCATAACCGCGTGGTGCGTGGCGAAGCAACCTACCGCTGCGTGAAGTGCGGCGACCCGCTGGTTGCGGAATGATCAAATGAACAATCAGGAACTTTCCTGATCTGACTGATTGCATACAGGAACAACATCCGCTACGTTGCCGGCTCGTTTTGACACGGAGTGTAAGATGTCCCGTAATTTCTCCCTCACCGTCGCCTTTCTGACGACGGCGCTCTCCGGCCACGCGCTGGCCGACGGTATCCATAGTTTTTCCCAGGCAAAAACCGCAGGCGTCAAGATTAACGCTGACGCGCCGGGCGATTTCTACTGTGGCTGTAAGATTAACTGGCAGGGCAAAAAAGGCGTCGTTGACCTCGCATCCTGCGGCTACAAAGTCCGTAAAAATGAGAATCGCGCCAGCCGCATCGAATGGGAACATGTCGTTCCGGCATGGCAATTCGGCCATCAGCGCCAGTGCTGGCAGGATGGCGGGCGTAAAAACTGCGCCAAAGACCCGGTCTATCGCCAGATGGAAAGCGATATGCACAACCTGCAACCCGCGGTAGGCGAAGTGAACGGCGATCGCGGCAACTTCATGTACAGCCAGTGGAACGGCGGCGAAGGCCAGTACGGACAGTGCGCCATGAAGGTGGATTTCAAAGAGAAAGTCGCCGAGCCGCCAGCCCGCGCGCGCGGCAGCATTGCCCGCACCTACTTCTACATGCGCGACCGTTACTCGCTTACGCTTTCACGCCAGCAGACGCAGCTGTTTAACGCCTGGGACAAGATGTATCCGGTGACGGCGTGGGAGTGCCAGCGCGATGAGCGCATTGCGAAAGTTCAGGGGAATCACAACCCTTACGTCCAGCGGGCTTGCCAGGCGCAAAAGAGCTAACCTACACTAGCGGCAATTCGCTTACACCGCATGACACATGGAATTTCTGACTATGCGCATTCCCCGCATCTACCATCCTGAACTGATTACCGCAGGCCGTGAGATCGCCCTGTCTGACGACGCCGCCAACCACGTAGGCCGCGTGCTGCGTATGGGCGCAGGCCAGGCGATTCAGCTCTTCGACGGCTCCAACCAGGTGTTCGACGCTGAAATTACGCGCGCCGACAAAAAAAGCGTGCACGTCAACGTGCTGCGCGGTGAAGTGGACGACCGTGAATCGCCGCTGCATATCCATCTGGGACAGGTGATGTCGCGCGGTGAAAAGATGGAGTTCACCATTCAGAAATCCATTGAACTCGGTGTAAGCCTCATTACGCCACTTTTTTCTGAGCGCTGTGGCGTTAAACTGGATGCTGAACGTCTGAACAAAAAGATCCAGCAGTGGCAGAAAATTGCCGTTGCGGCCTGCGAGCAAAGCGGCCGCAACCGGATACCGGAGATCCGCCCGGCGATGGACCTTGAGGACTGGTGTGCTGAAGAGGAGAGCGGGCTGAAGCTCAATCTCCACCCTCGCGCCAGCGCCAGCATCAACACGCTGCCGCTGCCCGTCGAGCGCGTGCGCCTGTTGATTGGCCCGGAGGGCGGCCTGTCGGCTGACGAGATCGCCATGACGGCACGTTACCAGTTTACTGATATTCTGTTAGGGCCTCGCGTTCTGCGCACTGAGACAACGGCGCTCACCGCCATTACCGCGCTACAGGTGCGTTTTGGCGATCTGGGTTGACCCATATTGATGGAGAAAAAAATGATCAAGCTCGGCATCGTGATGGATCCCATCGCAAACATTAACATCAAGAAAGATTCCAGCTTCGCTATGCTGCTGGAAGCGCAGCGTCGCGGCTATGAACTCCACTATATGGAGATGAACGATCTTTACCTGATCAACGGTGAAGCCCGCGCGCGTACCCGCCTCGTTAACGTCGAGCAGAACTACGACAAATGGTACGAATTCGGCAGCGAGCAGGATATCGCCCTGGCCGACCTCAACGTCATCCTGATGCGTAAAGATCCGCCGTTCGATACCGAATTTATCTACTGCACCTATATCCTGGAACGCGCAGAAGAGAAAGGCACGCTCATCGTCAACAAGCCGCAGAGCCTGCGCGACTGCAACGAGAAGCTTTACACAGCCTGGTTCTCTGACCTGACGCCGGAAACGCTGGTGACCCGCAGCAAGGCACAGCTGAAAGCATTCTGGCAGCAACACGGCGATATCATCATGAAGCCGCTGGACGGCATGGGCGGCGCGTCTATCTTCCGCGTTAAAGAAGGCGATCCTAACATTGGCGTCATTGCCGAAACGCTGACCGAGCTGGGTACCCGCTACTGCATGGCGCAGAACTACCTGCCTGCCATCGTCGACGGCGACAAGCGTGTGCTGGTGGTGGACGGCGAGCCGGTGCCTTACTGCCTGGCACGTATCCCGCAGGGTGGCGAAACCCGCGGCAACCTCGCAGCCGGTGGCCGTGGCGAACCGCGCCCGTTGACCGAAAGCGACTGGGAAATTGCCCGCCGCGTTGGCCCTACGCTTAAAGCCAAAGGGCTGATTTTCGTCGGCCTGGACATCATCGGCGACCGTCTGACCGAAGTGAACGTCACCAGCCCAACCTGCATCCGTGAAATCGAGGCGGAATTCCCGATTTCGATCACCGGTATGCTGATGGACGCCATCGAAAAACGTTTACAGAAGTAACCCACCAAAGAGTGACAGCGTTGTCGTTTCTCCGCATACTGGACGCTGTCGCTTTTTAAACCAGGAAACAGACCCTCTGACAATGAATTTACAGCATCACTTTCTTATTGCCATGCCTGCACTCCAGGACCCGATTTTCCGCCGCGCCGTGGTGTACATTTGTGAATACAATGAAGACGGTGCGATGGGAATTATCATCAACAAGCCGCTGGAAAACCTCCAGGTCGAAGGGATTCTGGACAAGCTGAAAATCACCACGGAAGAGCGTCTGCCAGAGATCCGTCTTGATAAAGCCGTCATGCTGGGTGGGCCGCTTGCAGAAGATCGCGGTTTTATTCTGCATACCCCGCCGGTCTTTTCCTCCAGTATTCGCATTTCGGATAACACCGTTATCACCACCTCGCGCGATGTCCTTGAAACACTCGGTACGGCAAATCAGCCTTCCGAAGTGCTGGTTGCGCTGGGCTACGCCTCATGGGAGAAAGGCCAGCTTGAGCAGGAAATTCTGGATAACGCCTGGCTGACCGCGCCCGCGGATATGAACATCCTGTTTAAAACCCCGATTGCCGATCGCTGGCGCGAGGCCGCAAAACTTATCGGCATTGATATTCTGACCATGCCCGGCGTTGCGGGGCACGCCTAATGAGCGGAACGCTAATTGCCTTCGACTTTGGCACTAAAAGCATCGGCGTTGCCGTGGGCCAGCGCATTACCGGCACGGCACGCCCGCTGACGGCGGTCAAGGCCAACGACGGCACGCCCGACTGGAACCTTATCGAACGTCTGCTCAAAGAGTGGCAGCCGGACGACGTGATTGTCGGGCTGCCGCTGAACATGGACGGCACCGAGCAACCGCTTACCGCCAGGGCGCGTAAATTTGCCAATAAAATTCATGGCCGCTTTGGCGTATCCGTGAAGCTGCATGACGAGCGTCTGAGCACCGTCGAAGCGCGCGCCGGGCTGTTTGAACACGGTGGTTTTCGGGCGCTGAACAAAGGCAGCGTCGACTCGGCTTCCGCCGTCATTATCCTCGAGAGCTATTTCGAGCAGGGTTACTGAGCCTCTTTTCAGGCGGTAGCCCGGCAGGTTCCTATAGCCTGCCCTGCGCCCGGCGCTCGGCCAGGCTCTGTTCAAAGTTCTGCATGCCCGCCTGCTGACCCGTTTGAACGATCCCGGGAAGCTGCCAGGTTTTGCCTTCACGGATCAGGTTCGCCGCCGCCGGGGTATTCACCAGCAGCTCATAAAGCGCGACGCGCCCGCCCTGCAAATCCGGGCGCAGCTTTTGCGCCAGAACCGCCCGCAGGCTGCCCGCCAGCTGGGTGCGCACCGGGTCTTTCTCCTGTGCCGGAAAGGTATCCACCAGCCGTTCAATGGCCTGCGATGCCCCACGCGTATGCAGCGTTGCCAGCACCAGATGCCCGGTTTCTGCCGCCGTCAGCGCCAGGCGGATCGTTTCGCTGTCGCGCAGCTCCCCCAGCAAAATCACATCCGGATCTTCACGCAACGCGCCCCGCAGCGCCTCGGCAAACGTCGGGCTGTGCTGGCCTATTTCGCGCTGCTGGATCAGGCAGCGTTCACTCTGATAGATAAATTCCACCGGATCTTCGAGCGTCAGAATATGCCCGTCGGTGTGGTGGTTGAGAAAATCGACCATCGCCGCCAGAGTGGTGGATTTTCCGCTGCCGGTTGCCCCGGTCACCAGCAGCAGCCCGCTGTCATTCAGTAACAGCTCCGGGATCGCCCGCGGCACGCCCAGCGCAGAAAGTTGCGGGCAGGCACGCGGCAGCAGTCGCAGCGCGACAGAGGCACCCTGCATATGCATAAACGCACTACCGCGCAGGCGCTGGTTTTCGCCGGTGGTGACGGCAAAATCCACCTGCCCGTTTGCCCACCAAGCCCCCTGCTGTTCATCATTAAGCCACTCCCTGAGCAGCACGTTCACGTCCGGAGGCGGAAACGGGGCGGGCTCAAGGCGGCCTAATCGCCGCCAGCGCGGGGGGGCATCACTGCACAGGTGTAGATCGGAGACGTTATGCTTTACACTAAGGGCCACGATTTCTTCCACATCCATAGACTACTCCTCGGAAAATGAACGACATTGCGCATAACCTGGCACAGGTCCGGGACAAAATCTCAGCCGCTGCAACGCGTTGCGGCCGTGCTTCAGAAGAAATTACGTTGCTTGCAGTCAGTAAAACTAAGCCTGCGAGCGCCCTCGCAGAAGCGATTGCCGCCGGGCAGCGGGCGTTTGGTGAAAACTACGTGCAGGAAGGCGTGGACAAAATTTGCCATTTCCGTGACCAGGGGCAGGACGATTTGCAATGGCACTTTATTGGCCCGCTGCAGTCGAACAAAAGCCGTCTGGTCGCGGAGCATTTTGACTGGTGTCACACGATCGATCGTCTGAAGATTGCCGCGCGCCTGAACGACCAGCGCCCGGCAGACATGGCTCCGCTTAACGTGCTGATTCAAATCAACATTAGCGACGAGAACAGCAAATCCGGCATTGCGCTGAGCGAGCTCGACGCCCTGGCGGCAGAGGTGGCAGCGCTGCCGCACCTGACCCTGCGCGGGCTGATGGCGATCCCGGCACCTGAGTCAAGTTATGAAAGGCAGTTTGCCGTAGCACGGCAAATGGCTGTAGCATTTGAAGCGCTTAAAGCGCGCTACACAACGGTAGACACGCTTTCTCTGGGCATGTCGGATGATATGGAAGCCGCGATTGCGGCAGGCAGTACGATGGTGCGCATCGGCACAGCAATTTTCGGTGCGCGCGATTACACCCAATAATAAGGAAACCTAAGGAACGCCATGAAGACGTTGACTTTCCTGCTCTCAACAGTGCTTGAGCTGTATACGATGGCGCTGTTACTGCGTGTCTGGATGCAGTGGGCTCGCTGTGATTTTTATAATCCGTTCTCACAGTTTGTCGTGAAGGTAACCCAGCCCGTCGTGGGGCCGCTGCGCCGCATTATTCCGGCGATGGGGCCTATCGACAGCGCCTCGCTGCTGATGGCGTTTATCCTGAGCGTTATCAAAGCGATCGTGCTGTTTATGGTCATTACCTTCCAGCCGATTATCTGGATCGCTGCCGTTCTGATCCTCATCAAAACCGTCGGCCTGCTGATCTTCTGGGTCTTGCTGGTCATGGCAATCATGAGCTGGGTGAGCCAAGGCCGTAGCCCGGTAGAGTACGCGCTTATCCAGCTGGCTGAACCGCTGCTACGCCCGATTCGCAATCTGCTGCCGTCGATGGGCGGTATCGACTTTTCGCCGATGATCCTTGTCCTGCTGCTGTACGTGGCTAACATGGGGATCGCCGAGCTGTTACAGGCGACGGGCAATATGCTGCTGCCGGGGCTGTGGATGGCGCTATGAGTGCCGTAAGCACCTGCGCTGACGGGCTGGTTTTACGGCTGTATATTCAGCCGAAAGCCAGCCGCGACAGCATTGTTGGGCTGCATGGCGACGAGCTAAAAGTCGCCATCACCGCCCCGCCGGTGGATGGTCAGGCCAATGCGCATCTGACCAAATATCTGGCTAAACAGTTTCGCGTCGCCAAAAGCCAGGTCATCATTGAAAAAGGTGAACTGGGGCGACATAAACAGGTAAAAATCCTCAATCCGCAATCGATCCCGACGCAAGTCGCGGCGCTGACAGAACAGGACTAAACCATGCAGAAAGTTGTTCTCGCTACCGGTAATGCCGGTAAAGTGCGCGAGCTGGCCTCGCTTTTAAATGATTTTGGGCTGGACGTGGTCGCCCAGACCGAGCTTGGCGTGGATTCCGCCGAGGAGACGGGCCTGACGTTTATCGAAAACGCGATCCTGAAAGCGCGCCATGCCGCTCAGATTACCGGCCTGCCTGCCATTGCCGACGACTCCGGCCTGGCCGTAGATTATCTTGGCGGCGCACCGGGAATTTACTCCGCGCGCTACTCTGGTGAAGATGCCACCGACCAGCAAAATCTGGAAAAGCTGCTTGTCGCCCTGAAGGATGTGCCTGACGACCAGCGCACCGCGCAGTTCCACTGCGTGCTGGTTTACCTGCGCCATGCCGAAGACCCCACGCCTGTTGTCTGCCACGGCAGCTGGCCGGGCGTGATCGCCCGCGAAGCGGCTGGCAGCGGCGGCTTTGGCTACGACCCGATTTTCTTTGTCCCGTCTGAGGGCAAAACCGCTGCGGAACTGACCCGCGAAGAGAAAAGTGCAATTTCCCACCGTGGACGCGCGCTGAAACTGTTACTGGAAGCATTACGTAATGGCTAACCTGCCACCTCTGAGTCTGTATATTCACATCCCGTGGTGCG
The DNA here is from genome assembly GCF_005503595.1 of Enterobacter sp. 2VL. Classification (NCBI taxonomy): domain Bacteria; kingdom Pseudomonadati; phylum Pseudomonadota; class Gammaproteobacteria; order Enterobacterales; family Enterobacteriaceae; genus Enterobacter; species Enterobacter sp. 2VL. The sequence goes on from NZ_SCNE01000015.1 coordinate 13,892, forward strand.
TGCAGAAATGCCCGTACTGCGATTTCAACTCGCACGCGCTGAAAGGCGAAGTGCCGCACGATGATTACGTTGCGCATCTGCTGGCCGACCTGGACGCCGATGTACCTTACGCACAGGGACGTGAAGTTAAGACCATTTTTATTGGTGGCGGTACGCCGAGCCTGCTTTCAGGCCCGGCGATGCAGACGCTGCTGGACGGCGTGCGTGCGCGCCTGAACCTGGCAGCGGATGCTGAAATTACGATGGAAGCCAACCCCGGCACCGTTGAGGCCGACCGTTTTGTCGAATATCAACGCGCGGGGGTGAACCGTATCTCCATCGGCGTACAGAGCTTTAGCGAGCAAAAATTAACGCGCCTGGGGCGCATTCACGGCCCGGACGAGGCAAAGCGCGCAGCGCATCTGGCAACGGGGCTTGGCCTTCGCAGCTTTAACCTCGATTTGATGCACGGCCTGCCGGACCAGTCGCTCGACGAAGCGCTGGACGACCTGCGTCAGGCGATTGAACTTAATCCGCCGCATCTCTCCTGGTATCAGCTGACCATTGAGCCAAACACGCTGTTTGGCTCTCGCCCGCCGGTACTGCCGGATGACGACGCGCTGTGGGATATCTTCGAACAAGGTCATCAGCTGTTGACCGCCGCAGGCTATCAGCAGTACGAAACCTCTGCCTATGCGAAGCCGGGCTACCAGTGCCAGCACAACCTGAACTACTGGCGCTTTGGCGATTATCTGGGGATAGGCTGCGGCGCGCACGGCAAAGTGACCTTCCCGGACGGACGCATCCTGCGTACCGCTAAAACGCGCCATCCGCGCGGGTACATGGAAGGCCGCTATCTGGAGCGTCAGCACGACGTCGAGGCGGCGGATAAGCCATTTGAATTCTTTATGAACCGCTTCCGCCTGCTGGAAGCCGCGCCGCGTGCGGAGTTCTCGCGCTATACCGGGCTGGCAGAGTCGGTGATCCGCCCGCAGATCGACGAGGCGCTGGCGCAGGGGTATCTCACCGAATGTGATGAATACTGGCAGATCACCGAGCATGGCAAACTGTTCTTAAACTCCCTTCTTGAGCTGTTCCTCGCCGACGATTCCTGAACACAGCGTCAGGATTTTGCATCCCGTTCTGCCAGTTGAGGGAAAGGCTGGCAGAGTATGGGGATGGAAAAATCAAAACAACTCCGCAAGGAAATGACGCCCGAAGAATTACGCCTCTGGTATTTACTCAGAGGACGCCGCTTCTTTGGCTATAAGTTTCGCCGCCAGATGCCGATTGGCACATACATCGTTGATTTTGCCTGTTTTAAAGCCAAGCTGATTATTGAGCTTGATGGTGGGCAACATCAGGATGAAGAAGCATATGACTTACGCAGAACGGCTTTTTTAAAGGCTAACGGCTGGGAAGTGATACGGTTCTGGAACAATGAGTTCAGGGTAAATGAAGAGGAGGTACTGATGGCTATTATGCAACGATTGCAATGCCTGATGCCCTCACCCTAACCCTCTCCCACAGGGAGAGGGAACTTTAGCCCCGGGGGTGAGAGTACGTTTACTCCCTCTCCCCTGGGGAGAGGGCCGGGGTGAGGGGCCCGGCACGCAGAAAACTTACTTCAACGTCCCCACCAGCGCCTTTCTGCTATCTTCCAGCGACACCACGCGTTTACACACGTCTTTGCCGAACTGCTGGAAATCGGCTTCCTGGTTTTTCCATTCGTTCTGAATCGACGTCTGTAATCCGCCAAGGCTGCCCAGCACGCCCTGCAGCGGGTTACCGCCGCCTTTCAGCACGGCTTTTGCGCCCATCTCGTTGATGCTGTCCTGCAAAATACCGCCCATCGCCTGGTTCACCAGGTTTTGGCCGTCGGCGCGCACCTGATCAATGGCCTTGTAGTGGAACGTCAGGCCGTCGGTGCGAGTCTCGATAATGCGGTTCATCTGCTCTTTCAGCTGTTTGTCCAGCTTGGTCAGGCGGGTGCGCATGTTGCTGCTCTCACCCACCTCTTTAGTGATGATCTTGTCCAGCGCCACGCGGCTTTTCTCAACGCGCGTCAGGGCACCGTCGTTCACCCACGGCAGTGCGGTGCGCAAATCAGCCTGATAATCTTTTGCCTGCTCGCGCTGAGCGGCCGTCAGGTTTTGCGGTTTGCCGTTAAAGGTGACGTTGCCATCCGGCGTAATCACCAGATCGCCGTTCTCGCCTTTGACCTGCACGGTTTGCGGGCTTAACACCACGTCGTCACGCGGGGTGACGCTACATTTATACTCCGCATGGGCGGTGGTTCCGATTGCCAATAGAGCAACAGCCAGCAACGTTTTGCGCATCTTAAACACTCCCTCAGACAAAATGGGCCAGCTAATGCTGGCCCCGTACCTGCTTTATTAGTCCCACCAAACGTCGAAAAGTTCGCTGACGCGGACATCTTCCATTTTGTGGTCTTCAAGCCATTTGCGAACCAGCGCCTGATGCTCTTCGGTACATTTACCCACTTCCTGGATGCAGATCAGACCTTCCCACGCCAGATAGCCGCTGCCGTCAAAGGCCAGCTTGTTGGGTTCGATCACCTCGTTGATGAACGCATCTACGTCCTGATCGATCTGCTCAACGCTGGTACCTTCCGGGAAACGCCAGGCAACGGAGAAACCCACTTCCTGGAATTCTTCGATGTGCATCTTTTTACGCAGACGACGGCTACGATTCTTTGCCATTATTTCACCCTCTCGAACATTAAGTCCCATACGCCGTGACCAAGACGATGGCCACGCTGTTCAAATTTTGTCACCGGACGTGAATCCGGGCGCGGTACATAGTCGTTGCTTTCAGACTGGTTTTTATACCCGTCCAGCGACGACATCACTTCCAGCATATGTTCCGCATAAGGTTCCCAGTCGGTCGCCATGTGGAAAACGCCGCCCAGCTTTAACTTACTTTTCAGCAGCTCTGCAAACGGTGCCTGAACGATACGGCGTTTATTATGACGTGCTTTGTGCCACGGGTCAGGGAAAAAGAGCTGAACCATGTTCAAAGAATTGTCAGGAATCATTTTGTGCAGCACTTCTACCGCGTCGTGGCACATCACGCGCAGGTTCTCAACGCCCTCTTCATGGGCCATTGCCAGACACGCGCCGACGCCCGGCGAGTGCACTTCAATGCCGAGGAAGTTCTGCTCGGGGCGCGCTTTCGCCATGGTCACCAGCGAGGTGCCCATACCAAAACCAATCTCCAGCGTGACGGGCGCGTCGCGGCCAAACAGCGCGGTGAAGTCGACAGGCTGTTCAGTGAACTCAACGCCCATCACCGGCCAGTAGTTGTCCAGCGCGTGTTGCTGCCCTTTTGTCAGGCGGCCCTGACGGCGGACAAAGCTGCGAATACGGCGCAGCGGGCGGCCGTTTTCATCAAATTCCGGTGAAATGACGTCGTTTTTCATAAAAAGTAGTCTGCTCGTGAGAGTGTTCGGGAAACGGGCATTATCCAAAGTTAAGGCATCTATGCAAGCATGGGAAAGATCCGGTTTACAGCAGATTGACGCTGTGCTGCAATCTGCGTCCCTGATTATGCGAATCGATGACCATGCAAGCCTCTCAATTTTCAGCCCAGGTGCTGGACTGGTACGACAAATACGGGCGTAAAACCCTGCCCTGGCAAATTGAAAAAACGCCCTACAAAGTATGGCTCTCCGAGGTGATGCTGCAACAAACGCAGGTCGCGACGGTCATTCCTTACTTTGAACGCTTTATGGCGCGCTTTCCCACGGTCACCGATCTGGCGAATGCCCCTCTGGACGAGGTGCTGCACCTTTGGACCGGGCTTGGCTATTACGCCCGCGCGCGCAACCTGCACAAGGCAGCACAGCAGGTGGCGACGCGCCATAACGGCACATTCCCGGAAACGTTCGATGAAGTGGCGGACCTGCCCGGCGTCGGGCGTTCCACCGCGGGTGCGATTCTCTCCCTCTCCTTAGGCAAACACTTCCCGATCCTCGACGGCAACGTGAAGCGGGTGCTCGCACGCTGCTACGCGGTGGACGGCTGGCCGGGCAAAAAAGAGGTCGAGAAGCGTCTGTGGGACATTAGCGAAGCAGTCACGCCGGCAAACGGCGTTGAGCGTTTTAACCAGGCGATGATGGATCTCGGCGCGATGGTCTGCACCCGTTCAAAACCGAAGTGCGAACTCTGCCCGGTGAACAACCTGTGCGTGGCCTATGCAAACCACGCCTGGGCGCAGTATCCCGGCAAAAAGCCGAAGCAGACGCTGCCCGAGCGCACCGGCTATATGCTGCTGATGCAGCACGGCGACGAGGTGTTTTTGGCGCAGCGTCCACCGAGCGGCCTGTGGGGTGGTCTATACTGCTTCCCACAGTTTGAAGATGAAGATTTGCTTCGCGAATGGCTGAAACAGCGCGGCATTGCGGACGATACTCTCACGCAGCAAACCGCGTTTCGTCATACCTTCAGCCATTTCCACCTGGATATTGTGCCCATGTGGCTTCCCGTGTCCTCCATCGCCTCCTGCATGGATGAAGGAAGCGGTCTCTGGTATAACTTAGCGCAACCGCCATCAGTCGGGCTGGCGGCTCCCGTGGAGCGCCTGTTACAGCAATTACGTGTCGGTGCACTGATTTAGCACCGGCCAGAAAATGAGGAATGAGTATGGCCAGAACTATTTTTTGTACTTTCCTGCAGCGCGACGCTGAAGGCCAGGATTTCCAGCTCTACCCGGGCGACCTGGGTAAGCGCATCTACAACGAGATCTCCAAAGAAGCCTGGGGCCAGTGGCAGAAAAAGCAGACCATGCTGATCAACGAGAAAAAGCTCAGCATGATGAACCCGGAACACCGCAAACTGCTGGAACAGGAGATGGTGAACTACCTGTTCGAAGGTAAAGACGTGCACATCGAAGGCTATACGCCACCGGAAAAATAATACCGCGCCGCTGTTGCCCGGCGGCGCTTCGCTTGCACGGGCCTACGGTTTTGTAGGCCGGGTAAGCGCAGCGCCACCCGGCGAAAGCAACGACTAAGCAAACACAACACGCACTCCCGGAATGATGAAAAAATTTTTAGCGCTTGCTCTTGTTGCGCCGTTGCTGGTCTCTTGTTCCTCAAAGAAAGGCGAGGATTACAACGAAGCCTGGGTGAAGGACACCAACGGTTTTGACATTCTGATGGGGCAGTTTGCCCACAACATCGAGAATATCTGGGGATTTAACGAAGTTCTTATCGCCGGACCTAAGGACTACGTTAAGTACACCGACGCCTATCAGACCCGTAGCCACATCAACTTTGATGACGGTACGATCACCATTGAAACCATTGCAGGCACTGAACCCGCCGCGCGCCTGCGTCAGGCCATTATCAAAACCCTGCTGATGGGTGACGATCCCGGCACTATCGATCTTTACTCGGATGCCGATGACATCACCATCTCCAAAGAGCCGTTCCTGTATGGCCAGGTGGTCGATCAGACCGGGCAGCCGATTCGCTGGGAAGGCCGCGCCTCGACGTTCGCCGATTACCTGCTGAAAACGCGCCTCAAGAGCCGCACCAACGGCCTGAAGATTATCTACAGCGTCACCATCAACCTGGTACCGAACCACCTCGACAAACGTGCGCATAAGTACATCGGCATGGTGCGCCAGGCATCGCGTAAGTATGGCGTGGATGAGTCGTTGATTCTGGCGATTATGCAGACCGAATCCTCATTCAACCCTTACGCGGTCAGCCGTTCCGACGCGCTGGGGCTGATGCAGGTTGTTCAGCACAGCGCCGGTAAAGACGTGTTCCGCTCTCAGGGGCGTTCCGGGACGCCGAGCCGCAGCTATCTGTTCGATCCGCAAAGCAACATTGATACCGGCACCGCCTATCTGGCAATGCTGAACAACGTTTATCTGGGCGGGATCGATAACCCGACCTCGCGGCGCTACGCGGTGATCACCGCCTATAACGGCGGCGCGGGCAGCGTGCTGCGCGTCTTCTCCAGCGACAAGGTGCAGGCTGCGAATATCATCAACAGCATGGCTCCAGGCGATGTCTATACCACGCTCACCACCCGCCACCCGTCGGCAGAATCCCGTCGCTATCTGTATAAGGTGAATACGGCGCAGAAAAACTATCGTCGCCGTTAAGCCTCTCTCCCCTCACCCTAACCCTCTCCCCACAGGGGAGAGGGAACTTGAACACCCTCTCCCCTGTGGGGAGAGGGCAGGGTGAGGGGGAACAGACTTCCCAACCCATACAAAAACCTTATTTGCATCACAATTTAATCTGCAAATTAATGTGGATTGCATTTTTTTGCGGGAGGTAACAAAACATAATCTCTCCTGCTGATAGAATTGCATCAAATAACAACCCTGAATGTTCTTATAACAACATATCTCCCGCTCACTTGTGAGGAAAGTAACATGAACCTTAAGCTGCAGCTTAAAATATTGTCGTTTCTGCAGTTCTGCCTGTGGGGAAGCTGGCTGACTACACTCGGCTCCTATATGTTTGTGACGCTCAAGTTTGATGGTGCGTCAATCGGTGCCGTCTACAGCTCGCTCGGTATTGCGGCTGTTTTCATGCCAACGCTGCTCGGTATCGTGGCGGATAAGTGGCTGAGTGCGAAATGGCTCTACATGCTTTGCCATCTGGTGGGCGCGGGGACGCTGTTTATGGCGGCCGAAGTGACCACGCCGGGGGCGATGTTCATGGTGATCCTGCTTAACTCGCTGGCCTATATGCCAACGCTTGGCCTGATCAACACCATCTCCTACTACCGCCTGAAATCCGCGGGCCTGGATATCGTTACCGATTTCCCGCCGATCCGTATCTGGGGCACCATCGGCTTTATCATGGCGATGTGGGGCGTGAGCTTCGCGGGCTTCGAGCTGAGCCACATGCAGTTGTACATCGGGGCTGCGCTCTCCGTGGTGCTGGCGCTGTTTACCCTGACGCTGCCGCACATTCCGGTCTCTAATCAGCAGAAGAACCAGAGCTGGAGCACCATGCTCGGTCTGGATGCCTTTGCGCTGTTTAAAAACAAACGTATGGCGATCTTCTTTATCTTCTCCATGCTGCTGGGCGCAGAGCTGCAGATCACCAACATGTTCGGCAACACCTTCCTGCACAGCTTCGATAATAACCCGCTGTTTGCCGGGAGCTTTATCGTTGAGCACGCGTCGGTGATGATGTCCATCTCGCAGATCTCCGAGACGCTGTTCATCCTGACCATCCCGTTCTTCCTGAGCCGCTACGGCATCAAGAACGTCATGCTGATCAGTATTTTTGCGTGGATGCTGCGCTTCGGCCTGTTCGCCTACGGCGATCCAAGCCCGTTCGGCACCGTACTGCTGGTTCTGTCGATGATTGTTTACGGCTGCGCCTTCGACTTCTTCAACATCTCCGGTTCGGTGTTTGTCGAGAAAGAGGTGAAACCCGAAATCCGCGCCAGCGCGCAGGGCATGTTCCTGATGATGACCAACGGCTTCGGCTGTATTCTGGGCGGCGTGGTGAGCGGTAAAGTGGTTGAGATGTACACCACCAACGGCATTACCGACTGGCAGCCAGTGTGGCTGATCTTCGCCGCATACTCGCTGGTGCTGTTCTTCGCGTTCATCGCGCTGTTCAAGTACAAGCACGTGCGTGTGCCAAACGGTGCGCAGCCGATAGCGCATTAATTGTTGTGCCCGGTGGCGGCTTCGCCTTACCGGGCCTACAAAAACACCGTTCGTAGGCCGGGTAAGCGTTAGCGCCACCCGGCTATTTTATGGCAGACAGCACCCACCCCACCGACAGCAAATCCGCGCTGCCGCCAGGGCTTAAGTTCCGTTCAATTAACGCCTTATCCATCTTAAGCAACGCATCACGATCCCAGCCGTTCATCAGCAGTTCCCGTGCATAGTCCTGCACGTAGCACAACCCTTCAATGCCGCCGCGCGACACCAGATTGCTGTCCTGATTCGTCGCCATCAGGCGCAGCAGCAGCTCGTGAAGCGAACGCCCTGTCCATCCGGCCAGCGCCCTGCGCACCGTGGCAAAGCCGCTCTCCGCCTCGCCGCGCGCGCCGGTTAAACCATACTGCTGATAGTGCCGCTCACCCGCCGTTGCCTGCCCGCTGCGCCCGGCAAGTTCCCGCGCCACCAGCCCACGACAGATGTTACTCACCTCACAGCAGAGGCTGTCTGCACAGACATTTTTCACACGCCCTGAAGCAAAGCACAGCAGCCCGAGGGCGAAAATCCCCCCTTTGTGCGTATTCACGCCGTGAGTGGCGGCATACATGGCCTGCTCGCAGGCGATCCCCATCGGGCGGATAATCCGCAGCTGCTCAACGGCGGGTTGATCCGCATGCTGCGCCCCCAGCGCGGCGAACCGTGAAAACCACGGTGAAATCGCCTCAATGCTGCGAACAAACAGGGCATGATCCATATCGCGATGGGAGCCGTTGTTTAGCCGGTCCACCAGCCCCGGCTTGGGCGTTAGCGCCAGCTCCTGCCACAGCGCCTCCTCGGCAAGCGCGGGCACCGCTACCGGGCGCGGGTTAGTCGCGAGCAAACCAGTCATCAATCATCTTCTCCACACGGGCTACCACCTGCCCGACGGGATGCTTGCGCGAGCGTGAACAGGCGTGCGCGGGCGCGTCGCAAATCAGGCAGCGTCTGAGGTGCGCCCCCAGCGACTGACGCCCGACGTGGCCGTGCTCAGGGCAGATCACATCGAGGTCCCACAGCCTGCCGAGCGGGTGCGTTTGCTCCAGCGTCGCGCAGTGGGCTTTGATTTCCGCAGCCGGATGGGCCACGCACCACAGGGCTTCCGGCCCGGTGGGCAGCCACAGCACCTGGCGATCCAGCACCTGCCAGCGGTTTTCCCACAGCAGCTGGTCACACATCTGGAGCGCCACGCCCATGGTGTTGCGATAGCGCAGGCTGTCTTTGATCTCCCCCGGGGTGACCAGCGTGAGGGAAATTACCGGCTGGTGATAATGCGCAAGCATGTCAGCCTGGCGTGCTGCACGGCGCTCTTTCGCCGCCAGCACCTCGTCCAGGCCGACACCCGCGCGCACGGGTGTCGCTGTCGTCATATTCACTCCTTAACCTGTCTTACGGTGTCGATCACGCTGCCGTCGCGGTAGCGGATCACCCCAACGATTTTGTCGGTAAATGCAATGGGCTTTGGCACGCCGGTCAGGGAAATCGCCCGCGCGTACAGGGTATCGATATCCACAATCTTCAGCCCTGCCGCCAGCAGGCGCTCGCGGATTTCCGGGCGGGCCGGGTTCACCGCGATGCCGTGATCGGTCACCAGCACGTCGATGCTCTCCCCCGGCGTGAGGCGGGTAGTGACGCGCTTCACCACCGTGGGAATACGGCTGCGCAGCAATGGCGCGACCACGATGGTCAGGTTGGCTGCCGCAGCCACGTCGCAGTGCCCGCCGGATGCGCCGCGCATCACGCCGTCGGAGCCGGTGATAACGTTGACGTTAAACTCAACGTCGATTTCCAGGGCGCTGAGGATCACCACGTCGAGCTGGTCGCAGCTTGCCGCCTTGCTGCCGGGGTTGGCGTAGACGTTAGTGGAGATCTCAACGTGTTTCGGATTGCGCGCCAGCGAGGCCGCCGCCTGTCCGTCAAAGCACTGGGTGTCGAGCAGCGTGTCGATAAGCCCCTTTTCGTGCAGGTCCACCAGGCTGCCGGTGATCCCGCCGAGGGCGAAGCGCGCCGTCACGCCGCTGCGCTCCATCTTCTCCTCCATAAAGCGCGTGCAGGCGGTCGCGGCCGCGCCGGAGCCGGTCTGCATCGAGAAACCCGGCCTGAAGTAGCCGGAGTGTTCAATCACGTCCGCCGCATAGCGGGCAATCATCAGCTCGCGCGGGTTGCTGGTAACGCGCGCCGCGCCGACGCTAATTTTTGCCGGATCGCCGACGCTCTCGACCTGCACGATATAGTCCACCCGATCCTGCACGATGCTGGCGGGCATATTGGGGAACGGCACCAGCGCTTCGGTCAGCAGTACCACCTTGCGGGCATAGTGCGCATCCACCATCGCGTAGCCCAGCGAGCCGCAGCAGGAGGTGCCGTGCGTACCGTTGGCATTGCCAAACGCATCGCTGCACGGCACGCCAAGAAACGCCACGTCGATGTTCAGCTCGCCGTCCTGCAGCAGCTTCACGCGCCCGCCGTGGGAGTGGATTTGCACCGGCTCATCCATCAGTCCGTGGGAGATGGCCTCTGCCAGCCTGCCGCGCATCCCGGAGGTGTAAATCCGGGTGATCACACCGCTCTGTATATGCTCAATCAGCGCGTCGTTGCAGGTCATCAGCGAGCTGGAGGCCAGGGTCAGGTTTTTGAAGCCCATCCGCGCCAGCAGCGCCACGACGCTATTGATCACCCGGTCGCCTTCACGAAACGCGTGGTGGAAGGAGATCGTCATACCGTCCTGCAGGCCGCTGCGCATCACCGCCTCTTCGAGGGAGGCGCACAGTTTGCGGTTGTGCTTCGCGTCAGCGTCCGCCAGCCACGGCGTCGCACTGTGGGCGGTATCAAAGGGTTGAAGATCCCGCAGATGGGGAAAATTCACATGGAGAAGTTCTGTCTGATTCATTCTGTCATCCTTACCGACGCACGCCGGAAGCCGCCGCGCGTTCCAGCACGACCTGCGCATGGTGAATAATCGGGGCATCGACCATTTTGCCGTTGAGCGAGACCACGCCCAGGCCGTTACGCTCGCCCTCCTGTGCGGCTTCAATCACCCGCTTCGCGTGCTCTACCTCCTGCGGAGTTGGCGCGTAGGCGTTATGCAGCAGGTCAATCTGGCGCGGGTTGATCAGCGATTTACCGTTAAAGCCCATCTTGCGGATCAGTTCGACCTCGCGCAGGAAGCCCGCTTCGTCATTAACGTCTGACCAGACCACGTCGAAAGCGTCGATACCGGCGGCGCGAGCCGCATGCAGCACCGCACAGCGGGCGTAGAACAGCTCGGTGCCGTCACCGCGCTCGGTCTGCATGTCCATCACGTAGTCGAAGGCCGCCAGCGCGATGCCGATTAATCGCGGCGAGCTGCGGGCAATCGCCACGGCGTTGATCACGCCAACCGCCGATTCAATCGCCGCCATCACGCGGGTGGAACCTGGCGCACGTCCGCACTCACGCTCGATGCGCTCAAGGTGGCCTTCCAGTTCATACACATCTTCAGGGGTGTCGGTTTTCGGCAGGCGGATCACGTCCACCCCGGCCCGCACGGCGGCCTCCAGATCCAGCAGGCCAAACGGCGTGCTCAGCGGGTTAATGCGCACCACGGTTTCGATATCCTGATACATCGGGTGTTGCAGGGCGTGGAACACCAGCATGCGCGCGGTGTCTTTCTCGCGCAGGGCCACCGCGTCTTCCAGATCGAACATGATGGAGTCCGGTCGGTAGATAAACGCGGTGGAGAGCATGGCGGCGTTGGCGCCGGGCAGGAACAGCATACTGCGGCGAAGTTTGCTCATTTCAGCGCCTCCCAGTGGATTGCCTGCTCATCGGCGGCGCGCAGAAGCGCGCTTTGCAGCCGGGCGCGGATCACACAGTCCAGCGCCCCTTTGTCTTCAATCATGATCAACCCCTGGCGCACGTTCATGGCGCGCAATGTCTCGTTGACCACCTGGCGGATCTGCTCGCCAAACTGCTTAATCACTTCACTGTGGATGACAATCTCCAGCTCGCCGTCGGCGGGGGCGATTTTCACCATCAGGTCGCTGGACTCCTGCGTACCGGCCAGCGCCTCCCTTACAATTTTCATTTTCGTTTCCTGATCGTTATGCCACTTCCGCACGCTCGCGATAATGCGTTTCGAGGTGCGTGAAGGTGGAATCCGGGACAATCTCCCGGATCCGGAAAAACTGCTGTGTCTTGAGTAAACGGCGCACTTCCGAGGCCGAAATGGCATTACCGGCCGCTTTTATGCGCGGCATCTCCACCACCTCAATGTGCGAGGCAAGCAGGTCGTGCAGCGTCTGGTTGTACTGACGGGTGATATCGCAGAACGGCTCGGAGCCGATAAAGCGATGGGTGATCCCCAGCGCCGGGGCAATAAAGTCCCGAAAGATCAGCACGTCGATTTCGCTCCACGCCTGCTGCACCTTGCCGCTCTCCTTCAGAAAGTAAGCCGGAAAAGTGGCCCGGGAGATGATGTACTGCGAGCCTTCGTGTACCACCACGTTCGGCAGATGCGCCACGCCGGCACGCACCATCTCAAGCCGCGCGCTGAACGGGAAAAACGACGCATCTTCGCGCACCACAAACAGGTGCAGCGTGTCGCACTGCCCCGCCGCCTGCTCCACCAGATGCCGGTGGCCCAGCGTGAACGGATTGGCGTTCATCACGATCGCGCCCGTCTTTTTTCCGGCTCTGCGCGTCGCGCCAAGGGAGCGGCAGTAACGGGCGATCCCCTGCGGGGTGTTCTCCATCAGTACCGCGTTATTCCCGCTCCGGGCAATCGGCCAGAAGCCGCTGCGGGCAAAGCGCTCCGTGTTGCATGGCCGGGTGCAGAGGAAGAGGTGAAAATGGCCGCGTTCAAGCGCCGCATTCTCGACTTCCGCCAGCAGCCGGGCGCTGAGGTTTTCCCCGCGCAGCTGCTCGTTAACCGCCACGCATTTAATGACGTTGGCGGCCAGCCCGGCGCAACCCACCAGCTGCGTGCCGGACCAGGCCTCGACGAACAGCGTGATGTCGTTGTCCAGCCCGAGTCCGCTGTCCGCCAGCAGGTAGCGGATCTGGCTTAACCGCTCCGGATGTTTCGCCACAACGGTGTGGCGAAAATCAATGGGGTGAGAGTGCATGCTGCCGCCTTACTCAGTGTGCTGCCGCAAGCCCGACGGCAGGCGCTTCGACGATCACGTTGCTCAGATGACCGATGTGTTCGATCTCCACCTCAATGCGATCCCCCTCTTTCATAAACAGCGGCGGGTTGCGCTTTTTCCCTACGCCGCCCGGCGATCCGGTGATGATCACATCCCCCGGGCTGAGGCGGGTGAAGGTGCTGATGTACTCGATCAGCTCCGCAACCTTATGGATCATGCTGCTGGTGTTGTCCTCCTGCACCATGCGGCCATTCAGCCAGGTGCGGATCGCCAGCCTGTGCGGGTCCGGGATCTCATCCGCCGTCGCCATCCACGGGCCAAACGCCCCGGTCTGACGCCAGTTTTTCCCGGCGGTGAACCAGGTGTGCTGCCAGTCGCGGGCGGAGCCGTCCATGTAGCAGCTGTAGCCCGCCACGTGGCGCAGGGCGTCGTCGCGGCTGATGTTCTCCCCGCCTTTCCCGACGATCACCGCCAGCTCGCCCTCATAGTCGAATTCGCGGGAGTGGCGCGGTTTGATCACCGGCGCGTTGTGGCCGGTCTGCGAGTCCGGGAAGCGCACAAACAGCGTCGGTGCCGGGTTGTGCTGGTCAAATTCCTTGCGCTTGTCGGCGTAGTTCATGCCGACGCAGAGGATTTTTTCCGGCTGCTCAATCACCGGTAAAAAGGTGATGGCGCTCATCGGGACATCGACCGCATCGTTAAGGTATCGGGTAGCCTGCGCCAGCCCGTTTCCCTGCAACAGCGCCTTGAGGTCGGCGTAGCGATCGCCCAGACGGCGGCCTAAATCAATGATGCCGTCGGCCTGGACGATGCCGTAGCTGCGTTTACCCTGGTATAAAAAGCTTGCGAGTTTCATTGTTTTTTCCTGAAGACTTAAACGAGGAAGTTGCCCAGTATCAGCAGAGAGACGGAGACGTTAATCGCCCCACCGATACGGGTAGCAATCTGGGCGAAGGGCATCAGGCTCATGCGGTTGCCTGCGGTCAGAATCGCCACGTCGCCGGTCCCGCCCTGCCCGCTCTGACAGCAGGAGACGATGGCGACATCAATCGGATGCATACCAATCTTTTTGCCGACGAAGAACCCGGTCGCCACCAGCGCGGAGACGGTGCTGACGATCACCAGCAGGTTGCTGAGGGTGAATGCCGCAACCAGTTCGTGCCACGGGGTGATCGCCACGCCGACGGCAAAGAGGATGGGATACGTTACTGACGTCTGGAAGAATTTGTAGACCACCTGCGAGCCTTCAAGAATGCGCGGCGACGCGCCATTGCAGAGCTTCACCAGCACCGCCATAAACAGCATGCCAACCGGCGCAGGCAGGCCAATCAGCTTGTGGCCGAGCATACCGAGCATATAGAGCAGCACCGCCAGCAGCGCGCCGGAGGCTATGGTGGTGACATCCGCTTTACCGGAGAACGCAGGCTGCGAAACGGTGGTATCGGCGTTGGCGCGGTTTGGCATCAGCTGGCCTTCACCGGTCAGGTGCGGGTAGCGTTTCCCGAGCTGGTTCAGGCAGCCGGAGATGATGATGGCGGTCAGGCCGCCGAGCATCACCATCGGCAGCACGCGGCCAAGCGCCACGCCCTGATCCATATGCAGCAGGGTGGCATAGCCAATGGAGAGCGGGATCGCCCCTTCCCCCACGCCGCCCGCCATGATCGGCAGAATGATAAAGAAGAAGATCTGGAACGGCTCCAGGCCCAGCGCCAGACCGACGCCCATCCCGACAATCATGCCGACGATTTCCCCGCACAGCATCGGGAAGAAGATGCGCAGAAAGCCCTGAATCAGCACCGTGCGGTTCATGCTCATGATGCTGCCGACAATGATGCAGCAGATGTAGAGGTAGAGAATGTTGGTGGATTTGTAGAATTTGGTGGTGGATTCAACCACCACGTCCGGCAGCAGACCGTAGTAGACCAGCGCTGACGGGATAAAAGTGGCGCATATCGCCGCCGCGCCCAGTTTGCCGACAATCGGCAGACGTTTGCCAAACTCGCCGCAGGCAAAGCCGAAGAACGCCAGCGTGGCGACCATCACCACGATATCGCTCGGCAGCTTGCCGCCCAGGCAGTCAATGGCAATCAGCACGCCCGCCAGCACAAACAGCGGCAGCGGAATAATCCCGACTTTCCAGGTATCCATAATATGCCACCAGCGCTCTTTGAGCGAAGGCCGTTGAATATCAATCGGGTCGTGGGTAACAGAGAATGAATTGTCAGTTGTGCTCATAATAAGCCCCTTCGTTATTTTGTCCGTTGAGCTTAGAGTTACAAAGGCTTACTTTATGTGAGGAATGGCATATTAAAAGCGAAGTTTTTATGGCCGCTATGGTTTTTATGGTTTCTATTATTTAATGTGATTCACACCTTATTTATTGGCGTGGTTTTTATGGTTTTTATTGCCGATTAAACCTGTAAGCGACACGCAATATCGCGCCATTAAGATAAACCTTAATTATCGGATTTACCGGACCACCAGCGCTGTGCAAAGGATCACAAGTTTCAGGCAAACCCCGCGCCAGCAGGGGAAAAGATGTTATATTCCTTTTTTCCATTGATGCGCTGCGTGATAATGATGAAAGTCTCCTTCCAGATAAAGCTGTTTATTTCCCTGGTCGCCTTTTTCTCGGTGCTCTTTGCCCTGCTGGGGGGATATTATTATGTGGACGTGGGCAGGCAGCTTTATCAGGAAATGAGTATGCGCGCCAAAATACAGGCGGAAGAGATCGCGCTTATTCCGAGCTTACGTCAGGAGGTCGCAGAGAAAGATATCCGCGGCATTCAAGAGTTCATGAAAAAAATAGCCGCGCACAGCGACGCCAGTTTTATTGTCATCGGTGACGATAAAGGGCTGCATCTTTTCCACTCGGTATTTGCGGACCGGGTCGGCAAAACGCTGGTCGGCGGCGACAACGAAGAGGTGCTGCGCGGCAAAAGTACCACCACCATTCGCAAGGGCGGTCTCGGGATTTCGCTGCGCAGTAAAGCCCCCATTTTTAACGACGCGGGCCGCGTGGTGGGGATTGTGTCGGTGGGCTATCTCACCAGCTATCTCGATACCATCACCGTCAACAAAGTGATTAACATTCTGATCGCTGCCGTGCTGCTGCTGATTGCCCTGTTTATCTTCTCGTGGTTCTTTACCCGCAGCATTAAAAAGCAGATTTTCTCTCTGGAGCCGCGCGAAATCGGCCTGCTGGTGCGCCAGCAAAAAGCGATGATGGAGTCCATTTACGAAGGGGTGATTGCCATCGACAGCAACCTGCGCATTGAGGTGATCAACCAGGCCGCGCGAAAACTGCTGGGGCTGAGCCAGCCCGCCCGCGCGCTGCGGGGGAAACCGATCAACCAGGTGATCGCCCCCGTCCCGTTTTTCGCGGCGCAGACGATGCTGGCGAAAGATACCCATGATGAGATTTGCCGCTTTAACGATCTCACGGTGATCGCCAGCCGGGTGCGCATTATGCTGGAAGATTCACTCCAGGGATGGGTGATTACCTTTCGCGATCGCAATGAAATCGACTCGCTTAGCGCCCAGCTCAGCCAGGTGAAACGCTATGTCGATAACCTGCGCATCATGCGTCACGAGCAGTTGAACCGCATGACGACGCTTTCCGGCCTGCTGCACATGGGCCGCTACGGCGAGGCGATTGACTACATCCAGGCGCAGTCGGAACACGCCCAGGAGCTGCTGGACTTTATCTCCTCACGCTTTAGCTCGCCGACGCTGTGCGGCCTGCTGTTAGGTAAAGCCGCACGGGCGCGCGAAAAGGGCGTAGCGCTGTCGTTCGACCCGGCCTGTCGGATCGATAAACCGTTCCTGCCGCTGCTTGAGGAGGAGCTGATATCAATCATCGGCAATCTGCTGGATAACGCCATTGAGGCGACGCAGCGCGCCCCGCTGCCGCATGAGCCGGTTGAAGTGCTGATTACGCTGAACGAGCGCGAGCTGATTATTGAAGTGGCCGACCAGGGGGTTGGCATCAAACCGGAGATCCGCGACCAGATATTTGAGCGCGGCATTACCACCAAAACGCGTGGGGATCATGGTATTGGCCTGTACCTGATCGAAAGCTATGTCACTCAGGCTGGCGGCACCATTGAAGTTGCTGATAATTCGCCGCGCGGCGCGATATTTTCGCTGTTTATTCCCGCCACAGGAACCGCCCGGCGACCCGCGCAGGAACTGGAAGATACTGACTATGCAACATGAACTTATCGACGTACTGATCGTTGAAGACGAGAACGAACTGGCGCAACTGCACGCGGAGCTTATCGCTAAGCATCCTCGCCTGAGGCTGGTGGGCATTGCCTCGTCGCTGGCGGACGCGCAGGTACAGCTGGAGAGCAAGCGTCCACAGCTGATGCTGCTGGATAACTACCTGCCGGACGGCAAGGGCATCACGCTTATCGGCAACCCCATGCTGACCCGCGCCAACTGCTCGGTGATTTTTATCACGGCCGCCAGCGATATGGACACCTGCAGCCAGGCGATCCGCAACGGCGCGTTTGATTACATTCTCAAGCCGGTCTCCTGGAAGCGGCTTAGCCAGTCGCTTGAGCGCTTCGTACAGTTTGCCGAGCAGCAGCGCGTCTGGAAGATTGTCGACCAGCAGAACGTGGATTCGCTTTATCAGCTTCAGGCCAAGAACTACCGCCTGGATAACGGCAGTAAGGGGATTGAGGAGAACACGCTGGCGCGGGTCCAGGCACTGTTCAACGATAAAGGGGCACACTGTTTTTCAGTGGATGACGTGGTGAGTGAAACCGGCCTGAGTAAAACCACCACCCGACGCTATCTGGAGCACTGCGTGGAGGCAGGTTTTTTGAGCGTGGAGATGTTGTACGGGAAGATTGGGCATCCGCGGAGGATGTATAAACGGGCAGAAGCCTGACTGTTTTGTAGGCCGGGTAAGCGTTAGCGCCACCCGGCGATTTGCCCGGTGGCGCAAGCTTACCGGGCCTACGTTCGGGCAAGGGTTTACCTCAACACATACCCATACAACCGCTTAATCCCGTCCGCATCTTTTTCGCTGTAGACCCCCTGTAGCTCCGGCGAGAAGCCCGGCAGCATATTCACGCCCTCTTCCAGCGCCAGGAAGTAGCGCTGCACCGCCCCACCCCAGACTTCACCTGGCACCACGCACAGCACACCTGGCGGATACGGCAGCGCACCCTCAGCGGCAATACGCCCGCCGGCATCGCGAATGCGCACCAGCTCGACGTTGCCGCGGATATACTCCTGATTGGCATCCTGCGGGTTCATCATCACCGACGGCAGACTCTCCTTGCGGAACATCGCCTTTTGCAGATCTTTGACGTTAAAGCTGACGTAGAGATCGTGCATCTCCTGACACAGCTGGCGGATGCTGTAGTCGCGATAGCGCACCGGGTACTTCTGGTAAATGGTCGGCAGCACGTCCGCCAGCGGGGTGTCGTCTTCAATATGCTGCTCAAACTGACCCAGCATTGCCACCAGCTGCGCCATCTTCTCAGCACTTTCAGCCGGGGTCAGCAGGAACAGGATCGAGTTGAGATCGCACTTCTCCGGCACGATGCCGTTTTCGCGCAGGTAGTGCGCGAGGATGGTCGCCGGAATGCCAAAGTCCGTGTACTCGCCGGTTTCAGCATCAATACCCGGCGTGGTCAGCAGCAGTTTGCACGGGTCGACAAAATATTGATCCCGGGCGTAGCCGTCAAAACCATGCCATTTCGCGCCAGGTTCAAAGCTGAAGAAGTGGCGCTCGCGAGCGATGGTCTGCGTCGCGTGATCCTGCCACGGACGCCCACCCACTACCGGCGGGATAAACGGCCTGATCATACGGCAGTTGGCGATAATCGCCTTACGCGCCTCGATGCCCAGTTCGACGCATTCCGCCCACAGCCTGCGCCCGCTCTCACCCTCGTGGATCTTGGCGTTGACGTCCAGCGCGGCAAACAGCGGATAAAACGGGCTGGTGGAGGCGTGGAGCATAAAGGCGTTATTGAGCCGCTTATGCGGGCAGAACCGCGCCTGACCGCGAATGTGGTTGTCTTTTTTATGGATCTGCGAGGTTTGCGAGAACCCGGCCTGCTGTTTATGCACCGACTGGGTCACGAAAATGCCCGGATCGTTCTCGTTGAGCTCCAGCAACAGCGGAGACGTTTCCGCCATCATCGGAATAAACTGCTCGTAACCGACCCAGGCAGAGTCAAACAGGATGTAGTCGCACAGGTGGCCGATCTTGTCGATCACCTGACGCGCGTTGTAGATCGTCCCATCGTAGGTGCCAAGTTGAATGACGGCCAGACGGAACGGTCGCGGCTGATCGGCCTTCTGCGCCGCGACCTCGCGGATCTGGTCACGCAGATACGCCTCGTCAAAACAGTGCTCGTCGATACCCCCGATAAAACCAAACGGGTTACGCGCCGCCTCAAGGTAAACCGGCGTCGCGCCCGCCTGGATCAGCGCGCCATGATGGTTAGATTTATGGTTGTTGCGGTCAAACAGCACCAGATCGCCGCGCGTGAGCAGCGCATTGGTCACCACTTTATTGGCGGCGGAGGTGCCGTTCAGAACAAAATAGGTTTTGTCGGCATGAAAGACTTTTGCCGCGAACTTTTGCGCGTGTTTGGCGGAGCCTTCATGAATCAGCAGATCGCCGAGCTTTACGTCGGCATTGCACATATCGGCCCGAAAGACGTTCTCACCGAAGAAATCAAAGAACTGCCGCCCGGCCGGGTGTTTTTTGAAAAACACCCCGTGCTGATGCCCCGGGCACGCAAAGGTGCTGTTTCCCATCGCCACATACTGGCTGAGCGTGTCAAAGAAGGGCGGCAGCAGGTTTTCTTCATATCGACAGGCGGCGGATTCCAGTTCCAGGAACTCCTGCGCTTTGCCCGTCATCACCGCCATCACCCCGTCAGGCATCTCTACAGGCTCCGGCGAGAACAGAAAGACCGGTAGCTGGAACCCGGTGCGTTTCAGCAGCGCGAGAATGCCGCTGCAACTGTCAGCGACCGTAAGAACGACTGCCGCCACGTCGGTAAAATCGGTGTTATCCAGCGTCACCTTTTCGCGATGCGTGGAGACCAGGGAAACCAGCTCGCGGCTGACGGCAATTTTCAGTGATTTCATAAACGCAAATACCCGTTGCAGGGGGAAAATGGCCCCGGACAGAATACCCATTCTGCCGAAAGAGGTGCCGGGCGAAGCACCTCTTCGCCAACCGACAGCATCATTATGCACGATCTCATTCAAAATCAGGCAGAGAATGGCGTCTTCATGCCATACTGATGCACAATGAATGATTAAATAACAGGAGCTTACCGTGGTCATTGGCCCTTTTATCAATGCCAGCGCCGTATTACTGGGGGGCGTTCTTGGCGCCGTATTAAGTCAGCGATTGCCGGAACGTATTCGCGTCTCTATGCCCTCCATTTTTGGTCTGGCGTCGCTGGGTATCGGGATCCTGCTGGTGGTGAAATGCGCCAACCTGCCGGTCATGGTGCTGGCCACCCTGCTCGGCGCGCTGATTGGTGAGTTTTGCTATCTCGAAAAAGGGATCAATAGCGCGGTCAGCAAAGCCAAAAACCTGATTGCCCGGCCGGGCAAGGCGAAGAGCGGCTCGCACGAGACGTTTATCCAAAACTATGTCGCCATCATTATTCTGTTTTGCGCCAGCGGCACCGGAATTTTCGGTTCGATGCAGGAAGGGATGACCGGCGATCCGAGCATTTTGATTGCGAAGGCGTTTCTCGATTTCTTCACCGCCACCATTTTCGCCACCACGCTCGGCATCGCCGTCGCGGCGATTTGCGTGCCGATGCTGCTCATTCAGCTGGCGCTTGCCACCTGTGCCACGCTGATCCTGCCGCTCACCACGCCGGCGATGATGGCAGACTTTACCGCCGTCGGCGGCCTGCTGCTGCTGGCGACAGGGCTGCGCATCTGCGGCATCAAAATGTTTGCGGTGGTCAATATGCTCCCCGCCCTGCTGATCGCCATGCCGCTTTCAGCGCTGTGGACGCACTTTTTCGCTTAAGATGACGACGAAGTGGTGAGAGAGTGCGCAGTCTGCAACGAAAACCACAAAATTCGTTGACGGCGGGAAGTGAATCGGGTTTAATGCGCCCCGTTGCCCGGATAGCTCAGTCGGTAGAGCAGGGGATTGAAAATCCCCGTGTCCTTGGTTCGATTCCGAGTCCGGGCACCACTCATTCATAAGAACGGACCTCCACGGAGGTCCGTTTTTGCATTCTGAGCCCGCCAAAACACTTAGCCTCAACCTGCTCCTGTGCTCTCCCGGTTTGTCTCCCCTGACGTTTCTGGCAGCGTGCCCGCACCATCACGCCTCGGTCTGTCCTTACGCCTGTTTACCCTGAGTTTGCGCGTGTAGGGTGTCCCCCTGCTGCGTGTTCATATACTGCATCCATAAACGATACCAGGCCGCATACTCGTTAAAAAAAATCGCGACGTTTTTAATTTTGAGCTTATGCAGTGCGTTTAACTTATGGGTACTGACCGTTTTTTCGCTGACGTGCAATTTCATTGCTATATGCTTTTGGCTGATCCCTAAACAAATCATCCTTATTATCAGCGCTTCTCTGGTGGTCATTTCCTTTGGATGTCGTTGCTTCGCGCAGCCGAAGCGCCATCCGCTTAATAGCATGCTGAAAATGTTGACCCCTGCCGTTCGATTTATTAATGAACGTCGACAGAGGATAAAAGCAGATACCGGATCGGAATAGATAAGATGCTTGATCTCATTGTCATCAAGCACATAAATATAGTCTTGCCCGGTATCAAATATGATCAGGCTCTCAGGTTCAGGAATATTAAGATTAATGGATAGGGCCTTAAGGCCAATCACGAAAAATGAATCCCCAGAAAAGATCTGCATTGTCTCTCCATGAAAAGTGGAAAATAGCTTCCTCCTGACATTCTGCCCCGGTAGCGATCTGCGCGACCGGGGCAGTGGCTTAAGGGGTGTTAAAAATGATATTTGAGGCCAACCATGGCCGCAGCATCGTGATAGCCTTTATCACCCATCTGGACGCCGATATTTCCCCAGGTGTTCAGCCGCGGGTTGATCTGCCCTTCAACGCCTGTTTTGATTTCGCCCAGATTTCTCGCACCCGCCTGGTAAACGCTCACATCATCCATCTTCGTGCCAAAGTCACGGGTGTTATGGATCCAGTTAAGCTCAACGTAAGGCTGGAACACGCGTTCCTTATCGTTATCCATCGCATGGTGGCTTTTCAGGAAAGTACGAATGCCCAGCCTGGTGCGGATATTCCCGTCGCCTTCGCTTTGAATGCGGGTGCCGTTTGCCTCATGGAAATCATCGGCTTTTACCCCCATCCATATCGCCTGCGCCTGAGGCTGGATGAACCATTCGTTCAGCGTTCCCTTGCTCCCCGTGAATTCACCGAGTTTCTGCGTATAACCCGCCTCCAGCGACGCGGTGAACCCCCGGGATTTGTACGATTCACTCGCTAATTCTTTACCCTGAACGCTGTTAGTAAACCAGTTGTACAGTAACCAGCTGTCCACCCAGGCCCCCTGCGACGCCGGGGCATTGGCATACCAGGTGGCGTAACCCCCTATGCTATACCCCTCCACGGAACCGCTGGCGCGGTAGCCACTCATTACGCTGCGCGTCGAACTGTGGTTATTACCGTAGCCCGCCATAAAGCCGACATGCCAGCGATCGACGCCATCCCGACTCCAGCGCGCCACGTCGCCGCCCATCTGCGCCACATAGCGATTACTCTGGGTTGTCAGCTGGCCGCTACCGTCATGCCAGCCGTTGTGGCCGCCGACCTGACGCAGCCACAGGCTGGTGACTTCAGGCTGTGCCGATAAGGCGTCCACAAACCCAGGTTCTCCCAGTCGGTCGTGCAGACTCATTGCAAACAGGGTATTGGCCGCGGCGATATTGGCGGTGTAACTGCCCGCTTCAGGACGAATCACCGGCGTTTTTCGTTGCGGATCTGGCGTAGGTTCAGGTTTTGGACCCGGCTCAGGGGCGGGAGTGGGATCGGGGTTCGGGCCAGGCTCAGGGGCTGGCGTAGGTTCTGGAGTAGGTTCTGGCTCCGGATCAACCGGTGTCGCCTCGCTGGTCAGATACCAGTTTTCGCCCTTTTGCAGGAGGGAGTAATCATAAGCGCCCGCCACAATACGGCCCGACTGCACGAAATTGCCGTAAGATCGTCCGCCGACGTCAACAATCTCTATGCCTTCAACGGTTTGCGCACCGTACCCGCCCAGGTTATTGATAGCGACATACGTCGTCCCCGCCAGCACGTCACCGCCGACGATCAGTTTATTACTCGGCGAGCTGTCATCCCCCAGCACGCTGTTAAACATCAGCGTCCCGCCGTTGCCGGCATAATCCCCGGTCACCGTCAGAGTGTCCGCCGCGTTACCCGCAGAGAAGGCGATGGTGCCGTTGTTGGTCAACTGGCCGACAAACGAACTGCCGCTCATGTTCCAGCGGCTGGTATTATCCAGCGCCAGCGACGTTGCGTTATCGACTGCGCCGTTCAGCACCGAGGCTGACGTCAGGTCAACCGCCACGCTGTTGGCAACGTCCGAGGAGGTAATGTCGCCATTCAACTGGCTGTTAGCCGCCGTTAAGGTCACAGTGCTGTAGAGGTTGTTAGCAGGATCAGCTGCATCCTCATAATGGCTCACGTTCATCACCTGACCGTTGCCGCCGCTGAGCGTAGAGTCCTTTACCGTCAGCGCCAGCGTCGTGGTGTCAGCATTAATCGCCTGCGCCTGCGCGCTTTGCAACGTCACATTATTCAGCGACACGTTATTGCTGAGCGTGGTGGAGTAACCATTCACATACAGCCCGGCTGCCTCATCGCCAGACGTCACGATCGTACTGTTGCTGATATCCAGTTGCCCTGCACGGCTCCATAGCCCAAAGCCTTGTTTGCCGGTGGTCTCTATGCGCACGTTATCGGCGGTAATAGCCGAACCCGGGTAGGCCAGTAGCCCTGCCGCAAGTTCACCGTGCGTGGTGATATCGCTGTTGGTTAAGGTTCCCTTCCCACCGGTTGCGGCAAACAGGCCGGCCCCGCCGGTACCCTGGGTAATAATGGTCAGCTTATCGCCCGTGAGCTGCTGCCTTCCGCTATACAGGGCATACGAGTTAAGTCCCGCGGTCTCGAGGGTACTGTTGGTAATGGTTGCCGTCCCATTCTGCGCATTCAGCGCGATAGCACGATCGCCTGCGGTAGAGAGGGTGGCGTCGTTTATATTGACGGAGGAGTCACTGCTGACGACCCACACCGCATCGCTGTATTTACCCTGCGTTGCGTATCGGCCTCCATCAATGTTTACTGTTGCGGCCTGATTGGCATTCACCGCATAGCTACTGTCGCCGGTCGTTGTGGCGGACGTATTGGTCAACGTTAAATCACCCGCCATAACCTTGATGGCGTCGCCGCTTTCGGTGGTAATGGCGCTGTCGCTAAGCTGCGCGGTAGCGAAGCCTTGCGTTGACCAGGTCCCGTCCAGATTTAGCCCCATCGCGTTATTTTGGGCGGCGATCGTGATATCAGAAAGTGTGGCAGAGCTATTGTTCGCAAGATAAATGCCGCTGGCAGCGTTACCGCTAACATTAATCTCCAGATTGTCGCCCGTGAAAATACTATCGTCTATCCACGCCCCGCCGCCGCGCGTTCCGCTACTGGTGAGAAAAAGCTGGCTGCCGTTAAATTCTGCGCCGTTTTTTGCCTGGATAATAAAGGCACCGCTTGTGTCATTTACAAGCGTCAGATTTTCGAAATGGAGTTTTCCTCCATCAATGACAATAGTGTTACTATTTGCGGCGCAAACAGAATTACTTACAAAAAGATAGATTGGTAACGCGCAGAGTAAACGATGCCACTCACCCTGACTGGTGTGATAATTATCCATAATGTTGCCTTTCACTAATCCATTTATAAACACAGCGTGTTTCTTTCATTACATCCGCATCTGGCGACAAACGATGCGTAACGATAAAACTCGGCTTGATTTGAGGCGCCCATTTTACGACTGGCGTTACGATAATGGGTGCTGATTGTCTTTCGTGAGCGATTCAACATTCGTGAGATATCGCCGCTGTTGTAACCCCTGCCAATTAAGAGCATGACATCGGTTTCCGCATCAGAGAGCTGTGCGTATTTCTTCAGTCCAAAACTCCAGTAAGCATCTTTCTTATTGAAATGAACATGATAGTCCGCAGTCGCGATCGCCAGTATTTTACCGATCTTCATCGATACGTCATTGAGCGTTTGATTGCGGGCCAAAAACGGAACATGCAGCGTGAGCTTTTCTGGCTCCCTGGTATCTTTAAGCCAGCGGTCGCTATTACTACGAATTTTCTTCCTGTTCAAAACATTAATCGTTACAAAATCATCATAGAAGATGATATTAGCGTCATCCTTACTCATTTCATCTGTTGATAATGCAAAACGCGCATCATTCAGACGTTCGTTTGGCAATTGACTCAAAATTAAGGATTTTACCCCTAACCCACGATAATAGTTAGAATCCATCAACAATATATTCAACATATTCCACACCCATGTGTTGCATTCCCTTTAAGGCAAGTTATCTCCGCAAACAGCAAGATAAACAATAAATGCAATAAACTGCATTCGCTAGCGGGAACAGATCTCCAGGAACTTTACAAATTAAGACAAAGCTCACCTCGATATTATTCAAAAACCTCTCTCTTGGTAATGGCTATCAAACATTTTAGGATAATTCACCAAGAAAATTGCCCAAGGAAAGATCTTAATTTATAGGGTAAATTTCTCTATTTAATATAAATTCATATTTATTAAAGAAGTTTCAAATCCACCTTTTCTGACTCCATGTCGTAACGGCCATTCATACACAAATCTACCGGGTGGGGCTGCCAGTCAATTAGGCCTCTAATCTCAAAAGCAATAACGGCATGTCTCGTCATCTGTTCCCTTTCCTGCAATGAACGCACCAGCAGTGTTTCAGGGATAATACGCGGTTCGAAACGAATGATAGCCTTACGGATAGCCTGCTCGATAACCTGCCAGTTATTACGATTTTCATGCCTGCCGATCAGCGCCGGAATACCATAATTAAGCACCGATTCCGTTACTGCTTTATAGCGTTGCTCGTTGAGCGTATCCTCGATATTTGTATGATTAATTAAATCAGCAATATCTTTTTGAACCAGCTGACGTATCGTTTTAACATCGACTGGTCTGGTGCGATCGTGTGGGCTTTTAGGTTCGTCATCCTGTAACCGCTCAAGAAGTGTAGGAAGATAGCGGCCTTCTCGGGTAAAGGATTTATTCGAATACAATCTCACCCACCTCCATGATCGAATGTTCACAGCTGTCGGTAATCAGTACCTTACGGCCATGGCCGAGAATGAGCAGATCGGACAACATCGACCACTCTGTCTTTGACCCCAGCTTATAGTCCTGGCCATCATCCGCCATAATCGGGTAGCGCGCCGGAATGAAGCCAAAATACTCTTCCCCTGCAACATTAACGGAGGCTTGTGTCCAGAGAAGGTCGATCAGATCTTTCGGTTTTGAAATACGAAGTTGCTGGACTTCAGAGAACGGCAGCCAACGATATCCTCCGGCGCAAATAAACTCGCACACAGGCCCGAGACGCCCGTCACTGTCTGCAATCCAGGTAAATTCGCCCAGGGTATCACTTTTACCACGGCTTTCCGGTGCAAGTTCAAAGGCTTCAGATCGCGTGATATCTGATAGCGCCATATTGCCCTGGCAATATTGCCCGTTGGCCTCGTGTAGTTTCGCCATCCACTGCGGCATATCACCCTGTAATGTTGCGGCCAGACGCTCACCGGATAAAACCTGCGTACGCTGCATTTCACTAAAGACGAGATTTTTATATAACTCACACTGTTTTTTCATTTCCTCATCAAGTAGCGATAACGTCTGCAGCTGCAGTAATGCGCTATCCCACGCGCCATCGACGCAATACAATTTAAACAGCACTTCCCGGGCTTTGAGATCGTCTGGGGATGCCTTCACCTGCGAGAGTACCTGCTCCAGCAAATTGTTCAGAGAAGAGGTTTTCAGTGTTTCAGTTAATGTCGTAATATCCTGCATGATAGTAACTCCTGTTATTAATAGTGAGAATCGAGGCCAATTTTGTGGAAATCACGAAACACCAGTTCAGGTACCTGATTCATTCCTTTCGCCACGATCGGGTCGGGTGACAGAGATTTGAGTAAATCGATTTTTTCTTCTTCGGCAAAAATATCGTCCGCGATACTGCTGCTTTCAAAATCGGGCCAGACCTTTTCCATCAGAAAAGTTCTGTCGACGATACATTCCGTTAAGGTCTTTTCTTTAAGGCATTCTTTTACGCGGTCAAACTGATTATCAGTTTTGATGAGATAAGCGGCTTCATTGCTGACGTTATCGAAATACTGGCGTCCCTGCTCTTGCCAGATAAGGAACCGTTTGTACTCGATTTCAAGCATTTTCAATACGTCATCACTGTTTCGTTGCGCGATAACGTTATTGAAATAATGTAAGTCATTTATATAACTGCCGCCGTTCGGCAAAATCTCTTCAACTTCGGGGATCTTGTCCGCTGCCTGCCATGTATTATCCGCACCAATAAACGGCGACAATTCCTGATGCGCTAGCGCGTCGTCGTCGTCCGTACCCATCTCAAGCCTGAAGTGGCCTGCCTGAAGATGGCTGCCGACGCGCAGGGGTTGGCTTTCGCCATAGCAAAGCTCTACGCCATCCAGCAAACAGATGGCGTTAACGCAAAAGTTCCGCATGACCGGGCGGGTTAAATGCCAGTAAAAAGCCACCGCATCTTGCCCCTCCGGCACCTGGCTGTGGGGTCCAAAGACCCCACTGCTTACCTCTAACGCGATGGCCCGATCCGCCGTAATACCTTCCTGCAGCGACACGGGCTGGCGCGATGTGGGCCATTGAAAACGGAACTTCATCTCGTTAACCGATATAGACATCGCCAGAGCCCGTTATGACAGCCGCCCCGCACCCGGTGACATCGCCCAGTCTGGCGGCCGGTACGCCGTTGATAAAGACCGATCCTGATCCGACTGCCACGGGTGCGGCACCATGTAACAGCGCGCATGGCGCGATACTGACGCCCACCATCGCGGCGGGAATGCCGTTAACGTAGACATCGCCCGACCCGGAACATAAGGCGCCACCGTGAGCGGTAGCATCTCCGACACGTGCTGCGTTTTGCATATTTCACTCTCCTTTGAAATTGGTGGGTGACGACGAAATGTATTCGTCGTCAGATGCACATTAGGGTTCAGGCGTTGCGCTGCCTGTCTCCGTTGGGGTCTCCGTCGGCGTTTCCGTCGGCGTTTCCGTTGGGGTCTCCGTTGGGGTCTCCGTTGGGGTCTCCGTTGGGGTCTCCGTTGGGGTCTCCGTTGGGGTTTCCGTCGGGGTTTCCGTCGGGGTTTCCGTCGGGGTCTCCGTTGGGGTCTCCGTCGGCGTTTCCGTCGGGGATTCCGTTGGCGTTTCCGTTGGGGATTCCGTTGGTGTCTCCGTCGGGGATTCCGTTGGTGTCTCCGTCGGAGATTCCGTTGGCGTTTCCGTCGGGGATTCCGTTGGCGTCTCCGTCGGGGATTCCGTTGGCGTGTCCGTCGGGGATTCCGTTGGCGTCTCCGTCGGGGATTCCGTTGGCGTGTCCGTAGGTGGAATCGTTGGCGTTGGCGTCGGCAGTGGCGGCAACGGAAGCACAACGCCAAAC
>NZ_SCNE01000016.1:0-37758 GCF_005503595.1 Enterobacter sp. 2VL
ACACAGATTGTCTGATAAATTGTTAAAGAGCAGTGCCGCTTCGCTTTTCTCAGCGGCGCGGGGTGTGCATATTACGCTTTCCCGCCTCAGAGTCAAGCTTTAATTTCGCTTTTTTCTGCTAACCCGGCGGCGTGTGTGCCGTTGTTCCGTGTCAGTGGAGGCGCATTATAGGGAGTTATTCTGAGGCTGCAAGTGCAAAGTGAAAATTATTTACTGACTGCTCACTTTCCAGGCAAAACACATCTCAGATCTTCATTCTTGCCTGGTTTTTAAACAAAAACGAGCCGCAAGCGGCCCGTTTTTGCGTTTTGTGACTTACTGCACTGCCACAATTCGGTCTTCGTTGGCTTCCAGGCGGATAGCTTTACCCGGAATCAACTCGCCTGACAGTATCTGCTGTGCCAGCGGGTTTTCAATCTGCTGCTGGATAGCACGTTTCAACGGACGCGCCCCGTATACCGGATCGTACCCATTCTCGCTCAGCAGTTTCAGCGCATCGTCGGAGATGTGAATTTCATATCCACGCTCTTCCAGACGTTTGTACAGACGCTGCAGCTGGATCTGCGCAATCGAAGCAATATGTTTCTCACCCAGAGGATGGAACACAACCACTTCATCAATACGGTTGATGAATTCCGGACGGAAGCTATGGCTCACCACGCCCATCACCAGCTCTTTCATATGACCGTAATCCAGTTCGCCAAAGCGTTCCTGAATCAAATCTGAACCCAGGTTCGAGGTCATGATGACCACCGTGTTGCGGAAATCGACCGTTCTCCCCTGCCCGTCTGTAAGACGACCATCGTCCAGAACCTGCAGCAGGATGTTGAAGACATCCGGGTGCGCTTTTTCCACTTCATCCAGCAGGATCACGGAGTAAGGACGACGACGCACCGCTTCCGTCAGATAGCCCCCTTCTTCATAACCCACGTATCCCGGAGGCGCACCGACCAGACGCGAGACGGAGTGTTTCTCCATAAACTCGGACATATCGATACGAACCATTGCGTCATCGCTATCGAACATAAAGTTCGCCAACGCCTTACACAGCTCGGTTTTACCCACACCGGTCGGCCCCAGGAACAGGAACGAGCCGATTGGACGATTCGGATCGGATAACCCCGCGCGGCTACGACGAATGGCATTCGAGACCGCTTCAACCGCCTCGTTTTGACCAATAACGCGATGATGCAGATCCTGTTCCATGCGGAGCAGTTTTTCGCGTTCGCTCTCCAGCATGCGAGCGACCGGAATACCCGTCCAGCGCGCAAGCACTTCGGCAATCTCCGCATCCGTCACTTTATTACGTAACAGACGCATCGTTTTGCCTTCGGACTGCGTAGCAATCTCAAGCTGTTTTTCAAGCTCAGGGATTTTGCCGTACTGCAGTTCAGACATCCGCGCAAGATCGCCGACGCGACGCGCCTGCTCAATAGCGATTTTCGCCTGTTCCAGTTCCGCCTTGATTGTCTGCGTACCGGAGAGTGAAGCTTTCTCCGCTTTCCACTCTTCTTCTAACTCTGAATACTGGCGCTCTTTCTCGTCCAGCTCCTCGTTGAGCATATCCAGACGTTTCTTGCTGGCCTCATCAGACTCTTTCTTCAGCGCCTGCTGCTCCAGCTTGAGCTGAATAATTCGGCGATCGAGTCGGTCCAGTTCTTCCGGTTTCGAGTCAATCTGCATACGGATGCTGGACGCCGCTTCATCGATAAGGTCAATCGCTTTATCCGGCAACTGACGGTCAGCTATATAACGATGCGAAAGCGTCGCCGCCGCCACGATGGCCGGGTCAGTGATCTGCACATGGTGGTGCAGCTCATAACGCTCTTTCAGACCACGCAGGATTGCGATGGTGTCTTCGACGCTTGGCTCAGCCACAAATACTTTCTGGAAGCGACGTTCCAGCGCGGCATCTTTCTCAATGTACTGGCGATACTCATCAAGCGTGGTCGCGCCCACGCAGTGAAGTTCACCGCGCGCCAGCGCAGGTTTCAGCATGTTCCCGGCATCCATCGCACCGTCGGCCTTACCGGCACCCACCATGGTGTGCAGTTCGTCGATAAACAGAATGACGTTACCTTCCTGCTTCGCCAGATCGTTAAGCACGCCTTTCAGACGTTCTTCGAACTCACCGCGGTACTTCGCACCGGCCACCAGCGCACCCATATCCAGCGCCAGTACGCGGCGGCCCTTCAGCCCTTCCGGCACTTCGCCATTCACGATACGCTGCGCCAGCCCTTCAACGATGGCGGTTTTACCGACACCCGGCTCACCGATCAGCACCGGGTTGTTTTTGGTACGGCGCTGCAGAACCTGGATGGTACGGCGAATTTCTTCATCACGGCCGATAACCGGGTCCAGTTTGCCCTGCTCAGCACGCTCGGTCAGATCGACCGTAAATTTTTTCAAAGCCTGACGTTGGTCTTCGGCTCCCTGATCGTTCACGCTTTCACCTCCGCGCATTGTCTCAATCGCCTGAGTCACGTTGGCGGTGGTTGCGCCGGCAGATTTCAACAGGTCGGTCAACGTCCCGCGTGATTCAAGCGCCGCCAGAACAAACAGCTCTGACGAAATAAAGTTGTCCCCACGTTTTTGCGCCAGCTTGTCGCAAAGGTTCAGCACTCGCACCAAATCCTGTGAAGGCTGTACGTCACCACCGGTCCCTTCGACCTGCGGTAAACGGCTCAACGCCTGATCAATTGCCGTGCGTAACTGGCCAGCATTAATGCCAGCTGAGGTTAATAATGGACGTACCGATCCCCCTTCCTGATTCAGTAAGGCGCTCATTAAATGAAGAGGTTCGATGAATTGGTTGTCGTGCCCGAGTGCGAGAGACTGGGCATCGGCGAGAGCAAGCTGGAATTTATTAGTAAGACGATCCAGACGCATAACTCCTCCCATAACAGGTCAAATTTGCTACTGGAGATTAAATGAGGTCATCCCTCAATTATTCAAGGTTAATGACCTGAATTATGTGAAAAGAAAACGGCGCGTACCGGATCGTCTTGATTCTTTAGGTTATATCAGCCAAATGAAACTTGCCATACGCCCCGTCGTCTTGTCACGACGCCAGGAGAAAAAATCACCCGTTTCGGTGACCGTACAGCGATCGCCGCCGAAGATCTGCGTTACCCCGATATTATTCAGGCGCTGGCGTGCAAGCTGATAAATATCGGCCAGATATTTATCGCCCACGGGCGTAAACGCCTCGACCGCCTGCGGATCTTTCTCCATAAACGCTTCGCGAACTTCAGGCCCAACTTCAAACGCGCGTGGGCCGATTGCCGGACCGAGCCAGGCAAGGATATTAGCAGGGTTATCTTCGAAACAGGCGACGGTCTCTTCCAGCACCCCCTGACACAGGCCACGCCAGCCCGCATGCGCAGCCGCGACCTCTGTACCCGCACGGTTACAAAACAGAACGGGCAGGCAATCGGCCGTCATAACGGCACAGACTGTTCCTGGAGTATTGCTGTAAGAGGCATCGGCGCGTTTTGAAGCATAGGGTTCCCCTGTTAACTTCAGAACGCCCGTACCGTGAACCTGCTCCAGCCAGACCGGTTTCGAAGGCAAATTCCCCGCAGCAAACAGACGATTGCGGTTCTCTTCGACATGCTCCGGGCTGTCGCCACAATGGGCACCGAGGTTCAACGACGCCCACGGCCCCTGGCTGACGCCACCGATACGGGTCGAACTACAGGCAGCCACGCCTTCAGGCAACGGCCACTCCGGAACAATCAGTTTGGTCATAACCAGTCCACGTGATCCTTATGTTCTTCAAAATCTGCACGCATCGCGTCGATAAGTTCCACCATATCCTGTGGGATAGGCGCATGCCACTCCATTTGAATGCCAGTGACAGGATGGTAAAGACGCAGCATTGTGGCGTGCAGCGCCTGGCGGTCAAATTTACGCAGTACGCTGATAAATTCCTCGGATGCGCCCTTTGGCGGACGCGGACGACCACCGTAGACCGGGTCACCCACCAGCGGATGAGTAATGTGCGCCATATGGACACGGATCTGGTGCGTACGCCCCGTTTCCAGACGCAGACGCAGGCGCGTATGAATGCGGAAATGTTCCATGATGCGGTAATGCGTTACCGCCGGTTTACCCATCGGATGAACGGACATATGGGTGCGCTTTGTTGGGTGACGGCTAATCGGCTCGTCAACCGTGCCGCCAGACGTCATATGACCAATCGCTACCGCTTCATATTCACGCGTAATTTCGCGCAGCTGCAGGGATTCAACCAGATGGGTCTGGGCCGGGATGGTTTTTGCCACCACCATTAATCCCGTTGTTTCCTTATCCAGACGGTGAACAATCCCGGCGCGAGGAACGTCGATGATTGGCGGATAATAATGGAGAAGCGCATTAAGCACCGTGCCGTCAGGGTTGCCAGCACCCGGATGAACAACCAGCCCACGCGGCTTATTGATCACCAGAATGTCGTCATCTTCATAGACGATGTCCAGCGGGATATCCTGCGGTTCGAAGCGGACGTCTTCTTCAATTTCAACGTTGATGGCGACAGCTTCTCCACCAAACACTTTCTCTTTTGGCTTGTCCCAGATCTTGCCGTTTACCAGCACGCGCTGGTCAAGGATCCATTCTTTTATGCGTGAACGCGAATAATCAGGGAACAATTCGGCCAAAGCTTGATCTAAGCGTTGACCGAGCTGATTTTCGGAGACTGTTGCGGTGAGTTCTACTCGTTGTGCCATAAACTGCTTCTTCGTTTAACGTTGGGTTTTACGGCTTTGCCGTTTAATATAGTGTGCTATTGTAGCTGGTCTTAATCGGGAGCAGGAACAGAGATTCTCCCGGACAAACATTTGAGGAAAGTCAAAACGTCATGACGCGCATGAAATATCTGGTGGCAGCGGCCACGTTGAGCCTGGCTTTGGTGGGCTGCTCCGGTTCAAATGAACAGGTCCCTGACAATCCGCCGAATGAAATCTATGCGACTGCACAACAAAAACTGCAGGACGGTAACTGGAAACAGGCGATAACGCAACTGGAAGCGCTGGATAATCGCTATCCGTTTGGCCCGTATTCGCAGCAGGTACAGTTAGATCTCATCTACGCCTATTACAAAAATGCCGATCTGCCGCTGGCTCAGGCCACCATCGATCGCTTCATGCGTTTGAATCCAACTCATCCTAACATCGATTATGTCATGTACATGCGTGGCCTGACTAATATGGCGCTGGATGACAGTGCATTGCAGGGCTTCTTCGGCGTGGATCGCTCTGACCGTGACCCGCAGCACGCGCGTGACGCCTTCAACGACTTCTCAAAACTGGTGCGCGGTTATCCGAACAGTCAGTACATCACTGATGCCACCAAACGTCTGGTGTTCCTGAAAGACCGTCTGGCTAAATACGAATACTCTGTGGCGGAATACTACACTCGCCGTGGCGCCTGGGTTGCGGTGGTTAACCGTGTCGAAGGCATGCTGCGCGACTATCCGGACACGCAGGCTACACGTGATGGCCTGAAGCTGATGGAGAACGCTTACCGCCAGATGCAAATGACCGGGCAGGCTGAAAAAGTGGCTAAAATCATCGCCGCAAACAGCAGCAATACCTGATACAGGTTCAAACGCAAAACGGCAGCCCTGGGGCTGCCGTTTTTTTATTCATTTTCGTTTACGTCTGAAGCGCGTTGGATTCAACACAACCCGTCAACTATGACCGTAATTCCTGACTTCGACAAGGTAAATCTCGCCTCTTCCTGCCCTGCCTCACAAAATAATACGGTTGACAAAAAGTGACAAAAATACGTGATTTAGATCACACAATTTGACATTCGAAGAGGTATGCTGGAATCACCAAGACGGAAAGACAAGAGGTAAAATTTATGCCAATGAACATTACCAGTAAACAAATGGAAATTACTCCGGCAATTCGCCAGCACGTCGCAGACCGTCTCGCCAAACTGGATAAATGGCAAACACATTTGATTAACCCACATATCATTCTGTCTAAGGAGCCGCAGGGTTTCATCGCTGACGCAACTATCAATACTCCAAACGGCCATCTGGTCGCCAGCGCGAAGCATGAGGATATGTACACCGCTATCAACGATTTGATCAACAAGCTGGAACGGCAGCTCAATAAAGTGCAACACAAAGGTGAAGCCCGTCGCGCCGCAACATCGGTGAAAGACGCCAGCTTCGCGGAAGAAGTTGAAGAAGAGTAATCCTTTAAATTGAGTGTACCGCCAACGCGCCTTCGGGCGCGTTTTTTATTGACAGGATGAAAACAGTACGGGTACTTTAACGGTATCAATTTCAGGATGACCCTATGAAACATACGCCGTTTTTCTTCGCATTCTTTTTTACCTTCCCCTGATTGGGAGGCGTTTCGTCGTGTGATAAAGAATGCGAAGACGAACAACAAGGCCTCCCAACCGGGAGGCCTTTTTTATTGATAACGATAAATGAGACAGACAACACTATGACACCGGAAAACCCGTTACTGGACCTGCGCGTAAAGATCAGCGCGCTCGACGAAAAATTACTGGCTCTGCTGGCCGAGCGACGCACTCTGGCAGTGGAAGTTGGCAAAGCCAAGCTGGATTCACACCGCCCCGTGCGCGATATCGACCGCGAGCGCGATCTGCTTGAACGTCTGATCCACCTCGGCAAAGCGCATCATCTGGATGCGCATTACATTACCCGCCTGTTCCAGCTCATCATTGAAGATTCTGTTCTGACCCAGCAGGCGCTGCTGCAACAGCATCTGAACAAGACCAATCCACACTCCGCGCGTATCGCGTTTCTGGGGCCAAAAGGCTCTTACTCACATCTGGCGGCACGTCAGTATGCGGCCCGCCATTTCGAAGAGTTTATCGAAAGCGGCTGCGCGAAGTTTGCCGACATTTTCAATCAGGTTGAAACCGGCCAGGCGGATTACGCCGTCGTCCCCATTGAGAACACCAGTTCCGGCGCGATTAACGACGTGTACGACCTGCTGCAACACACCACCCTGTCTCTGGTTGGCGAGCTCACGATCCCAATTGACCACTGCGTGCTGGTCTCCGGCTCGACGGATTTGAATAAAATTGAGACGGTCTACAGCCATCCGCAACCTTTCCAGCAGTGCAGCCAGTTCCTGAACCGCTATCCACACTGGAAAATCGAGTACACCGAAAGCACATCAGCGGCGATGGAAAAGGTCGCTCAGGTCAATTCCCCGTCCGTTGCCGCCCTCGGCAGTGAAGCAGGCGGTGCGCTGTATGGCCTGCAG
This sequence comes from Enterobacter sp. 2VL, assembly GCF_005503595.1. Classification (NCBI taxonomy): domain Bacteria; kingdom Pseudomonadati; phylum Pseudomonadota; class Gammaproteobacteria; order Enterobacterales; family Enterobacteriaceae; genus Enterobacter; species Enterobacter sp. 2VL. The sequence goes on from NZ_SCNE01000016.1 coordinate 7,257, forward strand.
GTGCTGGAGCGAAATCTGGCTAACCAGACGCAAAATATCACCCGCTTCGTGGTGCTGGCACGCAAGGCGATCGATGTGTCAGAGCAGGTCCCCGCTAAAACCACCCTGCTGATGGCGACCGGGCAACAGGCGGGCGCGCTGGTTGAAGCCCTGCTGGTTCTGCGTAATCACAATCTGATCATGACCCGGCTGGAGTCCCGCCCAATTAACGGCAACCCGTGGGAAGAGATGTTTTATCTTGATATCCAGGCCAACCTGGAGTCTGCATCCATGCAGAAGGCCCTGCGTGAGCTTGGCAAGATCACGCGTTCCATGAAAGTCTTGGGCTGCTATCCGAGCGAAAACGTAGTGCCGGTCGACCCGGCTTAACGTTCGATAAACTGGCTTTTCTTCACACCTGCCACGCTGACGGGCAGGGTGAAGATCGCCCCCGAGAGCGGATATTTCGCCAGCTCTTCCTCGTCCATATTTTCCCGCGTGGTGGTGATAAACAACGTTTTCATATCCTCTCCACCAAAACAGACCATCGTCGGGCAGCGCACCGGCAGCCGATATTCTTCAAGCTGCTCACCCTGGGGCGAAAACCGCGCGATACGCCAGCCGTCAAACAACGCGCTCCAGTAACAGCCTTCAATGTCCGTCGCCGCACCATCAGGTATGCCCTCACCCTCTTTAAAGCGACGAAATACTTCACGTTGACCCGGCTCACCCTGCTCGTCCAGCGGCGTTCGGTAAATCACGCCGTTTGGCGTGTCGGAGGTAAACATCCATTTTTTATCCTGAGTAAACGCCAGGCCGTTGTGTCCCTGGATGTCCCACTGGATGACTTTAGGCGTCAGGTCGTTAGCAATGCGCATCAGCATGGCACCGTTGTAGTCGCCTGGCCCCCAAAAGGTGCCCGCGTAAAAACGCCCTGCACTGTCGGTGCCCCCATCATTAAAACGCGCCAACTGCGGGTTAGAGGGGTTATCGCAGACCTTTTGCCGGAGCAGACCATGCTTGTCGGTCAGCCAGATGGCGTTACGCATCGCGACAATGAAACCGCCGTTTTCACGCAGGGCAAAACAGCCCACCTCTTCGTGAAACGAAAGTACGGTATGTTCCGCAGTGGCGATATGAAAGCGGTGGATCTCGCCTTCGAGAATATCCGCCCAGTATAGCGCCTGCTCTTCCTCGCTCCACGTCGGGCATTCCGGCAGGTGGCCGGTGTAATTTAACAGCAGCTGTGGTTCGGACATGACAGTTCCCCAAAATGAAAAAAGCCAGCATTGCTGGCTTTCAGTATATACATCATCGCATTACTGGCGACTGTCATTTGCCTGTCGCAACAGCGTGCGGCTTTCGCTCTGGAACCGCGTCGCATAATCACCGAACCAGTGCTCAACCTTACGGAAGCTGTCGATGAACGCCTGCTTATCGCCGTGCTCCAGCAAGGTGATGGCTTCACCAAAACGCCGGTAGTAGCGTTTGATCAGCGCGAGGTTATTCTCCGATGACATAATAATGTCGGCATACAACTGCGGATCCTGCGCAAACAGCCGCCCGACCATCGCAAGCTCCAGACGATAGATCGGCGAAGAGAGCGCAAGCAGTTGTTCAAGCTGAACGTTCTCTTCTGCCAGGTGCAGCCCGTAGGCAAAGGTCGCAAAGTGGCGCAGCGCCTGGATAAACGCCATGTTCTGGTCGTGCTCCACGGCGCTGATGCGATGCAAACGCGCGCCCCACACCTGAATCTGTTCCAGGAACCACTGATAGGCTTCTGGCTGGCGGCCATCGCAGTACACCACTACCTGTTTTGCCAGGCTGCCACTGTCCGGGCCAAACATCGGGTGCAGCCCAAGAACAGGGCCACTGTGCGCTGCCAGCATCGCCTGTAGCGGACCATTTTTGACCGAGGCCAGATCAACCAGGATACAGTCGTCCGGCAACGGAGGAAGTTTCCCAACGATCTGCTCCGTTACGTGGATAGGCACGCTAACGATAACCATCCCCGCATCGACGGTCAGCTCCGGCGCGCGCGCCCAGTCTTCTTTTTCCAGAATGCGCACCTGATAGCCCGAAAGCGTCAGCATTTTCTCAAACAGTCGGCCCATCTGCCCGCCGCCGCCCACAATCACCACCGGTCGTAGCGATGGGCAGAGCGTCTTGAAGCCTTTGTCGTTTTCGCTGGAATAGGATTCGCGCATAACGCGGCGCAGAACGTCTTCAATTAAATCAGGCGAGACGCCCAACGCCTGTGCTTCTTTACGGCGGGAGGCCAGCATTGACGCTTCGCGCTCCGGGACATAAATCGGCAAGCCGTACTGGCTTTTAACTTCACCTACCTCGGCAACCAGCGCCATACGGCGCGCCAGCAGTTCCAGCAGCGCCTTGTCCACTTCATCTATTTGATCGCGTAACGCGGTCAATTCAGCAACCATAACTAACCTCTTAAACCAGACGCGTCGACAGCTGGCCGCTTAAATCTTTATGGATCTCACGCAGCAGCGCATCGGTGGTTTCCCAGCTGATGCAGGCATCCGTCACGGATACGCCATGCTTCATTGCGCTGCGCGGTTGTTCTGATGACTGATTACCTTCATGAATATTACTTTCAATCATCAGACCGATAATAGAACGGTTGCCATCTTTGATCTGCGCGATCACAGACTCCGCCACCGCAGGCTGTCGACGGTAATCTTTATTGGAATTACCATGGCTGCAATCTACCATCAGAGCCGGGCGCAGTCCCGCCTGTTCCATCTCTTTTTCACACTGTGCCACGTCCGCCGGGCTGTAGTTAGGTGCTTTACCGCCGCGCAGGATCACATGTCCATCCGGGTTGCCCTGGGTTTGCAGCAGGCAAACCTGCCCTGCCTGGTTGATTCCAACAAAGCGGTGTGGCATCGCAGCGGCGCGCATTGCGTTGATTGCCGTCGCCAGGCTGCCGTCGGTACCGTTTTTAAAGCCAACCGGCATAGAGAGGCCAGAGGCCATCTCACGGTGAGTTTGTGATTCCGTGGTGCGTGCACCAATCGCAGACCAGCTAAACAGATCGCCAAGGTATTGCGGGCTGTTCGGATCCAGCGCTTCGGTTGCCAGCGGCAGCCCCATGCTGACCAGCTCCACCAGCAGGCTGCGCGCTATCTTCAGGCCTGCTTCCACATCAAACGAGCCATCCATGTGCGGGTCGTTGATCAACCCTTTCCAGCCAACGGTCGTACGTGGCTTTTCAAAATAGACGCGCATCACCAGATAGAGGCTATCGCTGACCTCCTCCGCTAATGTTTTAAACCGACGAGCGTACTCAATGGCGGCTTCAGGATCGTGAATAGAGCAAGGGCCACAGACCACCAGCAGGCGCGGATCGCGACCTGCAATGATGTCAGAGATGGTCTGGCGAGAGTGCTCAATTTGAGCCTCTTGTGCCGCGCTCAGCGGAAACTCCGCTTTCAGCTGATCCGGAGTAATCAAAATCTGTTCGTCGGTAATGTGTACGTTATTCAGCGCGTCTTTTTGCATGATGGCAGTCCTGTAAAGCTCGTTTGCGATAGTGGTTTCCTCTAAGAGGTGAAGCAACGATACCACAATGAGTAAAGAATTCAATCCAAAATACGTACAGATAAGTTTACAAAAGCCATTTAATGGCAAAATCAGGCGTCAAAATCGTAAACTTAAAATTACACCCTTGATTGATTTGTCACGCTATGCTGATAAAAAAAGGAGAATCACTATGCGTGCAATCGCGTCTGCACTATTGATGCTATGTCTGGCAGGCTGCCAGATTGACCCGTACACCTTTCAACCCGACTGGACAAGCCCTGACTGGTTTACCGCAGGAAAAGAGGACGCCATGAACGGCCTGCCTGCTAAAGATAACGCGACGCTGGCCGATAACCTTAACGATCGGCATGTCGATCGACATGCCTATCTGCGCGGCTACGCCGATGGTCAAAAAAGAGTCTGTGAAGAAGAATTTATTCACGCCTGGGGATTAGCGGGTAAATCATTTCCGGCCAGCTGTGAAGGCACAGAAAACGCCCTGAAGCTGCACAAGGCGTGGCAAAAAGGAATGGATGACAGCATTAAAAGCAGTCGGCTTAATTGATTATTCAGCATTCACAAGAAATGCAACTGTAAGATTTTACCTACAGCACAGCAGGAATTTTCTGACATAATGACGGCTATATTAAACGACGTTATTCTGCCATCACGTTGTTAAGGCATCTGGCCCCTGAGCGATATGGCGGATTCTGATGAGAAAATCATTCTTGATCTCTTTATCACGGCTCACTCTGGCGCTCCTGTTGCTTCTTTTTATGGGTCAGGCAGCCGCAGTCGCCTTAACAGAAACGGATAAATCGGTTCGTTCTATTGTATCGGGTATCGTCAGTTACACCCGCTGGCCAGCCCTCGCAGGCCAGCCTGTGCTCTGTATTTACGCCTCTTCGCGCTATAGCCAGGCGCTCAGCACCCGGAATGAGGGGCAGAGCGTTTTGCCTTATACACCCGTCATTGTACGCACCGATCAAGAAGCACTCTCAGCAACATGCGACGCCATTTATTTCGGCTCGGAATCACCGGCAAAGCAGCTTGAATTAATAAGCCAGTATCAGGGCCGGGCATTGCTGTTACTTTCAGAGGAGAACCCGGAATGCGTTATTGGCAGCGCCTTTTGTCTGATATTTGAAGGTGGCCGGGTTAGGTTTTCCGTCAATCTGGATGCGCTATCGCGCAGTGGCGTAAGAGTCAATCCGGATGTATTAATGCTTGCACGGAATACAAAGCATGAATAAGGATTTCACTTCAGCATCACGTCCGACGTTTAAAAGAACGCTGAGGCGTATCAATATGATAAGCGTAATAGTAACAATGACGTTTATATGGTTGTTACTCAGCTTTGCTTCCGTCGTGACATTAAAGGAATACGCCCAAAAGAATCTCGAATTAACAGGGGCGACCATGAGTCACAATCTGGAAGCCTCCCTGGTTTTCAACGATTCATTGGCGGCAAATGAAACCCTCACCACCCTTGGCAAGCAGGGGCAGTTCGCCGCAGCGGAAGTGCTCAACGTTCATGAGAAACGCTTCGCATACTGGTCCTGGAACCCGCAGGATAATAGCGACACCCTGGGCACGCTGGTCAGTCGCTGGCTGTTTCCCAATCCGGTTTCACAGCCAATTATGCACAACGGAAGCAAGATCGGCGAAATTCGCCTGACCGCACGCGACAGCCTGATCGGCCATTTCCTCTGGATGTCGTTTGCGGTTCTCACTGGCTGCATTCTTTTAGCCTCTGCCGTTGCCCTTACCCTGACGCGCTCGTTACACCATGGCATGGTCATCGCCATGCAAAACATTACCGATGTCGTTCATGATGTGCGCACCAACCGCAATTTCTCGCGGCGTGTAAAGGAAGGGCGTATCGAAGAGTTTCACCAGTTCGGTGAAGATTTCAACAGCCTGCTGGATGAGATGGAAGAGTGGCAGCTTAAGCTTCAGGCAAAGAATGCCCAGCTTCTGCGTACCGCCATGCACGATCCCCTGACAGGCCTTGCCAACCGGGCGGCATTTCGTAACAGCATTGCCGCTCTGATGAATGACGCATCCGCTAAGGCACATTCCGCCCTGCTGTTCCTGGATGGCGACAACTTCAAATATATTAACGACACCTGGGGCCATGCCGCAGGCGACGGCGTGCTGATTGATGTCGCCGAAAGAATGGTCGAGTTCGGGCAAAAGCGTCACCGGTCTTACCGTCTTGGCGGAGACGAATTTGCGATGATCCTGTACGGCGTCCATTCAGAAAATGAGGTTCAGCACATTTGCGCTGCGTTGGCGCAACGGTTCATTCGTCCGTTTGATGTTCATAACGGGCACACAGCATCAATGTCACTCAGCATTGGCTATGCTCTGGCGTGGGAAAATGCCTCCGTGGAGGTATTACTGGAGCAGGCCGACCGCAACATGTACCTGGTGAAAAACCAGCGAACCAAAACACTCTCTTAGAAAGGAATACGGTATGTTAAAGCGATACCTCGCGCCCCTGTTTATGGCATCACTTGTCCTGGCAGGCTGTCAGGCCCCGCCAAAAGGGAAATTCACCGCCGAGCAAATCGCCGCCATGCAGTCCTACGGTTTCAATGAATTGAACGGGGACTGGTCTCTGGGCCTGTCAGATAAGATCCTGTTTGATAAAAACGATGCCAGACTACGCCCGGAAAGCGAAACGCAAATCCGGACCATGGCTTCCCGCCTTGCGGCGACCGGTTTAAACCATGCGCGAATGGACGGACATACGGATAACTACGGAGAAGAGAGCTACAACGAAGCACTTTCGTTAAAACGCGCTAATGCCGTTGCCGACGCCTGGGCGAAAGGGGCAAATATCCCCCGTGGCAATCTCACCACGCAGGGACTCGGCAAAAAATATCCCGTTGCCAGCAACAGTACCCCACAAGGGCGTGCTGAAAACCGCCGGGTTGCGGTGGTCATCAGCACGCCATAGGGTTATTTAACGGATGATTCAGCGAGCGACACGCCTGATGCCGCTCGCCAGCGCAGCCAGTCGATGACGATAAAGATAGCCAGACTAACGCCCATCACCGGCAGCGCCAGCCCCAGCAGGACGCTTATCATCACCGTCACTCCCCTTCCCCATCCCGACAACGCCAGCCAGCTCTGACAGAGCGTTTGCACCGGGTTCACCGCGGAGTTTGCCGGACGGCGCATCCACCACATCCGGTATCCCCAGAGGATCAGTACGCACAGCGCAGTACCAAACGCGATAAGCAGCAGCTGATTCACCAGACCAAACAGAATGCCCATGTGGAAATCCACTCCCCAGCGGGTGAGTTTTGCCATTAGCGGGAAGTCGGCGAAGCGGGTGCTGTCCGTAACCTGCATTGAGTGCGGATCAACGGCAACGGCGTCCACCTGGGTCGGCCAGCGGCGATCGATTTCAGTCACCGTCCAGGCCCGATCGGCCATTTTTGCCGGGCGGATCTCCAGCTTACTGGCGTCAATCCCGGCCTTGCGGGCAGAGTGCAAAACGCCATCAAACAGCGTCAGATCCAGCGCCATTTCAGGCATCTTCATTCCGGCATGGTGTCCGTGGTGCTCAGCATGTTCATCCAGCACTTCCGGCATGCCTGTGAGGGTAGTGTTTACCTGCGGCGTGAGCCAGTTCATCCCAGCGCGCAGCTTATCCACATTGCCCCCGGCCAGTTGCGACCATGTCAGACCGGTAGCTGAAAAAAGCAACATCCCGCCCAGCAGGATCCAGCCTAATGTGACATGTAAACGCCGACGATTCTGGAAGCGGTTGTTAATGCGCCGCTTAGGGCGAGTGAAAAACCACAGGGCGATACCGCCGAGCGCGGCAATCCACATCCATGAGGCTGCCAGCTCGCTGTAGAGACGTCCAACATCACCCAGCATCAGCGAAGTATGCAGATAATCAATGGTCTGACGCAGCGGCAAAATCCCGCTGGTGCCGTACACCGTCATATCGCCCAGCACCGCCAGGCTAACCGGATCGATAAAGACAGCCCGGTTTTCTGATGGCCCAAGCGTTGGGTCGGCAAACATCACCCGGGTAGTGTCGCCATCGGACAGCCCCGGGCGAACGGCGTGCAAACGCAGCTCTTTACCCACGACGTTTTCCGCCACGGCAATTTGCGCCGCCAGTGGCTGAGGTTCACCCATGTTATCCGTGTGCAGCGCGTGCCGGTAGAGCGCATTTTCCAGCTGCGGTGTCGCCACGTACAGCGTGCCGGTCAGCGCGGCGAAGAAGATAAACGGACCAACAAATAGCCCGACATAGAAATGAAGTCGACGCAGCAGGTTTCCCCATGCCGCGCGCGGAGTGCAGGTTGTCATACTTTTCCTTTTTCAGGCAAAAAGTTATCGATTTTGTTTTTTAAAGGGAAAAAGCAGATCAACGCGGCGGCGCGCGGGTATCAGGATAGAGCCAGGGGAAAAAGTGCCAGTGGCTAACCGCCTGCCGTGGCGGCCTCACGCGAAGCCGTTGCACTAGCGCAACGAGCAGGACGATCAGCGCCAGCATCATGCCCGGCACATGCGCCATCAGCACGCAATAGCCACACGCTTCGGCATGATCGACGGGGAGCGAGTGCTGCATGTCGCCGTGATGCTCATCCATCGACATCATGCTCATATCATGGTGCATGCCCGGCATGGCGCTCATGGGATCTTTTTGCAGCGCAACGGAGATAAGCGGTGCCACGACGATCAGCAGGATCGCGAACAGTGCGGTCAATGCCGCTGTGCGTTTCCAGGTATGCTGATGCAGTACGTTATTCACTTACCCTCCGTTAAAGAGGCAGGCATTGTAAACGATTTATCACAAAAAAGTTAACGCGAGGAGTGCGGTGAAATAAAAAAGGGCCAGCCTTTCGGCCAGCCCCTTTAACAGGATGTCGCTTAAGCGAATCTTAGTTCAGACGCTCTTTAATACGAGCAGACTTACCAGTACGCTCACGCAGGTAGTACAGTTTAGCTTTACGTACAGCACCACGACGTTTAACAGCAATGCTGTCAACTACCGGAGAGTGAGTCTGGAAGACACGCTCAACGCCTTCGCCGTTGGAAATTTTACGAACAGTGAATGCAGAGTGCAGACCGCGGTTACGAATAGCGATAACCACGCCCTCGAATGCCTGCAGACGTTTTTTGGAACCTTCAACAACCCATACTTTCACTTCCACGGAATCACCCGGACGGAAGGAAGGTACGTCCTGCTTCATCTGCTCTTGTTCAATTTGCTTAATAATGTTGCTCATAATTTAATCTCTTATCCTGGGTAAACTGATATTCGGGAGCGTATTACGCCTTCCCATCATGTTCATGTTGCTGGTGCGCGTGTTCAGTTTTGAACTCGGCCAGCAACTTTGCTTGCTCTTCAGTCAGAGCCAGGTTTTCCAGAAGTTCAGGTCTTCTAAGCCAGGTGCGGCCCAGCGACTGCTTCAAGCGCCAGCGACGTATCTCGGCATGGTTTCCGGACAGTAATACTGCCGGGACGTCCATCCCTTCTAACACTTCAGGACGAGTATAGTGTGGACAGTCCAGTAATCCATCGGCAAACGAATCTTCCGTTGCCGATGCTTCATGGCCCAGTACACCCGGAATGAACCGGGCAACGGAGTCAATCAGCGTCATTGCTGGTAACTCACCACCGCTGAGAACGTAATCGCCGATAGACCATTCTTCGTCAATCTCGGTTTGAATTACGCGCTCATCTATCCCTTCGTAGCGACCACAGACCAGAATCAGCTTTTGATTCGTCGCCAGTTCGCTCACGCCCGCTTGATCAAGCTTGCGTCCCTGAGGTGACAGATAAATCACCTTTGCGCCTTCACCCGCCGCGGCTTTTGCTGTGTGAATGGCGTCCCGTAAGGGTTGCACCATCATCAGCATCCCCGGTCCGCCGCCGTAAGGACGATCGTCCACGGTACGGTGCCGGTCATGCGTGAAGTCACGAGGACTCCAGCTCTGGATGCTCAGCAGGCCATTCTTTACTGCCCGGCCAGTTACCCCGTAATCAGTAATCGCGCGGAACATTTCAGGAAACAGGCTAATTATGCCAATCCACATAGCGCCGTCTTTTACCGTTTATCCGGAGAATTTAAAAACCAGGATCCCAATCTACTTCAATCGTCTGAGTAGTGAGATCGACTTTCTTGATAACCTGTCCATCGAGGAACGGAACCAACCGCTCCTTGATGCCAAATGCATCTTTCAGGTTTGCCTTAATGACGAGAACGTCATTTGACCCGGTTTCCATCATATCGATGACTTTCCCCAGGCTGTAGCCTTCAGTAGTGACCACCTGGCAACCCATAAGGTCTTTCCAGTAGTAGTCGCCCTCTTCCAGCTGTGGCAACTGCGACGAATCCACGACAATTTCACAATTAGTCAGCGCATTCGCGGCATCACGATCGTCAACGCCTTTCAGCTTGATGATGATGTCCTGATTGTGGTGACGCCAGCTTTCCAGCTCGACCTCTTCCCACTTACCGGCCTTCTGAATAAACCAGGGCTGGTAATTAAAAATGCTATCAGCGTCTTCAGTGGAGGAAAACACTCTGAGCCAACCACGGATACCGTAGCAAGAACCCATTTTTCCCAATACGATCGGTTCAACAGGTGCTTTATTGCTCATCATGACCACCGTGACAGATTAAGCTGCTTTGTTTGCTGCTTTGATCAGCGTAGCAACGCGATCGGAAACGGTAGCGCCCTGGCCAACCCAGTGAGCGATACGATCCAGATCCAGACGAGTTTCTTCTTCTGCACCAGCGGCCAGTGGGTTGAAGAAACCAACGCGCTCGATGAAGCGACCGTTGCGTGCATTACGGCTGTCGGTTACAACAACCTGGTAGAACGGACGCTTTTTAGCGCCGTGACGAGCTAAACGAATAGTTACCATAACATCCTCTTGTGTGAATAAAACAACCGGGCCCCATCGAGGAACGGAGCCCGGGTGTCATATTAAAAGCCCGAAAATTTTACTGATTTCTGGGGAAATTGCAATCAGCAGTTCATATTCTGCTGTAAAAGGCCGTCGGCGGTGCAGTCAGTTTGGTGCCGGCGTGCGCGCAGTCACCGCAGCGTACACGCAGTACGTGAGGATGACGAGCACACCCCGGTGCCAAAATGGCAAACAAGCCAGGCCAGAATCGATTAGCGGCCAGGGAATCCTGGGGGCATCATCCCCTTCATCCCGCGCATCATCTTCGCCATGCCGCCTTTCTTCATTTTCTTCATCATGCGCTGCATGTCGTCGAACTGTTTCAGAAGACGGTTTACGTCCTGCACCTGCATACCGCAACCTGCGGCAATACGGCGTTTACGCGAACCTTTGATGATTTCTGGCTTCGCACGTTCTTTCAGCGTCATTGAGTTAATGATCGCCTCCATACGCACCAGCACCTTGTCATCCATCTGCGACTTCACGTTGTCCGGGATCTGGCCCATGCCTGGCAGTTTGCCCATCAGGCTCGCCATGCCGCCCATGTTTTTCATCTGGCGCAGCTGCTCAAGGAAGTCGGTGAGGTCAAACCCATCGCCTTTTTTCAGCTTGCTGGCCAGCTTCTCGGCCTGCGCGCGGTCAACTTTGCTCTCGATATCTTCGATCAGCGACAGCACGTCGCCCATGCCGAGGATACGGGAGGCAATACGATCCGGGTGGAACGGCTCCAGCGCGTCGGTTTTTTCACCAACACCGAGGAATTTGATCGGCTTACCGGTGATATGACGAATAGAGAGCGCCGCACCGCCGCGGGCGTCACCGTCCACTTTGGTCAGCACCACACCGGTTAACGGCAGCGCTTCGTTGAAGGCTTTCGCGGTATTCGCCGCATCCTGACCGGTCATGGCATCGACAACAAACAGGGTCTCTACCGGGTTGATAGAGGCATGAACCTGCTTGATTTCGTCCATCATCGCTTCGTCAACGTGCAGACGGCCGGCGGTATCCACCAGCAGCACGTCGTAGAACTTCAGCTTCGCTTCTTTCAGCGCCGCGTTCACGATGTCGACAGGTTTCTGAGCGACGTCAGACGGGAAGAAATCCACGCCAACCTGCTCGGCCAGCGTTTCCAGCTGTTTGATCGCCGCCGGGCGATAAACGTCTGCGGAGACTACCAGCACTTTCTTCTTGTGCTTCTCGCGCAGGAATTTACCCAGCTTACCGACGCTGGTTGTTTTACCCGCCCCCTGCAGGCCCGCCATCAGCACCACGGCCGGTGGCTGAGCGGCCAGGTTAAGCACCTGGTTCTCTTCGCCCATCGCCGCAACCAGCTCGTTACGGACAATTTTGACGAACTCCTGACCCGGGGTCAGGCTTTTGTTAACTTCATGCCCAACCGCTTTCTCTTTCACGCGGTTGATGAAATCACGCACGACCGGCAGCGCCACGTCGGCTTCGAGCAGCGCCATGCGGACTTCGCGCAGCGTCTCTTTAACATTTTCTTCAGTAAGGCGTCCGCGGCCGCTGATGTTGCGCAGCGTGCGCGACAAACGATCGGTTAAATTATCAAACATTGTCTCTCGCCTGGGTAGAAACGTTGGGTCGCATAAGCGACACATACACAGAATTTTGCCGGAGTATAACATGAAGGCAGCGTTGTTGTTATGCAACGGTTGGAGCAGGCGTCACGTAACGTTATACTGCTTCTCTTTCTTATTAAGACAACTGTCGACGCCTATATGCCCGTTTTCGCACTGATCGCCCTTGTTGCCTACTCTGTCAGCCTCGCGCTGATTATTCCTGGCCTGCTGCAAAAAAACAGCGGCTGGCGGCGCATGGCCATTCTTTCGGCGGTGATCGCACTGATTAGCCACGCCTTTGCGCTGGAATCACGTATCCTGCCCGGCGATGGCAGCGTGCAAAACCTGAGCGTGCTGAACGTGGGCTCGCTGGTAAGCCTGATGATCTGTACGGTGATGACCATCGTGGCGTCCAAAAATCGCGGCTGGCTGCTGCTGCCGATAATCTACGCCTTTGCGCTGATCAATCTGGCCTTAGCCACTTTTATGCCCAACGAGTTTATTACTCATCTGGAAGCCACGCCGGGAATGCTGGTGCATATCGGCCTGTCGCTATTCTCGTATGCCACCCTGATTATTGCCGCGCTCTATGCCATGCAGCTGGCCTGGATTGATTACCAGCTGAAAAACAAAAAGCTGGCCTTTAATCATGAAATGCCGCCGCTGATGGTGATTGAGCGTAAGATGTTCCATATCACGCAGGTGGGCGTTGTTCTGCTCACGCTCACGCTCTGTACCGGCCTGTTTTATATGAAAAACCTGTTCAGCGTGGAGAATATCGATAAAGCCGTTCTCTCCATCATCGCGTGGTTTGTCTATATTGTCCTGTTATGGGGCCATTATCATGAAGGCTGGCGCGGTCGCCGCGTGGTCTGGTTCAACGTTGCGGGTGCAGGCATTCTGACTCTTGCCTATTTTGGCAGCCGCTTCATACAGCAATTTGCTGGTTAAGTCATAAAGGAGTTCCCCCTGGAACACATCTCTACCACCGCGCTGATCGTCACGCTGATCGTCATGGTGGTCATCTCCGCCTATTTCTCTGGCTCGGAAACCGGCATGATGACGCTAAACCGTTATCGGTTACGTCATCGCGCGAAGCAAGGTAACCGTGCCGCACGTCGTGTAGAAAAGTTGCTGCGTAAACCCGACCGCCTGATTAGCCTGGTGCTTATCGGCAATAACCTGGTCAATATTCTCGCCTCCGCGCTCGGCACCATCGTCGGGATGCGCCTTTACGGCAACGCGGGCGTCGCCATTGCGACCGGCGTACTGACGTTTGTGGTGCTGGTGTTTGCCGAAGTGCTGCCCAAAACCGTCGCCGCGCTCTATCCTGAAAAAGTCGCCTACCCGAGCAGCTTCCTGCTGGCACCGCTGCTAATCCTGATGATGCCGCTGGTCTGGCTGCTCAACATGGTCACCCGGCTGCTGATGCGTATGGTGGGCATAAAAGCGGATGTCACTATCAGCAGTGCGCTCAGCAAAGACGAACTGCGCACCATCGTGAATGAATCCCGCTCGCAGATCTCGCGCCGCAACCAGGACATGCTCCTGTCGGTGTTAGATCTGGAAAAGGTCAGCGTCGACGACATCATGGTGCCGCGCAACGAAATTGTCGGAATCGATATTAACGACGACTGGAAAGCCATCGTCCGCCAGCTGACGCACTCTCCTCATGGCCGCATCGTGCTTTATCGCGACTCGCTGGACGACGCCATCAGCATGCTGCGCGTGCGTGAGGCCTATCGCCTGATGACCGAGAAAAAAGAGTTCACCAAAGAGGTGCTCCTGCGCGCCGCCGACGAAATTTACTACGTACCGGAAGGCACGCCGCTCAGCACGCAGTTGGTGAAGTTCCAGCGTAACAAAAAGAAAGTGGGTCTGGTGGTCGATGAATATGGCGACATTCAGGGTCTGGTGACGGTTGAAGATATTCTGGAAGAGATCGTCGGGGACTTTACGACCTCCATGTCACCTTCTCTCGCAGAGGAAGTCACTCCACAAAACGACGGCTCGGTTCTGATTGATGGCAGCGCGAACATTCGCGAGCTTAATAAAGCCTTTAACTGGCAGTTGCCGGAAGATGAAGCACGCACCATGAACGGGATGATTCTGGAAGCACTGGAGGAGATCCCGGCGGCGGGCACGCGGGTGCGCATCGATCAATACGATATTGATATTCTGGACGTACAGGACAACATGATTAAGCAGGTGAAGGTCCTGCCCGTTAAGCCTTTACGCGAAAGTATCGCTGAGTAATGTTGTAGGCCGGGTAAGGCGAAGCCGCCACCCGGCACTACGGGTCGGCAAATTACGCTTTCGCTTTCGCCACGGTCACCATCGCTGCGCGAATGGTACGGCCGTTCAGGGTATAGCCTTTCTGCATCACGCCAAGCACGTTACCGGCCTGAACGTCGTCAGATTCCACCATAGCAATCGCCTGGTGAACGTTTGGATCCAGCGCGACGTTGGTTTCGGCAATCACTTCCACACCGAACTTGCGAACCACATCCAGCATGGATTTCAGCGTCAGTTCGATACCTTCGATCATCGCCGTGTTGTCCGGGTTAGCCTTGTCAGCCACTTCCAGGGCGCGATCGAGACTGTCGATCACCGGCAGCAGTTCGTTGACAAACTTCTCCAGCGCGAACTTATGCGCTTTCTCAACGTCCAGCTCGGTACGACGACGCAGGTTTTCCATTTCCGCTTTGATGCGCAGTACAGCTTCGCGTTCGCGATTCTGCGCTTCTGCCAGCTGAGTTTCCAGGTTGGCAATTTTTTCATCGCGCGGGTCCACCTGATCAGCAGACGCGTCTGACTCTACGGCCTCAACCTCGTCGTGCTGTTCCGTGATAATTTCTTCCGGGGCTTGCCCCTCAGGCGTTTTCTGTTCTTTACTACTCATGAATTTCTCCGCGTTTTTCTGCATTCATCTCGCTAACTTCGCTTATTATGGGGATCAGTTTCCGGGATTCAAGGGAACAAGACAGATTGTCATCATTCATCAGGCACAAGGACCTCCAGAAAATGAATAATCATTTCAGGTGTATTGGGATCGTCGGGCATCCGCGTCACCCCACCGCATTGACGACACATGAAATGTTGTATCGCTGGCTGAGTGGCAAGGGCTATGAGGTGATGGTTGAGCAGCAAATCGCCCAGGAGTTGCAGCTCAAGGGTGTCAAAACCGGCACGCTGGCAGAGATTGGTCAACAGGCCGATCTGGCGGTAGTAGTAGGCGGCGATGGCAATATGCTTGGTGCGGCCCGTACCCTGGCCCGCTATGACATCAAGGTTATCGGAGTCAACCGAGGCAATCTGGGATTTTTAACTGACCTTGACCCGGACAACGCCCAGCAGCAGCTTGCCGACGTACTGGAAGGCCACTACATCAGCGAAAAACGCTTTTTGCTGGAAGCTCAGGTGTGCCAGCAGGATTGCCAGAAACGCATCAGCACCGCCATTAACGAAGTGGTTCTCCACCCCGGAAAAGTGGCGCACATGATTGAATTCGAAGTCTATATTGACGAGATTTTCGCGTTCTCCCAGCGTTCTGACGGCCTGATTATTTCTACCCCGACAGGCTCCACGGCCTATTCTCTCTCAGCCGGAGGCCCGATCCTCACTCCGTCGCTGGATGCCATAACGCTGGTGCCGATGTTCCCGCATACGCTCTCTGCGCGCCCGCTGGTCATCAACGGCGATAGCACCATCCGCCTGCGGTTCTCACACCGCCGGAGCGACCTGGAGATCAGCTGCGACAGCCAGATTGCACTGCCGATACAGGAAGGTGAAGACGTGCTCATTCGCCGCTGCGATTATCACCTGAACCTGATCCATCCAAAAGACTACAGCTATTTCAACACATTAAGCTCGAAGCTAGGCTGGTCAAAAAAATTGTTCTGATTTTGCATCCAGCACTTTACTGTATAAAAAACCAGTTTATACTGTATGAAAACACAGTTATGGTTTTTCATACAGGAAAACAATTATGCTGGCACAACTGACCATCAGTAACTTTGCCATTGTTCGTGAGCTTGAAATCGATTTTCATAGCGGCATGACGGCGATCACCGGCGAAACCGGTGCAGGTAAATCCATTGCCATTGATGCCCTCGGCCTGTGCCTCGGCAGCCGTGCCGAAGGTGATATGGTTCGCACAGGTGCAAACCGTGCCGATCTCTGCGCGCGCTTTTCCCTGAAGGACACCCCGGCGGCACTCCGCTGGCTGGAAGCAAACCAGCTTGAAGACGGACGTGAGTGTTTACTTCGCCGCGTAATAAGCAGCGATGGTCGCTCACGCGGCTTCATCAACGGTACGGCGGTCCCCCTTTCTCAGCTTCGCGAACTCGGCCAGTTGCTCATCCAGATCCACGGTCAGCACGCTCACCAGCAGCTCATCAAACCTGAGCAACAAAAAGCCCTGCTGGATGGTTATGCAGGTGAGTACGCACTTACTCAGCTGATGGCCGATCACTATCGTCAGTGGCACCAGAGCTGCCGGGAACTTGCGCAGCATCAGCAGCAAAGCCAGGAACGCGCCGCGCGTGCCGAGCTGCTGGAATACCAGTTGAAAGAGCTGAACGAATTCAACCCGCAGCCGGGCGAGTTTGAGCAAATCGACGAAGAGTACAAGCGTCTGGCCAACAGCGGTCACCTGCTCTCAACCAGTCAAAACGCGCTCAACATGCTGGCAGATGGCGAAGACGTCAACCTGCAGAGCCAATTGTATAACGTGCGTCAGCTGCTGACAGAACTGGCAGGCATGGATAGCAAGCTCGGCGGCGTGCTGGATATGCTGGAAGAAGCGGCCATTCAGATCTCTGAAGCCAGTGATGAGCTGCGCCATTACTGCGAGCGCCTGGAACTCGATCCGAATCGCCTGTTCGAGCTTGAGCAACGCATTTCCCGTCAGATCTCGCTGGCGCGCAAACATCATGTCACTGCGGAAGAGTTACCTGATTACTATCAGTCTCTGCTCGAAGAGCAACAACAGCTTGACGATCAGGCCGACTCGCTGGAGACCTTATCCCTGGCGGTGAACCTGCACCATCAGCAGGCGCTGGCAACGGCTAAGCAGCTGCATGACGTTCGCCAGCACTATGCACAGGAGTTGAGCCAGCACATCACCGACAGCATGCGCACGCTGGCAATGCCGCACGGTGTGTTCGCTATTGACGTTCGCTTCGAAGAGACACACTTAACGGCGGAAGGTGCTGATCGCATTGAATTCCGCGTGACCACGAACCCTGGTCAGCCTTTACAGGCTATTTCGAAAGTTGCCTCCGGCGGTGAGCTGTCGCGCATCGCGCTCGCCATCCAGGTGATTACCGCGCGTAAGATGGACACCCCGGCGCTGATTTTCGATGAAGTGGACGTGGGGATCAGTGGCCCGACGGCTGCCGTCGTGGGCAAACTGTTACGTCAACTGGGCGAATCAACGCAGGTGATGTGTGTTACCCACCTGCCGCAGGTTGCGGGTTGTGGTCATCATCACTTTATCGTCAGTAAAGAAACCGATGGTGAAATGACTGAAACGCACATGAAACCTCTCGACAAACGCGCGCGTTTACAAGAGCTGGCGCGCCTGCTGGGCGGGAGTGAGGTCACCCGTAACACCCTCGCTAACGCGAAAGAACTGCTGGCAGCATAAACTTTTTCGGGATCTCAGGGTCATACAGAACAATAAAAACGCCGCCAGACCGGTTTCAAAGTGGGGCAAGGTCTATTATCATCGGCATATTACATATGAGCCGCGTACTGCTCGGGCCCGAAAAGGAATCAAATCACTATGCGCTGTAAAACGCTGACCGCTGCCGCTGCGGTTCTTCTGATGTTGACCGCAGGCTGTTCCACTCTGGAGAAAGTGGTTTACCGTCCTGACATCAACCAGGGGAACTACCTTACCCCTAACGATGTGTCTAAAATCCGTGTAGGGATGACACAACAGCAGGTCGCTTATGCACTGGGAACCCCGATGATGTCCGATCCATTCGGTACAAACACCTGGTTCTATGTGTTCCGTCAGCAGCCTGGTCACGAAAACGTGACCCAGCAGACCCTGACGCTTACCTTCAGCAGCGCCGGTGTGTTGACCAATATCGACAACAAGCCAGCCCTGACCAAATAATCAGGCTAATGAATTGCAAAAAGGTGCTCAATGAGCACCTTTTTTGTATTTATCACCTCACCCGCCTGGGGAGAGGACAAGGCTGTTGGGATAATTACTTGCCGGATTTTTCCGCACGTTGACGACGCAGTTCTTTCGGGTCGGCAATGAGCGGGCGATAAATCTCAACCCTATCGCCATCCTTCAGCACATCAGCCAGTTTCACCGGACGGCTATAAATACCCACCTTATTCTTCGCCAGATCGATATCACTGCGAAGTTCAAGCAAGCCCGAAGCACGGATGGCGTCTTCCACCGTCGCGCCCTCTTCCAGCGTTACGCGCTGTAAATATTGCTTCTCTGGCAGCGCATACACCACTTCCACAGCAACCTTAAGCGACACTGTAAACCTCTTTGGCGCGGGTGGTGAACGCCTGAACCATATTTGAGGCCAGCTCTTTGAAGATACGGCCAAACGCCAGTTCGATCAGCTTATTGGTAAATTCAAAGTCCAGATGGAACTCAATGCGACAGGCATCCGCGCTCAGGGGCGTAAACTTCCAGCCCCCCATCAGGGACTTAAAGGGACCGTCCACCAGATGCATCAAAATACTCTGATTATTGGTCAACGTATTGCGCGTGGTGAACGTCTTGCTAATCCCCGCTTTGGACACATCCACTGCCGCCGTCATCTGGGTAGGACCGGCTTCCAGCACCCGACTGCCGGTGCACCCCGGGATAAACTGCGGGTAAGACTTCACGTCGTTCACTAACTGATACATTTGTTCCGCGCTGTAAGGAACAAGCGCAGTACGGCTAATCTGAGGCATAGCATTTTCCATGGTCACACAACGGACAAATAATAGCATTTATCACCTGTTAAAAAAACGCTAAGCCTTATCTCGTGCTAATATAGCGCGTTAGACCTCACGGGACGCAATGAGGTGACTTTTGAAATCAGATTACCGACGGCTTTACGACACTTATGACGAAGAAAAAAGCACATAAACCAGGCTCGGCGACCATTGCGCAGAACAAGCGTGCTCGCCACGAGTATTTCATCGAAGAAGAATTCGAAGCTGGCCTTGCGCTGCAGGGCTGGGAAGTAAAATCGCTGCGCGCGGGTAAAGCGAACATTGGCGATAGCTACGTGATCCTGAAAGACGGCGAGGCCTTCCTGTTCGGCGCAAACTTCACGCCACTGACGGTCGCCTCTTCACACTACGTATGTGACCCTACGCGTACCCGTAAGCTGCTGCTGAACAAGCGCGAGCTGGAGTCCCTGTACGGACGTATCAACCGTGAAGGCTTCACCGTGGTGGCGCTCTCTATGTACTGGAAAAATGCCTGGTGCAAAGTGAAAATTGGCGTCGCGAAAGGTAAGAAACAACATGACAAGCGTACTGATCTGAAAGAGCGCGAATGGCAGCTGGATAAAGCACGTATCATGAAAAACGCAGGACGTTGATTTCGAGCGCTTATTGTACAATTCAATAAGTTAGCTTTCCGGGCTGGTAACCTGAACGAGAAGTCTGGTATACTGTGCCTAACACTATTGGGGCTGATTCTGGATTCGACGGGATTTGCGAAACCCAAGGTGCATGCCGAGGGGCGGTTTGCCTCGTAAAAAGCCGCAAAAAAATAGTCGCAAACGACGAAAACTACGCTTTAGCAGCTTAATAACCTGCTAAGAGCCCTCTCTCCCTAGCTTCCGCTCTTAAGACGGGGATCAAGAGAGGTCAAACCCAAAAGAGATCGCGCGGATGCCCTGCCTGGGGTTGAAGTGCTAAAACTAATCAGGCTAGTTCGTTAGTGGCGTGTCTGTCCGCAGCTGGCGTGCGAATGTAAAGACAAACTAAGCATGTAGTACCGAGGATGTAGAAATTTCGGACGCGGGTTCAACTCCCGCCAGCTCCACCACTTTTTAGTTGTTTGAAGTACAATGAAGTCTACTAAGCCCGCACAGCACAAGCTCTGCGGGCTTTTTTACGTCTATTGTCGTCCAGTGAGAATTGCTGAGAACTATCACTTATGGCACCCTGAATGGGACCCACTAAGAAGGGTCCAAAAACCGAGGGTCCCAAAATGGCAAAAATCGCTAAGAAGCTCACTGACACTGAAATCAAAAGCACCAAGCCAGCCGACAAAGAAATCAACTTGTTTGACGGAGATGGTTTGATACTACGAATCGCTCCCCTCTCGAAAGGAGGAAAGAAGAATTGGTATTTCAGGTATGCAGTGCCAGTCAGTAAAAAAAGAACCAAAATGAGCCTTGGGACATATCCTCACCTTACACTGGCAAGAGCCAGAGCCTTACGAGATGAATACCTTTCCTTGCTTGCTAATGGCATTGATCCCCAAGTTCATAACAACGATAAAGCTAATGCCTTAAAGAATGCTACTGAACACACTCTCCAAGCCGTGGCAAGGAAATGGTTGGATGAGAAGGTAAAGACCTCAGGTATCTCACAAGACCATGCAGCAGACATCTGGCGCAGCTTAGAGAGAAATGTCTTTCCAGGTCTGGGTAATGTCCCTATCAATGAGATCCGACCTAAGCTCTTAAAACAACACCTTGATCCTATTGAGCAACGAGGCGTATTGGAAACTCTACGCCGCATCATTTCACGTCTGAATGAAATCTTCCGGTGGGCAGCCACTGAAGAACTTATTGAGTTCAACCCGGCTGACAACCTTGGTCAAAGATTCAGTAAACCAAAAAAGCAAAATATGCCTGCCCTTCCCCCAAGCGAATTGCCAAGGTTTATGGAATCTTTGACGAATGCGTCAATCCGGTTGGAAACACGTTTGCTAATTGAATGGCAATTGTTGACATGGGTTCGTCCGGGTGAAGCCGTCCGCGCAAGGTGGTCTGATATTGATACAACCAACAGCATTTGGAACATTCCTGCTGATTTTATGAAAATGAAAAAGCCTCACAAAGTTCCTTTGAGTAAAGAAGCTTTGCACATCCTTGAATTAATGAAATCAATAAGTGGGCATAGAGAATGGGTTTTCCCCAGCATTAAAGCGCCTCTTAATCATATGCATGAACAAACAGCCAACGCAGCTATTATCCGAATGGGGTTTGGAGGGGAGCTTGTAGCTCACGGTATGCGTTCGATTGCAAGAACAGCGGCAGAGGAGTCTGGTAAGTTCAGAGCTGAAGTTCTTGAGGCAGCACTTGCCCACTCTAAAAAAGATGAAATTATCGCAGCATACAATCGTGCAGAATATCTGATAGAGCGACAGAGTTTGATGCAATGGTGGGGTGATTACGTTCAAGCTCAAAGATTAAATGCTCTGGTAGCCTAGGTATCAGAATAGCTAATATAATCCTAAAGGTAAAGAAAATGGAAACCTTATTCAAAATTTTTGAAAAATTTAGTTCCAGACCACTTTATATTTGGGATTATCGTTATGTAAGATTTTTCAAGATAAATACGCATTACACAACCCCACAACTGAAATATTGCAACTTTACTGGAAGCAATGACTATAGGAGAATTTATAACTTGGGGATTTGAATAGCTGATTTTTTAATTTCAACATAAATCTCAAATCACATGATTAAGGCGATATCGCTCCTACAATAGGAACTACCGCTTTAGTAGTATACTTGGTTTATGTTTAACATTTTCAGGAGAAGAATCCCGAAGCTTGAAATTTAAAATTATTAATAAGCCTTGGTTTTTATATGCAGCGCAACTTTATTATTATTTCCCTTGAGAGCATGAAACTTAAGAGGTTATAACAAAAATAAAAACCCATCAATATTGGTTAGCAGTTAACTTCTGAAAATACGCTAATAGAGAGTTATTTCAACCTGTTAGATTAATGGTATTGAATTATTTTAAAAAGCAAAACCAATCTAATCTAGATTGCTTACCCAGTAGAAAAAACATTATTTTTATTAATTAGGCAATGCAAACATTAAAAAAGGGATGGTAAAAAACACCGCTCCCTTAATCTAATATTTACTTAACTCTTTTGAGAGAGATACCTGAATTCGGACCTGGAGGAACACCTAATGCACTATCGACACCAGGATTTGAACGCAGATCATTCAAAACTGCCTGAGCCGAGAATTGCTTACCAATGATAGCTACCGATTCTGGTCGAGGGTTAGTGGACACTCTGGCTCGATATACTTCCACAATGCTACCACCTTCTGAAATAACGGCTGAACATAATCCTCTTGCATAGAGTCTGCTGAATTCTCCTTCAGCTAAGGTTTGAGCCGCCGTTATTGGCACTCGTGCCTGCATCAACTCAGTGCTTTTCGGTTTCCTTTTTGTATAAAATTGCGCAAGCAGTCCTCTAGATCGGATCTCATTCTCCAACCATGCATCATCATATTTAACTGCTTCTTCTAACAATGAGGGCCATAAAGATTTACCATATTCTGTTAAATAATTACTATAATAAAAATTGTTATGTTCCTTATCATACTGAATTTCTAATGCCATATGTAGTCTAGTTTTATCATCTAAATCTAAAAAATTCAGGGACATACTTTTCTCCAAATTAATTTATCAGTTAGTTATAAAACATCTACACATAGCGCAATTAATGATTTTTTACCATGATCTACATCACTTTTTTAGCCTTTAAGTGGTTTTTTATAATATATTTTCAATTAAAATAAATATTAGCGATCAGAAAAAAATGTTGATTGATTTTACAAGAAAACCCTTTAATATGTACCTGCCACTGAGGCACTCTTTCTGCCAGATCCCATAGTATGCTTGCTTTGCACATGGGGTGTAAAGGCTATCAGTAGCTGACTGAGACAAGATTGAGTAAAAACCATGAATAACAAATGTGTGCTGGTATGCCAGTATCAACGTTTTCGGTTTGGACGGTGGGAAACGGTGTGTCAGCATCTCCGTTCCCTACCTAACCGTTAATGATTGATGGTGCCTCAGTGGTAACCGTTCTTATTCTACATTTTCTTTGTCAATTTCAACTCCAAACATTCGATTATAATGTGGTAAATCATCCGTTTTATCAAAGACGTTCTTAAAAATCTCGAAATACTTTTCAGTTGTTCCTCTTCCTAAATTATTTATATTGGAAGAGTCTGAATGTGATCCTCTGTGCATATAGCGACAGAAAGACTTATATGTAATATCACTCTCAGATTCTGCAAGTTTTTCTAATGCTTTTTTAAGACTATCCAGCTTACAAGAAAATGAAAAATAGTATTCAAGAATATTTCGCATTACATTAGGAAGAACAACAGGATTTACAATGCCCTCCTTCACATTTTTTAATACCATCCAATAGGATTCATACTCGTTTTTTATATCACCTTTAGACATAGCGATAACATCACTATATTCATTTTTCACTACTCTCAATAAATTATATTGCTTATCAAAATTTTTTATTTTAGGAGGAGCTAGTTTTAAAATTTCTTGAAAAAAGAATAAGTTATGCGTAAGTATTACAATTTTAGCATCTGGTGCTATTCCTTCAATAATTCGATAATGTATTAAAGATGATATCTCATAAATATAGTCATGAGATAAACTCGATATAGGATCGTCAATCACAATTAACTTATCTTTAAGTTCCCCATCTTCAAGTTGACCTTCGCAACACTCTAAGAAATACAAAAAGGTTATTATTGTTTTTTCCCCTTCACTTAGTGATTTATAAATTTCAACATTGTCGTTCCCTCTGTGAATTTGAAAGAAATTTCTTTCATGTGATTTTTTAATCTCTAAACTATTTAGGCCAAGATTTTTGAGTGATGCATTTATTTTATCTACCGTTTCATCCATGTTAGAAACTTGTTTCCTAAGGTTTGAAAGCCTAACTTTCTCCTGTTGTATTTCACCTTCAATTATATCTTTCCTTTGTATTATTGAATTCCTTTCACATTTTAACTCCTCCATATTGGTGTTATTATTATCAATTACATCACTGCATAAATTCCTCAAGACCTTCCAGAGCTTACTTGTAATATTATAAATGCTCGTTTCATAGGCATTTAATCTGTCATTAATCTCCTTTATTTCACCATTCAAAACTTTGATTTTTTCGTTTACTTCATCGTAATTTATTGATGAATCAATAAGTGATATTGCTGCCGATGGCTTTTCTATCTTTTCTTTCAGAGCATTTTTATTTAGTTCAAGAGATTGCCCGATCTGTTTGATCATACCCCAGATATTATCGTCATCAGAAACATAACCCGAATCATACAAAGAATGCTCTAATTCTCTTATGTATTCATCACAAGAATTTGAGTAATCATTATAAATATCTTTAAGATCTTTTAATCTTAGTTCATACGTTTCGTCAAAGACATCTGTTATGGCTTTTAAAAAATCATTATTGATTGTATCGCCCTGGCAAAATGGGCACATTGTATCATTAACATATCCTAATCCCGACTTGACCCAATCTGCATTGCCTAATTCTTCAATAACATTTGAAAGGTAACTATTAGAAGATGGGATTAATGGTGTTATGAGCAATTCTTCCTTTTGTGTATTCAAGATAGGCATTGATGGGTGGTTGATTGAATTAAAAGAAGAAGTTTTATTATTTTTCAACTTCTTATATTCATTCAAAACATCTTCTGTACTTGCTTCATCTTTTTCATCTTGTGTGCATATTTTACTATACAGACTATCTTTTCTTAAACTTTTTGCCATCAACTCAGTAAGTTCAGTTGTTCTGATATGTGCTGTCTTTTTCCATACAGCTTCTTTACAGCTATTCTCAAGCTTAATAAGCATTTCATCTTTTTCTTTTATTTCACTATCCAACCGAGTGAGCCGACTTTTCAAACTTGCTATTTTTTTATCTGACTGTTTTATATCGTCCAGCACTTCTTTGTTACTTTGGCTTAATGTAAATACTCCCGGTTGTTCTGATTTATGATAAAAAGAGTCCTCTACAAACTGATTATTATAAACGACATAATTATAATCACCTTCTTTGCTAAAAGAGCAATCATTGTATGCCACATTAGAGGGGCTGTAAAAATACCCTGATATAGTTGATTTTCCACTTCCATTCTGACCATATATGAGATTAACTTTTTTGCTCAAATCGATGTTAATGCTTCGTTCTTTAGAATAGCTTCTTACATTTCTAATTACTAACTGTGCCATTGATACCTTCCTTTTATCCTACAAGACACAAATATAATAATTTAAAATGGCTCATTAATGAGCCATTTCATCGATGAGTATCAATATTTACTCCAGTTATTCTCAAGCCACGAAGTTACATTCTTGTGGCTTCTGACATCGCCAGGCAAATATTCTTTTATCATCTTCTCAGCTTTGAGTGCTGATTGTTTATTTTTAAAAGAATGCTTTTCTGCAAACCTATTTATGAATGGAAGAACTTCATATCCTTCGTTCCTGCTGAGCAATGTGCTGTCAGGCTTACCTGTCTTTTTAGGATCGTCATCACCTATAGCAGTCCAACTATATGTATATTTCAAATCTGATTTATTTATAAGAGCCATCATAATCTCCAAGATATAATTGATGATGTTATTGGTTTGAACATGAATCACTTTCTTTCAACGAGCTAAAATACTGAGTGAATTCAATAGCTGCGTATCCAGAGTTTCTCTTGAGGGGATTGGTAATCCGTTCGCAATGCGATAATTTTTTATTGACTGCCTTGTGGAAGGCCCCATTATGCCATCAATATTCCCGTTATAATAACCTTTGTCCAGCAAAGCGAATTGAACCCGCATGATTAAACGCTTACGCTTCTCTGTATCAGAAGTCAGCCCATTACTTGCACGGTTAGCTTCTGTAGTTCCAACAGAATTCGTAATAGTAGAGTTGTTATTGTCGTTAGAACGAAGCGAACGCACAGAGGAAGAGGACGATGAGGAACTTGAAGACCCAGATGAGCTTGGTGAGCTGTATGTTTTTGGATAATAAGGAGTGCTGCCACCATAGTACCCGCCGCCTGATGAAGATCGGTGAGAACTATGGCTCCGATGGGAGCTATGACTGCGATGCCCTGCAACGTAGAATGGAACTTCGGTGTTAAGTGGTGCTATCACTAAATCATGTTCATTAAGAGTCATACCTGGCAAATCACTTGCTCCGGTAGATGAATCACTTGCCCATACAGAATTATTAAGTGCCAAAAATCCCGGAAGTAGAGCAGCAAAATTAAATTTTTTCATAAAATTGGTCTCGGTGGTTGATGAAAACGGCCTGTTGAGGAACTGAAATAACCAGCACAGGAAGACTTCTGAGTGCATTCATCACATTCTTTCGGATAGTAATTTTTCCAATCAGAGATCGACTGAGCAGCAAGCTCCCAAGCTCTTTCAGGAAGATGACACAAAGG
The DNA here is from genome assembly GCF_005503595.1 of Enterobacter sp. 2VL. Lineage (NCBI taxonomy): Bacteria > Pseudomonadati > Pseudomonadota > Gammaproteobacteria > Enterobacterales > Enterobacteriaceae > Enterobacter > Enterobacter sp. 2VL. The sequence continues at coordinate 33,754 of NZ_SCNE01000016.1, forward strand.
ATAATTAAAAATTGTTAGAGGTATGCCTGACCTGTGTGCAGCGTCTATGGCGGAGGTTATTTTCTCACTATAACTGCTGTGCTCAATGAAGATTGTTGACCAGTTCTTTCGTGCCCAACCGATAGATTCCAGCCCCATAAGGGAAATCTGATTAATGTTGGAGAACACTCGGCCAACGAACTCTACAATATCATCCAATTCTGTATAGTTAGCCAGTGTCGGAATAACTCTAAGTTCGATATTAATCCCTGAGTTTCCTGCATTGATTAACCCCTTAACCGTTTCATTAAATGCGCCATCACTCCCTACCAGATGATCATGCACAAGTGGTCTTGATGAGTAGAGCGGGATACCAAAGGTGATTTTGATCTTTTTGCTTCGCTTTGCCATTTCCTGAGTAAAGTTGATATCAGCAAATTTGCGTCCGTTTGTTAAAACATGCAAAGCAGTATCTGGTGAATTCTCGATGATAAAATCAATGAAGTGAAAGAAATCATCTCCATACAGCAAAGGTTCTCCACCGCTGACCCCAACAACTCCATCCAAACCAAATGAAGCTATAGCAAGAGCTGATTGGGTAAGTAGCCAGTCATCATTTGATTTCTTTGGTGGCTGCGAACAAAACAGACACAAGTTATTGCAGCGTTCCGTTACTAAGACAGTATTATGATTGGCTCTGCGGGACAGAATTACGCGTATCATATTGCCATTGTTGATTATCCCAATATCTCCATCTTCAATTGACTCATATAATTCAGTGCTAATAACAGAGAAATCAAAGCATGGTTGAATGGCATCATTATTGCCTTCAGCAACTACCAGTAAATTGGGCAAAAAGAATAAAGGGTTCATTGGTTTTTGTTTGCATAACCGATAGAACCCCGTGGGCACATTCTTTTTTGAAGCAAAATGAAAGATATCGTTCCTAATAACCTCAGACATATGCCCATCCTTTTAGCATCTCAGCCTTCGGACCACCTTCTGAGATGCAGTTCATCAGATACCTGAACATCCCCTTGTGATACTGACAAAACGTTGAACGACTCCTATCACCAACAGGCTCACCCTGTACACTTATGTTCTGGCATGGATCTGCACCGCAAAATGGTTGATATGCACATGTATCACAACCCGGCAGAGCAAAATTGAACGATGAACTCAACACTGCGTTATAGTAAGGACTCTTAGAAAATGATAGCGTTTTAACCTCACCCGCACTGAACTCCGTTTCAGGGTTCACCTTCTGCAACATACGGCTCTCATCGCTACCATATACTCGACCGTCATAATTGAAAAGAATACTGTTAAGCACGACCCCGCTTGGCGACTTTAAATCCGCATAACCACTAAAGCCGGGATTGAAGATCCTTTTCAGATGAATGGAGGCCGAATGTTCCACAACCCTTATCCCTTCATTATTCCTCTTAAGGATTTCATCTATCAACGAGGCATAGAAACTGAAGTATTCCTCCATAGAAAATGTGAACGATGCTTTTTGTGCAAACCCATAGGGACTAACAGGTCGGATAAACATGTCCTTGAGGCCAAGAGACAAGTGAGCCTGGACAATCGATTCAGGATGCCTAATGAGATCTTTAGTAACTGTAGTAACCGTTGCAACGCGACCAGCGCCTAAAGACCGTTTGATAGCCTCTACCCCTGACACTGTTCTACTGTAAGCAAGCCCATGACCAAGAATTCGATTACTGTTGTGAACAACTTCCTCACCATCAAGCGAAACAGAGAACGTTATGTTCCTGTCTCTCGTCCATTCAAGCATATCCTCATTCAAGACAGACAGGCTTGATGCTACAACCATCTCAAAATCGGTGCTTCCCAGCGTTTCAGCACATTGCTCATAGATAGATTGAATTAAATCGAACCGCAAGAGTGGCTCTCCACCCTGAATCTCTATCTTGTAAGGTGGTGTCGATAGTTTTTTGATAGTTGAAATGATATCAGGGATGAGAGCGGGATCTAGATCATAACCAGAGGCGTTCACGGAAGCTCTACTGACCTGACAATACTTGCAGGTATGGTCGCAACGTAATGTGGGCACAATCATGAAAATTGGCCTGACCGCCAGTTCATTCATCAATCGTTTTGCAAAAGCAGAACTTAAAGCATAGGGAGTTATAGCCGATGAGATTTCGTTAGTTATAAATAGCTTGCTTTCGAGTGCGTTTGATTGTTCCGCATTGATTTGCTCATCAGAAAGATCAAGCAGCTCTTGCTCATCAATGAAGTGATGAAAACCAGCGAGATTGCTTATAAACACCTGTCCATTAGGCAATCTGTCAAAATTGAATGGCATCAATTCCATTACGAAAGCCTTTCATCGACACTGCGAAGCACTTTATGGACAATAGAATCTCTCAACGCCCCTGTTTTATGCTGTAGTTTTTCACGCAAAGTGTAATCATTCAGCAGCCTCTCGAATTCATAGAGGCATTCGGGACTATCGTTTTCAAAAGAGATTGTCCAGGAGGATATATCTTCACAAAGCTTCCATTGAGTAAGAGAAGTCATCCAATATAGGCTATTGCGTATAACCCATTCAGAATAAACATCTTTTTTAAACATCCTTTCGCACATTGCCATTGCCTCACAAAACTAATAATCACAATCAGCAACCGCTTTAAAGCGGATTTTTCCTATGGAAATAAGGATACACCATTTAATTAATATGTTACAGGATGTTAGCATCCGAATGGCGATTCCGAAAAATGATGCTGCTTATCCTATGATAATCAATAATGTTTTCTGATTTTCATATGCCGCTTGAACCGGCAAACAGCTAAGAAGCTAGCATGACGTTAAAACGTAGGGATTTCAAAGAGTTGTTAGTGGATCATAGTATGAGATGTATCCATTCTGTAATCACAATGCGAAAGGATTCTGTACTGACTTAATCGAAGAAGCGTGGGTCAGTAGCGTTGACACCATTGATGTCAGGGAAGCCTAAAGTCGATTTCAACCCGTTGAAAAATGCACAGTTGATGATCTGATGTGGTTAGCATAAGGGATTGGTTTCTTTATGGAAGGAAAAGTATGGCCTCTTCCTTACCAAAAACAGCTTAAACATAACCCACAAGCTAATGCTGCAACAGTATACTTATTGGCCATTAACTCTCTGATAAATATATATAATCCGTTCAAAAGATAGATTTTAGTTTACTTATGAGAAAGTTTTTCTGTTGTAGTTCATCGATGAAAGCGTCGCTGTCAAAGTTAATTTTTGTTGCTTGAAATGTTGATTTGCTATTATATTTCAATTACCACCACTGATCTCAGAATGAAGTTATTAACTAATACATATAAGCGATGAGGTTTAAATGAATTATCAGCCAACAAAGAAGAGTATTGATATATTATGTTTGGTAATAATAATATTAACTATGGCTACATTAATTATAATTGTTATAGTAAAGGACTCAAAAAACCTACCGATCCCCAAAGAACTGCTACTACTTCCACCTATCATAGCTTCACTTGGAATTATAAGATTTTACAAGAGTCAAGAAAAATTAATCGAAATTCTATTTGGTATCAGTGGCAGCTTAGCTGCTCTTTCAATGTGTATCGACTCAATATCATTTTTGCCCAATGACTTATTTGCATACTTTATGCAAAATAAAGTTGGTTATTTATCCCTTAGTATAATAGCTGCATTATTAGTTGCAAAAACCATTATTTCTATTGCTGATTACATTACTCCTTCCTCACCTCCTCGGCCTTAAATGGAGATAACAGGAAAGGAAATAGTAATAAATAGATAAAGGGAAAAACCCCACACAATACATTTATTAATTCTCTATTTCCTTTCCAAGATCTGTCTCTTTATACACATCTATCCGTGTCGGGCGTCCCTGTAATAAAAAAAAAAAGAGGAGGTCAGAAAACACCAAGCGCAGGCGCAACAAGTTCAGCCAACATAGCCCCGTAACCGGTGTAGGTCCACGGTCAACAGTACGCAGTCAACGGTACATGACAGCACTGTGAGAA
>NZ_SCNE01000017.1:0-25910 GCF_005503595.1 Enterobacter sp. 2VL
GGTGATCGACCTGAAGAAAAAGTCGATCACCATGGGTAAAGGATGTTAAAAAGTGTTCACCATGTCCCCGAACACCTGTCTGCTATGTCCCCGGACTGTACAGTGGGAGAGGGGGTTGTTACTTCTTCATCTGCGACAGTATCGTCCGACACTGGTTCGCATCCCCTTCTGATGGCGAGATCAACGCCAGCAGCGCCGCGGCAGGCGTCACCAGCGTGGCGAGCGCTGCGGCAACCGCACCACGAGCAATCAGCGGCCCGGCTTTCACCCCCGCCTGCGGGTTTTTAAAGGTGCCGCGCACGTACAGCGGTGAACGCAGGGTGATGATACGGAACCCTTTACTCTCTGGATTGATGGTCAAATCCAGCTGCTCAGAGGCCATGCTGGCCGTACCGGTCACGTTAATCACCGCATTCTCGGTGTCGAAGGCAAAGATCTGCGGACGCGCCACACCGTTCACCAGGTCCAGATTCGCCGCCGCGCAGTTCACACGCACCTCATCGTCGCCAAAAATTTGCCCGATGATGAAGTTACCGACGTTCAGCCCGAGGATCTCCATCAGGTTGCGGCTGACCAGCCCGTCGTTCATCAGCAGTTTCAGGTTACCGTTACTGCTGCCCAGCAGCGCGGCAACGGAGTTCCCCACGCCGCGGATATCGGCGTCACCGTTCATCTCACCCAGGGTTTTCTGCATCAGCTCGACGTTTGGCATCAGCTCTTTCAGCTTCAGCCGACGCGCCTGAATATCCGCCCGCCCCTGCATCGGCTTTTTATCGCCTTCAAGATGGATGTTCGACGAGATGGTCCCGCCCGCCAGGCCGAACTTCAGCGGCTGCAGGCGCAGATCGGCATTTTTGAGGATGATGTGGGTGGAGAGATTGCTTATCGGCAGGGTGCTGCCGTGCTCGATTTTCTTGCCCTTGAAGCGCACATCCGCGTCCATCACATCCCACTTATCGGTTTCGAAGCGGTCGTACGGCAGCACTTTGCCCGCAGGCTGAAGATCTTTCTTCACCTCTTTAGACTTCGTGCCTTTGCCGGAGTCGACGCCAATCAGCGGCCCCAGATCGGCCAGACGCAGCTGGCGGGATTCCATATCGCCCTCAAGTTTCGGGCGCGGTTTGCCGGTGGTGTAGGTGAGAGAACCGTGAATATCGCTGTCACCGATGCGGCCATTGAAGTCGCGGTAATCGAAGACCGACGCTTTCTCGGTGTCGATTTTCGCCACCAGATGCCCGTCGGTTTCAAACGGTGGGGTATCCGGCAGCAGCACGCCGGTGAGGTCATACAGTTCGCCCAGGGAATCGCCAGCGAACTTCAGCTGTAGGTCGACGCCGCCCATCTTCATGGGGTCGTTAACCGTTCCGACGAACGCCACGCGCGTATTCCCGGAGCGGAAGTCTGCCTGTACCGGGAACGGTGTGCCTTCACTGCGCAACGCCAGCATCCCGCCGATTTTCCCTTTACCCGTCAGCGGCTGGCCGTTGTAGCGCCCTTTCGCGGTCAGGCCGAAGACGTAATCGCCCGCCTTCGCCTTGTCCCCTTTCGCTTTACTGCCCGTCACTTCGCTAAACGGCAGCGGTTTGCCCAGCGGATCGACCAGGATCTCCACGGCCGCTTTGCTGACCTTATCGTCGATGGCGATCCGCCCGCGATCGAAGAGAATATTATCAAGGCGGAAAGACCACGCCGACGGCTGAGCATTGGGATCTTTCTCCTCGCTGCTGGCGAGGTTGAACGTCCAGTTATTGTTTTTTTCAGAGAGACGGATCAGGCGCGCATCAGGCTGCTGAAGCTTGATCCACGGCAGATACACCGTTTTGGTCAGGAGCGCTAGCGGCGCCAGGGTGGCTTCTACGCGGGGCAGATGAACCATGGTGACCTCCGGAATATCCGGTGGGTTACCCAGGATAATGTCATCCGCATGAACGTGCGGCCAGGGAACCCAGCTTCGCCAGCCGGTTTCCTCTTTCTGGCGTTCCCACACCACGCCCAGATCGCCGCGTATTGCGAAGGGGCGATTCAGCTCGGTTGAGACTTTCTGGTTGATGGTCGGTTTGAGGCGGTTCCAGTCGAACGTGGCGATAATGATGATTGCGACCACGATCAACAACAAGAAAATCCCTGCTGTCCAGGCGATAACCCTGGTTGTTTTTGTCATTTTAGTCCCCTTTCCTGAATGACCTTGCCTCTAAAACTATAGAACAGACAAAGGGAAAGGGTCGGATCAGAGGTGGGTAATCACGTTTTCCAGGGTATCCATCGGGACCGGGCGAGAGAGGAAATAGCCTTGCGCTGCGGCAGCCGGGGAATTTTGCACGTCGCGCCACTCTTCCAGCGTCTCAACACCTTCGACAATTACGCCCTGGCAGTAGCGGTTCATCAGTTGCAGGAGAAGCGTAAACAGGTTTCGCCCTTCCGGCGTCTGGCGCAGCATGATAAAGAGGTCACGCGCGACTTTGATGTAGTCATAACGCACTTCGCTCAGCGCAGAAAAGTTTGCCATGCCGGTGCCGAAATCATCCAGCCACAGCGGGCCAAATTCACACATTGAGGCAAACGAGGAGTCCTGCGGCAGACGGACGTGCTCCACCAGCTCGAAGCGCATCCACGGCAGGCGGGCAATCAGCTCCTGCAGCGTCTTATTCTGGCGCAGCGCCATCAGGGTGGGGCCATCCACGTTCACCGATGCCAGGATGCCGTGGCGCTCGAAGAAAGCCTGCTTCGTTGCCAGCATTTCCAGTTGCTCTTCCAGCACGTCGATGCGCTGGCGCACGGCCACCTCCGCAAAATAGCGGTCCGGCGCGATACGTTGCGACGGATTTGAGGGGTGCGTGACCACCGTCAAAATCTCAATCGCCATCAGGCGTCCATCGGTGCGATAGATGGGCTGATAGGTGTATGTTCGCTCACATTGCAGCCAGTAGCGATGCTCCTGCAAGTTCTCGATACTTGCCTCAGGCGTAGTGCTCAGCCGCTGGATAACCTGCTCTGACTTCATTTCAGATGTCCTGTTGTATGGGATGGCTTTTCTGGACTCGTCACTGAGTTATCGGCGCGGCCATTGAGAACTTTATGTTCAGCGCACCGGGAAGATGAAATTAAGATGACAGAAATTTCAAGGAACACGCGCTGGCTCATGAAAATTAATGGAACGACGTTTTAATATAGTTGACCACATAATCCACTCAGCGCACACTGCTGGTAAATACTCTGTTCAGGTTCACGACTATGTCCAAAAAAATTGCCGTGATTGGCGAATGCATGATTGAGCTGTCACAAAAAGGAGCGGATGTTAGCCGCGGTTTTGGTGGCGATACCTTAAACACTGCCGTCTATATTGCCCGTCAGGCTGCTGCAGACGCGCTCAGCGTTAACTACGTTACCGCCCTGGGCACGGACAGCTTCAGCCAGCAAATGCTGGACGCCTGGCAGAGTGAAAATGTTGATACTGCGCTCATCCAGCGCATGGAAAACCGCCTGCCGGGGCTGTACTACATCGAAACCGACAGCACCGGCGAGCGCACGTTCTATTACTGGCGCAACGAAGCGGCGGCGAAATTCTGGCTGGAGAGCGATGCCGCAGCCGCCATCTGCGAAGAGCTGGCCACCTTTGATTATCTCTACCTGAGCGGCATCAGCCTGGCCATCCTCAGCCCCACCAGCCGGGAAAAGCTGTTTTCCCTGCTGCACGAATGCCGTGCCAACGGCGGAAAAGTGATTTTCGATAACAACTATCGCCCTCGCCTGTGGGCCAGCCGCGAAGAGACACAGCAGGTCTACCAGCAGATGCTGGCATGCACCGATATCGCCTTCCTGACGCTGGATGATGAAGATGCCCTGTGGGGCGAAAAACCGGTCGACGAGGTGATTGCCCGTACGCATGCCGCAGGCGTGAACGAAGTGGTGATTAAACGTGGCGCGGACGCGTGCCTGGTCTCGGTGGCGGGTGACGCCGTGGTTGAGGTGCCAGCAGTGAAATTAGATAAAGAGAAAGTGATCGACACCACCGCCGCGGGAGATTCATTTAGCGCGGGGTATCTGGCGGTACGTCTGACGGGCGGTACGCCGGAAGCGGCTGCCCGGCGCGGACACCTGACGGCAAGCACGGTGATTCAGTATCGTGGCGCCATCATTCCACGCGAGGCGATGCCTGCATAACAACGGTGCGGGCGAACGCCCGCACCCTTTCCTTCTGCTGCGTTACTGCCCTTGCGGGATGTCGGTAGCATCCTGATGGAGATCGTCCGCTGGCACAGGCTGTGCGGTCGGGGCCACAGGGGCCATAATGCCATTCCAGGTCGCCTGCAACTCCTTCATGTCATACTCCGGCTCGCCTTTCGGCTGCATCAGAATTAACGCCATATCCTGCGATAGCTGCTGGCGCAGATCCTGGTTCAACATATCGACGGTAAGCCCGCTGAGGAAGTCCTGACGCAGCTTCTGGTACTGCTCCGGCGCGATATCCACCACCTGGTTTTGCAGCGAGCGAATACGCTGGCTGATCAGGATGTCGGTATCCGCGCGGGCGTAGGTGGCAAACAGCTTCTGCAACTCAAGGGATTTCTGCGCGACCAGGGCGTTGAACTCCTCTTCCGGCAGCCCATCTTTGCGCACTTTCTCCAGTTCCTTCGCCACCACGCCCAGATTGGCGTTCAGCTTGTCACCCGGAGATTCGACGTTGATGGCGCACTGCGCGCGCTGGAACAGCACGCGGCAATCAAAGCCCAGGCCGATGTTCTTCACGTTGTTTTTGCTGAGCGTCTGCTGAACATGCCAGAACAGCGCCTCACGGGCCAGATCGGCACGCCAGTAGCGCAGCAGCGCGGCGGATTCGCGGATAGGCTGCCAGGCGGTATCCCACATGATTGACAGGCGGTCCTGACGCACGGTATCCGTCATAATGCTGACCGGCGCGGCCCGCAGCGGCGAGAGCGTAGGCACCGGCGCAGGGGTTTCGCGTTTGCCTTTCAGATCGCCAAAGGCCTTGTTGATCTGCTCCACTACCGCGCGGCTGTCAACGTTGCCGACCACAATGAGGGTCATCGCGTCCGGGGTATACCACTGCTGGTAGAAGGATTTAACCTGCTCAATATCAACTGGCTGCTTGAGCGGCTCGGCCGGGTCATGGCCCAGCAGCGTTGAGCCTTTCAGGCGATAGCGCCACCAGCCCTCTTTGGTATCCGCAGGCCAGGTGGCGACCATGTCGCTGTTGCTCAGCGCGTAGTTAATGGTCTCAGGCGTGATTGCCAGCTTGCCGGTAGCGTCCGCAAGCCAGGTAAGCGATTCTTTCAGCAGATCGTTACGGTTATTAGGCAGGCTCAGGTTAAACATGGTGTAGTCATAAGAGACCACGGCCGGTGGAAGCGGGCGTTTGGGATCAATGGCTTGCTGCCACATTGAACGCACCTGAACCGCTTGTAAACTGCCGCTCTGGGTGAGCGCCAGTCGGGGAATAAAATGGCTGAAACCGGTCTGCTGGGTGCTTTCTGTGAGGGAGCCGGTGTTCACCGACAGACGGATTTCAACGCGATCGCTGGGGCGTTGTGGCGTGGCGAGCACCTGCCACTGAAACCCATTCGCTAACGTTCCTTGTTGCCAGGCCGGGTCTGGCTGGAGCGCATCTGCCTGCACATAACTGGCTGCTGCCATCATCAGCAAACCGCCGGTTAAGAGTCGAATTTTTGTGCCCTGCATGTGAACCCCTGATCAACATTCCTGGTTAAAACGAGCATCTCGTGACGTGAGCACTCTTTAAAGATGACGATGAAAACACGAGGATTAGACCGCGTGTTCTTCGAAACGTCACGGTTCGAAGTGAAATATACCCAAAAAAAATTTTGTCGAATTATGACAGGTATGTAGGGGGTATTATGCGCAGACGCCCGCATTCCGACAAGGGAATGCGGGCAATTGCTAAGATATCAGGAGGATAAACCTGGGGTTTTGTCTTCGGCAGGGCGATTATTTAACGTATCGTCGAGCTTTTTGTGATCCAGCTCTTTCACCCACTTAGCCACCACGACGGTCGCGACACCGTTGCCCACCAGGTTGGTTAAGGCGCGGGCTTCAGACATAAAGCGGTCGATACCGAGGATCAGCGCCAGACCCGCCACCGGCAAGTGACCCACCGCAGAGATGGTTGCCGCCAGCACGATAAACCCGCTGCCCGTCACGCCTGCCGCCCCTTTTGAAGACAGCAGGAGCACCACCAGCAGGGTGATCTGATGGAAGATATCCATGTGGCTGTTGGTTGCCTGGGCGATAAACACCGCGGCCATCGTCAGGTAAATGGACGTGCCATCCAGGTTGAAGGAGTAACCCGTCGGGATCACCAGCCCCACCACCGACTTCCGGCAGCCCAGTTTTTCCATCTTATCCAGCATGCGCGGCAGCGCCGATTCGGACGAGGAGGTGCCCAGCACAATCAGCAGCTCTTCGCGGATGTAGCGGATAAACTTGAAGATATTAAAACCTGCTGCGCGCGCGATTGACCCCAGCACCACCACCACGAACAGAATACAGGTGATGTAGAAGCAGATAATCAGCTGGCCAAGCTGCACCAGCGTGCCGACACCGTATTTACCGATGGTAAAGGCCATGGCACCAAAGGCCCCGATGGGTGCCAGACGCATGATCATGTTGATGATGCCAAAGATGACCTGCGAGAAGCTTTCAATCACGTTGAAGATGATTTGGCCTTTGCTGCCCAGGCGATGCAGGGCAAAGCCAAACAGCACGGCAAACAGCAGAACCTGAAGGATATTGCCGCTGGCGAACGCGCCGATGACGCTGCTCGGGATCACGTCCAGCAGGAAGGCGACCACGCCCTGATCTTTCGCCTGCTCGGCGTAAATCGCCACCGCTTTGGCATCCAGCGTGGCCGGGTCAACGTTCATGCCTGCGCCGGGCTGCACCACATTCACAATAATCAGACCAATGATCAGAGCAATGGTACTGACCACTTCGAAATAGAGTAACGCCACGGCGCCAGTGCGGCCAACCGCCTTCATGCTCTCCATGCCAGCGATGCCGGTCACCACCGTACAGAATATGACCGGGGCGATGATCATTTTGATGAGCTTAACGAACGCGTCGCCAAGCGGTTTCATTTGTGCGCCGAGTTCAGGGTAGTAGTGACCAAGCAGAATACCGACTGCGATGGCCGTCAGGACCTGAAAGTAAAGGCTCTTGAAGATCGAGGTTTTCATAGGGTGTCCTTGGGAAGAAAAACCACAGGCTTTGTAAGGTTATGGTTAACCTGCGGCTTTAAAATAACACCCACATAACAGGACAGAAATAAACAGGTTCAAATTTGAAACACAAATGTTAAGAAATTTGAGCTGGCTCGCACAAGCCAGCAACAAATTACAGGTTTGCGGGGCGGTCAGCGTCAGAAAGATAGCGTTCTTCGAAGGCGTCGGATGGCACGGCGCGGCCAAACAGGAAGCCTTGTCCTCCCTCTACGCCCGCGTCTGCCAGCCAGCGACGCTGGGCCTCGGTCTCGATGCCCTCGGCAATCACATGCAGATTGAGGCTGCGCGCCATCTGAATGATGGCCTGCACCATGCTGCTGTCGTTTGGCAGCCCGTCGACAAAGGTTTTGTCGATCTTCAGGACGTCTACCGGCAGCGTTTTCATGTGCTGAAGCTGGCGCAGCCCGGCGTAGCCCATGCCAAAATCGTCCAGCGCAATGCGGACACCGGCATTACGCAACGGCTTGAGGATAGCGACCGCTTCGTTAGGATCGTCAATGCGGCGGCTCTCGGTCACTTCAAGAATCAGGGTGTCAGGCTGGAGCCGGTAGCGGTGGATCAGCTCCAGCACCTCCGAGACCATGGTCGGGTGCATCAGCTGTAACGCCGAGACATTCACCGACAGCGGCAAGGTAATGCCCCGCTCCTGCCACGCCGCCAGCTGGCGACACGACTCTTCCAGTACCCAGTAACCGACCGTGACCATCAGCCCGCAGGACTCGATACGCTCGATCAGCCCCTCCGGCAGCTCCCATGCGCCGTCCGGCTGCTGGACGCGTAACAGCGCTTCGGCGCTTTTCACCTCGCCCGTGAGTAAATTCACCTGCGGCTGTAGCCAGACGGCAAACTGGCGGTTATCCAGCGCCGTCAGAATGTCGCTCTCTTCCGTCAGGCGCTGCTGGGCTTTTTCCATCTGTTCCGGGTCGAAGAACTGGATCTGGTTTTTGCCTTTACGGCGGGCGGTGAAGGCCGCCGACACGGCGCGACGGTAAAGCTGTTCCGCCGTCAGGTCGCCATAGAACATCGCAATCCCGATGCTCGCGCTTGGGCGCAGCTGAATGCCCTGAATCGGCAGCCGCTCATTAATAACAGTGAGTACTTGCTGACCTAACGTAACGGCGTGCCACGGCTCTTTCACGCCGTGGGCGATGATGACCAGGTCATAGCCGCTTACCTGCGTCAGCACCATGCGCGGCGAGAGCACCGATTTTACCTTCTCCACCAGCGTCAGCAGCAGCATTTCACGCTGGCTCTCTTTGAGCACGCCCGCGGTGTCCTGCAACGTTTCACAGGCCACGACCATTAGCGCAGTCGTCTGCTGGCGCGCCACCGTCTGCTCTAACATCGCCATCAGGAAGGCTTTGTTCGGCAGATCAGAGACCGGGAAGCGGGTAGCACTGCTGTTCAGCTCGGCCTGGTGGCGCATCACGCGCTGCTGGTTGATGTTGTAGCTGCGCACCAGCATGCCAATCTCGTCGTCATGGTGAAGACGCGGCAGCTCAAGCTGGTGCCCGACCTGGTCCTGTGGGGATAAATCGTTAAGCTCGCGGGCAATGCGGCGTAGCGGGTGCACAATCAGCCGGTTGATGCACCAGGTCAGCGCTACACTCAGCATCAGCGTCAAAAGTAAGTAAGTAGTTACTAACGTAGCGACCCAGCTCATGACGAACTTATACATGCGGTAGGAGTCCGCCTGCAGTACCAGATAGGCTAACGGCTGGGGGTTGGCCGGGCGTTCGAGAGAGTAAATCGGCAGCGAGATTTGGACCGGCAGCTCAAACATGCGCATCACCATCATCGGGACGGGTCGTTCAGGGATAAAGCTCATCCGCAGCGCCTGGAACTGGTTCGGCAAGACCACATCCGCCCGGCTGACGATACCGGCAGGCTGAATGCGTTTTAAAATGGTTTCCGCTTCGGGGATATCCCCTTTCAGAATCGACGAGGAGAGCGGGCCGCGTACCGAGCGGGCGATGCTTTCTAATTGCGAAGCCGTGTTATAGCGATTCTGCTGTACGGAATGAAACAGCAAAATGACGCAAAAAAGGAAGACAAACAGCAATGTGACGGCAGAAACCATCGCCATCTGTTTGATCGTTAGTGAACGGCTGACACGCAAAATGACTCTCCACAAAACTCGAAGCGCAGGGCGCACCAGGGAGTGAACCCGGTGCGCCTGAGTATACCCGATTGCTATGCTTTTAAGAGAGACTTACAAATGGATTAAGTAAAATCCGATTACCAGTCCGCATACGGCGTGAGCGGCTGAGGCGGTAAGTCCATATCGCCCTGCCAGCCTGCGGCAGAATAGCGCACGTAAAGCAGTGCATGACTCGGGGTATAGTCTTTCGCTTCCTGAATATCCACGCCCATGCCGACGAACCAGTTGGACGTGACGCGGCGCTCAATAATGGCGCGAGCGGTATAACCCGTGCCGGAGGAGCTGCTCCCGGTTTCCATCTCGCCCCGGTCAGTATAGCGGCCCGGCTCATTGGTGGGGATTAACCCCTGCTGCGGATAACGCATCACATCATCCGTTTTCGAATGCGACCAGGAGACAGAGCCGCCCAGCTCCCAGGACCAGTTCTCGGTGCGCTTACGCCAGGTCACCGGCAGCGCGAACGAGACATACTCCTTCGGGCTATAGTAACCGCCCTGTCCCAGCGTATAGGCACTCAGATCTTTATCGTAATGCCATACCATGTTAGAGACGCCAACCGTCAGGCGCTCATTGTTTTCATTGATTAATTTGTAGTAATAGCCGGTCATCCAGCGCACGCGCCAGTTATCTTCAACGTTTTTGCCGGTCAGGCTGTCGACGTTCAGGCTCGACCAGACGCCGTTCGCCTCGCCTTTGTCATAGCTAATGCTAACGCCGCCACCGGTTGAGCGAACGCCGCCCCAGGTGGTGCCGGTGTTGGTATCTTTCTGCCCGGCAAAGGCCAGCATCGAGCTGGAGATCGGGCGACGATGGGCATTCAGGGTGTAGCCAATCGGCCCCAGATCGCTGCTGTAGCTCAGGCCGCCGACCACGTCTACCACGTCGAAGCCCATCGGGGTGGTGCCGATGTCCCACGCCCAGGTTTTATTCTGCCAGCCCACGGCCACGCTGGCCCCGTTTGCCGACTGGTTGGTATTGCCGCTGCACGGCGTTTCGGCACAGGTACCCCATTTTGGATCGTAGGTGCCGTTAGTGGTGGCAAATGAACCGGCGTCCATGTTGACCAGATCGCTTCGGAAGAACATCCGACCGTCTGACAACGGCGCATCAACCTGCAACATGGAGGTATGCGCTTTCAGATCGGAATAGCCTCCCGTGCCGCTGGAGCCCCAGTAGTCGTGCTGCAGTGTCACGTTAAGATCCTGCTGACGGTATAAATCACCGGCATCGCTGCGCACGCCGCGCTTCAGCCAGTCATCTTTTTCGTCGTTACGCGTGAGGCGGGTAAAGCTGTCGTTGTCCGCCGGACGCGTGGTGGTTACGCCGGATGAGACCATCGCATCTTTATAGGTCTCCAGCGCCTGCTGAGGCTGGCCGTTCTGCGCCTGAAAACGCGCGGCATCACGTAACACCAGCGCGTTCTCCATTGACGGCGGCTGAGACGTCGCCTGCGGGATCAATTTGCTGAAGGTCTGGTCTGCCGCCGCAGTGTCACCCAGCCCTGCCTGCGCCATAGCGACCCGACGCTGCACGTTAAGCGAGCGCGGCTGGCCGTTTTCTGTGGCAGGCAGTTTTGCCAGTTCGGCGCGCGCTGCCTGCCGATCGCCTTCGGCAATATACACTTCGGTCAACCCCAGAAGTGCGTCCTCGTTTTGCGGCTCGCGTTGTAAAACGGTGCCGTAGGCGGTTTTTGCTGTAGCGTTGTCGCCGCGCTGCTGCGCCCAGTCTGCCAGCGTAAGATCGATACGCGTGGAGGTCGGCTGCTGGCGAAGCAGGGTCTCGGCCTCCTGCTCTTTTCCGCTGTCGCGCAGGCGGTTTGCCGTTTCCAGCACCTGATCGCTTTGCAGGCGATCCGCCAGCTCCTGAATGTTTCCGTTCCATTTATCACGCGGCAGCGTGTCGAGATGGGCCAGCGCGGCGCGATCCTGATTGTTACCGGAGAGGTACAGGCCGTAGGCGTACACCTGCTCCGGGTCGCCCGGTTTCTGGCTGGCGAGCTGGCGCATCAGGTTATCCGCCTGGCCGTGCTGCCCGGCGCTGTAGAGATCGCGTGAGAGACGATAGGTGATCCACACGTCGCCCGGCGAGAGCGCCAGACGACGGCGCTGAATGTCCGCAGCCTGCGCGAATTTCCCTTCGTTTTCCAGCTGCTCCGCCTGGGCGGACAAACGGTCATTGGTCAGCCCGCGCTCGATATCATCAATACTGCGACGCTGGCTGGCAGAGAGAGACTGAATAAATTCCGCCGCCTTTTCCGGGGACTGCGCGCGGTAGAGCCTGGCAAGACCGCGCACCGCGTTGCTGTTCCCGCTGTCCATGCGCAACGCCTGGCGATAGTAACGCTCAGCCGCTGCGTTATCGTTACGCGCCGTGGCGGCATCGCCCAGGCCCAGCACCGCATAGCTGTCGGTATTGTCGATGTTACGCGCCTGCTGGTAAAAGCGCTCCGCCTGCGCGGTATCGTTAGCTTTCAGGGCGGCATCGCCCTGCTGGATCAGCAACCAGTAGCGGTTGACTTTCAGCAGGCTGTCCCATTTGCCCCGGTTATCACTCTGCGGGTCGAGCGCAATCGCTTTTTCGAACTGCGCCACCGCGCGGGTGCGATCGCCTTTCTGGGAATAGGCCTGCCCCAGCGCGCCAATGGCTTCGCTGTCAGTATGATTCGCGCTGACGGCCTTTTGCAGTTCGGCAACAGCTTTGCTGCCCTGTCCGGCATCTACGGCGGCCAGCCCTTCGGCTTTGGCACGGAAGGTCGGATCCGCGAGCTGTTTTTGCTGGGCTTCCAGCTGAGAACGCGCAGCCGTGACGCTATCGCCGTCGCTAAACACGCTCAGGTATTTCTGTAGCTCGCTGACGCTGGCCGCGCTGGTGGGCCGATCTTTGATCTGCTCATACCACATATCCGACGCCTGGCCGCGACCGCTGTTGGATTTCGCCATCTCCTGGAGGACCGCGAAACCTTCGTCGCGGCGTTCAGTCTGGAAAAGCAGCTGCGCCAGCGCGGCCTGAAGCTGGGTATTCCCCGGATTATCGGCATTGATTTTTTTCAGCTGGTTAATGGCCGCATTGCGGCGGGCCGGATCTTTCGCCACCACGTTCCAGTATTCGGAAGCCAGCTCGGCGCCCGGCGGGTTACCGGAAAAGAGTTTGTCATAGGCAGCAATCGCCTCCTGGGTATGGCCGGTCGAGGCCAGCAGGCGGGCCTGCTGGAGTGCCTGACGCCCGTCCGGCGTGGAGAGCAGGATCGCATTGCGGGAAGACTGGTAGGCGCCGGAACCAGGGGCAATGTCCTTCAGGCGGTCCAGCGCTTTTTGCGCAGCGCCGGTATCACCCTGTCGCAGCAGGTAACGCAAGCGGGCGGCAATGACATCCGGATTGTTGGGATCGATAAGCTCGAGGCGATACAGCGACTGGCGGACCAGATCCTCACGTTGCATCGATTCACCCAGGCGCACCTGCTCCAGCAGCAACTGCTGCTGCGGCGAGTTGGCGGCCTGAGCCATCGGCATGAGCGCCAGGCCAAGCGATAAACTGAGTAGATTTACTGTGAACTTGCGCATTCCTGGCCCCAATCCGGTATTAATTCACCCTGTGCGGTGAAGCGAAAACGGTGCTGATCCCACCCTTGTCCGAAGAGGGTCAGTACATAGCTGTAATAGGCGTTGTTATCGGGAAAACGATCGGCCACGCGCTGACGTTGAACCGCTTGCGCATCGCGATTTTGCAAAAAGGGCAGCAGAGCGGCCGAAAACCCGACCGGGCCGTCATTCGTTCGTTTCCCCGTCGCGATGTCGACTTTTTCCGGGGGCAAACCCTGTTTAGCGGTTGTCGCCGCCATCGGCTGGAAGCGCGCCAGCAGCCGGGCTTTCTGCGGGTCTTTATCGTTCATCATGCCTGCCCACAGGTAAACGCGAATCGCATCATAGCTCCCCACAAGGGAGGTGCTCTGTTTTAGCTGCCAGCCTTTGCTTTTCTGGTACTGCACCCAGTCCGGGGAGAAGCCTTTGGGTGCCGTCTCCAGCAGCAGGCGCAGGTTGGTTTCACGTAGTGTCGTCCAGGGGGTGCCAAAACGGGTGAAGTAGCTTGCCAGCTGCGGCGGGAGATAGCTGGGGTTAAAACGCCAGGCGTTCTCTTCGGCAAAGCCGACTTTTCCCGGCAGCAGCATGGAGCCAAGCCCCGGCACTTTCACCACTTCCACACGGGCGATGCGCTCAAGCAGCGCGTTGCCGGTGCGGGTATAGTCAGGATTTTTCCACAACCGCCCCGCCTCCAGCAGCGACCAGGCGATCCAGATATCAGCGTCCGACGCGGAGTTATCGTCGATGACCGCCCAGGTCTCTTTGTTCTTCTGCCCCCACAGCCAGGCGGGCAGGTGCTGCGTTAAATCGCCTTCGGCCAGGTTGTCGCGCGTCCACGCCAGCAGTTGGTCGAACGCTTTACGGTCGTTGGCGACAAGGGCAAAGAATAATCCGTAGCTTTGCCCCTCCGAGGTGGTGATTTTGCGCGCGTCACTGGGATCAATGACGCGCCCGCCTTCGCTCATGTAGTCCTGTTTGAACTGCTCCCAGGCGGGCCAGGTGCAGGCGGCGCGGAGATCCGTCACCGCCAGCATCATCGCGGCGAATACGTACCAGCGTAAGGCTTTCATCACAACTTACTCACGATCCGGGTTCAGGCGACGACGGCTGATGATACGCAGCAGACGCCACAGCACCCACGCCAGCAGCACGACGCTGACGGCGGCCAGAATGGCCAGCAGCACCGGATGGTTCGACAGCGCATACCACAGACGCTCAAACCACGGCAGATGCCCGACATAGTAAATATCCCCAACGCGCAGGCTGTTGACGCCGGATTCACGAATGACGGCCACCGAGCCAAACATCGCAGCACGTTTACCACTGTCGTTCATGGCGTTGTTGAGCAGTTCATACCCGCGCGGGCTGTCCGCCAGCAGCGCAATCACGCTACGCTGGTCGTGATACGGCGACTGGAAGCCCACAATTGCCGCCATCGGGCCTTGCGACGTAATGGCGGTCTGCGCCCCAGCCTGACGGCCATTGTCATCCGGCATAATGCTCGGGAAGTCGGTCTGGCGCAGCGGGGTGTTCACCCAGGACTGGGTGGCCTGCACCAGCAGGTCGACGCGTTTGTCATCCTTCAGCTTGTCCGGGATGGTGCCGATCACCATGATGTCAGCATCTTTGTTCTGCAGTTGGCTGCCATCGTCGGTCAGGGTGACGTTTATCGCCGGTAAGCCGGTCTGTGCGCCCACGGACGCCATGGTGTCCAGCAGCGTGGAGACCTGCGCTTCGTTTGGCGTTTTTGGCACAACGACAATGGATTCAGAGAGATCGGCCATACGGCTGAACGGGAAGCTGGCGTTGGCGAAGGCCCGCAGGTCCGGCATGGCGAGGAAGTGATAGAACGTCGAGAAGTCGATGGTTGACTCGTCGCCAATCACCACATGATTCTCCACCGGCTGGAAGGAAATGCAGTTCTCCACCGAGCCGCCAGGCATCGGGTTCACGTACTGGAAGTCAAAGCGCAGCTGGTTGATCGCGCCCAGCTTCAGAGCCGGGATCGAGACGTCGGTTTTGCCATCCAACAGCCCCTGCAGCACCGGCAGGCGCAGCATTAGCTGGTTGGTCTCCTGGTTGCTGGCCAGGCTGAAGGACTGCAGGAACTGGTTGTTCAGGCTGATGTCCATGCGCGAGCTGTCTTTGGTCGCGGGCGCGGTGTAGCGGTATTTCAGATTGATATCAATACCGTTGGTGCGCAGCAGATAGAGATCCGGCGGCAGGTTCAGCGACAGATTGACCGGCGACGGCTCCAGCCCGGAGGACTGCAGCTGCTCTTCATAGGTTTTCAGCTCGCCGAAGGTGATGGCGCGATCGGTACGCACCCAATTCGGCGCATCGTATGGCTTACGCGCCAGCAGCGGCTTCACCTCATCCACCACTACGCTGCTGCCACGAAACAGGATGTTCCCCTGGGCAATCCCTTTGGCTGCCTGCACCAGGTCTTTGTCATCACGACCAAACACCACCAGCAGCTTCACGTAAGGGTTATCCGGGTGGTTCATCATCTCAACCGTCGGGGCTTTTACGTCCGGGTGGTCACGCAGGAAGGCCGGGCGTTTAGCGTTAGTGGCAAACACGATGGCGTTTTTGTCCGGCATTTTATCGTACATGACCGGGAAGCTCTGACCGCGCCAGCCGGAGCGGGAACCAAACCACGAGGCCACAATAGTCGCCGCCAGCTGTTCCGTCACGTCAGGGGAACCGGCAAAGACCATCGGCAGCGTTAGCTGACGGTTGTCGCGCGGATCGAAGAACGGGACCGGGAAAGCAGAAAGATCGTTTTTCAGCGCCAGTGACTGGTAGGTCATCTGCAGCGATGAGTTCCGCCCCACGTCCATCCACAGGGTACTGCTGGAGGGGTTTTCACAGACGTCGCGGTAGTGGCCGACAAACTCCAGACGCACGCGGTTGAAATCGGTGATGAACAGCGGGTTGATCGGCACCTGAGCCTGGGTTTTCTTACCCAACTGCTCTTTGGTGACCGGCAGAACGTCCATCAGCTCGTCATTCAGATAAACTTTCAGCTGTGACTGTACCGGCAGCAGCGAGGGCGACGGCGTGTACTCAAGGTTCAGCACCGCCTGAGAGACCACTTCATCGCTGCGCATGCCGAACTCAACGCCACCCTTAGGGTTGGTGCCACGAAGCACCATGCTGCCCGGAGGCGGCGCAATTTGCGCAAAGGTCAGCTTCACGTCACGTGACGGAACGTTATCCGCCACGACGGGCGCGTTGGCTCCCGGTACGCCCGGCATCACCTGCCCGACCACCGGTGTTGCAGCCTGCGCCCCGTTCTGGTTTACCGGCAGGGTGTTCCCCTCGGTCGGTTGATTCGGGACAACGTTTTCCGTTTGCCCTGGCGCCGCGGTCACGACGGGGTCGGTCGCCTGCGCGACGACGGGAACCGTGGGAGCCGGCGTCGCCGCAGCATTATCCGGCGCGGCGTTAGCCACTGTTGCGGGAAGCGCACTCATCCCCATTGCCACTGCACATAACCAGGAAAGTTTAGTTTTCATCGCGTTATCATCATTGTTGAGCCATAACCGGGTCCACCTGCTTCGCTTCATTTCGCTCGGGTCGACGCGGAATGAACGACACGACCCAGGAAATCAGCGAAGTAAGTGACCGGAAAATTAATTTCACCGACGACGGGGCAAATTCTGCAAGGTGACGATAGCCACGGAACCCCAGCTTCAGAATATCCAGCAGGCTTTCCAGAGGTTTATCTTCCGGGAAGCTGTCCTGCCAGAGCGCCCACGTATCCGCGCGAGCAAACGTACACTGCACAAAATCGATGTGTTGCTTCTTGGTCAGCGGCATCAGCTGCAGACCGACTTCATTTCCTGACACACGGGCCACCTGCGTCGGGAAGACATACTCTTGCTGGCCGCGTTTGAGCAGCAGGTTGACCTTCTGCCCCTCCAGCACTTTCGCCTGCCCGTTGATCTTGATCCCGAGTCCCCCGTCAGAGAAGTCATGCACGGTACAGGAGAAGAGGTGACCATCTTCACGGGCAATGGCTGCCGGCATGCTGATCTCGACGCGGTGCGCGCGACGGACCTGCTTGCTCTCGACCGAAACGGCCACCGCGCCGCCAAGGATAATCAGGTTGTAGAACACCCATGCCACGCTGACGAACACCGTCAGGATTTCGTTTTCCGGGCCGTAGTAGTAACGCCAGATACCGGCAATCACGCCTACGATGTTGAGCAGCACAAGGAAGATATACGGACGGGAGATCACCCAGTCGACGTACTCCTCTTCCACCAGCCCGCCTTTGGCGGTGACGTTAAACTTGCCTTTGTGCGGGTTAATCAGCGCCACCATGGTGGGCGGCGCGATATACCAGGCCAGCACCGTTTCGTAGATTTCACTCCAGAACGAGTGGCGGTATTTGCCCTGAATCTTCGAGTTGGTCAGGCTGGCGTGGATCATATGCGGCAGCACAAAGAGCGCGATCATCAGCGCAGGCGCGTAGATGATATAGGCGTGCAAGAGCAGGAACGCCAGCGGCGCGGTCAGGAAGATGAGCCGCGGAATGCCGGATAAAAAGTGGAACATGGCGTTGACGTAGCACAGGCGCTGCGCCAGCTTCAGCCCTTTCCCCGTTAGCGGGTTATCAAGGCGGAAAATCTGCACCATGCCGCGCGCCCAGCGGATACGCTGGCCGATATGCGCAGAAAGCGACTCCGTTGCCAGACCGGCCGCCTGCGGAATACGCATATAGGCCGAGGTATAGCCGCGACGGTGCAGGCGCAGCGAGGTGTGAGCATCTTCGGTGACCGTCTCAACGGCAATGCCGCCAATTTCATCCAGCGGCTTACGGCGGATAACCGCGCACGAGCCGCAGAAGAAGGTGGCGTCCCACATATCGTTCCCGTCCTGTACCAGGCCGTAGAACAGGGTGCCTTCGTTCGGGGTTTTACGGAAGCGCCCGAGGTTGCGTTCAAACGGATCCGGCGAGAAGAAGTGGTGCGGCGTCTGCATCATCGCCAGCTCTTTCTCTTTCAGGAACCAGCCCATGGTCATCTGCAGGAACGAGCGCGTCGGGACGTGGTCGCAGTCAAAGATGGAGACAAACTCCCCTTTGGCATACTTCAGCGCGTTGTTGATGTTCCCGGCTTTGGCGTGTTCGTGCGTAGTACGGGCGATGTATTCCACCCCCACCTCTTCCGCAAACTGACGAAACTCCGCCCGGCCGCCGTCATCAAGGATCCAGATTTTGAGCTTGTCCTTCGGCCAGTCGATACCCAGCGCGGCGTAGATAGTATTTTTTACCACGCTCAGGTCTTCGTTATAGGTCGGCACGAAGAGATCGACCGATGGCCACTGGGTCGTGTCTTTCGGCAGCGGTACCGGCTGACGATTCAGCGGCCAGACCACCTGGAAATACCCCAGCACCAGCACAATCCACGCATAGGTTTCAGCAAACAGCAGCACCAGGCCGCACACCAGGCTTACCGGGTCATCCCAGTTAAGCGTTGAGGTGTAGCGCCACCAGATGTAGCGGCAGGAGACGGTCAGCGACAGCACGATCAGCATCAGGGCCGAGAACCGCCCCGGAATACGCCGGACCAGCAGCGCCACGCCCCAGAGCAGGATCAGGAAGGTGAACTGCGCCAACGGGTTAAAGGGCTGCGTAATACAGACCAGTGCCAGAATCAGCGAGAAGACGACAATTAAGCCGAGGATAAAACGACGCAAGCCCGGATGCAGATGCCCGAGCTCTTTATGATCGTCCAGATGGCTGGTCCTGTCGCCCACGCGCTCGGGCAGCCTGTCCAGCCAGCGGTGATAGCGCTCGCGGAAATTCTGCACCCGGCTAAAGCTGCGCCAGTGCGGCGTTTTCTTATCTGATACGGGTGCAGTTGCCACCAGCCAGAGCGCCTGAATGGCGTAACGCGCCGGGTCCAGGGGGCGCGGCCTGTCAGGATTAATGTGCGGATAAAGCTCCCCGTGCCGCGCGCGAATGCGCTGCCAGCGGGGGTGTTCCAGCGGAATGAACAGCCAGGCCAGGATCGTCCAGAAACAGCCAAGCGCAGCGCTTAGCGACGACGCGCCGTGGTGACGATAATGACGATAGCGCTCGCTCAACCGCGCGCTGACCGGCGGTATGAGTAGCCAGGTGGACACGCGGATCATGCAGGACTCCCGGCAGATTCCCCGCGCCCGGCGTAGTGCAGCAAGCACCAGTTCGCCAGCGTCAGGATCTCTTCCGCCGCCAGTGAATCGCTCCGGTATTCGCCAAGCGGCTGTTTGGAAGCAAGGCACTCCGCCATGGCTTCATCACGATGGATGACCATCGGCAAAAGGCGTCGCTGGCTTTGCAGCCAAATCTGGTACAGATCGTCCTGGATCTGGCTGCTGAGGCGCAGATCGTTGATCAGAATATGGGCATTCGCCGGCAGAGCCTGCTGATGCAGGCGGATATGGCAATTCGCATCAACGTTAACAATGGAGAGCACGTGATCGCACTGGGTAATAAGTTGGCGCGTCAGCGGATCGCTACCGTGCGGCAGATCGAGCACTATCCAGCGGTAATGGCTCTGCTCTTTCAAACGCTGCAAAGCGTTGCTGAACTGCGCAAGCAGGGGCTGATGTGCATTTTCGTTCTCGCGTTCTGCAACGGTCAGTTGTCCGTAGGGGAGCAGATCCAGCAGGGAGGTGTAACGCAGGCCCGCGTCCTGCCACTCTTTACCGTCGAGAAATGCTCGCGCCCAGCCGTCTTGATGGCGGAAGTCGACGTTGAACGACATGCGCAGCAAATTGTCGGGGCAGGCATCAATGACCAACACCGATTCACCCAGTAGTTGCAATGACCACGCCAGCGCCGCGGTGACGGATGTTGTACCCACACCGCCACGGACGCCCTGTAATCCGAGTATGGCCATCAATGGCTCCCTTATTGTTGTTGGGCAAACTCAGCCAGCAACGGCCAGCGTTTAATCGCCGCTGCCAGTTGTTCCCGCTGGGAAATATCGGTGTAATCAATTTCAGGCAAAGAAAAAGCCTGCGAGAGCGCCAGAAAATCATTTTGGAATGTGTAACCCAGGCTACTGTCGACCGGCGTTCCGGGTTCATTATTATGCATTTTTATTCCATCACGTTGATTAAAGTCGCGGGATCAGATGAAGCGAAGCCTCCTGCCTGCGAATTTTCATTTACATGCTAAATCTGATGTTCTTTAATTTCAATGTTAGGTTTATTTCTACGCTTTCGCTAGTAAACTGAGATACAGATAAATTCGATGATAGAGGGACACCGTGGACTCCATATTTTCTATTGGCATCCAGTCATTATGGGACGAATTGAGCCACATGCCAGTCGGTGGAGTCTGGTGGATTAATACGGAGCGCAATGAAGACGCCATAAGCCTGGTAAACCAGACCGTAGCCGCGCAGGGCGGGGATTCCCGCGTTGCCGTTATCACCATGGGCGACGATCCTAAACAGGTTATCAGGCTCGATGAAAATAATGGCCCACAGACGGTAAGGCTATTTACGATGTCATCCGAAACCGAAAGCCTGAACTTCCTGCCCCGTGATATTCAGTGCACCATTGATCCGGATCACTATTTACTGATACTTAAATGCGCAAATAACGTGCTGCAAAATATATCCCCACAAAAAATTGTGCAGTGGATAGAAAAAATCAACAAATGGGCGAAAAATCGAAACTGTTCAGTATTGGTCATTAACCCCGGCAGTAATAATGACAAGCTTTTTTCATTTTTAATGGCGCAATATCGTTCCCTTTTCGGTCTCGCAAGTATCCGTGACCAGACCGACAGTTATCTTTACGATATTGCGTTCTGGTGCAATGAAAAAGGGGTGAGCGCCCGCCAACAACTTACCCTGAAACAGATCGACGGTCAGTGGCATCTCTCCCGACAAGAAACGGCGGTGGTGCAGCCGCGCAGCGATGAAAAACGCATTCTCAGCCATGTTGCGGTATTAGAAGGTGCGCCTGCGCTCTCGGAAAACTGGTCCCTCTACGATACAAATGAAGCGGTCTTTAATGAAGCCCGCACGACGCAGGCAGCGACCATTGTTTTTTCATTAATGCAGAATAACCAGATTGAAACGCTGGCGAGACACATACACACGTTGCGTCGTCAGCGCGGAAGCGCACTGAAAATCGTCGTGCGTGAGAACAATACCAGCCTGCGCGCCACCGATGAGCGGCTGCTTCTGGGCTGCGGTGCCAATATGGTCGTGCCCTGGAATGCGCCGCTCTCACGCTGCCTGACGCTTATCGAAAGCATTCAGGGCCAGCAGTTTAACCGCCACGTTCCGGAAGATATCAGCACCCTGCTTTCGATGACCCAGCCGATGAAACTGCGTGGCTATCAAAAGTGGGATACCTTCTGCGATGCGGTCAGCAATATGATGAGCAACACGCTGCTTCCGGCAGATGGCAAAGGCGTGATGGTCGCGCTGCGCCCGGTGCCGGGTATTCGTGTTGAACAGGCGCTGACCCTGTGCCGGCCCAACCGCACGGGGGACATCATGACGATTGGGGATAACCGCCTGGTGCTGTTTTTATCCTTCTGTCGGGTGAACGATCTCGATACGGCCCTTAACCACATCTTCCCGCTACCAACCGGGGATATTTTTTCTAACCGCATGATTTGGTTCGAAGATAATCTTATCAACGCAGAACTGGTGCAGATGCGTACCCTGAAACCGGAACAATGGTCAAAACCGCTACCGATGACGAAGAGTGTCAAACCGATCCTCAATGCGCAGCATGACGGACATACCTGGCGTCGGGTTCCCGAACCTCTGCGTCTGTTGTCTGAGCAGCCGGAGGGATCAAAATGAGCATCAGCGATATCCTTCAGCTGGTCATACTCTGTGCGCTGATATTTTTCCCGCTTGGCTACTATGCGCGTCATTCGCTGCGTCGGATGCGCGATACGGCCAGAATACTGTTTATAAAACCTCGCTACGTTAAACCCGCCGGAACACTGACACGAGCTCCGAACGTCAAGGCAACCCGAAAACATGACTAATTCTACCTATACCACGTCGGCGCCATCGCCGCTCTGGCAATACTGGCGCGGCCTTTCCGGCTGGAACTTCTACTTTCTGGTGAAATTTGGTCTGCTGTGGGCAGGCTATCTTAATTTCCACCCTCTGCTGAACCTGGTGTTTATGGCATTCCTGCTGATGCCCATTCCCAACGTCAGGCTGCACCGTATACGCCACTGGATCGCTATTCCGATAGGGTTTGGTCTGTTCTGGCATGACACCTGGCTGCCTGGCCCGGAAAGCATTATGAGTCAGGGCTCGCAGGTTGCGGGCTTTAGTTCCGACTATATTCTCGATCTGACCGAGCGTTTCATTAACTGGGAGATGATTGGGGCAGTGTTCGTGCTGCTGGTCGCCTGGCTGTTCCTGTCACAATGGATCCGCGTCACGGTGTTTGTGGTCGCGATTATGGTCTGGCTTAACGTGCTGACGCTGACAGGCCCGAGCTTCTCCCTGTGGCCAGCCGGTCAGCCAACCACCACGGTCACCACCACTGGTGGCTCTGCGGCGGCTACCGTGGCGACAGCGGGCGACACGCCGGTGGTAGGTGATATCCCTGCGCAAACGGCACCGCCGACCTCGGCGAACCTGAATAACTGGCTTTCAAGTTTCTATACGGCTGAAGACAAGCGTCAGACCAAATTCCCGGACGCGCTGCCTGCCGATGCTCAGCCGTTTGAACTGCTGGTGATCAACATCTGTTCCCTGTCCTGGGCCGACGTCGATGCCGCCGGGTTGATGTCGCACCCGCTGTGGTCGCACTTTGACATCCAGTTTAAAGATTTTAACTCTGCCACGTCGTACAGCGGCCCGGCAGCCATTCGTCTGCTGCGTGCGAGTTGCGGTCAGCCATCGCACAAAAACCTTTACCAGCCAGCGGGCAACCAGTGTTACCTGTTTGATAACCTGGCTAAGCTGGGCTTCACGCAGCACCTGATGCTCGGCCATAACGGTCAGTTTGGTAACTTCCTGAAAGAGGTGCGTGAGCAAGGGGGAATGCAGGCCCCGCTGATGGATCAAACCGGCCTGCCGGTGCAACTGCTGGGCTTTGACGGTTCGCCGGTATACGACGACGCCGCCGTGCTGCAGCGCTGGCTTCAGACCATCGACAAAGACACGAACCCACGCAGCGCCACGTTCTATAACACCCTGCCGCTGCATGACGGGAACCACTTCCCGGGCGTGAGCAAAACGGCGGATTATAAAGTGCGTGCGCAGAAGCTCTTTGACGAGCTGGACGCGTTCTTAACCGAGCTGGAAAAATCAGGCCGTAAGGTGATGGTGGTTGTGGTGCCAGAACACGGCGGTGCGCTGAAGGGCGACAGAATGCAGGTGTCCGGCCTGCGCGATATCCCAAGCCCGTCCATCACCAATGTGCCTGCCGGGATTAAGTTCATCGGCATGAAGGCACCGCACCAGGGCGCACCGGTTGAGATCACGCAGCCAAGCAGCTACCTGGCGATCTCAGAAATCGTTGCCCGCGCGGTCGACGGCAAGCTGTTTGTGGAAGATAGCGTGAACTGGGATCAGCTTACCAGCAATCTGCCGCAGACGGCTGAGGTATCGGAGAACGCCAATGCGGTGGTGATCCAGTACCAGAAAAAACCGTATGTTCGTCTCAACGGCGGGGACTGGGTTCCTTATCCGCAATAACGACGTACAACTAAAAAGGGAGCCAACCGGCTCCCTTTTTTTATTCTGCGCTTCGCAGCGAGATTTCACCGCCCACCCAGGGCTTGATCGCGCCGTCTTGTTCAAGGAGCAGCGCGCCCTGTGCATTGATACCCCGGGAAATTCCGACGATCTCGCGTTCGCCAATCAGCAGTTTGACCGGACGGTTGATAAAGTTATCCAGCTTTTCCCAACGCGACAGGAACGGCGTTAAACCTTCCTGCTCAAAGAGCGTCAGGGAACTGCGCAGCTCTTTTATCATGCGTACGGCGAGAGTATTACGATCGATGGTGATCCCCGCTTCCTGCAGGTTGGTCCAGGCCTGATTCACCACATCACTCTGCACGTTACGCATGACCATATTCAGGCCAGCGCCAATCACAATCTGCGCGGCATCGCCGGTTTTACCGGTTAATTCAACCAGGATACCCGCCAGTTTACGATCGTCGAGATAGAGATCGTTCGGCCATTTGACCCGCACTTTATCGGCACCCAGATCGTGAAGCACTTCGGCCATCACAATCCCAATCACCAGGCTCAGGCCGACAGCGGCGGCAGGCCCTTGCTCAAGACGCCAGTACATCGACAGGTAGAGGTTGGCACCAAAAGGAGAGAACCATTTGCGCCCACGGCGGCCCCGCCCGGCCTGCTGATATTCCGCCACGCAGGCATCACCCGAGTCGAGATCGCCCAGGCGATCCAGCAGGTATTGGTTGGTGGAATCGATTACCGGCAGGACGGCGACCTTTCCCTGACCAATCTGGCTACGGATCGCCTCTTCATTCAGGAGCTGGATAGGCTCCGGCAGGCTGTAGCCTTTGCCGGGCACGGTGAACACATCGACCCCCCAGTCGCGGAGCGTCTGGATATGTTTATTAATACCGGCGCGGCTCATGCCCAACTGCTCGCCCAGCTGCTCGCCAGAGTGAAACTCTCCGTCAGCCAGAATGCCGATCAGGGTTAAGGGAACAGTATTATCCTTCACGCAATTGTCTCCACGGCGCTGACTTCACCCATGCGACCAATAAAGCGCACTTCGGGCTCGAGCCAGACGTTGAATTTCTCGCCCACACGCTGGCGAACATGATGAGCAAGCTTGACCACGTCTTCACTGGTCGCATTGCTTTGATTGATCAGTACCAGCGCCTGCTGACGATGAACGGCAGCACCGCCCACCGACGTGCCTTTTAGTTCACATTGATCGATAAGCCAGCCAGCAGCCAGCTTCACGCTGCCATCCGCCTGTGGATAATGGGGTGCCGTTGGCCAGCCTGCCAGGAAAGCTTTCGCCGTTTCGCCGCTGATAACCGGGTTTTTGAAGAAACTGCCCGCATTACCGTTCACTTTCGGATCAGGCAGTTTTGTCATCCGCATATGGCAGACTGAATCAAAGACTTCCCGGGCGGTGACGGTCGCGGGATCGAGACGGGTTAAATCACCGTAGGTCAGAACGGGCGTCCACGCTTTCGCCAGACGAAGACCTACGGCCACAATCACGTAGCGATCCTGGTATTCATGCTTGAAAATACTGTCCCGATAGCCAAAACGGCACTGCTCTGCGGTCAAACGCAGGGCGTTTCCGGTCGCCAGCTCGAGGCAGTCGACATATTCGCAGACGTGTTTTAGCTCGATACCGTACGCACCAATATTTTGAATCGGTGACGATCCGGCACAACCGGGAATGAGCGCAAGGTTTTCGAGACCCGGCATGCCTTGTTCAAGGGTGTATTGCACCAGATGGTGCCAGTTTTCGCCGGCCCCGACGTGCAGATGCCAGCTGTCGGCGCACTCTTTAACATCAATTCCCATGATGCGGTTGACGATAACCGTTCCCGCAAAATCATCGAGAAACAGGACATTACTTCCTTCGCCCAGAATAAGTACGGGTTCACCGTTTTCTGCTGCGTTTTGCCATGCTTCCAGCAGTTGCTGAGCACTCTCGGCACGTACAATTTGATTAGCATTGCGTTGAATGCCAAAGGTATTCCAGGGCTTAAGGGAGTGGTTCATAGACGCTATCCTGATGCAAAAACGGTGATAGTTTACCGTATATGCAGGAAATTGGGGGATTAGTTTGTGGAGAGGTTTTGGGGTACAAAAACGCAAAAAGGCCATCCTTCCGGATGGCCTCTTCACTTGTTTGATGCCTGGCAGTTCCCTACTCTCACATGGGGAGACCCCACACTACCATCGGCGCTACGGCGTT